>NZ_DASPLO010000184.1:0-3103 GCF_035627495.1 Methylocaldum sp.
CTGGTCTGGGTCCGGCTCAAGTCCTTGGCGGCTCAAACCGGTCGAACGGTCTATCAACTCAAGCACGGCTTACTGGATGACTACCTTATTCGACAACTTAAAAATCCTTCGCTAGAAATGCGTCTTGCGTAAGTCCTGAGAGTAAAACCGGATTGCTGTCTTTCCAGGGAAGGAAAGCGATTCTTAGTATCCGATTACTTCCGTGTGGAAGCCTTCCTGATTCCAGCATAAGACCGTTTCGTTCTTTCCCCATTCGGGTAAGACGAAGCGTCGGCATTGTTTATTCTCGATTTCTAGCTCATGGACCGCGGGACGATGGGTATGGCCGTGGATTAAGCGGTCCACACCATAACGAAGCATCGTTTCTTTTACCGTCGCAGGGTTGACGTCCATGATTTCCGCAGTCTTGCCCCGTTTGTCGAGACTACTTTTGAAGCGATACCAACGCGCATATAAGCGGCGCAGCCAAAGCGGTTTGGATAAGGCCGCCTGTTTCCATTCCTCGGTACGGACCCGCTCGCGAGCCTTCTGGTACTGAAAATCGTCGGTACACAGGAGGTCTCCATGGGTAATCAAAGTGGGTACGCCGTAGAGATAAATGACCTCATAGTCGCCCAGTAAATTTACGCCGGTTTCCCGAGCGAACCTGCCCCCGAGGAGAAAATCCCGGTTGCCGTGCTGAAAGTGCACTTCGGTGCCGGACTCGGTAAGTTGCTTGAATGCGGACTTGACCTCCCGGTTAGGGGAGGCATTGTCGTCGTCTCCGAGGTAAGCGTCGAAGAGGTCTCCAAGAACATATAAACGCTCGACACTGCGCATGCGGTGTTCAAGAAACCGCAGGAAACGTTGTGTGATTTCCGGCCGCGTGCTGCCGAGATGCAGATCGGAAATAAACAGCGTTTCCTTCTTCAAAAAGTCGCCCCCGCAATCTATTCGCTGATCACGGTTGCTTTTTGGATGATGATGGGTGTTTGTGGTACATCCGTTGCCATGGGACCGCCGGATCCTGTTGGAATTTTCGCCATCTTATCTACCACATCCAGGCCTCCGGTTACCTCGCCGAATACGGCGTAGCCCCAACCCTGGGGCGTCGAACTCTTGTAATCCAAGAACGTATTGTCTACAAAATTAATGAAAAATTGAGATGTAGCTGAGTTAGGGTCCGGGGTACGCGCCATGGCTATGGTGCCGCGTTTGTTCTTGAGTCCGTTATCGGCTTCGTTTTTGATGGACTTGTGGGTGGGCTTTTGCTTGAAATCTTCGGTGTAACCGCCGCCTTGCGCCATGAAGTTCGGTATCACTCTGTGGAAGATGGTGCCGTCGTAATGCCCCTCTTTGACATAAGTCAAAAAGTTCTCGACCGTGGTGGGGGCTTTAGCCGAATCCAGTTTTAGGATCACGTCCCCGAGATTGGTCTCCAACTTAACTTGAGGGGCTGGTTCATTCATTTTTGGTTTCTCCGCTGCGATGGATGGTAGGGTCAAGCTTAAAAGGGAGACAAAAACAATCTTGCTAAGTTGCATGATGTGTCGTGTCGGCTATCAGAGTTGTTTTTTCACGGTGCTAAATTCTAGGTCTTGCTCATAAATCGGGTCTAAAGGACTGCCGGCCTTAAGAGAAGCAATTTCTTTAATGATACCGTCATGCAATCCATAAACCCAGCCGCGCAGATCCGGGCGGCTGCCTGCTCGCCAAGCCCGCTGAATAACCGAAGTTTGCGCGAGGTTATGAACCTGTTCGATGATGTTGAGTTCGACCAACTTATTATGGCGCGCTTCGTCTGAGCTTTCTGCATCGATGTTTTCGCGGTGCAGCCGATAGATGTCCTTGATGTACTTAAGCCATTTATTGATGAACAATTGATCCGGACGCGCCTTTCCCATGGCTGCTTTGATGCTGCCACAGCCGTAATGGCCGCAGACGATGATGTGTTTAACCTCCAGAAAATCGACCGCATACTCCAGCGCGGCCAGGAAATTCATATCCATGGTCGCCACTTGGTTGGCTATATTCCGGTGAACGAAAATTTCACCGGGTTCGGTCTGTGTTACCTGATCGGCGTGAATCCGGCTGTCGGAGCAGCCGATCCAGAAACAATCCGGATTTCTCGGCTGGCGCAGTTTGTCGAAAAATTCCGGGTCGTGAGCGGCCTTTTCCTGAGCCCAAGCTTTATTTTCAAGCAGCAGCCTTTCGAGCGGTTTCATGGTTTTCTCCGGTTAGTGATTGTTCGTCGGCGGTAAAGGCGCGTCGCGTCGCGACTCCGGAACTGCCGTTCAGATTTTTGAGCTCGACCGTGATGTTGTCATCCGGTGCGGCTGCCACAAAATCAAAAATTGTTTCGAGGATATCCTGATCGATGAATTGCGCGCGGCTGGCATCGATAATGACATAACCGTTCTCTTCGACGCTGTCGAGATACTTTCTCAGGAGCGCTTTGTTCAAGAAGGAGACGTCCTTGTGCAGACGAAGCAGATAGTTTTTTCCATCTCGAGTGAGTGTGATGGCGGCCTGGAAGTTGGTCCGGATGACGTAGTACAGCCCACAGACCATGCCAATGGCGATGCCCTTGAGCAGATCGGTCGCCAGAATCGCCCCGATGGTGACCACGAACGGGATAATCTGACTGGCGCCTTTGGCGTACATTTCCTTGAACAGCGTGGGCTTGGCCAGCTTGTACCCGGTCAAGAGCAGGATCGCCGCCAGGCAGGCCAAAGGAATCAGGTTCAAATAGCGGGCGATGAACATCACGCTCAAGAGCAGCATGATGCCGTGGATGAAGCAGGCCATCTTGGTGCGCCCGCCCGCGTTCACGTTGGCGGAGCTGCGGACGATCACCGCCGTCATGGGCAGTCCGCCAATGAGCCCGCTGATCAGGTTGCCGAGGCCTTGGGCTTTCAATTCGCGATTGGTCGGGGCCACCCGTTTCAAGGGGTCGATCTTGTCCGCCGCTTCAAGGCTCAAGAGCGTCTCCAAGCTCGCGATGATGGCGATCGTCACGGCCACCGTATACACGTCGGGATTGGCCCATTGCGAGAAATCGGGCCAGGTGAACTGCTGGAAGAAGCCCTGCACGCCTTGAATCTCCGGCAGGCTCACCAGATGG
>NZ_DASPLO010000185.1:0-28043 GCF_035627495.1 Methylocaldum sp.
GAGATGGTGATGCCGGGCGACAACGTCAAGGTCACGGTTAAATTGATCGCGCCGATCGCGATGGAGGAAGGCTTGCGCTTCGCCGTACGCGAAGGCGGTCGGACCGTCGGGGCCGGTGTGGTGTCCAAGGTGTTGGAGTAATCCTGTGCAGAAACAGCGAATCAGAATCCGTCTGAAGGCATTTGATCACCGATTGATTGATCAGTCTGCCAGTGAAATTGTTGAAACGGCAAAACGAACCGGCGCGCAAGTATTAGGCCCGATCCCTCTGCCGACTAAGAAAGAGCGCTACACCGTTCTTATTTCACCGCACGTGAACAAAGATGCGCGTGACCAATACGAACTGAGGACTCATAAGCGCTTGATGGACATCATCGAGCCGACGGATAAAACGGTTGATGCTTTGATGAAGCTCGATCTGGCGGCCGGTGTAGATGTACAAATAAAGTTGAACTGACCTATTTTAGGAGCGATCGATGGCGCTAGGTTTAGTGGGGCGGAAGTGTGGTATGACTCGTATCTATATCGAAGACGGCTCCGCAGTGCCGGTTTCCGTCATCCATGTAGAGCCGAACCGCGTCGTGCAAATTAAGGCTGCGGATACTGACGGTTACCGAGCGATTCAGGTAACCGCTGGGGTTAAGAAAAGATCTCGTTTATCGAAACCCGAGTCCGGGCACTACGCTAAGGCCGGTGTCGATGCGGGGCGCGGACTGTGGGAATTTCGTCTGGGTGAGGCGGACGCGGCTACGTATTCGGTCGGTTCCGAACTGTGCGTGGATCTCTTTCAAGAGGGGCAGTATGTTGACGTGCAGGGAACGAGTATCGGTAAAGGATTTGCTGGCGTAGTCAAACGCCACAGCTTTAGAACTCAAGATGCTACGCACGGCAACTCGCTTTCACACCGTGCTCCCGGTTCCATCGGTCAAAACCAGACGCCGGGCCGGGTCTTCAAAGGTAAGCGGATGGCTGGACATCTTGGTAATGTCACGACAACCGTTCAAAGCCTTAAGGTGTGCGCGATTGATAAAGAGCGCTCGTTGTTGCTGATCAAAGGGGCTGTGCCGGGTGCTAAGGGTGGCGATGTCGTCGTTAGACCCGCTGTTAAGAAGTAAAGAGGATAATATGGGATTGCAGATTCCGTCGGCGATCGGCGGCGGTTCGTCGCTCGAAGTCTCTGAAACAGTGTTCGGGCGAGACTATAATGATTCGCTTGTTCACCAGTTAGTAGTTGCTTATCTCGCTGGTGCGCGGTCCGGTACGAAGGCGCAAAAGACGCGTTCGGATGTGAGCGGCGGCGGCGCGAAACCGTGGCGACAAAAAGGCAGCGGCCGAGCGCGTGCCGGAACAACTCGAAGCCCCCTGTGGCGCACTGGCGGTGTCACTTTTGCCGCACGCCCCCGGTCTTACGATCAAAAGCTAAATAAGAAAATGTATCGGGCTGCCATGAGGGCCATTCTGTCGGAATTGCTACGTCAAGGCCGGCTTTTTGTTAGCGATGACGTTTACCCGTCCGCGCCGAAGACGAAGGAATTTCTCAAAAAGCTCGAAGTCATGGGAGTGAATCGCGGGCTCGTGGTTACCGACGTAATCGATGAGAATTTGTATTTGGCTGCACGGAATCTCCGCGATGTGGAGGTTTGTACGGCCAGTTCTGTAAATCCTGTGGCTCTTGTACATAGTGAACGGGTGATTTTGACGTCACGGGCAGCCAAACAACTTGAGGTCGGCCTAACATGAGACAGTTAGAACTGATGAGCGTCATTGAGGCGCCTATTATTTCGGAAAAAACCACCTCGGCGGCCGAGAAGGCTCGGCGAATTGCCTTTCGTGTAAAGCGGACCGCAAGTAAACCACAGATTAAACAGGCGGTTGAGCTTTTGTTTAAGGTAGAGGTGGCATCGGTTCATGTGTTGAATGTCGGTGGAAAGATAAAGCGGTCGGGGCGCTTCGTTGGTGAGCGATCGGATTGGAAAAAGGCATACGTGAAATTAAAGTCGGGATTCGATATCGATCTGTCCGTTGCGTAGGAAAACGACGGCACATTGAATAGAAATTAACTGCGGGAATATCAGATGGCGCTTATAAAATCGAAACCGACGTCGGCTGGCTCTCGGTTTGTGGTTCGGGTACGAACCGGTGGTCTTCATAAAGGGAAGCCTCACGCGGGGCTTATCGAAAAGAAAACGAGGAGCTCCGGTCGAAATAACCAAGGACGGGTAACGACCCGCCATAAGGGTGGCGGGCATAAAAAGTTCTACCGAATCGTCGATTTTAAGCGCGATAAGTTGGACATCCCGGGTAGAGTCGAGCGAATCGAGTATGATCCAAATCGCACCGCACATATCGCACTCATCCTTTACAAGGATGGGGAGCGCCGCTACATAATTGCTCCAAAGGGTATTAGTGCCGGGAATGAGGTGGTGTCGTCCGAATATGCGCCAATTCGCGCGGGAAATTGCCTCCCGATCCGAAATATCCCAATTGGTTCGCTTATCCATTGTATAGAACTCAAGCCTGGCAAAGGCGCTCAACTAGTGCGGAGCGGGGGTGCATCGGCTCAGCTTGTCGCGAGAGAAGGTGCATATGCCACGATCCGCCTGAGGTCAAGCGAGATGCGGAAAGTGCTCGTCGATTGTAAGGCGGTGATTGGCGAGGTTTCAAATCATGAGCACAACTTAATTTCTCTGGGCAAGGCGGGTGCTACGCGTTGGCGGGGCGTTCGACCCACCGTCCGTGGTGTGGCGATGAATCCCGTCGACCATCCGCATGGCGGTGGTGAAGGAAGGACTTCAGGCGGTAGACACCCAGTGTCACCTTGGGGTACGCCCACTAAAGGATACAAGACCCGAAACAATAAACGCACTGACGCAATGATCGTGCGGGGTCGTAAGCAAAAATAGACATGAGAGGTAGAAAACGTGCCACGCTCGATTAAGAAGGGACCGTTTGTCGATTATCACCTGCTGAAAAAAGTAGCAGAGGTAGGTCAGTCAGGCGCGAAAAAGCCCATAAAGACTTGGTCCCGACGTTCGATGATTATTCCGGACATGATTGGTTACACCTTGGCAGTCCATAACGGCCGCCAACATGTTCCGGTGCTCGTTACGGACAACATGGTAGGACACAAGCTCGGCGAGTTCGCCCCCACTCGGACGTATAAAGGCCATCAAGCCGATAAGAAGACTAAATAATCGAGGCGGTAAGAAATGGCAACAGTAGCGAAGCTTAACAATATGCGTGTATCCGCCCAAAAATGTAGGCTGGTGGCGGATCAAATCCGGGGGCTCAAGGTTGACAAAGCGATTGACCTGCTCGCGTATAGCACGAAGAAGTCGGCGCGAATTCTAAAAAAGGTGCTCGAGTCCGCTATAGCGAACGCCGAACACAACGACGGGGCCGACGTAGACGAGTTATTAGTTAGTGCAGTTGAAGTGGCCGAGGGGCCTAGTATGAAGCGCATGTCGCCGCGTGCAAAAGGGCGTGCCAATCGCATTCTCAAGCGCACATGTCACATCACGATTCACGTCTCAGAGCATCGATAAAGGATATTTATGGGGCAGAAAGTTCATCCGACCGGAATTCGGCTCGGCTATATCAAAGACTGGACTTCCCGCTGGTACGCGGCCAGTAAGGATTATCCGGGTTTTCTTTTTAATGACTTAAAAGTCCGGGAGTTCTTGAAAAAAAGGCTTGGGCACGCGTCCATCAGCCGCATTCAAATTAACCGGCCGGCAAATAATGCTCACATTACTATCCATACTGCACGACCCGGTCTGGTAATCGGAAAGAAGGGCGAGGATATCGATGCGCTCCGAAGAGAAGTATCATCGATGATGGGTATTCCCGTTCAGGTCAGCGTCGAGGAGATCCGAAAACCTGAGCTTGACGCGCAGCTTGTGGCTGAAGGGGTTGCTCAGCAATTAGAGAAGCGAATCATGTTCCGCCGGGCCATGAAGCGCGCCGTGACCAATACGCTTCGTCTTGGAGCAGGGGGCGTAAAGATTAATGTAAGCGGACGACTCAATGGAGCTGAAATTGCGCGTAGCGAATGGTACCGGGAAGGGCGAGTGCCGCTCCATACCTTCCGCGCCGATATCGACTACGGCTTCGCAGAAGCGAAGACGACATACGGCGTTATCGGGGTGAAGGTCTGGATTTTTAAGGGTGAGGTTTTTTCAACCGCAGAAAGCGAAGGTAAAAGTGTCGCTTCATCTGAGGTATAACTGGGGCTAGTCTACCATGTTGCAGCCGAAGAGAACTAAATTTAGAAAACAGCACAAAGGTAGAAACACCGGTTTAGCCAATAAAGGCAATCGGGTTAGTTTCGGCGAATTCGGTTTGAAGGCCGTGGAGCGCGGACGGATTACCGCAAGGCAGGTTGAGGCCGCGCGGCGAGCTATCACGCGACATGTCAAGCGCGGCGGGAAAATGTGGATTCGTATATTTCCCGACAAGCCCATATCCAAAAAGCCCTTGGAAGTTCGTATGGGAAGCGGAAAAGGTAGTGTAGAATACTGGGTTGCAGAAGTGAAGCCGGGCACGATGCTGTATGAGCTTGAGGGAGTAAGTGAAGAGTTGGCGCGCGAGGCGTTTGGTCTTGCGGCCGCAAAGCTCCCTGTTAGAACAACGTTTTCGTTTCGGACGGTAATGTAATGAAAGCCAGTGAACTTAGATCGAAAACTGAAAGCGAGCTCAAAGAGTTGGTGCTCGAGCTACACCTGGAGCGCTTCAATCTTAGAATGCAAAAGGGAACAGGACAATTGAGCAAGCCCGACCAGTTGCGTGGCATTAGGCGAGATATCGCTAGAGTAAACACGGTCTTGACGGAAAAGAGCGCCTCAGTATGAGCGAAGCAGATAAGGTATCCCGTACGATAACGGGAAGGGTTAGTAGCTCGAAGATGGACAAAACCATAACGGTAATGATTGAGCGTATTGTTTCGCACCCGGTTTATGGGAAATTTGTTCGTAGAACGAGCAAGGTATTAGCTCACGACGAAAACAACGAGTGCGTTGATGGTGATATCGTGGTTGTTTCTTCTTCCCGCCCGCTGTCCAAGAAAAAGGTTTGGAAGCTGGACAGAATAGTAGAGCGCGCGAAGTGACACCGGCAGGCGCAATGGCAATAAATAAGGGGTATCGAAGATGATTCAGATGCAAAGCAACCTGGATGTGGCGGACAATAGCGGCGCTAAAAAGGTTATGTGCATCAAGGTGCTAGGCGGCTCGCATCGTAGGTATGCAAACATCGGCGACATCATCAAGGTAAGTGTTAAAGACGCCATTCCGCGCGGTCGCGTAAAAAAAGGCGAAGTTTACAACGCAGTAGTTGTAAGAACCAGAAAAGGTGTGCGTCGTACGGATGGGTCGGTTGTTCGGTTCGATGGCAATGCAGCAGTGTTGCTTAACAATCAGCACCAGCCTATCGGCACACGTATTTTCGGGCCCGTTACGCGAGAATTGCGATCGGAGAAGTTCATGAAGATCATTTCGCTTGCACCCGAAGTGCTTTAACGAGGAGCGTTCCGTTATGCGAAAGATTAAGAAAGGCGATCAAGTCGTTGTGCTCACCGGCAAGGACAAGGGGAAGCGGGGGGTGGTGTTGGCGGTCCCAGTGGATGACCGGGTTGTAGTCGAGGGAGTCAACTTGGTTCGGAAGCATCAGCGGCCGGTTCCGATGAGAGGGATAAACGGCGGCATTGTGGAAAAGGCTATGTCGATTCACCTGTCAAACGTGGCGCTACATAATCCGGCGACGGGTAAAGCTGATAAAGTGGGCTTTAGGCTTTTGGCCGACGGCAGAAAGGTTCGTTATTTCAAGTCCACAAACGAAGTTATTGACGTTTGATTTGGCAGAAAACAATTATGGCTAGGCTTCAATCTATTTACAAAGATCAGGTAGTTCCTGAGCTGACCAAGCGATTCAACTATAAGTCGGCAATGCAAGTTCCGCGACTAAAGAAAATAACCCTGAATATGGGGGTTGGTGAAGCCGTGGCCGACAAAAAAATACTCCAGAACGCGATGGATGATCTTCAAAAGATCTCCGGCCAAAAGCCTATTATTACGATTTCTAGGAAATCAATCGCAGGATTTAAGATCAGGGAGGGGATGCCAATAGGCTGCAAAGTCACCTTACGTCGCGATAGGATGTACGAATTTTTAGATCGGCTTATCAGTATCGCCATACCCCGAATTCGGGACTTTCGTGGATTGAGTCCAAGATCTTTTGACGGTCGGGGAAACTATAGTATGGGTGTCAAGGAGCAGATTATTTTTCCTGAGATTGATTACGACAAAATCGATGCCATACGCGGCATTGATGTAACGATTACTACCTCTGCTGCCAGCGACCAAGAAGCGCGTGCGTTGCTGGAGCAATTCAAGTTTCCGTTTAGAACTTAGGGAAGGCCGATGGCGAAAAAATCGATGATTGCGCGTGAGAAGAAGCGGGAAGCGCTTGTCAATAAGCATTATAAAAAGCGAACCGCCTTAAAGGCTATTGTCCAGAGCGTCTCTGCGACGGACGAAGAGAAATACCAGGCTCAGCTTAAGCTCCAGCAGCTTCCGAGGGACGCGTCGCCGTCACGCCTCCACAATCGCTGCAGTCTTACCGGCCGGCCTCACGGATTCTATAGGAAGTTTGGTCTCGGGCGGAATAAGCTGCGTGAGTCGGTTATGCGGGGCGATGTCCCGGGCGTGACCAAGGCGAGCTGGTAAAGTTGATCCATTGGGCTCGGCGCTCGCGAGCTGAACCGTTTTGTTTACGGAGAATTTGAAATGAGTATGACTGATCCGTTGGCTGATATGATTATCCGTATAAGAAACGGGCAAGCCGCGGGAAAAAGCGAAGTTGTTATGCCGTCGTCGAACGTCAAATCGGCAGTGTGCCGCGTGTTGAAAGACGAGGGCTATATTTTGGATTATCGGGTAAGTCAGCATCAAAGCAAGATAGAGCTGTGCGTAGTTCTTAAGTATTACAAGGGACAACCTGTGATCGAGCAGTTTGAGCGCGTTAGCAAGCCGGGTCGCCGCATATATCGATCTAAGAATAAGCTTCCTGCAGTTTTGGGAGGATTAGGGACGGCGATTGTGTCGACCTCGAAAGGGGTTATGACAGACAAGGAGGCGAGAGAGAGCGGTCATGGTGGCGAAGTTCTCTGTCTAGTGTCTTAATCGAGCATAGAGACTTATCAATGTCCAGAATAGCAAAAAATCCAATTGCTCTGCCAAAAGGGGTTGAAGCGAACATCTCCGGCGGCCAAATAACGGTGAAAGGTTCTAACGGCACGCTGACTCGGAATTTGAGCCCGAAAGTCGAGGTTCAGATCGCAGAAGGCTTGATATC
This sequence comes from Methylocaldum sp., assembly GCF_035627495.1. Taxonomy (GTDB): domain Bacteria; phylum Pseudomonadota; class Gammaproteobacteria; order Methylococcales; family Methylococcaceae; genus Methylocaldum. The sequence continues at coordinate 7,351 of NZ_DASPLO010000185.1, forward strand.
GATCGTGGCAGACAAGACTGACAAGCAGGCGAATGCCTTGGCAGGTAGCACGCGTGCGAACATTGCCAATATGGTTACGGGTGTGAGTGCTGGTTTTGCTCGGAAGCTAACGATGGTTGGCGTTGGGTATAGAGCACAAGCCAAGGGTGACGTTCTGAGCTTGTCGTTGGGGTTTTCTCATCCCGTCGAACTCACGGCCCCTCAAGGTATAACAATAGAGACGCCGTCACAAACGGAAATCGTAGTGAAAGGCTGCGATAAGCAAAGAGTGGGTCAGGTTGCTGCCGACATAAGGGCTTATCGCCCTCCGGAGCCCTATAAAGGGAAAGGCGTTCGGTACTCGGACGAGGAAATCGTCAGAAAAGAAGCGAAAAAGAAGTAGGTGATTGATGGATAAGAAATCGGCAAGGTTGAAGCGGGCGGCGAAGGCCAGGGCGATCATCAAATCATTGGGTGTTAACAGGCTCACGGTTCACAGAACGCCGCGGCACATCTATGCGCAGATTACCAGCGCCGACGGTTCGACGGTACTGGCCTCAGCATCCACATTGCAGGCGGATATCAAATCGGCCTTAACGAGTACCGGAAACATTGACGCAGCCAAGATGATCGGCAAAGTGATAGCGGAAAGGGCCTTGTCGGCAGGCATTTCAAGCGTAGCGTTTGATAGGTCGGGTTTCAAATACCACGGGCGAGTTAGAGCGCTGGCCGACGCCGCGCGTGATGCCGGGCTAGGGTTTTAGGAGGTGTTATGGCGAACCTAAATGTTCAGAGCAATTCGGCCGAGGGTTTCCAGGAAAAACTGGTCGCGGTCAGGCGCGTCGCAAAAGTAGTGAAGGGCGGACGTCAGTTCGGGTTTACCGCGCTTACGGTTGTTGGCGACGGAAATGGAAGAGTGGGCTATGGGCTGTGCAAAGCGCGGGAAGTTCCTATCGCAATCCAAAAGTCGATGGAGCAGGCTCGGAGAAACATGCGTAAAGTAAGCTTGAATGGCGACACCTTGCACTATTCGATGACAGCATCTACCGGTGCCGCTAAGGTATTTATGCAGCCTGCATCCCAGGGTACTGGGATTATCGCGGGCGGTGCGATGCGCGCGGTATTCGAAGTCGTTGGAATACACAATGTGCTCGCCAAGTGCATCGGAACGAATAACCCCATTAACGTCGTTCGCGCAACGATCAAAGGGTTGACGGAGATTCGCGATCCAAGAGCCATCGCCGCAAAACGGGGAAAGTTGGCAGATAATCGTTCGGGACAAGGCAAATGAGCGTTAAGCAACTGAAGGTTACCCAGATAAAGAGCGAAATCGGACGGTTGAGATCCCATCAGGCGTGTCTTCGGGGTTTAGGTATCAGGCGCATGCATAGACCTGTATACGTTTATGCAACATCAGCTAACTGCGGGATGATCAGCAAGGTGGCTTACATGCTTAAGATCGAGGAAGTTTAAATGTTCCTAAATTCCATTAAGCCGGCTGAAGGCAGTAGAAGGAAGAAAGTCCGCGTTGGCCGCGGCATCGGATCAACGCTGGGTAAGACTTCTGGCAAAGGACACAAAGGCCAGAAAGCCCGGGCAGGGGGGTTCCACAAGGTTGGATTCGAGGGCGGCCAGATGCCGCTTCAACGGAGACTTCCCAAAGTCGGCTTCAAGTCAAGAATTAAGGCGTTTGGCGCTGAGCTTCGCCTGAACGAACTAAATGGCTTTCCCGGGGCAAAGGTCGACATTCAGACATTAAAGTTGGCTAATTTGATTCCGGCGCAGGCGCGTTCGGTGAAGGTAATTGACTCCGGAGAGTTGACCGCCGCGGTGACTCTTGTCGGAATAAAGACCACGAAAGGCGCGCGCTCGAAAATAGAAGCCCTAGGCGGAACGATCGAGGCATAAGTGAGCACGGCTAACTCAACCCTTACCGACAGATTTGGCAGGCTGACGGAGCTTCGTCAAAGGTTATTTTTTGTCATCGGCGCCCTTGTGGTCTACCGAGTCGGGGCTCACGTTCCGATCCCAGGGGTTGATCCGAAAGCTCTAGCGGCAATGTTTGCTCAGCAGGGAGGCTCCATACTAGACATGGTCAACATGTTCTCGGGTGGCGCGTTGAAGCGACTTAGTATCTTCGCCCTCGGCATTATGCCGTACATCTCGGCTTCCATTATTATGCAACTGATGGCCGGAGTTATCCCGAAATTAGAGCAAATAAAGAAGGAAGGCGAAGCCGGACGGAAAAAGATCAATCAATATACACGGTACGGCACTGTCTTTCTCGCGACCTTTCAGGCCATAGGGGTCGGTCTCGCGCTGCAAAATCAGTCTGCGTCGGGCGTCCCGGTAGTCATTAGCCCCGGAGTTCATTTTCTATTTATTACGGCCGCGTCGCTAGTATGCGGGACGGTGTTTTTGATGTGGCTTGGCGAACAGGTCACCGAACGGGGTATAGGCAACGGCATATCCATCATTATTTTCGCAGGTATCGTGGCGGGGTTGCCGTCGGCGATCGGGGGCACGCTCGAATTGGCTCGGACCGGCGAATTGGGCATGATGAGTATTGTCGGGTTGTTTGGTATCGCGCTCGCGGTAACCGCTCTCGTCGTTTTTGTGGAGCGGGGGCAGCGTCGAATAACAATCAATTATGCTAAGCGACAGGAGGGCCGGCGAATGTACGCCGCCCATAAGAGCTTTCTGCCTTTGAAATTGAATATGTCTGGCGTGATTCCGCCGATATTTGCGTCCAGTATTATTTTGTTCCCGGCCACGCTTGCGGGGTGGTTTGGAAACAGCAAGGGGCTTGGATGGTTACAAGATATCGCAACGACTCTGTCTCCCGGTCAGCCGCTTTATGTCATGTGCTATGCCGGCGCAATTGTTTTTTTCTGTTTCTTCTATGCGGCGCTGGTGTTCAACTCAAACGAAACAGCTGAGAATTTGAAGAAATCGGGGGCGTTTATTCCTGGTGTGAGGCCTGGGCAGCAGACCGCAGGTTACATCGACGCCGTGATGACTCGTTTGACTCTGGCGGGGGCAATTTACATCACCGCGGTGTGCTTGCTGCCGGAGTTTCTAATTGTGTACTGGAACGTTCCGTTTTATTTTGGCGGAACCTCGTTGCTGATTATCGTAGTGGTAGTGATGGACTTTATGTCCCAAATCCAAACGTACATCATTTCACACCAGTACGAAGGTTTGCTAAAGAAGTCAAATATCAAGCTAAGCTAATCCGCTAACGTGATCGGCGAACCACGTTAGACACTGCAATACAGAGGGGAATTTTAATGAAAGTTCGTGCGTCAGTTAAAAAGATCTGCCGAAACTGTAAGGTCCTAAAAAGAAAAGGGATAGTTCGCATAATTTGCAAAGATGCGCGTCATAAGCAGCGGCAAGGGTAAGCGTTAAATAGCCAATCCTTGATTGGCATGGTATGATGCGAGATTAAGCCCAAGTCCAGAGATTCGATACGGAGGCAGGATAAATGGCACGAATTGCGGGGGTTAATATTCCCGATCATAAGCACCTAGTTATTTCGCTTACGGCGATATACGGTGTCGGTAGATCTCGGGCGGCTTTGATTTGTGAGAATGCAGGTCTGAGTCCCTCGATTAAGGTTAAAGAGCTCGGCGAAGGCGATATAGAGCGGATCCGTGAGGAAGTGGCTAAGTTCGTCGTCGAGGGCGATCTCCGTCGCGAGAGCGCGATGAATATCAAGCGTTTGATGGATTTGGGCTGTTATCGCGGAATGAGGCATCGTCGAGGTCTTCCGGTTAGAGGGCAGCGAACCAGAACTAACGCGAGAACCCGGAAGGGTCCGCGCCGACCGATTCGCAAGTAAATATAAAGAATTGTTTTTAAGGTAAGGCATCGACATGGCTGCATCTAGTCGTCCCGCAAAACGGATTAAAAGAGACATTTCCGACGGAATTGTCCACATCAGTGCATCGTTCAATAACACGATCATTACTATTACGGACCGTAAAGGTAACGCGCTGGCGTGGGCCACGGCTGGAGCTTCGGGGTTTCGTGGATCTCGGAAAAGCACTCCCTTCGCTGCACAGGTCGCCGCGGAAAAAGCGGGTAGCATAGTCAAGGACTTTGGGGTTAGAAATCTTGACGTCCGAATTAAAGGGCCGGGCCCCGGCAGAGAGTCGGCGGTTAGGACGCTTAATAATATGGGATTCAAGATTACGAATATCATCGACGACACGCCAATACCCCACAACGGCTGCCGTCCTCCAAAGAAACGTAGGGTTTAAGCAGAGGGGCGAAAAATGGCGAGATATTTAGGGCCAAAGTGTAAGCTCAGCAGAAGAGAAGGGACCGACCTATTTCTTAAAGCGCGGGGCAAGTCGCTTGAAGGGAAATGCAAGCTCGACCAGCAGCCCGGCCAGCACGGCCAGAAACGAGCGCGAATGTCGGATTACGCCACTCAGCTTCGTGAGAAGCAGAAGTTGCGGAGGATCTACGGCGTACTGGAGCGCCAATTCCGAAACTACTACAAGGCTGCGGCGGGAAGGAAGGGATCGACGGGCGAAAACCTATTGAACCTGCTGGAGTCACGTTTGGATAATGTGGTCTATCGGATGGGGTTTGCATCTACCAGGGCCGAGGCGCGTCAGCTCGTTAGTCATAAGGCGATAATGGTTAATGACAGAGTATTAAACGTTCCGTCCTATCAAGTGGGCCCGGGGGACGTCGTCAGTGTTCGTGAACGGGCAAAAGGGCAGCCGAGAATAAAAGATGCGCTTCAAGTGTTGGAGCAGTACGGATTTCCGGCGTGGGTCGACGTCGATACGAAGCAAATGAGGGGCGTATTTAAGGCTGCGCCCGAGCGTAGCGACTTAGGCTCAGAAATAAATGAGCAACTGGTTGTCGAGCTGTACTCCAAATAATTGTCGTTCGTAATCGATGCAAAATTACCTGGCTAATCTTATTAAACCACGCTTAGTAGACGTCAATCCGACAGATAGAAATAGCGCGAGGATTGTTATCGAACCCTTGGAGCGAGGATTCGGTCATACGCTTGGCAACGCGCTAAGGAGGGTTCTGCTCTCGTCGATACCGGGATGCGCGGTCACCGAAGTGACCATTGAAGGCGTCTTACACGAGTATTCGGCTATCGATGGCGTTCAAGAAGACGTTATCGACATTCTCTTGAACCTGAAAAATCTTGCAATCCGTATTCCGAGTGGTCACGAGGCGACTCTGCGGATCAATAAGACTGGCCCCGGTCGTGTTGCTGCAAGTGACATTGAATTGACCCACGACGCAGAAATTCTTAATCCAGAATTGGAAATAGCTAGTCTTACCCACTCCGGTAAGCTCGGTATGACGTTGAAGGTCGAAAAGGGACGCGGATACCAGCCGGTGGGTGCGAGGAATGCGGGACAGACGGAGTCTGGAGTTGGCGTGCTTAATATCGACGCCTCGTTCAGTCCAATTCGGCGCGTATCGTATCTGGTGGAAAATGCGCGCGTAGAGCAACGGACAGATCTGGATAGGCTCATTCTGGAGCTCGAAACTAACGGCACGGTGGATCCAGAAGAGGCGGTCCGGCAGGCGGCGTGGATTTTGAACGAGCATTTGTCGGTGTTTATAGCCCTAAAGAGCGAAGAGACGCCGAGGGCTAGCGAAGAAAAACCGCAGTTCGATCCGCTGTTGCTGAGGTCGGTCGACGACCTCGAGCTGACCGTTCGGTCCGCGAATTGTCTTAAGGCGGAAAACATATTTTACATCGGTGATCTCATTCAGAGGACTGAAGTGGATTTGCTTAAGACTCCGAATTTGGGAAAGAAATCGCTCACCGAAATAAAGGATGTGCTGGCAACGAAGGGGTTGTCGCTGGGCATGCGGCTTGAGAATTGGCCTCCCGAGGGACTTAAAAGAGAGCAACAGGACTCGTAAAATACTGTGGGTGTAATAAATGCGGCATCGTAATTCGGGTAGAAAATTTAACATTACAGGCAGTCATAGGAACGCGTTGTTCCGTAACCTGACCGCGTCGTTGATTCATCATGAAGTCATTCAAACGACTTTGCCGAAGGCAAAAGAGATTAGGCGGTTTGCTGAGCCTCTGATAACTTTGTCGAAGAATAATAGCGTGGCAGCTCGTCGGATTGCGTTTGCGCGCATCAGAGACCGCGGCGCGGTCGTAAAATTGTTTGACGAGTTGGGACCGCGATTTAGGGAGCGCCAAGGCGGGTATTTGAGGATTTTGAAATGCGGCTTCCGTAAGGGTGACGCCACACCGATGGCGTATGTAGAACTCGTAGATCGGCCGAGCGCATAGGGGCGGCGATGCGGTCCTAATTAAAGAGGACCGTGAGTAGACTTAATCAATTTCGATGGCTTGTCTGCAGCGTAAAATAGGGTGGACAAGCCAGCCTGCCATGATCGGCACTATCCTGCGTGCCGCCAGTCAGAAAGAACGCTGATACCTCACCAGGCGTTGGCGCTAGCCCTTCAATCAGGGGATATAGCCCTTTGTGTGCGATTGTGCGTGCATATGAGAGGTCGGTTATGCAATATAAGCCGCTAATCATGGGAATTCTCAACGTGACTCCGGACAGCTTCTCTGATGGCGGGCAGTATTGCGTGCAGGCCGAGGCCTTAGCGCATGCGCAAAGAATGGTATTGGAGGGTGCGGATATTATCGATATTGGCGGTGAGTCTACGCGGCCAGGCTCTGATCCGGTTAGTGAAGGGGAGCAACTGGCGCGAGTCATACCGGTCATCCAGGCCTTACGATGCCATTTGCCGTCAAATCTCTTGTTAAGCATTGATACGACACGAAGCGCGGTTGCAGAAGCGGCTATAGTCGCGGGAGCAAACGTCGTTAACGACGTCTCGGCTGGTACGGACGATCCGAGGATGTTCTCAGTGGCGGCAAGGGCAGGCGTGCCTTTGGTGCTTATGCATATGCAGGGCAGACCGAAAAATATGCAGGATAATCCGGGTTACCGCGATGTGGTTGAGGAAGTCTTGACGTTTCTGGTGGAGCGAGCGGAGGCGGCCAAGGACTCAGGCATTAGGCCAGAGAATATTATCATTGATCCTGGCATCGGGTTCGGAAAGCGTAAAGAAGACAATCTCAGATTGATTGCAGATCTGCGGCGGTTTGTAGCGACGGGCTACAAAGTCTTGCTGGGGGCGAGTCGCAAAAAATTTATGGGCGCTATTTGCGGCGAGACTCGTCCAGTAGAATTGATGGGAGCAACGATTGCAACGACCGTTCTTGGAGTATCGGCGGGCGTTAGCATGTTTCGGGTACATGATGTAAAACCCAATCGTCAGGCGGCAGACGTCACCGCCGCGGTTTTGCGGACTTGAGCGCTACGTGGCAATCCCGATGATTAGCGTAGATGGGTAGCAGTATATGGGTTGGCGCCGATTGTCCAATTAGCCTCCGCAAATGGACTAGGTGGTGTAACCATTATCACGCTGCTTGTACCGGTATTGAATGACCGGTCCGCGTGATTTGGTTATGATCGCCCAGATAAATCAGCGTCGGCTTATAGCTCGCTAGTTCGTTCTGATTCAATCCCACGTAGGCGCATATAATTACGATGTCTCCGGGAGCTGCGAGGCGAGCGGCGGCGCCGTTAACAGAGATCACACCCGAGCCTTCTTGCGCGCGAATAGCGTAGGTGGTGAATCGTTGCCCGTTATTGACATTGTAAATGTGGATCTGTTCGTATTCTCTGATCCCGGAGCGTTCTAGCAGCAAACCATCAATGGCGCAAGAGCCCTCGTATTCGAGTTCGGAGTGCGTCACTCGACCTCTATGTAACTTTGCTTTAAGCATGATCGTTTGCATACAGTAAACCTGTGGGTAGGCTCATTCGAGCGGGGAATTATGCGGAAAAACTAGGGCGGTAGCAACCGGGCACTAAATGGAATCGGCTCCGCGGATGAGCGTGTTACTGCAGGTAGAGACAGAATTTAAAGACAGAAGTGCCATCGGCTCTAGCATATTGTCAGAAATTGGTTCGCAGAGATGCGCCAGCCGGGATGTGTTTAAGAACGCGCCCCGCGGGCGGCACATAAGAAGGCGTGTGGGTGGCCGATTGGATTAATTTACACAGATTAGCGGTAAAGCCGTTCAGTTTTCCGAAGGAGGGGCCTGGTAGGGATAGCCAATTGATTTTTCGCGAATACGCAACAATGTTATTCTTGAGTTCGTTCAACTGAGGCTAACTTATCGGCTTTGCTCTGGTCTTAGTTTGCAATAGGCAGAATCGGTTCGAATGCGTAAAAATGCCTTTTTACACTGGTAAATTGCCTCGATACCAATACCGATACCGGTCTCGGGACACCGAGGAATCCTGCATTGCTTATTGATCTGGAAAGAGACGGCCGAGTTATCCTTAACAATGCGAATCGGGTAATATCTTTCAGATAAGGTTGTTAGACAGCATTTAGGAGTAAGTAAATGGGTATAGGCATATGGGAGCTATTGCTCCTTTTTTTGATCGTGCTGTTACTGTTCGGTACCAAACGACTGCGCAATATCGGAGGCGATTTGGGCTCTGCAATAAAGAGTTTTCGTAATGCGATGAGCAGCGATGGCGACGAGGAGAAGAGCGGGCGGACGATTGATGGAGAGGCTGTGCACGAAAACAAAGATAAGACCTGATAACGATCCAAAAAAAGCATGTTTGACATTGGCTTTTGGGAATTAGTGTTAGTCGGGTTCGTGTCACTCCTGGTATTCGGGCCGGAGCGTCTGCCCAAGGTGGCTAAGGAAGTGGCGCTGGGGGTTAGAAGGGCCCGAGCCATGGCCACCTCGGTCAGGCAAGAAATCGACCACGAGCTTCAACTGGAGGAGTTGCGTCAGTCTTTGTTAGAGGAAAAGAGAAAGGTGGAGTTGCTATCGACTCCAATTTGGTCTGACAAGGAAGAAGGCAGTGCATCGGCGTCGGACACTAACGAAGTAGACGACAAATCCGTCGTTTCCGAGCGTCGCAATGGCGAAGTATAAAAGGCATAGCCAGGGACAGATGGAAGACACCGAGCAACCCTTTATTTCTCATCTGGTGGAGCTGCGGGACAGACTGCTGCGCTGCATACTCGTAGTTCTATTTATTTTCATGGGCATGGCCTATTTTGCCAACGAGATCTATGCTTATTTGGCGGGGCCGCTTATGAAGCATTTGCCGGCGGGTTCGCAAATGATTGCCATCGACGTTGCCTCGCCATTCCTGACACCGTTTAAGCTCACCCTGGTGGCGGCGGTTTTCCTGTCGATGCCCTACATCCTCTACCAGGCTTGGGCCTTTATCGCGCCGGGCCTATATGGGCATGAGCGCCGCATGGTGCTGCCACTTCTGGTAGCAAGTACATTGCTGTTTTATGGGGGAATGGCGTTCGCCTATTACGTGGTTTTCCCTCTCATTTTTGGGTTTCTGACGGCAACGGCGCCGGCCGGCGTGGCGGTAATGACAGACATTACACATTACCTGGATTTCGTGCTGACCTTGTTTTTTGCCTTTGGTGTCTCGTTCGAAGTGCCGATTGCCACCATCCTGCTAATTTGGAGTGGCATCGCTACACGAGAGAGTCTGTCGGAGAAACGCCCTTACATCATAGTAGCCGCTTTCGTTGTCGGTATGGTGCTTTCACCCCCGGATGTGGTTTCTCAAACTCTGCTAGCTGTGCCGATTTGGCTGCTGTTCGAGGTTGGCCTTGTATTTTCGCGGTTTTTCCGGCCCCGACGCGAAGCGCAGATTCCAGATCTCCAGGACGAGTAGATTTAGACATTAGCCGCGAACGCGCTTGTCGCTGATGTTGTCATGATTCTTCTGTTTACTGATTTCGGTGCCGAGGGGCCGTATCTTGGGCAAATGGAGGCGATGCTGCGGTTACAGGCGCCCGGGGTGGATATCATTAACCTCGTCAGCAATGCGCCAACGGGCCAGCCGCTGCCAAGTTCATATCTACTTGCAGCCCTGTGCAGACAGTTTCCTGCCGGTAGCGTGTTTCTTGGCGTGGTTGATCCCGGTGTCGGCGGTGAACGGTTGCCAGTCGTTCTGGAAGCGGACGGACGATGGTTCGTGGGGCCCGATAACGGTCTGTTTAACACCGTGGCGGTGCAATCGACTAAGACAGAATGGCGGATTATCGATTGGCGACCGAAGCTGCTTTCGTCTAGTTTTCATGGTCGCGATCTCTTTGGCCCTATCGCTGCACGCATTGCTGCCCATGACTTCGACTGGGCCAGTCACAGCTATCAGAAACCGGATTTGGTTGAATGGCCTGCCGATCTTGTGGAGATCATCTATTTTGACCACTACGGCAATGCTATTACCGGAATGCGCTACACGGCCGCGTGCGACGGAATGATCCTTTGTGCAAACGGCCAGTTGTTAGCACAAGCGGAAACATTTTGTTCCGTGAGCACAGACCAAGCCTTCTGGTATCAAAATTCGATGGGATTGGTTGAAATCGCGGTCAATCGTGGACGCGCCGATCGCGAGCTTAAGCTGGCGATCGGTACGAAGATCTCGTTCACGTCGTGAGACTTCCTTTGTTATTGATCCGGCAGTTAAATCAGAATCATGTCATGTATCGAACGCATTTCTAATTATGTTCAGTTAATTTAAATAGTTATATTGATCGCCATGTACTGAAAATCGCCCTTTAGTTACTGAAGCAACAAGGTCTGTTGCTAACCGCCTGACATGGGGGCTGGCGAAATTTGTGGCTACCCCGAATGCATGGAGGCAATTGATGCGAACATCTCCACTCAACCGGCGGTGCGGTCGCTTTGCTCCACGCCGCCGCGAATTCTTCGATCGCTACAATCGCCATCCACAGCAAGTACTCCTTATTATCCGTTTGTATGCCACAGGAGTTTCATGAAGGATGACCGTTCCCTAAGTGATGGCACGGCCGCGGTTCGGTGATTTAACGCTCATGTTCTTTTAGGAAAGAGAGCACGCGGCGGCGGTTTTTCTCCTGCCCAAAGGTGGCGATGTGGAATCCTTGAGTTAGCCAGAGCGACTTCGGTTCGCTGGCCGCTTTGAACAGCGCGATGCTGTGATGGGCCGGCACTATTTCATCGGTTTCGCTGCAGATGATGAGCAGCGGCAACGGCGATAACTCAGCGATGTTTTTAATTGGGCTGTAGTCGTCCGGCATCAGCCACGAGAGCGGATACTGGAGCGGCCACGTGATCAGGAGTTGGCTCAGCTTTTCACGGGTGATCTCTCGATAGCTGGCAAAGGGAGCGTCTAAAACCATTGCGGATAATCGATGGCGCACTTCCGGATTGGCGCCTGCGAAATAGGCGGCCAAGTTTGCGCCCAAGCTTTGGCCCAGTACGAACAGGTTTTTCGTCGTTACTCGGGGCTCGTTTAAAAGCCACTGAAAGCCTGCGGCCACATCGGTCAACACCTCCGGCAGACCGGGCGAACCTTCGGATAAACCGTAGCCGCGGTAATCGAGCAGAAATACCTGATATCCCGTTTCCGGCAGCCAGGCGACGCTACGGATGTGGGTGCTGATGTTCTGGGCATTGCCATGGAGGAAGAACACCGTGCCGCGAGGTTCGCCGTCCGCCAGCAAGAACCAGCCGTGTAGCCTGGTTCCGTCGGACGCCGTTAGGTTTACATCTTCGTATTTCAGGCCCAAGACATCGGGTGTGAGCCGCATCGCACGGTCCGGATAAAAAAGAAGATTGGCGCATCCGGAAAGACTAAGGGCAAGCGGGATAAACAAGAGATTTTGGAAAAAGCGGCGGGGCACGTCAATTCTCCATCGGCGCCGGATGTAAAAGCCGCTCCGACAGTTTGATACTGTCCAAGATTTCAAAAATACCGCCGCACTGATAAAAGGAACTCACTTGCATAAGTGCGTTCTCCCCGTTCTCGCCCGAGGCGCAGGTTCAGCGCATAATCTCGTCCCAGGTTCACGGTATGATCCAAGTGCAATCCGCCTGCGCAATACTTATCTTCCACGAGATAGCAGTCGATCCTGAAGTCGAGAAGCCCCTGTCCACCGAAGCCCTGATACAACCAGCCGATTCGAGGCCCCAGGCCGAGATCGACTCCTTGTGGAATCCCCTCGCTTGCTTCCAGCGTGGCGTTCACCAAGCCGAAGATCATTCCGCCGCCTATTTCGTAGCTTAAGCCTATGCCTCCATCCAAATAGCCGACCAACGGTCGGGTGGTTTTGAGTAATTTTCGTCGGGCACCAAGGCCGACGGACCAGGACAGGGGCTGAATGAATTCCGTGCGCGGCGTTAATGATGCGATATTGATCACGTCCACGGCTTCGATCTGGAATCTGTCGTCTTCGTAATACCGCACGCTGCCGTCGAGAAATTTGATCTGGGCGCCGGGTCGATAGCCGGCTGAAGGATCGGTCAGGTCGTGATAGGCGGAGCGCAGCCGGAATGATCCGAACGCCGTGTGGTCGAAAAATCCGAAGCCGAGGTCGGCACGCCACGGTTTGTGGCCTTCATCATCCCGTATCGCGGGATGCTCCGGTGGTTTGAATGGCGAGGGAGCATCGATTCGGCTGCGCGCCAGCAGAAGCTTATGACTTAGGTTGGCGATGTTTTCGCGTGGTAGTTTGTCGGCCAATGTCCGGTAACGCAGCGACTCGTATGCGGCTTCCAGCACGGCGGTCTGATCGGCTGCGGATGAGAATTTAATGGCGTCGCTATCGGGGGTAATTTGTTCATCAACCAATTGTCCGGCTATGCGGCGCAGATTCGGTGTGAGCTGGCGGGAATGCTCGTTCAACACTGTGGCCGCGGACGGGCGGTAATCCACGTGTTTTACCAATCCCGAGCCAACGATGGCGCGCACTGTATCGGAAGGAATAGAGCGATACGGAAACCTTTCCCTGAGCGCGAGATCTGGTCGCACGACATCCAAGAGACTTAGGATGCGATAGGAGCAGTTTTCTCCGATAAAATAGTAGTCGAAGCGAACGGGCCGAATTTCCCAGACATGACGGACCAGTTGTGCGGTTTCGGCGGGCGTTAGGTCAAGCGTATACTCCCAAATGTCGCGGTTTTCGAAGTCGCTGTATTCTTGAACTTTTTCATAAAACGGTTGTACCGATATCGCGCCCGGATAACCGCCGAATACGCCGCGATAAGCATAGAACAGCTCGTTGTCCGCCACGTTCACGTCCGCCGCATAATTGATCGTATAGGCCAGCAGACGTGCATCTTCGTCCTGATTTTCCCGGTTCAGGCGCAGAAAAGTATGTCCGAACATGGACGACGGGCTGTTCAGATACGATGCGGGATAGATCAGGCTTACCGAATGGGCCTTAAGCATCTCGGCCCATTCTGAAAACGCTTTGCAATCGCGTTCCGAAAAATCGGACTTAGCCAAGCCGAGCCGGCTCTTCAGCCAATGATAACGTGCGGGAAATCGGCATCGCGGGTGACTATCTCCATCCCTTGGCGCGAAGTAGGCGAGAAGCGTGGCGGACAACTCGGCTTCAGGATCGTGCTGGCCGGTCTTGGAAAGAAAAAAGGCCGGATCGTCCGCATCGCTCACCCAGTCCCCGATCAGGGTACGCCGGTAGTGGCCTAGGGCTAGCCAGGCCGGGTCATCATGCAGCCGCATCGCTAGTGCCTGCCGAAGCAGCATCGAGGGATTTTCCGACCCGAAAGCATTGAGAGCTGCCGTCTGAAGTATCAGAGCGGCGGCCAGGCGCCATACCGATTTCACCGTAGAAGAAAGGATGAGGCGCTTCGGGGTTGGAGAGCGCCTCACAAGGAACGGATTAGCCGACGTATTTTGACAAGGCGGAATCAGACTTCATCACAACGATCAAAGCGTCCATGACCTCGTCGCCGGTTACGGATTCTCGGGGATAAATGACGGCGAAATGCTTTTTGACCAACGTGTAAAAGGCCGGCCGATCTTCCTTTGCAATCCCCAGGACTTCGGAAAGCCCGGCAAGCGTTTCGCCATTTCCGCGGGACATGTCCTCGGCCAGTTTGGTCATGTTGGCGCCGATGTACATGCGGCCGCCCTTGTAGCGAATGGTCTGGTCAGCGTTACAGCCGTTGGTGCCGGACGATACACCGAAGGTATTATTGCCGAAGCTGCCGTTGGTGGTAATGGCGAGTGAATGGGCGCCGACGCCGCTGTTGCCGTCGAACAGCAAAGAGCCCCAGCCGCAACCGCCCGCTCCGTCTCCCATGGGACCGGCTCCTGGAGTATGGCTGGTCGAGTGGGCTAGGATAGGGCCGATTAACAACAAACCACCCACGATTATCATTATCTTTTTCATTGGAACTCTCCTTGAGGTTGTTGAACTTGGATCGACATCCGGGCGCGCGAAATCGAAGCGCCATCCCCTTAATACCAGATTGTGCCGAAGCTTGTAAATTTATCTGCTGGCTTAAGGCAAATTTGGAGCGGTATCCACCATGCTTCAGTAACAGGCGCTTAGCTGCGCAGGATTTCGTGTAACGGTAACCTAAAGGGCATTTCTCAACGGGGTGTGGTTTGTATGCGAAGAAAACGTGGCTTGCTTTAAATCCCCTTAGTCTTTGCGTATAGTCCTCGCGCAATTCGCCCGTAGCCGTCCATTCCAGAAGCAGCGAGATCACACCCGTGCCGAATAGGCCGTTAACGACATATCAAGATAACGCCGCGTCGAACGGCGCTATACCTCCCAAACTCTACCATCCGTTGATTGGCCGTTTTATCGATGCACAGGTCGTCGCCATCGACAATGGTCGTTCCGTCACTGTTGACGAGTTTCTCCAGGAGGTCTTGAATCTGGCGGCGAATCTCCCCGATCGCCCCTACATGGTCAATCTATGCGAGAACCGGTACCGGTTCCTTACGGCCTTCGCTGCAGCTTTGCTCAAGGGGCAAATCAATCTGCTGCCGTCGAGCCGGGCGCCGAGGGTTTTGCAGCAACTGGCGGAACAGTATCCGCACCTTTATTGCCTGGTGGACGGTCCTGAGTGCCCGGGGGGCGTGGAGATGATCGTCCATTACGATTGCAGTCCACATCCGTTGTCGCCGCTGGGCGCTTGCGCTCCGGAAATTTCAGGAGATCAAATCGCGGCGATCGCCTTTACCTCCGGCAGCACCGGCCAACCGCAGCCTCATGTCAAGACGTGGCGAATTTTTTGCGAAAGCGCGAGATTGATCGGTGCGGAGCTCGGTTTGGAGCCGGGACAGCCGGCTACGGTCATCGCCACGGTGCCGCCTCAGCACATGTACGGTCTCGAAACCAGTATTCTTCTGCCGCTTTGTCTTGGCGTGGCGCTGCATTCCGGCAAGCCATTTTTTCCGGCCGATATCCGCGCGGTCCTGGGTAACTGCCCGACGCCCCGGATTCTCGTGACGACGCCGGTGCACATTCGCGCTCTGATCGAAGCCGGGGAGAGTTTGCCGGAGATCGAATTCATCGTGTCCGCCACGGCGCCTCTTTCTCGCGACTGGGCAGTTAAGGCGGAAAGCCTGTTTCGAACGCGTGCGCTGGAGATCTACGGTTGTACGGAAGCCGGTTCGATTGCCTCCCGTCGCACGAGTCAAGGCGACATGTGGTGTGCGTTCAACGGCGTGCGTTTCCAAGAGAAAGCCGAAGCATCATTGGTCGATGCCGACCATCTTCCCGGGCCTATCGTGTTGAACGATTTGATCCAGTGCTGCGGCCCCCGGCATTTTAGGCTGTTGGGGCGCACCGCGGATCTGGTCAACATCGCCGGAAAGCGCACTTCTCTCAGCGCCTTGAATCACGTATTGAACGAAATCGAGGGGGTTCTCGATGGGGCCTTTTTTGTGCCGGACGGTTCGGAAGGGACCGTTCGCCTGACCGCGTTCGCCGTGGCTCCAGGCAAGACTAAGGAGCAATTGCTCGCGGAACTGCAGGCGCGTCTCGACCCGGTTTTCCTGCCCCGCCCGTTGTATCTGCTGGATAAATTGCCCCGTTCGGAGACGGGCAAGCTGCCCAGGCAGATTTTGACGGAACTAGCGGAGAAAATGTTGATGATATGAGTATGCTGTTTGCTGTCGGTGTTCGACGAAGATTCAACATGCTTTCTAGTGTCACGTCCACACATATCCTTGAAGGAGCATAGGAAGCGTAGCGGCAGCGGAGCGACGTGCGACGACCCCCGCGTAGCCGTAGATACCGTCTTGAACGAATTCATGCAAGCGATAATTTGGGATCAAACGGCTTCCCGGATTGGAGGATGGCGAAAGCGATGTGGATGAGCTTGCGCATGGCGGCGCAGACGATGGCTTTGCCATTCTTCCCGTTGTCTTTAAGACGCTGACAGAAGGTGCGGATAATCGGATTGTATTGCCATGCGACGAGTGCGGGCAGGTACAGGGCTTTCCGCAAGGCAGGGTCACCGGTTTTGGAAAGGCGGGTTTTGCCGACCCATTTGCCGGACTTTTGGATTGCTGGTGCGAGACCCGCATAGGCCACGGCCTGTTTGGCGCTGGAGAAGCCATAATGGGGGCTCAGGGCCGTCAGCAGGTAAGCCGAAGCGGCGGGTCCGATGCCTGGAATGGACTCCAGGAGATGCCGTCGCTGCCTGAGATCGGGATCGTTGTCGATGAGGCTTTTGATGCGTTGGCGAGTCTCCTCCAACTCCTTGTCCAGCATGTCCAGGACGGTTTTGAGCGAAGCGACGATGGCCGGATCGGCTGTGGCTAGACGGTTTCGTTCCATCTGCTGCATTTCGAGCAGGTGCTCGACGCGGCGTAACAGGGCTTGTAGCTCACGGATCGCGCGAGGCGGTGGCGTCCACCGGTCCGGCTGCAGGCTCAGGCAATACCGCGCGATGAGTTTGGCGTCGACTTTGTCGGTTTTGGTGCGACTCAACTCGCTCTTGGCAAAGGCGTGAATCTTGGCCGGATTGACGACGCTAACCCGGTAGCCTCGTTCCACCAGGAACTCGGCCAGGGGGACACTGTAAGCGCCAGTGGCCTCCATGCAGACCCACGGCTGGGGATCGCCGAAGCTGTTCAGCCAGTCGAGGAAGGCCACGAAACCCTGGGCGTTGTGGTCGAATTTCTTGTGGCGGTATTTGTGCTCACAGAGGCGGGCCACATCGAATTTTCGTTTGGCGATGTCCACGCCGATGATGGTTTGGGGCATAGGTTCAGGTCTACCGGTCTTGGGTCAACAATGAGGGTGCAAATCGTTCGGAGCCACGCGCCCGGTTCAGCCTTATGGTGATTCAAGCTCACCCGCCAGCGGGGGCCTACGCATACCGTTCGAACTGCCAAGGCGGGTGTGGAGGAGGGAGAGTTCTATCTACGGCACAGGCTCGAAGCCTCAGGGCCAAAGCGACTTCTCCCTCTCCTCCCGATGATCAGTCGGGGATTCTGACTGTTGTAGAGAACAGAATCGAGATATAAGGGCCGGATGTTTGATCGGAGTCGTAGCGGTAGCGCAGGCGTGGCGGACGCAGGAAGGTCGCGACTAAAGCGACGTTTGCGATTGGGACGAACGTGGGCCGCCGAAGGCACTACTCGTCGCCACAATTGGCTCCTTTTGGTGACTGGGAGGTCCCAAAAGGTTTTGCCAAAAATGGCGACGCAATCGCGGCCGGCGCTACCAGGAAATGCACGTCGACGGCGGCGCCATGGCCTAAGTGTTCCTCTACCCGCCCGCCCTCAAGGTGGCCGAACTCAGCAAGCAGCGCGGCATCGTTCGCGACCGTCGGCTTTATGTCATCCGCAATGCCCGCCTGGACCCCGACTGGGCGGAGGTGGAGCGCCGGACCCTCAGCATCGCCGGCCGTGCCATTGCCTCGCTGATCCAAACCCAGGGCGTCGGCGATTTGTACCAGATCTATGCCGAGACCCAGCGGGATAGCATCGATTTCAATCTCGCCTACATCCCGAAAAGTTTCTTCGCTCCGCACAAGGAAGACTTCGATACCGACTACATGAAGAAGCTGTTCCAGACCGGCCATGACCTGGCCGCCAAGGGCTATCCCTGGGAAAAGCTGCCGCCGGGGCTGTAACGAGAAGGCCGAAGTCGCTGGATTGGGATTTGCGCTCCGCTATGTCCTTGATATTTCCGAAACGATTCTCCCGCGGGAGGGGTCAAAAAGCCCATGGATGGATCCATGAAGTTTCAACCCGTGTCATCGAAAGCAGGAGACAGGCTAATGAAGGCAAGACAATGGCGATCGGCCGCAGGCGCCGCGCTATGCGTGGCGGTCCTGGCGGTAACGGCGGGTTGCGCGGAGAAGCGGGCGACGACGCGTCCGGAGCCGCCGGCCGCCCAGGGACCGGCGCCACAAGCGGTGGTGGAGCCGACGGAGCCGAAAGATATTCTCCTGCGCATGGCCGAATTTTTGGCCAAGACCCCGCGGTTCAGCGTGAACCTCCGGGGCAGTTACGACGTGGTCCAGGAATCCGGCCAGAAGATCGAATTCGGCGAGAGCCGGAAGATCACCGTGAGCCGGCCAAACCATCTGCGCGTCGAGGCGGAACATAGCGACGGCGACAAGCATCTCGTCCTGTACGACGGCAAGACCATCACGACGTTCAGCCCGTCGCAGAACGTCTATGCCCAGGCTTACAAACCCGGCGGCATCGACGCGGCGGTCATGTATTTCCTCAAGGACCTCAACATGAGACTGCCGCTGGCCATGCTTTTGGTCAGCCGGCTTCCCGCCGAGCTCGAACGCCGGACCCAGTCGCTCGACTATGTGGAGAGGACCGTAATCGACGGGATGCCGGCCCATCATCTGGCGGGTCGCACCGAGACGGTGGATTACCAGGTCTGGATCGCGGAGGGTGCTCAGCCGTTGCCGGTCCGAGCGGTGCTGACTTACAAGAATGCGAAGGGCCAGCCGCAGTTCCGGGCGCAGTTCTCCGATTGGAATCTCTCGCCCGAAGTCCGGGATGCCCAGTTCGCATTCACCCCGCCCGAAGGGGCACAGAAGATCGCCTTCCTCGCGCAATTGCCACAAATCGCGCCGCAAGGTGCGGCAAGCCCAGAGCAAACCGGAGGACAGAAATGAACACCAGACCTTCTTTGATCGTCACGGCTATGGCCGGCGCTTTTGTTTTCCTGATGGGAACCATGGATTACGCCGCCGCCCGGGGGACAGGTGGAGGCCGGGCGGGAGGCGGCGGTGGAGCTGCGGCGGGTGGCTTTTCCCGTGGCGGTGGCGGCGGGGGCGGTTTTTCCCGCAGTGGCGCCGCCGCGAGCGGCAAGCTATCAGGGCGGTGCGGCAACCGGTTCGGCGCAACAGATGCAGCAAAGCCGGCAACAGCAACAACAGCAGGCCCAGCAGGCGCGCTCGCAGCAGCAGCAGAGTCGGCAGCAATACGGACAGCAGTCGCAGCAGAGCCGCCAACAGCAGCAGCAACAAGCGCAGCAAAGCCGGCAGCAAGCGGCGCAGTCCTATGAGGGGACTTACTACCGACCGGGCTACCCGCCGCCATCGGGGTACTACTATCATGACGAAGACAACTGGGACGACGGCGAAGTCGCGGCCGTGGCGATCGGTGCGGCGGCGTTGGGCGCCGTTGCGGGCCATGCTGCGGGTCAGTCGTCGGCGTCCACCGCCCCATCCACGACCGTAGTCCAGACCGCCCCCCCACCCTCGGGCTCCGCGAGCCTGCCCTGCGCTGCCAGCCCCACGGTCGTTGGGAGCGTGACCTATTATCAGTGCGGCTCCACCTGGTATACCCAGGCTTACGGCAATAGCGGCGTTATCTACATGCCTGTGCCTCCGCCCTCGGGATATTAAGCCGTCGGTGCGGGGTGGGCATTACCCACCCCGCACCGAAATGAAATCGGATCTGCGTGATACCCCAAAAGGGAAATGACGACGTTTCAAATGTTCGAGATCGTGTTCAAACAACCGTGGCCTGAAATAAGGAGAAAGCCATGATCAAACGTTTCAACCTGGTTATATTGGCTCCCTTGCTGCGGAGCCGCCAGCGCTCAACCGGGCCAATATCCCATGATGGACAAGGTGGTCCAGAAAGTCCTGCAGAAATACCAGACCTCCTCCTGCCAACAACTGGCGAATGAGAAGAGCCAGCCGCCTTCGGGTAAAAAGGCACAGATGATGGACCGGGCGGTGCAGATGTTACAGAACGATCCTCAGATGCGCGCCGAATTCATCAACCGCGTGGCGGCGCCCATCGCCAACAAGCTGTTCGAATGCGGCATGATTCCTTGATCGACGTCAAGGACATTGAAGACGAATAGCATCTATCGGGCCGGGGCGATGGGTCTCGGCCTTTTCGCAATTCACCCGATTGATTTGCCTTCGGAGGCCTGCCATGAAACTGCTTAGCCTTGCCGCACCAAGTTTATTCGCCCTGGTCGTTCTGGCCGGGTGCGCATCCAGCAACGTCACCGAGCGTCAGCCGTATGAGGGCGAAAGGGTCGCCAAGCCCGATCGCATCATCGTCCATGACTTTGCGGCAACCCCTGCTGACGCCCCGTCCGAGTCCGCTCTCGCGGGCCGATCCGTCGAACACCCGATGCCGCAAACGGCGGAGGAGATCAGCACCGGCCGCAGGCTGGGCGCTCAGGTCGCGCAGGAGTTGGTCGCGGAGATCCGGAACATGGGGCTTCCGGCCGTGCAGGCCGTAGTGCTTCGCCACGGTAGCAGTGCAATGTTTGGTCATGTCTTGGGTCTGATGATTGTCTGGAAGCCAGGAGACGATCATGCGAACCCAGAAATACGCAGTGAAACTGACGGCCGAGGCGCGCTCGGCCGTGGAACGCTT
>NZ_DASPLO010000186.1:0-27803 GCF_035627495.1 Methylocaldum sp.
CTCCAGTTGTTCGCGTTCAGCGGGTGTGATGACCAGTTCGGCTTTCGGGCGGCCGTTTTTCATTGGGTATCTCCTCAAATCTAAAGACACCCAGAAATTAAGCAAGATTTATGCTACGTATTAATGGGACAGGACACTAGCAGCTCGACTTGACGGGCGATTTTAGCTGCATCCCACAGATCGTCGCTGTCCAGGAAGGCAAGCATATCGCCGCGCGCCACACGGGCGCCATAGTTCCGCGCCGCCGCCTGGCCGGCATTTGCCTGGCGCAGGACGGTGATGCGTTCGCCGTAGCCGTGAAGCAGGTCCGATGTTCCATCGGTGGAGCCGTCGTCCACGACAATGACCTCCAAGTTGTCGTAGGTTTGCGCGAGCACGCTGTCCAGAGTCTGTCTCAGGAAGGCCATGGCGTTGTACGCGGGGATGACCACGCTCACCAGTGGAGTGTCGGGGGTGGTTAGAGCGTCCTTCATCGGTCAGGCCCCAGCTGGTTGTGGCAGGTCTCCGACGTCGCGCCGTACTTGGCGCGGAAGTAGTCGATAGTCCTGCTCAGCCCATCTTCTAGGCGGGTGGTTGGCCGCCAATCGAGTTCTTGCCGAGCCAGTGTGATGTCCGGACAACGCCGCTGCGGGTCGTCCTTGGGCAAGGGCCTGTGGGTCAGCGGTGAGTTAGATCCGGCCAGGTCGAGAACCCGCTCCGCCAACGAACGCATGGTGTATTCCTCGGGATTGCCCAGGTTGACCGGACCGATGAACTCGTCCCTGGAGTCCATCAGCCTGACCAGCCCCTCCACCATGTCATCCACGTAACAGAAGGAACGGGTCTGGATACCGTCGCCATACAAGGTGATCGGCTCACCTGTCAGTGCCTGCATGATGAAATTGGACACTACCCGGCCGTCGTCCGGGTGCATGCGAGGGCCATAGGTGTTGAAGATGCGCGCTACCTTGATGCGCAGGCCATGCTGGCGGTGATAATCGAAAAATAGGGTCTCCGCGCAACGCTTACCTTCGTCGTAGCAGGCGCGTGGACCGATGGGGTTGACCCGTCCCCAGTAGCCTTCCTGCTGGGGGTGTATCTCGGGATCGCCATAGACTTCGCTAGTGGAAGCCAGCAAGATCTTCGCCCGCACCCGCTTGGCCAGACCCAGCATGTTTATAGAGCCGTGCACACTGGTTTTGGTGGTCTGCACCGGGTCGTTCTGATAATGCACGGGTGATGCGGGACACGCCAGGTTATAGATCTCGTCCATCTCCACATAGAGAGGAAATGTGATGTCGTGGCGCAGCAGCTCGAAGTGGGGGTGACCCAGCAAATGGGCGATGTTGTCGCGGGAGCCGGTATAGAAGTTGTCCACACACAGAATGTCGTGGCCCTCTGCCAACAGGCGCTCGCACAGGTGGGCGCCCATGAACCCCGCGCCGCCGGTGACCATAATCCGCTTACGGAGGTGGCAGCCGCGCTTCCTTGTCTTGCCCCGATCCAGCAGCAGGCCGGTTGCGGTCATCGGATGCGCTTCGCCGGTTGGACTGCCTTGACTAGGTACCTGACCGGTGCCATGGCTAACAGGCATTGCTTGCTGTCGTCGGGGATGATCAGGCCGCGCACGAGAAAGGTCTCCCGGTGATGCAAATGCCGTTGAATTAATCACCTGCTGATCGCTTGGACGTTTTGAATTGCTATTCATCCTATCTCCCTTAGAACTTTCTCGTAACTTAATCAGCTTTAGCGACGCTCCGCGTAACATCAGAGGCTGTGAAAAAACTAGTTTTTTCCGAAGATCACATTACTGCAGTTTATTGATATTTATGACTATCTATTTCGGATACGAGAGTTTTTTCAATCTTTCAATTAACAAAATAACCTAGCGCCACTTTGTTGTCTGTAAGCTTTTGCTTAAGGTTCCGTACGCCTACGCTTACAGGATGATGAGTGCGGATAACATGGGCTAACAACGCACACAGGACAGGATTTCGCGACTGCCTTCTTAGTCGTGGGGGCCTTTGTGAGTGTACGTGCCCAAATGGCATGAGCGACCTTGTTTATCCCTAGTGCATCCTTGTCCGTATAGATCGCGAGCGGTGCGGGAGTAGCGATGGCATCAGAGGCATTGACGCTGTCACTGGAAGCGGCGGTATTGATCCTCCGGGCAGACTCAACATGTAAGTCATAACCTACACATAAATCTGCCAGGGCTCACAAGCACTTGTGAATGGCTTCGGATAACGAAAAGAAAACCCAATTCACTTTCAAAGAGAAGGGGCAGGAGAAGGAGTCAGGCTTTCGTTTTTTGCCTACTATTCACCACGCGTCGAGCGGAATAGCAAAGCATATTCCGCCGCATGCTTGAAAGGTTCGCTTCCGGCCATGCTTCATGTCATCCAGAAGCCGCTCATTGACGGTTTTCGGCGTTTTCCATGTCCCTTAGCCGAATGGCTTCATCGAACAAGCGTTACTTTGACTTCACTGGATCCATTTTCAGTGTCGTCAAGCCTGATTCGTCTCGAACGAGTTCGAAATTGCTTTTCGAATCGGGGGTTCTACCTCCGTCGGCTCCGATCACTATGCAGCGCTGTTTAAACTCATCGAGTGATTTTTTGGCGAATGCCTCGGATTCATACGGCCCCATTACGCCTTCCCGCGTCAGAAAGAACCATTCAATCTGCCCCGTTGTATTGTTACGTTCCGAAAAAACACGATCAGCTTTAAACATTGCTTTTATTTATTGGAATGCCAAGTGTGGCCAACACTTCCAGCCAAGTGGCAACACCTGATTATTTAGCAACTGATTCCGGCAGATGCGCGAGAAATGACCCGCTAAATATAGCATAAGGCCCTTTCACTATGGTGGATTCGCCCCTCATGGAATGTGAAATGAACGGGGACACGAATTCCTTTATCTCCCGATAATCGTGCCTCACCCCATTGGTCTCTGACCCGCTGCACGGTGCAAAAATGCTCTGAACTCCCTCCACCGCCGGAAGAAACTTGTCGCTTATTGTGGTCCTAAGTAAGAATACCTTTTGTAGACAGGCGCTTGGTATCAGTGGCCGAGGGAAAGAGGTTGTCGGAGTCGGCATGAATCAACTGCCTACTTTCGTGATACTACACTTTAGCTGTCACACTCCGCCAATCCTTGATAAGGAGTTCAAACCCCCATGAATCGGCTGGTCCGAATCGCTAGAAACCCGTGGACACTAACCATTACGGCGGCGCTCATGTTCTATGCGCTGGTCGGGTTTTCACTAGTTCCTTATCTGGTGCAGCGTTATGTCCCGAAAATCGCCGCCGAGCAGCTTAAGCGGGATGCTTCCGTCGGTGAAGTCAACTTCAATCCGTTTTTGTTTGCCTTCGAAGCCCATGATTTTAACCTGAAGGACACGGATGGCCAGCCTGTCTTCCAATTTAGCCGACTGTTCATCGATTTCGAACTGGAAAGTATTTTCCGCCGGGCTTGGACTTTTGCCGATCTCCGCCTCGAAACTCCCGCGTTGAAAGCGGTCGTCGACCAAGAAGGAAAGCTTAATCTGGCCAAAATCGCCGAGATGCCGCCCAAGTCCGAAGAACCCGAACAACCCGACGAGGCCCTCCCCCGCCTTTTGCTCAAGCATCTCGCACTGACGAACGGGTCGGTGCAATATGCCGACTACTCCAAAGACACCGACATAACGGAGACGGTGAGCCCGATCGATTTGGAACTCAATACGCTCACGACCTTGCCGGAGAAGACCGGCACTTATGAACTCATTACCAAACTCCCAGACGGCGGAACGCTCGAATGGCGGGGAAATCTGTCGTTGGACCCGATCCGCTCGGACGGTGATCTACGGCTCGCTGCCTTCAACCTGGCTATTCCGTGGAAATTCCTCAAAGACCGCCTCAATTTGGCCGAACCGTCCGGTCAGGCCGCATTGTCGGCGCATTACCGGTACAGCCAAGACCGCGATAAAACCGAACTGTCCGTGAGCGACCTGGGGTTGACGCTATCGGAGCTGCGCTTCGCCATGCCCGATGCCGCCGATCCGATTCTGACTCTGGAAAACATCGAGGCCGGCAACGCCAGTTTTGACCTGGCCAACCGGAGAATCACCGTACCGTCGTTTGTTATCCAGAACGGCCAAGTCAACGCATCCGTCGATGGAACCGGCTCGTTGAACTGGCAAAATCTGGTGAAAGAGGAAACGAACGGTAGCCCTTCGAATCCGGCCGATCCGCCACCGGACGCCGCGCCCGAGATGCCTTGGAAGCTCACGGTCGGCAATTTCAAAATCGCCGATGTCGGTGTCGCTTATGCCGATGCCAGCCGCCGTTCACCTTATGTCGTTTCGGTTGACCGGCTTGGGCTCGATCTCAAAGCCGAAATGGAAACGGGCGCGGGTACGACAAAAGCCAATATCGATGGGTTCGCGGCCACTCTGAACGGAATCGCGCTCACCGAACCCGGCTCATCCGAGTCCTTGGCAGCTTGGGATGCGCTCGAACTGGCGGAGGGGCAACTGGATCTCGAAAAACGCGAAGCGATCATCGGGCGGGCCGCATTGAAAGGCGGCAACGCTCGAATCATTCGCGATAAGACCGGCACGATTCATTTGGCCGAACTTTTCGCCGCCAAGGGAGATGCAACCGCCGAAGCTCCCGCTGCTGAACCGCATGAGGAGCCGGAGGGACAGCCTTGGCGCTTTGCACTCAACGCGTTGGCACTCGAGGGATTTCGTCTCGGAATCGCCGACCACAGCTTGTCATCCGAAATTGCCTATGATTTCGAAGACATCAACATCGGCCTCAAAAACATCACCAACGACGGCGAGACGCCGGTCGCGTTCGACACAAACCTCAAGGTCAAGCAAGGCGGCGCACTGAAGGCGACGGGCACCGCATCTCCGAAAGGCGATCGAGCGGAAGCCAAGATTCAGGTCGACCGGGTAAATCTGAAAGCCCTGCACCCCTTGGTAACCGAGTTCGCCAAACTCAAACTCGAAAGCGGCGACTTTTCCAGCGTGCTGGACGTGGGATTTACCCAAGGTCAGAAAGGTCCATCGGTCAAAACCAAAGGCGTTCTGAGCGTCTCCGATCTGCTACTGAACGAGACCGAAAGCGGCAAACGCTTTCTGTCCTGGAAAAAACTGTCGGCAAACGAGATTGATTTTTCACTCGAACCTAATCGGCTGTCGATCAAAGATGTGCGAATCGACCAACCGGGATCGAAGATCACGATATTCGAAGACCGGTCGACGAATCTTGCCGCCATATTCAAAGAAAAGAGCCCTAAGCCTCCAGCCAAGAAAGCGGTCAAGACTGAAAAAACATCGCGGTCTGATTCGAAAAAGCCGTTTCCGGTCACCGTGGAGCGCGTCAGAGTCGACAACGGCATCGTCGATTTCAGCGATTTGAGCCTGGTCATTCCGTTTTCCACTCTTGTCCACGACTTCGATGGGACGATAACCGATATTTCGACGGCGGCTGCCGGTCGGACTCATTTGGCGTTCACCGGGCGCGTCGATGAGTTCGGCTCGGTCAAGGTTGACGGTGCACTGAATCCTATGCAGCAGAAAACGTTCAGCGACATTACGGTGGTCTTCCGCAATGTTTCGATGACATCGCTTTCGCCTTATAGTGCGACGTTCGCGGGACGCAAAATACAATCCGGCAAGCTCGACCTTGATCTGGAGTACAAGATCGAAGACAGCATGCTGAAAAGCGAGAACAAGATCGTTTTGGACAATTTCACCTTGGGTGAACGCGTCGAAAGTCCCAATGCCGTTTCCTTGCCCTTGGACCTCGCCGTAGCGGTACTTACCGACAGTCAAGGCCGAATCAACGTCTCGGTACCCGTGGAAGGCGATGTGGACAGCCCCAAATTCCGCTACGGGAAAGTGGTCTGGGAGGCCTTAGTTACCGTGCTGCAAAAAGCCGTAACCGCGCCCTTTCGGATGATCGGTTCGGTGTTCGCGGGCGGCGAGGAACACCCCGACACGGTGCTATTCGAGTCCGGCAGCGATACCTTGCCGCCGCCGGAGCGGGAAAAGCTCAAAAAAGTCGCGGAGGCGCTGGAAAAACGCCCCATGCTCAAGTTGACCATACATGGCCGGTTCGACCCCAAGCGCGACGGCGAGGCGCTGAGATCGCTACACGTGCGACAAGCCGTCGCGGAAAAACTGGATGTAGGTCTTAAACCTGGAGAAGATCCGGGGCCTCTGGCGTTCACCAATGCCAAGACCCAGCGCGCCTTGGAGGACCTCACGATCGAGCGTGGAGGCGCCAAGGCGCTGGAAGAGCTTCAGGCCGCTTACGAAAAGAAGACCGGAAGGAAACCGCAGCGAGTTAGCAGAGTGTTGGCTCTTTTAGGGCGGGGTAGCGAGGACCAGGATTTCTATGAACGCCTGTTCGAACATTTGGTCAGTACCGCCGCTCCCTTGGCGACATCCGAGCTCGAAGCCTTGGGAGACCGCCGGGCCAAAGCGATCCAGCAAGAGTTGATCGGCCTGCCCGGCGTCGATCGCACTCACATCGGCGCCGGAAAGGTCGAATCCACGTCGGACAACATCGACGGAAAGGTTCCGTCCCGGCTCGAACTGGGTGCGGTGGGCGGCTAAGGATTTCGCCGCCAATAACATCACATTCTCCTTGAAAACGATTGTAGGGCGGGTTAGGCGCGCATCGCACCGAATCTGGAAAGTTCCTGTGGTGTTTCCGCGCGCCGTAACCCACCAGGCAAGGCCGAGGAACCGGTGGGTTACGGCGCGTAGAGAGTCCTGCGGGCACGGAATGGCTCCGTGCGATGCGCGCCTAACCCACCCTACACCAGAAACACGAATCGGAACATTGTTTTCGGCCATATCTTAAGCGAAGGCCGGGCCGGAGGCGCGGAACGAAAATAACTGATGCGGCGCCTCAGAGACTGTTATGAATCGTCGTAGACGCTATCGCCGCATGTCCCGTGGCGACGCTGATCTGGTTGAGGGCACTGACGACGTCGCCCGCCGCGTATAAGCCCGGCACCGACGTCCGGAGATGATCGTCGACGATGAGATGACCTTCCGGGTCGCACTGTGCTCCGATTTGAATCGCCAGATCCGATCGGATAGCTGCCCCCAATGCGGAATACAAGGCATCGAAATAATGGGTTTGGCCGCTCTCCATTCGTATCGCCCCGATTTTCCCTTGCTCGAAGTAAACTTCGTCTATCGGCTCTTCGATCACTCGAATCCGGGCCTGACGTAAAGTTTCTCGGTCGTCATCGGTCAGCGCCATGTCCTTTCCGAGAGTCAGCAGGGTTAGGTCGGCGGTATAGCACCTTAAAAAGAGCGCCTCGCTGAGTCCCCCTTTTCCGGAACCGATCACCGCCACTTTTTTGTCAATGACTTCGTAGCCGTCGCAGATCGGGCAATGCCTGATGTATCCGCATCGGATTGCATCTTTCAAGTTCGGCAGAACCGGCTCGATATCGAGCACGCCTGTCGCCAGCAATACCGTCCGAGCTATGAGCCGGTCGTCTCCGCGCGTTGCTATAAAACCGTCGTCGACCTTTTCGATGCGAGTAACCACACCGGGAACGATGCTCGCGCCGTACCGCAAGGCCTGGGCGCGACACCGCGCCAGCAAGTCGCTCCCGGAAATTCCATCCGGGAAGCCGGGATAATTGTGCGAGACCGGAATAAGCGATGCCCGGCTGGCACCCGCGTCTACGGCTTTGATCTTGCGGCGGAAACGAGCGAGATAGATAGCAGCCGTCAGACCGGCTGGTCCCGCCCCCACGATCAGGCAATCGAGTCTCGTGCCGTTCATATCGCCCCTCCTTGTTCCGTACCGGCCGATGGCCCGCGTCCCCGATTGTGAGACCTCGAATTGAACAGGGCCGTTCCTTAGATTTATTTAATCGCCTTGTCCCGCCCAGTTCCTTAAACGCGTCGCATCCAGCACCTCCACCGTCTTGCCGTGGACCTGGATCATTCCGGCCTGCACCAGTTGTTGCAGGATGCGGGAAAAGGTCTCCGGGCGTACCGAAAGCCGAGAAGCCAGCACCTGCTTCGGCGTTTCCCACTGCACGGCGTAACTCGCACAGTTCCGGTCAGGCGCGGAACGGAGCAGGTGTTGGGCAACGCGCATCGTGGCGTTCTGCAGCGTCAATTCATCGATTTCCTGCAACAGTTGGTGCAGACGCTGGCTCATCCGGCCCAGTAATCGAAAGCAGACGGCGGGCGAGGTCTGCAATACGGTTCGGAACATCTTCATGTCGAACCCCCACAGCTCGCTGGGAACAATCGCGCGAGCACTGACCGGATAAAGATTGCCCTCCATGAACATCACCGCCTCGGCGAAAGACTGGCGGGGCTGAATGAGTTCGATGACCTTTTCCTCGCCCGCCGCCGAGAGCCGGGAAAGCTGGATCGCCCCCGTTTCCAAGATAAAGAAGCGGTTGGCCCGCTGGCCATGGCTGAAAAGCTCGTCTCCCGGCTCCAGTCGAACGACGGAAGCCGCGGCGATCACTTGCGTCAATTGAGGTTCTTCCAACTCGGCGAACAGCAGATGCTTGTACAGCCAATCGGGTACAGGTTTCTTCATAATATCTCCTGCGGGAACACGCTTGATCTACATCAAGGAGAAACGAACGGCCGGCCACTATGGTGTTCACCGTCCGAGTCGCTTTGACTGTCCATGCAAAGGAAAACACCATGTTTTGTTATCAATGCGAACAAACCACCCGCACCGATTCCGGCAACGGCTGTGCCAGCGCCAAAGGGGTCTGCGGCAAAGATCAAGTAACCGCCGATCTACAGGACCTTTTGGTTTACGGCGTGAAAGGTATCGCCCAGTATGCCCGCCGCGCCCGTGCTCTCGGGATCTCCGACCCCGAGGCGGACGGGTTCATACTCTATGCCATGTTCACTACCCTGACCAACGTCAACTTCAATCCCGCCCGTTTTATTGCCCTTATCCAAGAGGCCGCCCGCCTGCGCGACCGAATCAAGATGCGCTATGAAGAGGCGGCACGGCGTCAAGGCGCTGCGCCGGAGGCTTTGGATGGGCCCGCTGCTTGGCAGCCGGTGGAGGACATGGAAGGTTTGTTGGTGCAAGCCGCGTCGGCCGCCATAATCGCCGGCCGTGAACAAGTGGGCGATGATATCGTTGGCTTCAGGGCGATGATCCTCTACGGGCTGAAGGGCGTCGCTGCCTATGCCCATCATGCCCAGGTGCTGGGTTACGAAAGCGAGGATCTCTATGCGCGTTTCGAGGAATTGCTGGATTTTCTCGCCGGCGAACCCACCGATGCCGAGGCACTCCTGAACCAGGCGCTGGCCGTCGGTCAATTGAATTTAAAAGCGCTGGAACTCTTGGACGCCGCCAATACCGGCAGCTTCGGCCACCAGGAGCCGGCCAGCGTGCGGATGACGCCGATCAAAGGCAAGGCGATTCTGGTCAGCGGTCACGACCTGAAGGATTTGGCGGCGCTACTGGAGCAGACTCAGGGCAAAGGCATCAACGTCTACACCCATGGCGAACTGCTGCCGGCCCACGCCTATCCCAAACTGCGCGCCTATCCCCACCTGGTCGGCAATTACGGCGGCGCCTGGCAGGACCAAACCCGCGAATTCGCCGAGTTCCCGGGCCCGATTCTGATGACGTCCAATTGCCTGGTCGAACCTCACCCCCGCTACCGGCAGCGCATCTTCACCGCTGGACCGGTGGGCTGGCCCGGCGTGCGCCACATCGCCAACGGCGACTTCTCGGCGGTCATCCAAGCGGCGCTGGCCTTCCCCGGCTTTCAGGAAGACGCGCCGGAACAAACCGTCACCGTGGGATTTGGCCGCAACACGGTACTGGGAGTCGCCGATCAGGTCATCGATGCCGTCAAGAGCGGCGCCATCCGCCACTTCTTCCTGATCGGCGGATGTGACGGCGCGGCGCCGGGGCGCAATTACTACACCGATCTGGCGGACCGCGCGCCAGAGGACAGCGTCATCCTAACTCTGGGCTGCGGCAAATACCGCTTCAACCGGCACGAATTCGGCACCATCGGCGGCATTCCGCGCCTCCTGGATATCGGTCAGTGCAACGATGCCTATTCCGCCATTCAGATCGCCAGCGCCCTGGCCGAGGCGTTCGAATGCGGCGTGAACGACCTGCCGCTATCGCTCATGGTCTCCTGGTTCGAACAGAAAGCGGTGGCCGTACTGTTGACCCTGCTTTCCCTCGGCATTCGCGGCATCCGCCTCGGACCGAGCTTACCCGCTTTCCTGACCCCAGCGCTCCTGGAACAGCTCTCCGTACGCTTCGATCTGAGGCCGGCCACCACCGCCGAGGCCGACCTCGAGGCGGCGCTCGGCCGGGCGGCCTGAAACGGCATCGATGGGAGCGGGCTTTAGATCGCGACAAAATCCCCGACTAGCCCGCGGATCGATCGCGGTCTGAAGACTGCTCCCACCTAGAGCTTTCTTTTGGAGAACCTATGACCAACCATGCCATAACGCTCACCACCCGTGACGGCCAACAGGTTCATTTCACCTGCGAGACCGAACAGAATCTCCTCGTTGCCGCCGAGCAGGAGGGAATCGTACTACCGTCTCTGTGTCGGGACGGCGGATGCGGCGCGTGCCTCTGCATCTGTGTCGAAGGCGATTACCGTTTGGGCAGTTATAATCCCCAGGCACTGCCTCCGGACGCCGCAGCGCGCGGCGACTTGCTGCTCTGCCGGGCCCATCCACAAAGCGACCTCTCGCTTGAAGCGCCTTACGATTTCGACCGCATCCGCTTCGAAGTGCTAGCGGGCCGCGCCGCCGAAATCATCGACTTGATGCCCATCGCCGAACGCACTATCCGCTTGATGCTGCGGCTGCAACCGGACAGCAGCGGCGGGCAGGCTGCGGAATTCGAACCGGGCCAGTACATGAGCCTGGAAATTCCGAACTTAGGTATAAGCCGTGCCTACTCCATCGCCAATACGCCCAACTGGACCGGAGAACTGGAATTTCTGATCCGGCTGCAACCGGGCGGACGGTTCTCCACATATCTGGAGCGGGAGGCGAAAATCGGCCAGCGAATTGATGTATGCGGCCCCAGCGGCCATTTCGTCTTGCAGGCGCAAAGCCTACGACCCCGTTATTTTGTCGGGGGCGGCACCGGCTTGGCACCCATGCTCTCCATGCTGCGCCATATGGCCGAATTGGAGGAACCGCAACCGGTGCACCTTTATTTCGGTGTCAATCACGAAGCCGAATTGTTTTACCTCGACGAGCTTCGGAGCCTCACTCAAATCCTGCCCCACCTGAAGATTGATCTGTGCGTGTGGCGCGCGGGGGCTTCGTGGGACGGATTTCACGGCACTCCTGTGCAAGCCTTGCAACGCGACCTGGAGCAAGGCGGCCCTGCGCCTGATCTCTACCTGTGCGGTCCGCCCGCGCTGATCGATGCCGCGACGGAAACGGCGCGTTCCTTCGGGATTGCCGATGGACATATCTTCAGCGAACGGTTTTTGCCTTCGACCTAAAGCACCCGTTCATCGGCAAACAAGTATTTCGGCCAATGATACGAGAAGATACCTATTACCCGCTGCGCGGGGCGAGTCTAAATTACGGGGCAAAAGGGAAGTAGCGAGACTGGGTCAGGATGCACCCGTATATATGCCGCTCGGCGCGGCACGGATATTTTTGGCAACGTTCGTTTCCGGAAAAATCATCGCGCCATCACTATGGGCGTGACGATTTAACGCGTCCGTTGACCAGGCCGCTTGGACCACAACCGGGCGCCGGTCAAGTCCTGGCGTCGGTCAGCACCCGCTCGATTTCTTCCGAGCGGTCCACTTTATACCGGCTACGGGCCGATTGGGGCTGGACGGAAAAGCGTCCGAGCTTCGGCGATTGCTGTGCGCCCAATCTCTCCCTCGTTTCCCGGCTAACAAATCAAACAAACGGCCCAAACGGCTACGATTGTGCCCGCTTCCGGATATCAACGTGCCGCATAGCCATCTCTCCTTCGAACTCCCTTAACCAGTGCCACTGAATCATCTCACAGGGATGTATTAGATGCTCCACGATTCCCATTCGAGTACTGACGTTCCGCGTTTTCTTCAACGTCCAATTTTCTTTCTGCTGCACTATATCGCCAAGCGCCCATGGCATTTTGCCGGTCTATTGGCATTGGTGATGGCGGCGGCGGCTTGTGCGATCGCCGTACAGATCGGCATGAAACTCCTCGTGGACGCGATGGCCGATCCCGGCCGAAGCCGATTCGCCGTGTGGACACCGCTCGGATTGTTCATTGCACTCGTAGCCGTTGAGAACGTGTTCTGGCGTCTCGGTGGCTGGCTGGGCTGCCGAACCGTGGTGGGCGTCGGCGTAGATGTACGCTTGGATCTTTTCGATCACCTTTCCGGCCATCCGATGCATTACTTCAACGACCACATGGTGGGTTCCCTCGGCAACCGTGTCACCGAAACCGCTGGCGCCACGGGAGCCTTGATCAGCATCTTCGCCTGGGACATCGTGCCGCCCTGCACCGATTTTCTCGGTGCCGTGATCGTACTTGCCACGGTCGACTGGCGCATGGGCGCGGTGCTCACCGCCTTTGTCGCGGTAGTAGCGGGTGGCGTGGTTCTATTCGGACAGAAGGGACGGCCGTATCACCGAGCTTTCGCTGAGCAGGCCGCACGAGTCGGCGGCGAACTGGTCGACGTGGTCACCAATATTTGGGCCGTGAAAGCCTTCGCGGCACGCTCTCGGGAGAAGACCCGGCTGGCCGAAAAGTTTGCCGTGGAAGCGAATGCGCAGCGCCGGAGTTGGATGTATCTCGAGAAGACCCGGGTGCTTCACGATCTGCTCCTGTGGATCATGGCCGGATCGATGCTGGCCTGGGCGATTTACCTTTGGAGCGAGAGCCGGATCACGCCCGGCGACGTGGTGCTGGTAAGCGCCCTCACCTTCCGCATTTTGCACGGTTCGCGGGATTTGGCCTTCGCATTGGTCGGCACGACCCAGCATCTGGGCCTCATCGCCGAGACCTTGCGCGACGTGGGCCAGGCTCACGCGGTAGCGGATGCTCCCGATTCAAGCCCATTCATTGCCTTGGGCGGATCAATCGATTTCGAGAACGTGACCTTCGCGTATGCGGACGGTAATCGAGTATTCCGTGATTTTTCCGTGCATATCCCGGCGGGCCAACGGATTGGCATCGTTGGGCCGTCCGGCGCCGGAAAGTCCACGCTGGTTGGCCTGGTACAGCGTTTGGACGATGTGCAGAAGGGGCGCATCCTGATCGACGGCCAGTGCATCACTTGTGTGACGCAAGATACCCTGCGTGCGGCGATCGCCGTGGTGCCGCAGGAAATCTCGCTATTCCACCGGTCGATAATGGAAAACATCCGGTACGGCCGTCCCGAGTCATCCGACGAGGAGGTAATTTCAGCAGCGCGCAGCGCCTACTGCGACGACTTTATTCAAAGCTTACCGGAAGGCTACGGCACACTGGTCGGCGAACGAGGCGTGAAGCTGTCCGGCGGTCAACGCCAGCGTATCGGCATCGCCCGCGCCTTTCTCAAGAATGCCCCGATTATCATTCTGGACGAGGCTACATCCGCGCTGGATACGGAATGCGAACTCGAGGTTCAGCACGCGCTCAATAAGCTGATGCGTGGGCGCACGGTATTGGCCGTCGCGCACCGCCTGTCTACCTTGGCTTCGTTCGACCGTATCATCGTGCTGATCGAAGGATGTATCGTGGAGGACGGCCATCCGGCTGAACTCCGGCGCAAGCGGGGCATCTTCGACACCATGTGGCGGCTCCAGACGGAAGGCTCCCCCATCGACGACGTTATCGGTCAAAGTCTCCGAGCCTGATAAAAGCGGGCGATCAAATGTCCAGAAGTCTTTTAGGCGGCATGGTTAAAGGGCAGCTTTGACCTCATGTCCCTTTGCCCGTCGTAATAAAAGCCCTTCCTTCACTAGCGCCGTTTCAAAGTCCGAAAAATCTCGAAAAGATCCACCCGCCTCTGCCCAGAGTTCCTGTAATCGTGCCAGCGCCCGCTCGTTCTCGCCTGACTCATCGGGTAGAAAACTCAGCGATTTGGCGGCGTCGATAGCAAGATCGGACAGTTTCGGCGCCGCCTTAGGCCATATTTCACGTAATTCCCGCAAAAAGATATTGACTGTCGTCGGCCCTATGCCTTTCGCTAACGTGCCTAGCTTCTTTTCGAGGTCCTCGGCAGACTCAGCCTCCGAATGCAGCGTGCCGAGGCTTCCCTGATAGTGCTCGAGCAGGGACCGGGACATATCCAACAACTTCGTGGCGGTTTTAAAATCATAACGGGCATAGCCACCCGCATCCAGTACCGCCACTAACCCGTTCCAACCACACTCGACAATGGCTTCGGGCGTTGTCAGCTTCTTTTCGGCAAAAGCCCGGTAAGTGCGTGCCGCAAGCTGTCCGGAGATTCGCGCTCCGAATAAAACGGCTGCAAGAAACCATTTAAAGAGTTCGCCCTCGTCTCCTTCGGAAACATCGATCTCTAATTCGGCCGAGAAGCGGCCGCCACGAGCAGTGACCAAAGCGGCGGGAGACGAATATCCGACTTCCGTTTGCCCCAATTTGGACATATCCCTACCAGCCTCGCTATACACGGCTTGCACAATCCTGTAGCGCCAGATACAAGCCTTGGACGACCTCCGCAAAGTGGCCGTAATGGAGCTTCTCAGGCAGGTCTCCGGCGGTGTGGTACCAGGGATTTCGGTAAAAAGCGGTGTCCGTTACCATGATCGCCGAATAGCCCTGCCGCCAAAAGGAAAAATGGTCGCTTAGCGCGACACCCGGCAAGAAAAGTGGAGCCGCAAGATGCTCGAGCGGAAATTCCGAATGCCGGCGAAACGCATCCACGAGGCGCTGCAAGCTGCTCCGCGAATCTCGGTTGGATACGAATGCAATGAAATTGGCGCGATCGGGATAGATGTACTTGAGCAGGGCCGGATATCGTTGGCTATTGGGCGTATCGTAATAGCAACCCAGCATCTCCAGCGAAACCATGAAGCGGATTTGGTCGCCGCGCTGCTTGGCGGTTTTGGCGTAAATCAAGCTGCCCATGTGCCGTCCCGCGAAGAATGGCGGTTCCTCGTTCACAAACGATACGAATCGTATAGTCCGGGCACAATCGCTTTTCGAAAACAGACGGGCTAGCTCGATCAGCGCCGCCACGCCGCTGGCGTTATCGTCCGCACCGGGACTCCCGAATACGGTATCGTAGTGAGCGCCGACCAGAATCATATCGTCCGGAAAGCGGCTTCCATACCGTGTTGCCTCGAGATTGGCGCAATCTATTCCTTCCACGGTATACGGCAGACGGTTTACCGAATAACCCTGACCTTCCCATTGCTGCGCAATATACTGTTCCGCTGCATGCAATGCCGCCGGCAACATCACGTTTCGCTCACCTATTTGATCGGCCAGAGCGTAAACGTGCGTTTTCAATCCATCGGACACCTTTTCCATCGCTTGAGCTCTCGACTCGTGCAGAGGTCCCTTTGAACGCTTCTCCAATTTCGATCAGAGAGCATCCAGGAAAGTTGCCGGACTGCTTTTCGGATTGGGTTCGACTATCGGCTACTTGGCGAACAAGTCTCGGCTTCCGCTTGGATAATTCGGATGTCTGAAGCGATCAATCACGCAAACCCGGCATCTGAGCACAGTTGGTCTTGATATTTAAGCCATGCCATGGCCCGTGGGGGTTAAGGCTTGGGTCCACAAGACGACGACAGGTGTCTCGAAAAAAATAAAGCCGCTCACGCGGCCTTATTTTTAGTTGGGTTAAGTCCTTTCAAGGCCGTTCGTCAACGGCACCTTCTTTCTCCGGCAGGAGCAAATCCGCACGGCTGACGCCCAACGCCATCGCCACAGGGCACGCCACCAGCACAGAGGAATAGATGCCGAAGACGATACCGATGGTCAAAGCCAAGGAGAAATTGTGTAACACTTCGCCGCCGAAGAAAAACATCGCCAGCACCATCAACTGGGTCATCGAATGCGTAATGATTGTGCGGGACATGGTCGCGGTTATAGCGTTATCGATGACCTCCGACACGCTCGCCCGACGCATTTTGCGAAAATTTTCCCGGACTCGGTCGAACACTACCACCGATTCGTTCACCGAATACCCCAGAATGGCCAGGACGCCGGCAAGAACGCTTAGAGTGAACTCCCATTGGAAAAAAGCGAACATGCCGAGAATGATGACGATATCGTGCATGTTGGCGATGATGGCGGCTACCGCGAAACGCCATGTAAAACGCAAAGCTAGGTAGATCATAATGCCGGCGATCACCAGCATAAGCGCCAAACCGCCGCTCTCATACAGTTCCTGTCCCACCTGCGGTCCAACGAATTCGACACGGCGCAACTCGGCAGCGGAATCCTGAGCTTTTAGGGCTGAAAACACCTGTTCACTCAGCTTGGTACTGTTGGTTTCTCCCTTAAGCGGCACACGAATCAGCACATCCTTGGAAGTACCGAAACTTTGCACCGCGACCTCGGCTACCTCCTCAGCTTCCAGCGTTTTTCGTATCGCATCGAGGTTGGCGGGCTGCGGATAACTAACCTCTATTAGCATCCCGCCGGTGAAATCGATGCCTAGATTAAGGCCCTTGAAGCCAAGAGCGAGGATGGCAAAGATGAACGTGACCAAGGAAATGGTAGTTGTTAGCTTCCCGTACTTCATGAACGGGATATCATGCTTAATCTTGAAAAATTCCATGGATACTGCCCTCAGACTGCAAGTTTGGCCAATTTGCGCTGTCGGCCATAGGTGAGGTTGGCGAGCGCCCGCGATACCACAACGGCACTGAACATGGAAGTCAGGATGCCGATGCACAACACGGCTGCGAAGCCACGTACCGGCCCCGCCCCCAATATGAACAGCGAGATACCCGCGACGAAAGTGGTGACGTTGGAGTCGAGAATGGTGGCGAAAGCCCGATCATAGCCAGCATAAATGGCTGCTTGGGGCGTGACGCCGGCCCTGAGTTCTTCGCGAATGCGCTCATTGATGAGCACGTTGGCGTCGATGGCCATACCGACCGTTAGGGCGATACCGGCCAGCCCGGGAAGAGTCAAGGTCGCCTGCATGAGGGATAATACAGCCACCAGCAAGAGCACGTTCACGCTCAGCGCCAAGATGGAAAAGACTCCGAACACACGGTAATACATGATCATAAACACGGCGATGGCGATGAAACCGTAGCCGTTGGACTTGACCCCTCTCTCGATGTTCTCTTGGCCTAGGCTCGGACCGACTGTGCGTTCTTCGACGATATCGACCGGCGCGGCCAGAGCCCCGGCCCGCAACAGCAACGCAAGATTACGGGCTTCTTCCGTGCTATCTAAACCGGTAATTTGGAAGCGCTTGCTAAACCGGTCTCGGATGGTCGCGACGTTGATGACTTCTTCGACCGTTTTCTTGGTGACCACTTTCTGGCCGTTGACGTCCCTGGTTTCCGTCTTGTTTTCGATATACACGACCGCCATCGGCTTGCCGATGTTCTCGCGGGTGATATCGGCCATTTTGCGTGCGCCTATGCCGTTCAACGTAACGAACACGGCCGCCGAACCGGATTGGGAATCGAGCCCCGAAGAGGCGTCGACGATCTGGTCTCCAGTCACGATGATCTTGCGCTGCAGCAAGATGGGCTTGCCGCTTCGATCCCGGTAGAGCTTCGCGCCCAGCGGCGTTTTGCCTTCTTCCAAGCCCTGAACACTATGCTCGGTATCCACCAAGCGAAATTCTAGCGTCGCGGTTGCGCCAAGAATCTCCTTGGCGCGGGCGGTATCCTGAACACCGGGCAACTGGACCACGATACGGTCTTCACCCTGCTGCTGAATGACCGGTTCGGCGACGCCCAATTCGTTTATGCGATTACGCAAGGTCGTGATGTTCTGCGCCACCGCCAGACGACGGATCTCCCGACGTTCGGACTCCGACAACTTGGCCCGCACCACATTTTGATCCTCGTTAAGCTCCAAGCCGCGAAGTTCCCGCCGCATGACGTCCATCGCTTGGGCCAGCGTTTGCCCATCCTGGAACTTCACTTCAATGAACTGATTGTCCCGATCGACAGACAGATAACGAATCTTGCTTTCCCGTAACAGCGAACGGATATCCTCGGCATAACGCTCTTCCGCTTGACGGACGGCCGCGTCCATATCCACCTGCATCAAAAAGTGCACGCCGCCCCGCAAGTCCAACCCCAGATACATGGGCCGCGCATTGATCGCCCTAAGCCAACCCGGTGTGGAAGGCGCCAGGTTAAGCGCTACCGTGTAGTTATCTCCCAAAGATCCGGTGAGCAAATCGGCTGCTTTGAGTTGGGTATCGGTTTCAGTAAAACGCACCAGAAGCCGCTTCTCTGACAACTCTAGCGACTTCGGTTTCATCCCCGCGTCGGCCAGCAGTTTTTCGACTTGGACGCGAGTGGCTTGATCCAGCTTAGCGCTCCGCAAGGGCGAAAGCTGCACGGATGGATCCTCGCCAAAAAAATTGGGCAGCGAGTAAATCGTCGCCAGCGCCAATACGGCAATAATCAGAAGGTTTTTCCAAAGTGGAAAGCGGTTTCGCATGGTAGCTGCCTATGAGGCGCGATGCTCGGTAATCGCATCCGCCGGTGAATTTATTGCTTAGCCTTTTATTTTTCGGCTCTCTTCTTAGCCTTATAAGTACCCTTCGGCATCAGCGATGCAATGGCGTGGCGTTGAACGTAGACGTAAACGTTATCGGCCACTTCCAACTGAACGAAGTTATCGTCCAAATCCGCTACCTTGCCCAATAGCCCGCCGTTAGTCACTATTTCGCTACCCTTGGTTAGCGCCTGGATCATCTTTTTTTGCTCTTTCGCCCGCCGTTGTTGGGGTAGGACAAATAAGAAAAAGAAAATCAGCAAAATAGCCAGCGGTAAAATGAGGCCAGCCAGTCCCGGCTCTTGCTGGGCCGGCGCGGCTTGAGCAAATGCATCGGAAATGAAGAAATTCATATTTGGTCCTTGCTATCTTTTTTTAAAACGCAGCATTATTACACAAAACATCGCCTTTTCCTCGTTGCGCATAAAACCTGGCGACGAATTCACCAAGCATGCTTTCCTCGATTGCACGCCTAAGATCAGCCATAAGCTCCTGGTAATAGTAAAGGTTGTGAATCGTATTCAACCGAGATCCGAGAATTTCGCCGCACTTGTCTAAGTGACGCAGATAAGACCTGCTGAAATTCCGGCAGGTATAGCAACGACATTCGTCGTCGAGTGGGCGGGTATCGTTCCGATAGCGACTGTTGCGGATGCGGATTGCACCATGACGCGTGAACAGATGGCCGTTGCGGGCGTTGCGGGTCGGCAGAACGCAATCGAACATGTCGATGCCGAGCCGCACGGCCTCGACGATGTCCTCCGGAGTACCGACTCCCATCAGGTAACGAGGTTTGTCGGAAGGCATGTTCGGCAGCAGCGAATCCAAGATGCGCGCCCGATCGTCCTTCGGCTCGCCCACGGAAAGACCACCGATGGCATACCCATCGAACCCGACGCTCTTCAGCCCCTCTATCGATTCGAGCCGGAGTTCTTCATAGACGCCGCCTTGCACTATACCGAACAAAGCCGATGAGTTACCGGCATGCGCTTGCTTGCTCCGCTCGGCCCAGCGCAACGACATGCGCATAGAGTCGGCGGCCTGTTCGTAACTGACGGGATAGGGGGTGCACTCGTCGAAGATCATCACGATATCGGAACCCAGCGCCCTTTGAACCGCCATCGATTCTTCCGGACCCAGAAACGTGACGCTACCGTCCACCGGAGAGCGAAACTGAACACCGGCCTCGGTGATCTTGCGCATAGCCCCTAAGCTGAACACTTGGAAACCGCCGGAGTCTGTCAGGATCGGGCGCTCCCAATGCATGAAATCATGCAAATCGCCGTGGCTTCGGATGACTTCAGTGCCCGGGCGGAGCATCAGGTGAAAGGTATTCCCCAAAATGATCTCTGCACCGAGCTCCTTAAGCTCTTCAGGCGTCATGGCCTTGACAGTGCCATAGGTGCCGACGGGCATGAATGCCGGAGTCTGTACCCTTCCGCGTGGAAAGAGAAGCTCGCCCCGTCGCGCCTTGCCGTCAGTTCTGCTTACATTAAACTCCATCGGATTTTCAGGCGCCCAAAAACGAAAGCGGCCTGGCTATATACATAGGCAGGCCGTCTCGAATCAACATAATTGGTGCCGATGGTCGGACTTGAACCGACACGACTTGCGTCACCACCCCCTCAAGATGGCGTGTCTACCAATTCCACCACATCGGCTAAACATGGTCTAACAAGGTTAGCTATTTCGTTTGCTCTGACGGCTGAGGCGTATCGCCACTCTCGGGCACATCAGCCTTGTCAGTTGCAGGCGGCTCTTCCACTACCGGGGGAAGATCGCGTTGAGACTGGTCCACACCGGGGCCGTCAATGATATCAACTGGCTTATTATCTTGTTTATCCGCCAAGTATGCAAGACTCAAACTGGTCACAAAAAACAGAGTAGCAAGTACCGCCGTCGAACGAGACAAGAACGACGCCGCGCCCCGCGCACCGAACAAGCTGTTAGACGCGCCACCGCCAAAGCCGGCTCCAGCATCGGCACCACGGCCTTGCTGAAGAAGCACCAATCCGATGACCGCCAAAGCGACCACGACGTGAATAATTGTCAATGCCTGATACATAAAACTTCACCTAAACCGAATGGCATATCGAGAGAAAGGACTCAGCGTCCAAGGACGCTTCGCCAATTAATCCGCCGTCCACGTCGGGCATACCGAACAGGGTACGGGCATTTTCGGGCTTAACGCTACCGCCATAAAGAATCCGAAGCGAAGCCGATATTTCCGGCTCCCGCTCCGAGATCTTCCGCCGGAGATACTCGTGTATCTCTTGCACTTGCTCAGTCGTCGCGGTTCGCCCGGTCCCGACGGCCCAAACGGGCTCGTAAGCGATTACCGCATTTGCCAGCGATTCGACGCCGGCCAAGTCAAACACCGCCGCCAATTGCCCGTCGATTACGGCGAATGTATCACCCTGCTCGCGCTGATCCAGAGTCTCGCCCACGCACAAAATCGGCGTGAGGCCATGATCGAGCGCTTTTTTATAGCGGGCAGCCACCAACTGGTTCGACTCCCCGTACAGCAATCGTCGCTCGGAATGCCCAACGATAGCCAGGTCGCACCCGAACTCACGCAACATGGGCGCGGAGATTTCACCCGTGAAAGCTCCTTCGTCCTCATCAGCTACGTTTTGTGCGCCCAGCAAAATCGATTTGCTTTCCAGCAGCTCGGCTGCCTCGGGTATGAATACGAAAGGCGCACATACACCCACCTCTGCTGAATCGGTTTCCGAAACGCCGGAAAGGATGTCCGCCAGCAATGCTTTTCTACTTTCGCGCGTACCGTTCATCTTCCAGTTTCCGACGACCAGAGGACGACGAACCATTTAGGGCTCCTTGTTGTAAAACCATAGAAGCTTAATGATTCAGAGCCAGCTTTTCAAGCTGAAAGGACTCTCAGCCCCGCAATCTACCGTTCTTGAGTAAAAAAGAGCTTGCTGATGCCGGCACGACGGAAGATTGGCTTAGATCACGCTATGGTCTGCATTGAATCGAACTATCAACTCCCTGTCTTGCATAACTCTCCACGCCAACTGGGCCTATCTTGACCATGTGAGTTGACGTAATCAGCGACAAAGCGTTTATCTCGTTAACTTAAACACGAATATCGACTCAGCTTTCTACAGGTGCTGTCCACCTGTTGTCGGATAGCTCTTAAGGAAGCTCTGATTAAGTCCTTCGACAGGCTCAGGACGAACGGTAACGTATTGATTCCGTTCGTGGTGAGCTTGTCGAACCATGAACGGAATCGACTTGTTCAGAGTTTCCTTAAAGACGCGCAATATGAGCCACCTGAAGGCGCAAAGATTTCAG
The DNA here is from genome assembly GCF_035627495.1 of Methylocaldum sp. Taxonomy (GTDB): domain Bacteria; phylum Pseudomonadota; class Gammaproteobacteria; order Methylococcales; family Methylococcaceae; genus Methylocaldum. Next base: position 21,961 of record NZ_DASPLO010000186.1, read on the forward strand.
GCTTTAGCAACCGGCCCAGAATTTCCCCCACAGAAAATCGTTATTCACTCGATGAAACTCTCTACTAGTTCTGTAAATCGAAAGCCTAAGGTAACATGCCGCGATACTCGAACGCTGTCGTGCAATGGACGTGGATGACAGATATTTCTCCGTTTTTTAAACGGTTTCCAAGCACAGCGTTAATGCTTTAGCTTTTTACCCTGCAAGGCGTAATTTTATGCTCAAGAATACGACTGGATGGAGCCGAGGCATGACCAGACCAATTGGGCAGCGTTACGAACCCGCTCTTGCCAGCCCCCAGATCACCCACCTGATTTGAAACATTGTTCAGCTGCACTTCAAAAGTAGAAGCAGCCGGGGACATCCTGTGTCCAACTTGGAAAAAGCCTCTCCTCCCGAGCGACCGAAATCATCTTTTTCTACTCGGCGCGATCGGGTTGCAAATCTAAATCTGAGGCCAATCCGACCGGATGCACTCACTGATGCTCATTCTTGCTCGATAAGGCTCAGCAATCGGCGAATAACATGCCAGATACGACTATATTCATTTCGCACATGAAGGGAGAATCCGCGCACCAATTAGCGAAACTCGAAATGGAAGCCGTCTTAACCTGCTTACAATTTTTTCGCATCGGCGACGGAGAGAGTTCATGAATTCCGCTACCCTGGCCCCATCTCAATCGAGAGAGCAAAGAAGCCTGGTAATCGCCGCCTTAGGTGTAGTGTTCGGCGATATCGGCACCAGTCCGCTCTATACGATAAAAGAATGCTTTAGCGGCGCTCACGCTCTGGAGCCGACACCAGAGAATATCCTGGGCATCCTGTCCCTGATCTTTTGGTCCGTTCTAATCATTATTTCGCTCAAGTACGTCACCTTCATCATGAAGGCGGACAACAAAGGCGAAGGCGGCATCATGGCGCTGATATCGCTGATCCAGCAAAAGGCGGCTATCGACAACCGCTTTCGATTTCTGCTGATTGGATTAGGCCTCATCGGGGCTTCGCTATTTTACGGTGACGGCATGATCACACCGGCCATCTCCGTGTTGAGCGCGGTGGAGGGGCTTGAAGTTTTTCAGCCGGAGTTGCATGTCTACGTTATTCCTATTGCACTGGCTATTTTGATAGGCCTGTTCGCCTTTCAGCGAAGAGGAACAGCCAATGTCGGTGCCCTATTCGGCCCAATTATGCTTGTCTGGTTCGGTAGTCTTGCTATTTTTGGCACGCTTAGCTTAATAAAGACTCCCGAGGTGCTAGCGGCCGTAAATCCGATACACGCCATTCATTTCTTCGCAACCCACGGCTGGCCTTCCTTCTTGGTCTTAGGAGCCGTGGTATTGGCCGTAACCGGCGGAGAAGCTCTATATGCGGACATGGGTCATTTCGGCCGGGACCCGATCCGCAAAGCATGGTTCCTGCTTGTCCTACCATCATTGATGCTCAACTACTTCGGCCAGGGAGCCCTTTTGATTCAGACCCCGACCGCGGTTCAAAACCCGTTCTATCTCCTGGTCCCCGGCGGCGCGCTAGCGTTCATGATCGGGTTAGCCACCGTAGCCACCATTGTCGCCTCCCAAGCCGTAATTTCCGGGGCGTTTTCGCTGACCGCGCAAGCCGTTCAGCTGGGTTTTTGCCCGAGACTCGGGATTCAATATACCTCCGAAGATGAAATGGGTCAGATCTATATCCCCTGGATTAATTGGGCTTTAATGCTAGGCATTGTCGGCTTGATACTCGGCTTCCAGTCCTCATCCAATTTGGCGGCCGCGTATGGCATCGCTGTTACCGGCACGATGGCCATAGATACGATCTTGGCTTTTGTGGTCGTCTATAGCTTGTGGAAGTGGAACCTGTTTGTAAGCGGTTTACTAGCTCTCGGCTTCCTGACCATAGACCTGGCGTTCCTAACCGCTAACGCCACGAAGATTTTTGAAGGAGGCTGGTTCCCGCTCGTCATTGGGCTAGCGGTGTTCACTTTATTGACGACATGGAAACGCGGCCGTAACCTACTTGCTGACAATTTGCGCGAGGATTCGGTCCCCGTTGATCGCTTTTTAGGCGAGATCGCAGAGAATCCTCCGGTGCGCGTGGCGGGCACCGCCGTATTCATGACCAGCAACCGCGAAGGAATCCCGCCCGCTTTATTGCACAACCTCAAACATAACAAGGTCTTGCATGAAACTACCGTACTGATGACGGTTACTACGGAGAATGTCCCGCGTGTAGTCCCGGAGAAACGCCGCGAGATCCGCGGCCTCGGCTCCGGTTTCTTTAGGATCAACCTACACTATGGATTTATGGAAACGCCAAACATCCCCCGAGTCCTGAAATCGTGCAGCCGCGATTTCGATATCGACATCTCCGACACAACATTCTTCCTCAACCGCGAAACAATAATCCCCGCCCCAAGACCGAGAATGGCCCTGTGGCGTCTGAAGCTTTTCATCGGCATGTCGCGTAACACCAGCAGCGCCGTGGGTTTCTTTCGGATTCCGCCTGATCGTGTCGTCGAACTGGGCGTACAGCTCATGCTGTAATTGCCCTTTAAACATTTTCTTGTTCCAAATTTAGGAGTTTTATGGACCTGCCCCTTTATTTAAAAGTAATTGTGCTTGGCCTTTTGGAAGGAGCCACCGAATTTCTTCCCGTTTCAAGTACAGGTCATTTGATCATCGCCAACGATCTATTGTCCTTCACGGGGGAACGAGCCAAGACGTTCGACATATTTATTCAGCTCGGAGCTATTTGCGCGATCGTCTGGCATTATCGGCGGCGTATCGGCCAAATGTCCGGAACGCTACTGTCAGATCCAGCCGCTTTGCGTTTTGCGATCAACATCTTGATCGGCTTCCTTCCGGCCGCTCTTCTCGGTCTTTTTCTTCACAAAACCATCAAAGCTCAGCTCTTCAACCCGATCACCGTGGCCGGAGCGCTGATCGTAGGCGGCTTCATCATATTGATGATTGAAAGTAGGCGCCGGCCTCATCGTGTCGAGAACGTTGATGACTTGACCTGGCATGTGGCACTCAAAGTGGGCTTTGCTCAAAGTCTCGCCTTATTCCCCGGCGTATCCCGAGCGGGCGCAACGATTATGGGCGGATTGCTAAGCGGCATGTCCCGATCCGTTGCGACGGAATTCTCGTTTTTCCTCGCCATTCCGACGATGTTCGCCGCGACGCTTTACGACCTGTACAAAAACCTGGACATCATGAGACCCGAGGATCTCGAGATACTGGCGACCGGCTTCGTTGCCGCTTTTTTCAGCGCTTGGCTGGTTATTCGAGCGCTGCTCGCCTTTGTCGCCCGGCACAGCTTCAAGGCGTTTGCCTGGTATCGAATCATGCTCGGCTCTTTAGTATTGACCTATTTTCTATCCAGCGCCGAACTCACCGTCCCGCTCTGATTAAAGATATCCCTGTCCGAGTCACGCGACCATATGCACTCCGAATTTCCCTTATCCGCGGACTTGATCTATTTAAACCATGCAGCCGTCGCGCCTTGGCCATTGCGGACAACCGAGGCTGTAAAACGATTCGCCGAGGAAAACGCCCGATACGGCGCCTTTCGTTATTTGGAATGGGCAAAGCAAGAAGACTTATTGCGGGAACAGTTACGGGAATTGCTCAATGCGCCATCCACGGACGATATCGCTTTAGTCAAGAACACTTCCGAAGCTATTTCACTCGTAGCTTTTGGTCTCGACTGGCAACCGGGCGACAATATTGTTTCCAGCAATGAGGAGTTCCCGTCGAATCGAATTCCCTGGCAAGCACTAGGCGATCTGGGAGTGGAATTTAGGGAGGCGGATCTAAATACCGCCACGACGCCTGAAGAAGCCTTGTTCAAGCTGGTCGACCGCCACACTAAGCTTATCACCGTCAGCTCTGTCCAATTCGCTTCGGGATTACGCCTAGATCTCGACAAAATCGGTCGATTCTGCCGCGATCACGGCATTTTATTCTGTGTCGATGCTATTCAAAGCTTAGGGGCGTTGCGTCTCGACGTACAAAAGTGCCAACCGGATTTCCTCATGGCGGATGGTCATAAATGGATGCTGGGGCCGGAGGGGCTTGGCGTGTTCTACACCTCGCCACGTGCAAGAAACTTGCTGAACCTCATGCAGTATGGCTGGCACATGATCGAGAAGGTCGGGGATTACGATACGAAATCTTGGCTTCCTGCCCGCACCGCTCGTCGTTTCGAATGCGGCAGTCCCAATATGCTGGGAATACACGCCCTTTCGGCCAGTCTCTCGCTAATACTTGAAATCGGCGTAGAAGCTATCGAAAGCTTACTCTTGGAACGGACCGCTTATTTGGTCGAGGCTATTGGAAACCAGCCGGATCTGGAACTACTCTCGTCTGGCATTGCGGAACGCCACTCCGGCATTGTGCTGTTCCGCCTCCGGTCTGTGTCAAACGAACGGCTTTATCAGCACCTAAAACAAAGTGGCGTTGTCTGTGCGTTACGGGGTGGGGGTATACGCTTCTCACCGCATTTCTACACTTCTCAAACCCTACTCGAGCGAGCGATTCATATTGCGTTACGGGCTTAGGGCCGAGCTACTGAAAACAACCTATAGAAATTGCTCGAACTGAGCTCTGCAACGCGGTCAAGAGAAATGCCCCTCAGATCAGCGATATATTGAGCTACATGCCTGACGTAAAAAGGATAATTGGGTTTTCCGCGAAACGGGATTGGCGCCAGATAAGGCGAATCGGTTTCGATTAGAAAACGATCTTCTGGAATCAGCTTGGCTACTTCGTGTATCGATCCGGCGTTCCGAAAAGTGACAATGCCGGAAAACGAGATCAAGAAGCCCAAGTCCAAAGCCTGCTGTGCCGTGTCCCAATCTTCGGTGAAACAATGGAACACACCGCCGACTTGATCCGCACGTTCTTCCATCAGCAACTTGATAGTGTCTTCCTTAGCTTCGCGAGTATGGATAATTAAAGGCTTGCCGGCAATCTTGGCAGCGCGGATATGACGCCGAAAGCGCTCCCTCTGCCAATCCAGACTCCCTGAACTCCGAAAGTAATCCAATCCAGTCTCCCCAATAGCGACTACTTTGTCATTCCCGGCCAGAGAGACCAGTTCTTCGACGCTCGGCTCTTTTCCGCTTTTTTCGTTAGGGTGGACACCAACCGATATCGAGACGTTATCGTATCCTTCTACCAACCGACGCATAGCGGGGTAGCTTTCGAGATCGATGGACACACACAGCATGTGCTGAACCTGCTGCATTTTCGCTTCTCTCATAAATGAAGCGAATTCATCCCCGAAAGGGGCTAAATCAATGCGATCAAGATGACAGTGGGAATCTATAAACATAATAGAAGACTATGCCCCTGTGAAATGGGCCGAGCATTAAATCAATTGAGTTTAGCTATTTGCTATATCTCTAAACACCTATAAAAGCTGATCGAGACCCGAGTTAGTTTACACCTTAGAACAAGATCGATTGCTCGCCTGAAAATCGGATGCGATCAATTCAAACACCCACCACGAGTCCGGTCAGTTGACCTTCAGAAACTATCGAGAACCATTGAGCTAAACGATTCGCAAGCGGCACGACAGTTGAAACACGGAGCCTTCGAGGCAATCTGAGGTTTAGATCCAATTGCATCTTTTAGCTCTTGGCACACAGTTTGTTCGAATACTTGAGGGCGCATTTTAATTTCGCGACATAATGCGTCCCAAATAAAAAGCCCCCCTTCGGATGAGGAAGGGGGGCTTTAGGGGCCGACCGTCGGTCGCGAATCCTGGGGGAGCCTTAGGCTCCCTTCGGGATTACATGAAGGACGGGATCAGCGGGGCGTCGACTTGAACCACTTGACGGCTGC
>NZ_DASPLO010000187.1:0-30663 GCF_035627495.1 Methylocaldum sp.
AATGGGAACCCGGCGAGCGATTGTCATCAGGGCCAGCACGTACTGGGTGCACAACAGGCCGGATATATTGTTGCAGTCTTAACCTCGTTTCCAAACGCATGGGCGCTCTTGCAAAACGGGGGAGTCCATATATTACGTTAGGTGTCAGGATGGACTCGCTGCTCGCCTCAACCTTACCGTTTGTGCCGCCGAATTACCGGTAGTTTGTTAATTCGGGAGGTAGAGGTACAAACCGTGTCCGAGGGTGACGGCGGCCAGCAGTGCCGCGAATTCGGGCGGTGGGGGATGGCGGCTCCACCCCTTGCCAACAGCGGATGAGCCATCGCCACGGGGGCCAGCCAAGCACGCACGCGCCGCAGCGCTTGTGGCCAGCGCCCCAGCGGCGGGGGTGACGCGCTGATTTTTTTCCGCTCCCCGCCTGTGGTAGGTCTGGCCTGGCAGGAGGCCGGTGAAGCGGCGTGCGGTATCGAGGCGTTCACGTCGGCCTCATGCCACCAGCAGAAGCTGAAGGCACAGCACACGAGGGCCCAATGCCGACGAATCGCCCGGTCGGAACGGACCATGAAATCGGCCCAACCGAGTTCGACTTTCATGCATTCCAGGTGCGCAAGCCATAGAGATGGACGATTTCGGCCAGCGGCAAGATCGCCACTAAGTTCAACAAACTACCGCTAACAACCGCGTCAACTCGGACGACATAAAGCGACGCTCGCTTTCGCTCACGCAGCCGTGTATTGGGAGTGTGACCTTGCCGTGACGGAGTTGCACGCTACGCCCTTAAGAAACCCCGATCCGAATATCGACATCCCGGCTCAGCCACCCCAGGGTGACGGTGCGGAAGGCCGCCTCCTCGGCCTCGTCCCAAATCACGCAAAGCAGGGCTTCTTCGCGGCTGAGCAGTTCATCCCGCTCCAGTTTGGCAATGGCTGCCGCGCAATCGAGCGGATCGACTTCGTTGCGCGCAAATACGTCGCTAGCCGCCTGGATGCCATTGGCAATCTCTTCCTGCGACGCCAACTCGGCGTGCTTGCCCTCGATACTGATCGTTCTTTGCATGTTGACCCCTAATTTTTCATAGCCCGATTCGGATGTAAGACCTCACTGCATGGCCGGAGCGGACTTGGTTTCCGGCGGCGGCGGGTTGGCGCAGTGGGAAGCGTGATGATGGATGATGCGGATTTCGCCAGCCTCGACTATAAAGGTATTGTTGGCCACCAGCAGCGCCCCCTGAATTTCTTCATAACACACCACCGTGGCCATCGCACCATACACAAAGGCTCGGGCGTAATGCGGGGTGACGGTGCCGGTGGCGGAGTTCTGGAAAATTCGCCGCCAGCTTTCGATGATGGCGGCATGCTCGGTCAGGACCGGCCAGCCGGGATGGATGCAGAGCACGGGCCACTCCCGCGCCCACAGCCGCTCCATCACAGCGAAATCGCGGTGGGAAAAGGCGTGGTAAAACGTTTCGTTGGCAAACAGAACGGCCGTCGCGTCCATGGGGCTTGGGTGTTCCAACCGGTCATTCATTCATGTCGGGAAACAGGATAACCTCGTCCGGCAGATCGTTTTCGTTCTTCTGCAGATCGAGGCCGCCCACGAGAGCATAGCCGGCATCGCCTTCGTAAAGCACCACGGCGTTTTTCGGCATTTTCAGCAAGGCTTCAATCAGTTGTTCGACCGTCATCGCTATAAATCGTCGGAAATGGCTTCCATGGCGATCAGCTGCTCGCGCAAGGCCATGTGTGCGTAAAACCCATCCCGTCCGTCGTAGAGCGGGTCCCGATACAGCGCCGCCACCGCCGTTTCATCGGACAGATACACGCGGCAGACTTCCCGCTCGTGAGCGACGGCGGCGGCGCAAGCCTCCAGTTCGGATACCGGCTCGGCCTGCCAGACACCGGGACTTAAAAGATAATCCGCCCGATACAGCACGGTGTCCCAGCCATGCCGTTCGGCGTGTTCGAAAATCCCCGGCTGCTCGGCTCGGGCACTTGGCGACTCCGGCGCCAGACCGGCCGCTTCGAGCCGCTGCCGCGGGCTCAGCGCGGCAAAGACCGTCCGGTCGCCAAGTTCTTTAGCGGCCCGGACCTTGCGCGCGAAATCCTCCCGGTCGAACGCAAACCAGGCGGATGCTCGGCCTTGATGAGGAATCTCAACGACATAGATCATGGCTTACTCCACCTTTGACGAGGGTTCTGACCCGGCCGCGCCAGGCCGCCTATTGGTCGATAGCGCGGTCATGCGCAGTCAACCAGGGACGGCGGGAGGACGGGGGATGCGGTTTTTCCGACAACCTGGATGTTGACTGTGAGGGCGAACTCGCGCCAGGCGGCGACGAGATCCCGCCGGATGGTTTGCACGTAATCCGGCGCCGGATCGTGCTCCAGTGGAAAGTTCGACAGGGCGCAGGAGCTGCGATTGAAGCGCAGCGCTTCCTCGAGCAAGGCATCGTTGAATCCCGTGAACGGAGCGAGCAGCGGCGGGGTGAGGTCCGACCGGCCGTCGACGATGGCCACGCCGTTGCCTTCGAAGGGCAACTGGTCCAGTTGCCGCAAGGCTTCACGGTAAATGTTCTCCACGGTTTCCAACAGGGATAACTGGGTCAGTTGATCCCGCCGCTGGGCGGAGAGATTGTGGTGGATGCACTGCTGGTAGCGCTCGAAGGCGCCAGTCCTTTGAACGCTCACCCACTCGCCGAAGCGTGCGAGGCAATCCAGATTGACAGGGCTAGTCGGAGCTTGCGCCAATTGCCCCTGAAGCCGCGCGGCGGCATCCAGCGCGCCTTCCATATAGCCGCCGCCGTAGCGGGCGGTTTCCGAGGCGCCGAACAGGAGCTTCCCGTTCCAGTACGACCGGCTTAGAGCAGGGCTGCCGTACTCGGGATGTTCGTCCGGCCGCTCGCGGTCCAGCCGGCTGCACGTATAAGGCTCTGTGGCCCAGTCCTGGTAGTGTTGTTCCCCCTGCTCGGCTTCGGCGCCGAAGAATTGGACCAACTGGCTCCGGATCAGCATCGGCATGCCCACCCGGAACGCCTCACGCTGCTCCACCGACAGCGCGACGAATCCGCCCAAGGCGGCTTTCCCGGCGGTGGCGTCGCAGGCATCGAAAATCTCACCGAGCACGGCTTGCTCATGCCGGGCGAAGCCATTACCCGATAACCCCGCCTCGCGCCAAAACGGCCGGGCGAAGCCTATCAGAGCCTTGGCCTCCGCGGCCATCCAGGTAGGCGTTTCCCGCATCGCCCGGCGCAGCTCGTCGTCCGGGGAGGGTTCCAGGCGGACCTGCTCGTCCAGCACGCGGGGCGGGATGGCGAGTACCGCGCGACGCGTTTCGACCACCGACATGACATCGCCGCAACGAAAATGGAGGGCGATGTGATCGCCCCGATCTTCCACGGCGATAAGTGCTTGTCCCAGCCGCAGCCGGCTCTCGGGCAGCCGGCCCGCGAGGGCCTGCACCAGGGCCGCCATGCCGCCTTCCAGTCGCATGGCCCCGTTGTGCACGGGCGCGCCACCCAAGGATTCGAGCTTGCCGTCCGCCTCCTTGAGGCCGAGGACATCGCCCTCGTCATGCTGGGGAAAGCTGGCAAGGCCCAGGTCGGCCACCAGGCGGGCGATGCGCGGATGGATCTCCGGCCAGAACCAGGTCGGCCCCAAATCCAGTGCTATTCCGCCCGTAGCCGAGGGCACCGAGAGAATACGCCCGCCCAGACGCGAACGGGCTTCGAACAAGAGGTAGGATCGTCCCTGACGCTCCAGCTCATGGGCCAGCACCAATCCGCACAGCCCGCCTCCGACAATGACCGTATCCAGCATGGCTTTCACCTCTAATGCGCGATGGCCGCACCGCCGGCTTTCGCCTGGGCGGCGCGCTCCGGATCGATGGGCAGGGTTGCCGTCTCCAGGGGTTCGGGCAGGCGCTGTAGCGCGGCGCCGAGCACCTCGTCGATCCGGCGCACCGGGAGAATACTGAGGTGCTGTTTGACGTTTTTAGGAATCTCGGCCAGATCCTTTTCGTTTTCGTGGGGGATCAATACCGTTTTGATGCCGCCGCGATGCGCAGCCAGGAGCTTTTCCTTCAAGCCGCCGATGGGCAGCACCTCGCCCCGAAGGGTGATCTCGCCGGTCATGGCCACATCGGCGCGCACCGGAATGCTCGTCAGGGCTGAAACCAAGGCGGTGCACATGCCGATCCCCGCGCTGGGGCCGTCCTTGGGCGTCGCGCCTTCGGGCACGTGGATATGCATATCGCTGGTTTGGTAGAAGTCGGGGGGAATGCCCAACTCCGCGGCCCGGAGGCGGGCCACGGTCATCGCGGCACGAATCGATTCCTGCATGACCGCACCCAGCTTGCCGGTATAGGTCTGCTGCCCGGTGCCCGGCATGACGGCGGATTCGATGGTGAGCAATTCGCCTCCCACCTCGGTCCAGGCCAGCCCGGTCACCTGGCCGACCCGGTCGGTTTCCTCGGCGCGGCCATAACGGTAGCGCGGCACGCCCAGGAAATCATCCAGGTTATGGTGCGTTACCACGCATTTCTTGGCGCCGGGCTTGAGCAGCAGGCTCTTGACGACCTTGCGGCAGATCGTGGCAATTTCGCGCTCGAGGCTCCGCACCCCGGCCTCGCGGGTGTAATGGCGGATCATGGCCTGCAGGGCCGAATCGGTGATCTGGATTTCGTTTGCCTTCAACCCGTTATGCTTCACTTGCTTAGGAACAAGATAACGGGAGGCGATATTGATCTTCTCGTCTTCGGTATAGCCGGCGATGCGAATCACTTCCATCCGGTCCAGGAGAGGCTCGGGGATATTCAGGGTATTGGCGGTGGCGATGAACATCACGTCCGACAAATCGAAATCGACTTCCAGGTAATGGTCGTTGAACGCGTGGTTTTGTTCGGGGTCGAGCACCTCGAGCAGGGCCGAGGCCGGATCGCCGCGGGAATCCGTCGCCATCTTGTCGATCTCGTCCAGGAGGAACAAGGGATTGCGGGTTTTCGCCTTAGCCAGGTTCTGGAGAATCTTGCCGGGCAGAGCGCCGATGTAGGTGCGCCGGTGGCCGCGAATTTCGGCCTCGTCCCGCACCCCGCCCAAGGCCATGCGGACGTATTTGCGATTGGTGGCGCGGGCAATGGATTGCCCCAGGGATGTTTTGCCGACGCCGGGCGGCCCGACCAGGCATAGAATCGGTCCTTTCAGTTTCTTGGCGCGCTGCTGAACGGCCAAATATTCCAGGATCCGTTCCTTGACCTTGTCGAGGCCGTAATGCTCGGCTTCGAGCAGCGCTGCCGCCTTTTTCAGATCGATGCCGGCCCTCGTGCGTTTTTTCCAGGGCACGTCGATCATCCAGTCGAGGTAATTCCTGACCACCGTCGCTTCGGCCGACATCGGCGGCATCCGCCTGAGCTTGTCCAGTTCCGTTTCAGCCTTGGCGCGGGCGGCTTTGGGCATTCCCGCTTTCGTAATCCTTTCGGCCAGATGGTCAAACTCGTCGGGCGCTTCGCCCATTTCCCCCAATTCCTTCCGAATCGCTCTCATCTGCTCGTTCAGATAATACTCGCGCTGATTCTTTTCCACCTGCTGCTTGACGCGGCCGCGAATGCGCTTATCCACCTCCAGGAGGTCGACCGCGTTTTCCATCACCATGATCAGCTTTTCGTAACGGGCCGCGATATCGGCGGTTTCCAGAAGCGTCTGCTTGTCCTCGATTTTGACGGACATATGAGCGGCCATGGCGTCGGCAAGCCGGCCGGGCTCGCGGATATCGGCCACCGAGTTCAAGACCTCCGGCGAAATTCGCTGCTTTAGTTTCACGTACTGGTCGAAAGAGCCGGAAGCAGCCCGCATGAGGGCTTCGATTTCCGCTTCGCTCAGCTTGAGTTCGTCGTCGAGAGGAGTGACCAAGACCATGTCGTGGCTATCAGCCGCCCGATACTGCTCGATTCGGCAGCGCCTGGCGCCTTTGATCAGCACCTTCACCGTGCCATCCGGCAGCTTAAGCAATTGCAGAATCGTCGACAGGGTACCGGTTTCATACAAATCCCCGAACTCCGGTTCGTCGAGCTCGGCGTCTTTTTGCGCCACCACGAGGATGTGCTTGCCGGATTGCATGGCGCCGTCCAGCGCCCGGATCGATTTCTCCCGGCCGACGAATAGCGTGATTGCCATATGCGGATACACTACCACATCACGCAAAGGCAGTACCGGAACCAGGTTATCCACTGGATGAACGTTTGCGGTCGATTCGTTTTCCACGATAAAAGCCCTCGAACTAGAGCGGTTTCTGATTTGGCGTAGTGCCCGCGATAGCGGACGCTACGTGTCTTAGTCCCGTTAGAGCGCCCCTGAGCATCGCCGCCTGGGACCGGATTAGCCCAAAGGGGCGCGGCACGATGCCGCGCGGCGACCGAGGGACAGGACGTCCCTTCGGTTGGCCCCGGTCCCAGGCGGCGATGCTCAGGATCAGGGCGCTCTCCGGGTGCCCTTTCTTTTGGTTCCTTTTCTTTGGGCAAGCAAGGAAAAGGAACCCGCGTGCGGGGCGGCTCCCCGCTCTAAAAAAGCGCCGCGATTCGCGGCACCTTAGGATGTGCTTCCAGATACCACTCATCAATACACCAAACCAGAAAGATGCTCTAAAACAGCCGATTTACTCTCAATTGCTCGATGAGACGGCTCACGCCGACGCGCATTGCTTGTCTTCGCTCTGGTAGATGAGATAGGGCTGGGTTTCTCCGCGCACCACGTTTTCGTCGATGACGACCTTGGTCACAAGCTCCGAGGACGGAAGTTCGTACATCGTATCGAGCAAGACGTTCTCGAGTATGGTCCTAAGGCCCCGCGCGCCGGTCTTGCGCTCGATGGCGCGCTGGGATACAAGCTTCAGGGCATCGGCACGGATTTCGAGCTCGCAATCTTCCATCTTGAACAGTTTTTGGTACTGCTTGACCAGCGCATTCTTCGGCTCGGTCAGAATCCTGACCAGAGCCTCCTCGTCGAGTTCTTCGAGGGTCGCCACCACCGGGAGCCTCCCGACGAACTCGGGGATCAGGCCATAGCGGATCAAATCTTCGGCTTCGACCCCGGCGAGAACCTCGCCCACATTGCGGCGTTCATCCTTGCTTTTCACCTCGGCGGAAAAACCGATGCCCCCTGTTTCCGAGCGTGCCCGGATGGTCTTGTCCAGTCCTGCGAACGCCCCGCCGCAGATAAAGAGGATATTGGCGGTGTCGACCTGTATAAGCTCCTGCTGCGGATGCTTGCGCCCGCCCTGGGGCGGTATCGAAGCGACGGTGCCCTCGATCAGCTTGAGCAATGCCTGCTGCACGCCTTCGCCGGACACGTCGCGGGTAATGGAGGGATTGGCGGACTTCCGGGAAATCTTGTCGATCTCGTCGATATAGACGATGCCGGACTCGGCTTTCTCGACATCGTAATCGCACTTTTGCAAAAGCTTTTGGATGATGTTTTCCACGTCCTCGCCGACATAACCCGCCTCCGTGAGGGTGGTGGCATCGGCAATGGTGAAGGGCACGTTCAGGATTCGCGCCAGGGTTTCCGCCAGAAGGGTTTTTCCGGAACCTGTGGGCCCAATCAGGAGGATATTGCTCTTGGCCAGTTCGACGTCGTTTTTTCCCGCATGGGCCTTGAGCTTGAGCCGTTTGTAATGGTTGTAAACGGCGACGGCCAGAATGCGCTTAGGTCTGTCCTGACCGATGACATAATCGTCCAATATAGCTTTGATTTCCTTGGGCTTCGGTAGTTTTTCCGGATGATTGGAAGAGTTTTCGTACAATTCCTCGCGAAGGATGTCGTTGCATAATTCGACGCATTCATCGCACACGAATGCGGCCGGTCCTGAAATAAGTTTTCTGACCTCATGCTGGGTTTTCCCGCAGAATGAACAATAGAGAAGCTTCCCGCTCCGTTCCTTGCCGTTTTTCTCGTCGCTCATTGCTCTAACCTCTTACGTTAGCTAGATGTTTATTCGGTACGGCGACCCTATCGCATTAGCGCTCGTCGGTAGACGGATTCCGCTGGCTGAGCACCTGATCGACCAGGCCATATTGCCGGGCATCGTCCCCGCCCATGAAATTGTCGCGGTCGGTATCGGTCCTAATTTTTTCGATGGGCTGTCCGGTATGCTTGGCCAGGATCTGGTTCAGCCGATCACGGATCGACAGGATCTCTCTGGCATGGATATCGATGTCGCTGGCCTGTCCGCGGAAACCACCCAAGGGCTGATGAATCATGATCCGCGAGTGGGGCAGCGAGTAGCGCTTACCGGCCGCGCCGCCCGCCAGCAGCAAGGCGCCCATGCTGGCCGCCTGTCCGACGCACAAGGTGCTGACGTCGGGTTTGATGAACTGCATGGTGTCGTAAATGGCGAGACCCGCCGTGACCAAGCCGCCCGGCGAATTGATGTAAAGGTGGATGTCTTTATCGGGATTTTCGGACTCCAGAAACAGCAGCTGGGCGATCACCAGGTTCGCCATGTGGTCTTCGACCTGGCCAACCAGAAAGACGACCCGCTCTTTCAGCAGCCGCGAATAAATATCAAATGCTCGTTCACCCCGCGCGGACTGCTCGATGACGATGGGCACCAAGCCGCCAGCGGCTGAAGGGGCGGGGATTTCGGCGGGCTGATGTATCACGTTCGTGTTCTTATGGGGTGCAGATCAATGAAGCGTGCGCGGGATGGCGAGGCTGAAAGGGGCGATGGGCGCTTCGAAGGGCACCCCGTCGTCGGCCACCAACTGGTAGCTGCCCTGCATGCTGCCCACAGGGGTTTCGATCATCGCCGAGCTGGTGTATTGAAACGCCTCCCCGGGGCGCAAATAGGGATGTTCGCCGACCACGCCCTCGCCCACTACCTCGATCATTTTTCCATTGGCATCGGTGATGACCCAGCGCCGGCCCAGGAGCCTCGCCGGAATGGTGCCGGTGTTTTCCATGGTCACGGTGTAAGCGAATACGTAGCGCTCCGCACCGGGATGCGATTCCTCTCCAAGATAAACGGTTTTCACGTCGACTTTGAGTTCGCGAATACTGCTTGTCATAACGTTGCCCCTTGTTATTTGATCGATTGTCTTACTATGAACGGTGAGAACCCGTAGGGCGGGTTAGGCGGTACTCCAATCGCAAACGTCCCGCTTTAGTCGCGGGACCTTCCAATCGCAAACGGTCGCTTTAGTCGCGACCCTTCCAATCGCAAACGGTCGTCCTGGGAGCGCCAGGACGACCCTTCCAATCGCAAACGGTTGCTTCAGTCGCACCCCTTCCACCGTAACCCGCCGAATGCGCGAGATGGCGGGTTACGCGAATACGCTAACCCGCCCTACGGCTCACGAATAAGCTATTCCAAAAACCGGAGTCCCGGTCCTTGCGAATCCACTAACCGGACTTCGCCCTGAGCTTTTTCTTCGATCTTCACCACCCCGAGGAGAGCCACCCTTCCATCCGGGTGCCGTGCGGCGGACACGACTGTGCCGACGCTTTCCGTAGCGCCATCGCCATGAAGCTTCGTGCCGGACGGGGGAAGCTCTTTGCTATCCACGTAGGCCAGATACAGGCGGCGCTTGACCTGACCCCGGTAATGCAGCCGGGCGATGACCTCTTGCCCCGGATAACAGCCTTTGGTGAAACATAAGCCGCCCAAGGCTTCGATGTTCAGCATCTGGGGTATGAATTCACCGGCAGTCTCGGAGACCAGCAGCGGGATGCCAGCCAGGATATCCAGCAGGGACCAGGCGTTCCGGCCCACCGGCGGAATCGCAGGTACGAGGTTTTGCCAGAGGCTGGTAACCGCCGGGGTGCTGCCGACCGCCAGCCAGCGGGGATAGGGCTGCCCGGTGATGGCCATGAGGGTGCAATCGCCTAAGGTCCGGGTCTCCCCGGTCTGTAAGGGCGGCGGTGCGCCGAAGAAAGCGGTGAGCCTGGATTCCACACCCGGCCCGGATAGACCTAAGCGCAGCAGGCTGTCGCTCGCGTCCGTGAGGGTCACCTTGACCCTGAGGAGGTATTGCTTCAGTCCCGCCAACACCGATTTCACAATGTCTCTCGGAAGGAGAAGATAATAGGCACCTCCGCGCAAGAACAGCCAAAAGGTCGCCTGCGCCCGCCCCTTGGCATCGCACCAGGTGGTGAACTGGCTCCGTTCCGAGGACACGAGGCGTACATCGCCGGTGAAAAGACTGGCCAGAAATTTCTGGGCGTCGTCGCCCCTGACTTCGATCAGCCCGTAATGGGAAAGATCGGCCATGATATCGGCGCTCAGCGCCTGCCGCCCCTCGGATTCCGCCTGTCCGAAATCAATGACCCCGGACTCATCGAACCGCCCGCCGCTTTGTTCCAGGACCGCCCGCCACATGCCGGGCAGGCTTTCGCCGCCGGCATGCCCGGCCGGCGAAGCTGCTCTTTCGAGGCCGTGCGAACCTATCGCTTCACCGATTGCCATGCGCCGTCCTCCTCGGGTCCGAAACAATTGGCATACTCGACGCAGACCGCGCAACTGGGGGAGCGGCAAACAAAGGCCCCTTCGCGTTCGCAGAGCTGCTTGTAGAAAAACTTCTTCCAGCGCATGCCGCCGGTGTTCCGGGCGAACAACGCGGAGAAATGCCGCGCCAGAAGATCCGACAGGACCTGCCGGTTGGCAAGACCCATGTCCTGCCACAGATGGTCGTCGCCCATGCAGCAGGCGGCGATGGCATACGCGAGCCAGCGGCTTTCCCGGCTGTCGTCACCGCGGTGCTCGAGCAGCAGCGCCACGAGATCTTCGAACTCATCGGTTTCGACGCGGCGGGTCGCACCAGCGGCCAGGGCCGCTCTGAATGCTGGGGTGAGATACGCATCCTCGGCGCCGGGAAAGTAACGGTTCAGCAGCGCGCCGAACTCGTCCGCATCCAGACCGAATCCGGTTCGGCCGGAAAGCCTGGACGAGCTTCGCGCCAGTTCGATTGCCGAAACGAAGGTACGCGTCACAGGATCTTGCGGCTCCCGGGCGTAGGCCATCAGCGGATCGTAATGGTCCGCATCGGGGCTGCCCGAGCCGGCCGGCCTCGGAACGTTCGGGATGGGCTGCCACATGGGGGCCGGCATCAGGCTGCCACCGCCTCGTGGGTATAGCACTGCTTGGGGCAGATCTTGGCGCAAGCCTCGCACCCTACGCAGTTGGCCACGTTGGCGATGGACATGACCTTCTTGTCATATTCGTCATCGTCGTCCTCATCGGGACTGCTCAGCCTGACCACGTCCCCATCCTCGTTGATCCCGACCATCTCCAGGACCTCGCGTCCGCAGACCTTGTAGCAGCGTCCGCAGCCGATGCATTTTTCCTGATTGATGACCTCGACAAATTTGGGGGTCCATACCTTTCCCCCGGGCAGGGTTACCGTAAATTCGCTCATCGTGGGCTCCTAGCCGCCGGAACCGGCGGTCTCTTTGCGGAATTCGTCCAATTCGCGATAGGCCTGATAGGTTCTCTCCGCAACTTCCCGGATGCGTTCCCAGCCCGTAGGCAGGTCCTCGGCCAAGTCGTGGAGATCCATTTTCAGTGCGGTCGCTTGGGCGTTCAGTTTTTTAAACTTCGCTTTCGTGTCTTCTATGTCTGCCATCGCTGCCTCGTTGGTTTGCCGTGTAGGGTGGGTTTAGGTGGTACTCCAATCGCAAACGGTCGCTTTAGTCGCGACCCTTCCGCCATAACCCACCGGATACCGCGATAAGGTGGGTTACGCGAGTACGCTAACCCACCCTACGTCGCTCAGCCGTACTTCGCTACTTCGGAGTAGCGGTTGATCATGTCCACCCCGGCGGCCACCAGCTTTTCGCCCTCCTCGGCGAGCTTTTCCATGCTGGGAAAGCCGAACCGATGGACGTCGCGCAACTGCTTGTTCACCACGATCAGCCGGCCGGCGATCAGGACCATGCGGCCGAAGCCCTCGTGGGACATTTTCATCATGGGCGTGACCATGACCCCGCTGGCCCGCTCGATGGAGAGACCGACGGCGTTGTAGAACAATTCCAGGCGCCACAGAGTCTCGGGGTCCGGATCGCCGACAATGGGAATCTCCCGGCGCTTCTCTTTGTCGAGGACATACGGCTCGAGCAGCGCCTCGTCACTCTTGCCGTCCCAGGTGCCGTAGGAGTCCTGCGCACGCCATTGTTTGACCAGCTCCTTGACGAACACCGATTCCATGGGGGATGCGGTGCCTTCGGTTTTTACTGCCAATGCTTCAGCCATGTTCCACCTCTTCTTCTTCAAAATCGAACTCACGGTCCTGGCCTTTACCCTCCTTCGCCAGCACCTTGCGGAGCCAGGGCGGCGGATTGCCTTTCAGGACTTCCTGCAATTTCTCCAGGAGTTCCGTGATGGGCTCCGGCTGAGGAACCTTCATGGGATGTATGCCCTGAGCCACCACCCGCGCCGCGCCGGAACCGCCGATGGCGGCGACGTACAGAATCGCGCAATCCTTGATGGCTTCGAGCTTCGGGGCCAGCTTGTCCTCGTTGCCGTCTTCCTGCAGATCGCCCTCGAATTGCACGGCTTCGAGAAACCGGTAGCCCTCCGCCGACAATTCGTAGATGGCGATGTTTTTGGCCCAGCCGAAATGGGCGTCAACCCGTTGCAGATCCTGGGTAGAGAATGCGACTTTCATGCTTCCTCCGCGATAAAACGTTTCGTTTGATGTAGCTTTCGGCTTAATGAGCCGCAAGCGCCGCCGTGCCAACATGTCCGCTCTCCTCAGAGGTTGTGGAAAAACCGTCACGAGCGCCCCGAGGGCAAGGAGCCCGGACAAATCCGCCGGGAGCGGATTTGGACTGCCGAAGGCAGGCCCCGTCAGGGGCAGGTTCCAGGGATGGGAGCTGCAACGCAGGATCCGGAGTGTACGTGGGAGTACATGAGGAGTGATGAAACACGTCCTGTGTTTCACCGCTTCGCGGCGCTTCGCGCCCAAATCCGCTCCCGGCGGATTTGTCCGAGCACCGCGCGACGCCGCCATCGGGACACGCAGTAGGTTTTTCCACAACCTCCTCGGGCAGGGACCAGGTTTGCGGATTCGGTTCATGGCCGTTAGCGATAAACATATTGGCAATCTCGAAAATGAGATTGCGCGTTCCGCGATAGCCGACGATGGTCTGATGCGCGGCGCCAAGGCGATCGAACATGGGGATGCCGATGCGGTAGAACGGAATTTTCAGCCTTTCCGCCGCCTGCCGCCCGTGGGAATGGGTCATCAGGAGATCGCAGCCGGCGGCGCGCGCCTCCAGGTCTTCGAGATCGCCGATCAAGACTTCGTCGGTCGCGACCCGCTCCAGGAGCGGCGAGGCCGTCGTCGTCACGGCGGCGGCGATTTCCGCGCCGAGTTCGGTTGCCCACTGGCTCAGGGTCCACAAGAGGTCGGGCTCGGCGCCGATGGCGACTTTCTTGCCGCCGAAATGAAAATGACCGTCGAGCATGGCATCGACCAGTTGACCGCGCTGACGCCGGATCTTGGTGGGTACAGGCCGCCCGCTGACCCGTGCGCACAAGGTGATGAATTGATCGTTCGCATCGAGCCCGGTGAGCCGGTCGAACAGGGTGTAGGGAACGCCGGTGCGGGTTTTCAGCGCCGTCGCCGCGTCCCGCATCTGTTCGCCTACCGCGATGGTATGGGCGGACAGCCCCAGCCCGGCGATTTCCTCAAGGGAAATCCCCCCGAGAGTGGTAGGTGTGAAATCGTCGGGGATGTGGCCGTCCAGTGAACCCGACAAATCAGGCAGAACCAGAGCTTCAAGGCCGAAGGCTTCCAGCACCTCGCGAAGTTCGTCGATGTCACCGGGGGTGAGGTGCGCGCCCGGCAGAAGGTTCACCCGATTGGCAAGGCGCTCCGCGTCGGCCGGCACCGTTTGAACCAACTGCTCGACCAGCTTGGTCACGGTCTTGGCCCAGCCGTCCTGAAAGGCATCCTTGAAATCGGGCGTCGACACGTACACCAGGGCGATGTGGTCGAGCTCCGGATGCTTGTCCCGGATCAGCTTGATGTAGGCGTCTACATCGTCGCCCTTGGTTTCGGTTACCCCAGTGGACGAAATGCCGATGATCGAGGGCTTTTGCCGATTCGCGATGGTGATGACCGCCTGCTCCACGTTTTCGAGTCCCCCGAGCACCGTCGCCACTTCGCTCATGGCGGTCGTCTGCAAGGGAATCGCTTCCTTGAAATGCCGCACGAACAGGACCAGGCCGAAAGAGGTGCAGCCTTGGGAGCCGTGGAACAAGGGCATGCAGTTCTTGATGCCCATGAAGGCCAGCGCGCTGCCGATCGGCTGGCTCATCTTCAGGGGATTGACCGAACAGGCTTTTTTGGGCGTTATCACGATGGCCATGGCGTTGCCTCAGGCCGCTTGCTGAGACCGTGGAATCGCCCCGCCCGCTTCGGTAATGGGGGGATGCCAGTGGTCCATGGTTTCGAGGATCTTGCCGAGCTTGCCGCTGCAACTGCCGCAACCGGTTCCCGCCTGGGTTTTTTCCGACACCGCCTCCACCGTCGTCAGTCCGTACTCGAGGATGGTGTCCTCGATGGCGCCCCGGTCGACGCTTTTGCAATTGCAGACGGCAGTGGCCCGGCGCTTCTGTTTGGCGAGCTCGGGATCGGCCGCAATCGCTGCCGCTTCGGCCGCGATTGCCGCATCCGCCACATCTTCCCAAGTGCTCTCTTCCCAGGGAGCGCGCTTGCGCACCTGCTCCCATACCGGGTTGTACAGCGCCTTGTCGATTTCCTTGACCAGTTCGACCATGCCGACGTAACCCATGTAGGCATGGTGACGTTCCTGGTTGATGTCGAGCCACGGCATCTTGGCCTTCAGGGCCACGAATTGGGAACGACCGCCTGACAGCATGATGTCGGCCTTGGCGTCCTTCAGCATCTTGTACATTTCTCGCGGGCTCATGTCGTCGATCATGTGGGCATCCTCGCCCATGATCTCCTTGATGCGCTCCTTGTCTTCCTTGGTCGATTTCTTCACGCTGGTCCCGACCAGCTCCATGCCGGCTTCCTGGAGCGCGGCCACCACCGACCAGGATTTCACGCCGCCCGTGATGAGCAGCACCTTCTTGCCGGTCAGGCGCTTCTTGTAGGACTCGATGCCGGACCAGGCCCGCGCCTCTTCCCGGGCGATCAGGGCTTCGGTGCGCTCCATGAGCTCCGCCGGAGCGCCGCGCTCGATCAGCAGGCGCGAAATCTCGCGCAACGCCTCGCTGGTGTCCTCGATGCCGTAGAAGGAGCCCTCGAAGAAGGGGATTTCGTAGCGCTCCTCCATCTTGCGGGCGATATTGATCATGGATTTCGAACATACCATCATCGCCGCCCTGGCGCGGTGGGACGAGGCGATGTCGCGGTATTTCGCGTCGCCGGAGATGCATGCCAGAATGCGGATGCCCAGTTCATCGAGCAGGGGCTTGACCTGCCACAACTCGCCGGACAGGTTGTATTCGCCGATGATGTTGATGTCGTAGGGAGTGGTGTATTCCGGCTCCTCGGTGCCGATGACGTAATCGAGTATCGCCTCGCCCGCCAGCTTGTTGCCGAGGTTTTTCGGCCCGACGAAACCCGGCGAATTGACCGGTACGACTGGTTTCCCGAATTTTTTCGAGGCCGCTTTGCACACGGCTTCGATGTCGTCGCCGATCATGGCGGGCACGCAGGTCTGGTAGACGAAGACCGCCGGGGGATCGTATTTCTCGATGATTTCCTTGATCGACTTGAACAGCCGCTTTTCACCGCCGAACACCACGTCGGTTTCATTGATGTCGGTGGTAAAGCCGGTGCGCCAGAGATTCGAGCCGGATGATCTGGAACCGCGATTGTCCCAGGAATTACCCTCGCAGGCGATCGGGCCGTGTACCAGATGGGCCACGTCGGTGATAGGCTGCAGCGCGATCTTGGCACCGTCGAAAGCGCAGCCGCCGGCCGCTCCGCCCGGCTGCAGTTGTTTGGTGCAGCCTTTCTTGCGCTCCTTTTCCGACTTGCCCTGGTTTTTCCCGCAACCGGGCTCGTTGAAAACGTCTTGAATCTTGCTGGATAAGCTGCTCACGCTAAACCTCCGCTTTCAAAGCGCTACGACTATGTCTTCTTCACCGACTAGGTACTGGCAGGCCAAACGCCATATCGGACTGCTGCAAGCCAACACGGGAGAGGCATACTGTTGCCGGGTCAGTCTGCCGGCGGCGAACAGGGTCTCCCGTTCGGGGTTACCCAGATATACTCCCGGGTGCTGCCCTTTGTGGCGAAGTACCGCCACCTTGACGGCGCAACTGCCGCAGGTTCCGTTGCGACACGCGCAACGGTGGTGCAGGCCGTGCTGCTCGATCAGTTCCAGAAGGGTGCAGCGCCGGCCGCCGCGGAAGCGCACCTGAGTGCGTTCCAGCGTGCCGCCGTTTTGGCGCTGCCCGAGAAACGTGATCGAGCACATGGCGTCCTCCTATCCACCAGTTAGTTAACGATAGACACGGCGGTTGACCCGATTCAAGCCAACCGCCCGCCGCCTTAGCGGATGATGTCGAAGCTGTAGTCGGTTTTGGCCGGCACGATGGTGTTCTTGTCGATCTCGTCGAAGATCTTGTCCAAGATCCATACGAGAACGTTCATCGCACCCTGGTAACCCCACACCGGATAACGGTGGTGGTGATGCCGGTCGAATACCGGGAAGCCGATGCGGATCAGAGGCGTTCCGGTATCGCGCTCCAGGTACTTGCCGTAGGTGTTGCCGATCAGGAAGTCGACCGGATCGGTGAACAAGAGCGAACGCATGTGCCACAGGTCCTTGCCGGCGTACACGTGGCAGTTCTTGCCGAACGGCGAGGAATCGAACAGTTCCTGCACCTTCTTTTCCCACGCCTTGTTGCCGTTGGTGGCCAGCACGTGGGTCGGTTCGGCGCCCAGTTCCAGGAGGAATCCGGCCAAACCGAGGCACAGGTCCGGATCGCCGTAGATGGCGAACTTCTGGCCATGGATATGGGCGGTGGAGTCGGCGATGGCGTCCACCAGACGGCCGCGCTCCTTTTCCAGGGCTTCCGGGATCGGCTTGCCGGTGATGCGGGAAATTTCCATCAGGAATGCGTCGGTCGCCTTCACGCCGACGGGATGATTGAAAGCGACGGTTTCCTGGCCATGCTCCGCGATCAAGGGCAGGGTTTTTTCCGTGCAATATTCCTGCATGGAAATGGTCGCCTTGGCGTGCAAAGCGTTGGCGGTCTCCTCCAGGGTGGTGCCGCCGTCGTACATGCGGAATTCGCCGTCGCAGGGGGTATCCCAAACGTCGCTGTTGTCGGCAAGGATGGTGTACTCAACCCCAAAGGTCTCGAAAATGCGCTTGACTTCACGTAGGTTGCCGACGGTGTAGCCGTCGAAGCCGCCGATGAAGTTGATCTTCTCGTTGGGGACCCGGACCATCGGTGGCTCGGTGCCGGCCTTGCCGTCCCAGAAATGCCAGAGGATGCCCTTGAGCACGTTGTCGTAGCCGGTGATGTGGCTGCCGACGAAGGCCGGGGTGTGGGCGAACGGAACGTTGAATTCCTGCGGAACGCTGCCCTTCTCCTTGGATGTCTTGATGAACGCGTTAAGATCGTCGCCGATCACTTCCGCCATGCAGGTGGTGGACACCGAGATCATCTTGGGCTTGTACATGTTGTACGTATTGGCCAGCCCGTCGATCATGTTGTTGAGCCCGCCGAATACCGCCGCGTCTTCGGTCATGGACGAGGACACGCAGGAGGACGGTTCCTTGAAGTGGCGGCTGAAGTGGCTGCGGTAATAGGCGACGCAGCCTTGGGAGCCGTGCACGAAGGGAATGGTTCCTTCGAAACCCACGGCGGCGAACACCGCGCCCAGGGGCTGACAAGCCTTGGCCGGGTTGACGGTGAGCGCCTCGCGGGCGAAGTTCTTCTCCCGGTACTCCGGGGTCTTGGTCCACTCGCGGATTTCCTCCAGTTTGTCCTGAGGCTCCGCGAATTCGAATTCCTTCTTTTTGTTCTCGAACAGCTCCACGTATTCCGGCTCGCGGAACAGGTTGAAGTGATCGAGCACCTTTTCAGCATTCTGAGTCATGATTTAGCTCCTAGGTAGGGTGGGTTAGGCGGGGATGCCTTAACCCATCGTGTGTTTGGCGGGTTACGCTTCGCTAACCCACCCTACGTTTAAATTTTTGCTCAGGCCGCCTTCTTCCAGGGAGTCTTGGTCAAACTCCAAACAGGATTGTTGATGGCCATGTCCATGTCCCGGGCGAAGATGGCAAAACCGTCATAGCCGTGGTAGGGGCCCGAATAATCCCAGGAGTGCATCTGGCGGAACGGTACGCCCATCTTCTGGAAAACGTACTTTTCCTTGATGCCCGAGCCGACCAGGTCCGGCTGAATGGCTTCGACGAACTTCTCGAATTCAAAGCCCGTCACGTCGTCGTAGATCAGCGTGCCGTCCTTGACGTAGTGCGTGGTGCGCTGATAGTCGTCGTTATGGCCGAATTCGTAGCCGGTGCCGACGATCTCCATGCCGAGATCCTCGTAAGCGCCGATCACGTGGCGGGGACGCAGCCCCCCGACGAACAGCATGACCTTCTTGCCTTCCAGGCGCGGACGGTACTTCGCGATCACCGCGTCGTTGAGCGCCTGGTATTTGGCGATCACGCGCTCGGCGCCTTCCTTGATCTTGTCGTCGAAATGGCTGGCGATCGTGCGCAGCGACTCGGCGATCTTGGTGGGACCGAAGAAGTTGTATTCCACCCACGGCACCCCGTACTTCTCTTCAAGGTGGCGCGAGATGTAGTTCATGGAGCGGTAGCAGTGCAGGACGTTCAGCTTGGCCTTGGGGGTGTTCTCCAATTCGGCCAGGGAGCCGTCGCCGGACCACTGGGCGATCACGCGGAGGCCCATTTCTTCCAGCAGGATGCGGGAAGACCAGGCGTCGCCGCCGATGTTGTAGTCGCCGATGATGGCTACGTCGTAGGGCGTGGTCTTGAATTCCGGATGCTTGTCGCCCGTCTTGTCGAAGATCCAGTCGCGGATCGAGTCGTTGGCAATGTGATGCCCCAGGGACTGGGACACGCCCCGGAAACCTTCGCAACGCACGGGCACGATGGTGTGTCCGTTGTATTCCTTGTTTTTCTTCTTGGAGACCGCTTCGATGTCGTCGCCGATGAGACCGATGGGGCACTCGGACTGCACGGTGATGCCATGGTTCAGCGGGAACAGTTCCTGGATCTCGTCGATGATCTTTTCCAGCTTCTTGTCGCCGCCGAAGACGATGTCCTTCTCCTGGAAGTCGGAGGTGAACTGCATCGTGACGAAGGTATCGATGCCGGTGGTGCCGATGTAGTAGTTGCGGCGCGAAGCCCAGGAGTACTGGCCGCAGCCGACGGGGCCGTGGCTGATGTGGATCATGTCCTTGATGGGGCCCCACACCACGCCTTTGGAACCGGCGTAGGCGCAGCCGCGGATGGTCATGACGCCCGGCACGGATTTGACGTTGGATTTTACCCCGCAGTCGGACTTGCCTTCTTCAAAGGTGCCGAGGTGCTTGGCACGTCTTTTCGCGGTCTTCTCCGGATAGACCTCCAGGACCTCCTTGATGAGCGCCTGGTTTCTTTCTTTGGTTTGTTCAACTGTGAGGCTCATTTGGCCCTCCTGATTCAGTCGGTTGATGAATGACGTTAAAGGTTGGGGGCGGGCGAACGCCGAGGGAACTGACTCCGGCTGCGCCTTCCCGCACCCCGTCCCGTTTAGGCCGCGATTTCAGCCGCGGTCTTGCCGACCTGGCTTTCGTCGATCTGCTTCATGATGCCGTGCTCCATCAGCATGTCTTCCAGCTCGTCCATGGTGATCGGGGTCGGGATGATGCCGTTGCCGGAGTTGTTATGAATCTTGTTGGCCAACTGACGGTACTCGTCGGCCTGCTTGGAGTCCGGCGCGTATTCCATGACGGTCATGCGGCGGAGTTCGGCGTGCTGCACGATGTTGTCGCGCGGCACGAAATGGATCAGCTTGGTGCCCAGCTTGCCGGCCAGGGCTTCCGCCAGTTCCAGCTCCTTGTCGGTCTGGCGCTCGTTGCAGACCAAGCCGCCCAGGCGCACGCCGCCGGAGTTGGCATACTTCAGAATGCCCTTGGAAATGTTGTTGGCGGCGTACATGGCCATCATTTCGCCGGACATGACGATGTAGATTTCCTGCGCCTTGTTCTCACGGATCGGCATGGCGAAACCGCCGCATACCACGTCGCCGAGCACGTCGTAGGAGACGTAGTCGATGTCCTCGTAAGCGCCTTCTTCCTCAAGGAAGTTGATGGAGGTGATGACCCCGCGGCCGGCGCAGCCGACGCCCGGCTCCGGGCCGCCGGATTCCACGCATCTGATGTCTTTGTAACCCACCTTCATCACGTCTTCGAGCTCCAGGTCCTCGACGCTGCCGGCGGCGGCGGCGAGGCTCAGGATGGTGTCCTGGGCCTTGGCGTGAAGGATCAGACGGGTGGAGTCGGCTTTCGGATCGCAGCCGACGATCAGGATGCGCTGACCCAGATCGGCCAAGGCCGCCAGGGTGTTCTGGGAGGTGGTGGACTTGCCGATACCGCCCTTCCCGTAAAAAGCAATTTGTCTCAGTTTTGACATGGTGGATCTCCAGTCGAAAAAACACGTTGATCAATGAAACGTCCGTGGTCAGTAGCATTCCGCCGAAAGAAAAAATTTTTGGCTCAAAACCGGCGAGCTTTTCTTTTTTTTCTTTTGCTTATCGCCGTTCCTTTCGGCGAATGGTCGAATACTGCCCGAGGACATTTAAGCAACGGCTGTGCCACACACATCAAGAGAGAGATATATGTTTGTTTACTAAGGACAATCCTCTATCGCCAGTGCTGCCGATGGCGTTATTCGAGATGTTACCAACCGGACAAAACCATATGGTTTGTAAGGAACGATACAAACGATCCGGAGCAGTTCGGATCGGAGACAAACCGTCTAATAGGCCGAAAATCAGCGACTTCGGCCGCCTCGCGCGCGGGCGATGGCAATGGAATGGATATTGCTTTAATCCAAAAGGCGCCGCTAAGAGCGGCCACTCTTTTTGAGAGCGGGGAGCCGCCCCGCACGCGGGTTCCTTTCTTTTGCTTGGCCAAAAGAAAGGAACCAAAGGCCACCCGAATGGCGCCCTCATCCTGCGCGTCACCCTCGTGGACCGGGGCCGACCGAAGGCACGTCCATGTGCCTCGGTCGCCGCGCGCGATCCTTCGCGCGCCCCGATGGGCGGTTCCGGTCCACGACGGCGATGCTCGGAGGCGCCCTAACGGGGCTAAGACGGGTAGCGCCCGCTATCGCGGGCGCTACACCAAATCAGAAAATACTTTTTGGGAGTAGCCCATGCAGATCGGTGTAGACAGTGAAAGGGCTGTGGACAACAGGCGCGTGTTTGTCGTGGACAGCGATGAAATTACCAGCGCAGCCCTGCAGTTCATGCTCCACGACGAAATCGAAACCCACGAGTTATCCAGTCTGGATGCGGCTTATGCCAAAGCGCGGGACTGGAAACCGGACGTGCTGCTCTTGGGGATAGGCATCGTGCAGGAGAAGGGTATCGAGGTGCTAGCGGAGATCCGCTCTAAGCTTACCGACCTCAAGATCATCCTGGTGGCGGACTCCGCAACCGATCCCCTGGCCAAGGATTGTCTCAAGAACGGCGTGAATTCCATCCTGCCGAAACCCTTGACCATCGAGAAGACGCGCCAGAAGGTCGATGCGCAGCTCGGGCGCAGGGTCAAACTGAGCATTCCGGTCCAAGTGGTGTGACGCAGTCGCCCACGCTTCCGCCGGCTACGGCGGTCACGCTCCCCGCGGCGCTCGACAACCCCCATTACCGGCAAATCGGTGGGGAGGATGCCGTGCGCCGGCTCGTCGAGCGTTTTTATCAGTTGATGGACGAGCTGCCCGAAGCGCGTGCCATCCGGGCGCTGCATCCCGAGGATCTCGCCCCGGCAAAGGAGAAGCTTTTCCAGTTTTTGTCCGGCTGGCTCGGCGGTCCGCCGCTGTATGCCGAGCGCCATGGTCCTCCGCGGCTCCGGCAGAAGCATCTGCCCTTCCCTATCGACGCCGCCGTGCGGGATGCCTGGATGGCTTGCATGAACCGCGCTCTGGAAGAACAGGTGGCCGATACCGCTGTGCGGGCGCAGCTCGCCGCTTCCTTTTTCAAAACCGCTGATTTTCTTCGCAACCAACCTTGAAGGAGTGCTATGACCACTATCACCGAAACGCCGCTCGCCAGTTTGGACGCCGAAAAGCGCCTTCTGTCCCCGGTTTTCAAGGGCCAAACCAAACCGGGTTATTTCGGCTTCCGGGGCGAAATCGCCCTGAAGTTCGCGCAACAAGTCGGCGATGAGGCCCGCCCCCCCGAAATCCGTTTCGATCAGGTGATGATCGTCGCCAAGGCCGGGGAACCGACGATTCCGTTTCTGGCCGGCGTGGCGCTGTCCCTGGAGCATCTGAAGCTCTTGTGCGAAGTGCTGGGGGACAAGCTGTCGCCCACAGGCAAGTATTTCTTCTTCGCCGGCAACCTGGATATTTCCGAGCGTTATCAGATCGCCTACGGCGGCACCACCTTCTGGGTTCTGCCTCTGGAGGAGGCGACGGTGTACAACGAACTCCGGGATTTGTTCAACATCGATCGCGGCGATCTGAAAAAACTCGACACCGCCGGCAAGCTGCAGGTCGTCGCCGACGCCGCCGCCCATTTCACCGAAAAATTTCCGGAGATCAGCTTCGAGGAAGGCTTGAAGATCATGGGACCGATCAAGATCCCCGAGAATCGGCCTGTTTAAACGGAACAGGAGTCCGCCATTGCATGGCGCAAGACATCGCCCGCATCGGCCACAGTACCAACCTCGTGGGTATCCCGACGGGACTCTTGGCCAGCACCGCGTTCAACGAGCACCCGCTGCCGCTGCACATCAGCGGCGTGCGGGAGGCGAACTACGGCTTGTTCGATCGCCTGAAGGAAACCGGGGATCCTCGAGCGGCGGCGGAGGTTTTTCAAGATTACATGTACCTGCTATTCGGCCTCAACGGCGAGCCGCGCGCGGTTCAGGACGGCACCGGACCGCGCCGTTTCCGCTCGAGCTATCTGAAGCTCTTGAGCGGCTGGGGTTTCGATTCCAACAATCCCCAGGGCGCGGTGCTCAAGGGCTGGGTGGAAAGCCGTTTCGGGCTGTTTCCGACCTTCCACAAGGAATCCTTGACGCGATTCACCTCGCCCGCCTGGATGGCCTACATCGAAGAGAAGATGTCGAGCCGCTTCCACAACAACAGCATCAATCTCCAGCTCGACCTGCTGTACGAATTCTGCCAATGGGCAATCGCCCGCTTCGGCGTGCCGGCCCGGCGCCACGTGACCCTGTATCGCGGCGAGAATCGCTTCGAGGAGCAGCGACTGATCGGCCCACGCGAGGGCCGCTGGCTCACGGTCCGGCTCAACAATCTGGTGTCGTTCAGCGCCAACCGGGACACGGCCTGCGAGTTCGGCGACTTTATCCTGGAGGTGCAAGTGCCCGTGGCAAAAATATTCTTTTTCAATGACCTCCTGCCCCGCCATCCGCTCAAGGGCGAGTGGGAGTACCTCGTGATCGGCGGCGAGTATCGGGTCAACGCCTCCTACTACTGATGAACAACGCGGAACCACGCCATGACCGCGCCTTGGGCGCATATCTCGGGCTCGCCATCGGCGATGCCCTGGGCGCCACGGTGGAGTTCATGACACCCCGGGAAATCGTGCATCGGTATGGCGTTCACGACAAAATCGTTGGCGGCGGCTGGCTCAAACTCAAGGCCGGACAAGTGACCGACGACACCGAAATGTCCCTGGCCCTGGGCCGGGCCATCGTCGAGAGCGGCGGTTGGGACCTCAGAGGGGTGGCGGAAGCCTTCGCCGCGTGGCTACGGCGGAAACCTCCGGATGTGGGCAATACCTGCCGGCGCGGCATCCGCCGCTACATGCTGGACGGGAGCCTCTCGGGGCCGCCGAATCCGGGGGATGCCGGCAACGGCGCCTGCATGCGCAACCTGCCGGTGGCCCTGGCCACCTTGGGAGATGCGGAAGCCTTCACACAGCGGACGCTTGAGCAGTGCCACATCACCCACCATCATCCGCTTTCGGACGCGGCCACGCTGGCCCTGGGTCACATGGTGCAACGCCTGGTTTGCGGCGGCTCGCCGGAAGACTGCCGGCCGTTAGCCGCGGCTCTGGTCGACGCCCATCCGGTGTTCGGCTTCGAACCTTATCCCGGCCGGGCCAGCGGCTACATCGTCGATACCGTCCAAACCGTACTGCATTTTTTCCTCGGTACCGATTCCTTTGCCGCCTGTGTCACGGGGGTCGTAAACCGCGGAGACGACGCCGACACCACCGGGGCGCTTGCGGGCATGCTGGCGGGCGCAGCTTACGGCGTTTCCGGCATCCCCGAGCGCTGGCTGAAAAGTCTCGACGCCGAGATCAGGCGGCACATCGAACGGCAGACCGACGCCTTGCTCGGAATCGCCGGCCAGCCGGAATTCCGGGCCCGGTTGTCCTCACAAAGCACTTAATGTCGAGAGTACGGAATCATGGGCACCCTGAGTTTTTCGATCGAGTTCGAGGGCTATTGGAGAGAGAAGAAAAAAGGCGGCATACCCGCGGGGTCCGGCGTCTATTGCGTTTATACCTGCATCTACAGCGGCAAGAAGCAAACCTGCTCGCCGCAGAAGCTCGTCTATATCGGCGCCTCGGAAAACGTTCGGGACAGCCTTGCGGATCACGTGAAGCAGGCTGATTGGGAATCCCATATCGACACCGGAGAAGAACTCTGCTTCAGCTTCGTCCCGATGGATGCGGAGACACTAGAACGATGCGCCGCAGCGCTGATCTTCAAGCACAAACCGCCGGAAAACACCGAATACGTCCAGATCTTCCCGTTCGATCGGACCAGTTTCACCTTGTCCGGCAAAGCCGGCTTTCTGTCGAAATCATTTACCGTGTGAGGATTTTCATCATGTTTACCAAAGCCTGCGACTTGAACGAACTTCGGGAAGGCAAATACGAAGTGGTGGCGGTCAACCGCACCCTGATGCTGGTGGTGTGGCCGCAAGGCGTGCAACCCCGGGCGTTTCAAGGGCTGTGCCCCCACTTCAAGGAACCCTTGGCCGATGCCCGTTTCGACGGCAAAACCCTGACCTGCGCGCACCACGATTGGGCTTTCGAAGGCGCCTCCGGTACGTGCATCAAAGGCAAGCCCTGCACGCTCGCCGAATATCCCTTGAAGATCGAGGGCGACGAAGTGCTGATCGATACCGACGGCGTCACGCCCATTTTCGTCGGATAACCGGAGTAGAAGCGCATCAATCGCGAACGATGCACTTCTCTTCGTTCAGCGCATCCTACGATTTCTCCCACACAACGGAGCGAATCCATGGCGACCATCGTCTTTTACGAAAAGCCCGGCTGCGCCAACAACGCCCGGCAGAAAAGCCTGCTCTTGGAAGCCGGGCATGAGCTGATTGTCCGCAATCTTCTGGAGACCCGGTGGACGGCCGACGAGCTGCGCGCATTCTTCGGTGAGCGGCCGGTATCCGAATGGTTCAACCGGGCGGCGCCCTGGGTCAAATCGGGCGAGATCGTGCCGGAAGCGCTCGACGAACGAACAGCGCTGGTGCTCATGCTCGAAGATCCGTTGCTGATCCGGCGGCCCTTGCTGCAAGTGGGCGATCGTCGGGAAGCGGGTTTCGACGCCGAGCGCATCCATGGCTGGATCGGCCTGGCCCCGGCTGCAGCGGAAGTCTCGAATCTGGAACAGTGCCGGCGCACCGAACACTGTCCGACACCGGCTCGGGAGGATACCGCCTGATGGACGCGCGGATCGAAACCGGCGGATACTCCGGGCCCGATGGCGGCGCAACCGTGAACGCAGCAGCGGACCGCTTGGCGCGGGTGCTGGCCTATCACGAGCGGACCAAGCATCGTCTGGAGCGCTATGCGGCGGGACCGGAAACCCTCGATTGGGACAGCCAGCCCGACCCGTTCCGCTGTTTCGAAGGCGCACCCAAGGTCCGACTGCCCTTGGCCGCGGACCGGCTGACGACGTCCTTTGGCGCGCTGTTCGAGCCGGGAGTGGTGGCGCCTCAGCCTTTGTCGCTCGAAACCATCGGGATCTTGCTCGAACTGTCCCTGGGGCTCTCGGCGTGGAAGGAATACGGGCCGGATCGATGGGCCTTGCGCTGCAACCCGTCGAGCGGCAATTTGCATCCGACCGAAGGCTACATCATCTGCCGGGCGGTTCCGGAACTTCCGGACGGGGTGTACCACTATGTCAGCCGGGACCATGTTCTGGAACGGCGCTGCCGGAGCGCCGCGGAACAGCTTCCGGCCACGGCCCCACGCCTGCTCCTGGCTTTGACTTCGATCCATTGGCGGGAGGCCTGGAAATACGGCGAGCGGGCCTTCCGCTATTGCCAACTGGATACCGGACACGCGCTGGGCGCGTTGCGCTATGCCGCCGCCGCGCTCGGCTGGAGCCTGCGATGGGTGAGCCAAGCCGGCTTTTCGGAACTCTCCGCGGGTCTCGGACTCGACCGGCACGAGGATTTTTCCGGGGCCGAGCGGGAGGAACCGGAGCTCCTGCTGGAACTGATCACCGACCCCCTGGCTTCGGAATCCGATCCGACGGACCTTGTTTCGGCGGGAAATGCCTGGAGCGGGCGGGCCAACGTGCTCGATCCTCATCCCATGTACCGTTGGCCGGTAATCGACGAGGTCGCGGAGGCGACCCGAGCGCCCGGAATGGACCCGGAGCCCGGTGCAACCGCGGTCTATCCGCCGCGGCCGGGTCTTTCCGCCGAACCGGCCGCCGCCCTCATCCGGCAAAGGCGCAGCGCGCAACATTTCGACCGCCGCCAGGTCTTGAGCGCCGCCGATTTTTACGGGCTGCTGGACGCCCTGCTGCCCCGTCCCGTGCCACCCTGGGACGCGTGGAGTTTTACCCCGCGTCTGCACCCCGTGTTCTTCGTGCATCGCGTGGAAGGGCTCCCACCGGGACTCTATATCCTGCCGAGGCGCGCGGCTATCGAGCCCAGTCTGAAAGCCGCCTTGCACGGCGAGTTCAACTGGATCAAGCCCGCGGGTTGCCCCGAACATCTGCCCTTTTTCCGGCTCTCGGAGGCCGATTGCGGCAAACTGTCCAGAACCGTCAATTGCCATCAGGCGATCGGGGCGGACGGCGCCTTCGCCTTAGGAATGCTGGCGGAGTTCGAGGCGACCCTCACCGCCGCCCCGTGGCGCTACCGGCAGTTGTATTGGGAAGCGGGCCTCTTGGGGCAAGTACTCTATCTGGAGGCGGAGGCTATCGGCATCCGGGGAACCGGCATCGGCTGCTATTTCGACGATGTCTTCCACGAACTGCTCGGGCTTTCCGGGCGGGCCTTCCAATCGCAAACGGTCGCTTCGGGAGCGCCGAATCGACCCTTCCAATCCTTGTATCACTTCACCGTGGGTTTTCCTCTCACTGACTCGCGGATACTCACCTTACCGCCCTACGGCGGACGTAACTCGGACTAATCCATCCATGGCAGCAACAACATTAGAGGTTCAAACGATGCCTGAATTGCAAGAACCGGTCATAGTCGTGGCGGAAGGCGCGCAATTCGCGCTTTTGTCCTGTGGAAACGGCGCCGCTTACGTGCTTCGCTCCAAAGAGGACCAGGCATCGGCTTATTTCGAGGGGGACGATGTCGCGGCGTTTCTCACGGAATACGACGCGGTCAAAGCGCAATACCCAAGCTACAACACCGATCAAATGCTGGCCCAGCTATGGGATCAAGGCGGCTACAGCTGGATGGCGATTCCGGATGCGGAGTGAACGGCCGGCCGCCGGCGAAATACTTTGTATATTGAGGAGATATCATGACCTCGGAAACCGCTTGGCGACGGGTGAACGTCGCCGAAACACAAGCTTTGCTGCAACAGCCGAACCTTTTGATTTTCGATGTACGCGACCCGGCCTCGTTCGCTGCGGGACGTATCGGTGCCGCGCAGCATCTGTCGGACGCCAACCTGGAGCGGGTGCTCCTGAGAACCCCGAAGTCGCAGCCGGTGCTGGTCTATTGCTATCACGGCAACGCCAGTCAGACTTATGCCCAAATGTTCGCGGATTTCGGCTTCAAGCTTGTTTACGACCTCATCGACGGCTACGAGGCTTGGCGCGCCGCCGCCCCCGCGCCGGGTTCCAGGGACTTGAGCCCGGCCCTTCGCAGCTGGCTGAGCGATCAGGGCTTTCCGGCCGACAACATCGAGGCTACCCGCGATAACCGGATGACGCCCCTCATGCAGGCTTGCCGGCTGGGCGACGATGCCATCGTGGAGGCACTGCTCGAAGCCGGCGCATCCCTGGAGCCTCTCAACAGCGACGGCAACAATGCCCTCTGGCTGGCCTGCTACGGTGAAAATTTGGGCGTCATCGATCGCTTGATCGAGCGGAGAATCGCCGTCGACCACCGGAACGACAACGGTGCCACCTGCCTGATGTACGCCGCATCCACCGGCAAGGCGGCTGTGGTCGCGCGGTTATTGGCGGCCGGTGCCGATACCGGCATCAAAACCCTGGACGATTTCACCGCCCAGGATATGGCCGCCAATCTGGATTGCTTGAACCTGCTGCGTGCGGCGACGCGCTGAGCTTTCGATGCATCCAAGCACGCGCGTCGCTCCGCCGGCCGGCCTAAACTTCGGCAGAGTGATGCTGAACGCCGCTGTGCAGCCCGTATCCCTGCCTTGGGCTCCGCCCAAGCAAAACCCGCATCCGGGTCCAATGGAGCCAGACCGTGTTCCTGCATGAGCTGATCCGCCAAGGCCGCCAGCTTGTCGTTCAGACTCTGGGAAGGGTCGTTGTTGGGGTCTTCGAACCGGTCCAGAGAAATCTCCGGACCTTCTTCATCGTCGATCATATGGATAAGGAAAAGCTCTTCGATGCCGGGACGGCCGTGTACCGTGGCCCTGAAGGTTTCTCCGCGATACGAGAATTCACGCACCATGTTGCCTCCTGATCTTGGATTCTTTTTGATTGAAAAAATAAGGACTTACCTAAGTGCACACCAAGCACTTCGGGGCATACATCTACCACAAATAGTATGGTTATTTTGCAACGCAATAAAGCACACCCGCTGTACTGCAAGCATTCGCTTTCACCCGGCTGGCTGCCCTAAAGGTGCGGCCCGCTTATTAGCTAGCTAAAGAGGTTCCTAGGCCATGAAATACGCTTTTGCTCCGGCGCCGATCGTTACCCTTCCGGCCATGTCGTGCAACCCCTTTCCGGTACGGCGTATCTTCTGCGTCGGTCGCAATTATCCGGACCATGCGCGGGAAATGGGCGTCGATCCGACCCGCGAACCGCCGTTCTTCTTCATGAAACCGGCCGATGCCATCCTGCCCAACAACTCGGTCCTGCCCTACCCTCCGGGAACCGCAAATCTACAGCCGGAGGTGGAGTTGGTAGTCGCCATGCAGCTCGGAGGGACGCAAATCCCCATCGACAAGGCCAACGATTACATCTTCGGCTATGCCGTAGGCTTGGACATGACCCTGCGCGATGTGCAGCTGGCCGCACGCGAAAAGGGACTGCCCTGGGACATGGCCAAGGGATTCGATCATTCGGCGCCTTGTTCGGCGATAACCCCGGAGTTTTACGCGGGCGTGATCGCCCAGGGCAAGATCGAACTCAAGGTAAACGGGGAAGTTCGTCAAAGCGCCGATGTCTCCCACATGATCTGGAAAATGCCAGAGACCATCAGCTATTTGTCCACGCTGGTGGAGATTTGTCCGGGAGATCTGATCTTTACCGGTACTCCAGCCGGGACTGGGCCGGTAGTCAAAGGCGATGTCCTCGAAGCGACCGTCGCGGGGCTGGAGCCTTTGATCATTACCATCGGGTAGTGCCGCGTGGATGCCCTTCCCGGCCCCGCGCCTCTCTATGCGGATACCGTCCTTCATCAACTTTCATGCGAGGAATAGCCAAATGAAATGGAGCGATACCTTCGACATCGCCATCGCACTCACCGAGCAGCATCCCGATGTCGATCCCAAATACGTACGCTTTACCGATCTTCTGAATTGGGTGATGAGCCTTGACGGCTTTGACGACAGCGCCGACAAATGCAATGAGAAGGTCCTCGAAGCGGTTCAGATGGCGTGGATTGACGAGGTCAGTTAGAACATTTTTCGCTATTGTGTGGCGGTAGCAAGGTGCCGCTAATCGCGGCGATTGTTTTGGAGCGGGGAACCGCCCCGCACGCGGGGTACGCTGCGAACTCCGTCCCTGGAGTTCGCCCTTCGGGCCAGCCGTTGGCTGTCCAAATTTGTTCCGGACAAATTTGTCTTTTGCGTGGCCAAAAGAAAGTACCCAAAGGCTACCCGGCGGACGCCCTGATCCTGCGCGTTTCGCCCGGCACCGAGAGCGACCGAAGGCACGTCCCTATGCCTCGGTCGCCGCACGCTTCTTGGCGATGCTATCCTGCATCGCGGCGAAGGCCGGGGTTCGCCTTTTCCGCTCCGCGTCCTTGTTACGCGGAAAAGTCCGGCCCGTACGTCCTGTACGGGCGTTCGCCGGGACGGGAGGCCACTGGCCTCCCGTCTTTTCCGGCTCACCCTT
>NZ_DASPLO010000188.1:0-48218 GCF_035627495.1 Methylocaldum sp.
CATTGTGGAGCCAGGTCCCGACCCCTGGTTGGGTCGGGACCGGTCGAACGCAGGAAGGTCGCGATTAAAGCGACGTTTGCGATTGGGACGGCCGGGGCGCCGAAGGCAATACCCGTCGCCACAATTTGCTCCTTTTGGAGACTGGGATGTCCCAAAAGGTTTCGTAAAAAATGGCGACGCAATCGTCAGGTCCTTCGACGGGCTCAGGACGAGCGGTAAGATGTTGATTCCATTCGTGGTGAGCTTGTCGAATGTTCTCCTGAGCCCAGACGAAGGGCATGAACGGAACCAACTTGTTCAGAGTTTCCTTAATGTTTCCGGTATTCGGCGACGTTAACCAAGACGGATGCCCGAACAAGGCTCGCCAAAAATCCGGATCATTTCAATATGTGCAGCGCCGGGGGTACGTCTCGCTCGTCCGCGCTTACCCGCTCTTGTCCCAAAAATCATAAAAATTGAACCAATTGTAAGGCGCCTGGCGGCAGTAATGCTCCAGCCGATCGGCGTAACGCTGCATGAACTGATGGATCTTTTCGTCCCGGTCTTTCCGGGAGCACTCTATGCGATCGGCCAGCAGCTCGAAATGCACGTCATAATCGGCGCCGCCTTTGTGGAGACAGAAAAACAAAATCACCGGGACCTTGAACAAATTCGCCAGCAACACGGGCGCCGCAGGGAACCATGCCTCTTCGCCGAGAAACCGGCACAGGACGCGCTTTTCGCCGTGCACGCTGCGGTCGCCGAGCAGGGCGACCACGCCGCCCTTGGCAATGTGCTCGTCGAGCCCCAAAAGGGCATTGGCGGTGCCTACCGGAATGATGTCCTTGAACAGGTCCGGGTTCAGCGTCCTGAAAATGGCGTTGATCTTGGGTGAATTCTCTCCGTAGACCAGCGCTTTGACGGCGAGCCCTTTGTGCCGAAGTCCGAGCCCACGGAGGATTTCGAAACTACCGACATGGGCGCCGACCAAGAGGAAGCCTTGCTTTTCCGATCCTAGCCGCTCCAGTAACTCAAATCCGTGCATCCGGATTTGAAAGAAGTCGTCGCGTTCGGCGAACACGAATACCCGGTCGAGCAGGGCTTCGGCAAACGTGTGATAGTGGCGAAACAGTTCCCGACCCGTCGGCGCTCTGCCGAAGATGCGCGTGAGATAGGCGGCGGAGGC
This sequence comes from Methylocaldum sp., assembly GCF_035627495.1. GTDB lineage: Bacteria > Pseudomonadota > Gammaproteobacteria > Methylococcales > Methylococcaceae > Methylocaldum. The sequence goes on from NZ_DASPLO010000188.1 coordinate 1,166, forward strand.
CTGGCGCGACCGGTCGGCGAAAATCAAAAAGTAAGCGGTGATGGGATAGAGCAGGGCGCGTGCGATCGGCCGCCCCAGTCGCAAGGCGATCCAAACGATCGTCCGCAGCCAGAAGCCGGTGCTGCGCTCCTTTTGGTTAATCCAACTGCGGCTCATGACGCGATAACGGCGAATAGCAGAAGCCCATGGGCGATGCGCCGATCGCCCGAGAAGCAGTCGAATTTCACCGAGCCTTCGCCGTTTTCGTCGAATCGCACCCGGCACGGTTCACCCGGACGGAGAACCGAAAGGAATTTTGCGGCGGGAATGCCGGCGAGGCGGGTGCCTGGGTGGGCTGTCAACCAGAGGTGGGCGATCTCGTCCAGGATCATCACGCCGGGGACCACCGGATTACCCGGAAAATGGCCGGGCAGGGCAGGATGGTCCGGTTTAACGGTGAAGCGCGCCTCCATCATCGTGTGTCGTTCCGGTTCGCCCCGCGGGATTCCGGTTATTTCTTGGTCGCGGCAATCACGCCCGAACGGGCAATGATCGCGATCAAGTGGATGATGGACGGATGGCTGTGATGCCGGTAGCGGATGCGCCGGTAGATGTACTCGGTCACGAAGAATGCGGCGACGAAAAGATAGTTCAAGGTGTTGGTGAATAGGAGAAAGGTTTTCACCGGAGCGAATAGAGCGAGCAGCACCGATTCCAGGATCAGCAGGCAAAAAAAGATGGCCCAGGCGCAGGTGAGATTGCGGGTGTAAATCCGCAAGTCATCGGGCAGCACGCCCCGCTCAAGCCGCGCGAGCCGGGTAATCAGCGGCTCCTGTCCCGGAGCGAGCGTCGTCAGGAAAAGGCTCGCGAGTATCAAACCGATACCGATGGGTGAAAAGTAGATCAGAGCGTCCGGCCGAAGATAAAAGACCGCCAAGCAGAGGCCGAGCCCCGCAGCAATCGGCCAAAGACGGCTGATCGCTTTCGCCCGACCGCCCCTTGATAAGCGTGCTGCGATCAAGATGGCCGTCAGAAGCAGAAAGTCGACAAGGCCGAGCCAAACCGGCGGTATGTCCAAGCGAATGGCGGCATAGGACAAAACGGGAAACAGCGCCGCCAGGCATAAAGTGAAAGCCTGTCTGATTCCCATGCCTTATTTCGCGCGCCGCTTTTCGATGGTGTCGGTCAGCGCCCGGAGCGAAGAGAAAATGTTGGTGACGTCCGGATCGTCCGATTTAATCTGAAATCCGTACTTTTTGGAGATGACCAGCGAAAGTTCGAGCAGGTCGATGGAATCCAGCCCCAATCCTTCCCGGTACAACGGCTTTTCCGGTTCGATGTGTTCCGGAATGGCTTCGAGGTTCAACGATTCGACGATCATCCGTGCCACGTCGAGTTCCATCGGGGTAAGTTGCGAGGTCATAAGCTATTTATATTCGACAGTTAGATTATTAAAGCTGAAAGGCTTCGTCCGGATCACGAACGAGACAGGCGAATGACGCCTTCGATCTCCAGCAAAAGGTCTCGACGGCAAATATCGCCTTCGAGAAAAATAACCGGGCATGACGGATGTAAGGTTTCCGCAAGGAGTTTCTTGGCGATGCCGAAATGTTCGCGATGGCGCAGGTAAACCTTCAGCATACAGTCCGCGCCCAATTCGTTGAGCTTTATTCGGGGTCGACCCAGTTCGTTCAGTACGGCTTGAATGTTGACCAACGTTTCCCGCAATTGCCCGCACGCATCGTCGAGGTGCAGAGTCTCGTGTCCGACGATGCTCGCGGTGCCCGACAGATAAAGCTGCCGTTCGCTACCGAATTCGGTCAGCGTGGCGCGCGAAAATGACGGACTGCGCGGCCCGTATTGTAACGGGTAACGATAGGCACTCACCTGGCGCGGATTCTCGACCTGCCGTCCGGGAGTGCGGGAGGCGAGAAAATAAACCCGGAGCCCATCCGAGGCGGTGCCGATCGCGCTGGCAGCGGGCAAATCGCGGTCGAACACGTAATTGGCTTCGGCAAAAGCTTGGTGCCGGCCCAGGCAAAACTGCTGGTAATGCTCCAATCCCATGTGTTCGCCATTGATCTGCGGAAGATAGTTCCACATCCGGATAATATGCGAATATCCCGAGGAGCGGACCAGATCCAGTATCCGGCGGTACGCCCGATACGTCAGGGCTTCCGTGGAATCCTCCTCTTGCTCGTAGATGCTTAGGCTGCCGAACAGGATTTCCCCGTTAAAGGCGTAGCGGATGCCCTGATGTTCACCATAAGTCACCGGCCATGGGCTAAGCCACACCTCGCAGAGTTTTTGTTCATCGAGATTGTCCATGGGCAGCATTAGAACCGGATACGGTGCGTCTGCCGCGGGTTCGGGTGAATCGCCGAAACCGATCACGCCGAGCAAGGACGTTCGGCCCGTGTTTGTCAGTCCGCCCAAGGCTTCGGCGGGAAGCAGGCTGAGGTAGACGGGTAGATCAAGTTGAGTGGATCGTTGCTGTAAAACATGCGGGCTCGTGACGGAGGAGCCTCTTCGTATCGGCGCAATCATCATCGGCAGTGTATCAAAGACGGACTCTAGGCGATTATGTTTCGCCGCCTGCGCTTATGGGCCGCGTAGTTGTTGAAGGGGTCTAACAGGTTATTCAAATAATAAATGATCTTGAAAACCAGCAGCTTGGATGCGATCGGGGTGTTTCGGAAGAGATCCCCGGCGAGCAGCGAGATGACCCCCTCCTTGACCCGGAGCCTGTTTTGGGGGTGGATGATCAAGTCCCGCATGGCCGGTGTGGTGATTCGATAAATGAACCAGGAAAGAGTTTTCAGCCCGCTGCGCACCGATTTTTCGTACTGCTTGAAACGTTGTTCGGAGGTCTCGGGCTCGCGCAGGAAGCCATCCACGGTTTCCGCGCCCGACACCGCGCCATACAGGGCGAGATGTACGCCGCTGGAAAACACCGGATCGATAAAGGTGAATGCATCGCCGACCAGCAAGTAATTCTTGCCGCTCATCCGCGTCGAACGATACGAGTAATTGCCGGTCGCGGTTACGGGCGACACCAGCCGGGCGTTTTCCAGCCGGGCTTGCACCTGAGGGCATAGAGCAATGGTGTCGAAGAAGAACTGTTCGACCGGCGTCCGGCGGCCTTTCAGATAATAAGGCCAGCAGACGGCGCCCACGCTCATTACGTCTCCCTTGAGCGGGATCATCCAAAACCAGCCGTGATCGAACCAGTAAATGCTGATATTGCCTTCTTCCCGGCCGCTTCTTCGCTCGGCTCCCTCGAAATGGCCGAAAATCGCCGCACTGCTGTGTTTTCTGTTGCGTTCCTTGGTGCCGAGCTGATCGGCCAGAAAGGTGTCGCGGCCCGAGGCATCGACCAGGAAGCGCGGTTGCCAAACATGCTCCGCGCCGTGTTCGTCGATGGCCCTGACCCGATCCACCCGATCGTCGTGGAGTTCCACCGAAGTCACCCGGCAGCCTTCGTGAACGTCCGCGCCCTTGGCAGCCGCATTCTTTAAAAGGATATGATCGAACTCCGAGCGCTTGACCTCGAAGGCATAGGGGTAGGATTTGTCCAGCGCCTCGCCGAACTGGAAGTCGGAGCACTTGCCGTGATACATGGAATTGAATTCGGCGGCATATTTGCGGAGGCCGATTTTCTCGATCTCATCCAAGACGCCCAGCCGTTCCAAATAGGGGATGCTCAGCGGCAGCAGCGATTCACCGATGTGAAACCGCGGATGTCGGTCTTTTTCGACGAGCACTACGCGCCAGTCTTTTTCCGCCAGCAGTGCCGCAATCGACGACCCTGCAGGTCCTCCCCCGATGACCAGCACATCGCATGATTTGCTCATATGAGAATTTTTGAAGTTATTAAGATCAGCCCCCGAAGGGAGATAAGGATAATCGGCAAGATTCGTGCTGCCAAGCTAGAGCGTTCTTCATCACGGCTTAGCGGCGTGAATTGGGACGCCTCTCGCACACCCAAAAGGTAGGCCGGAATAAGCGTCAGCGTTTCCGGCATTCCGGCTGTTCGCCGGGAACGGCTGACGCCTTATCCCGGCCTACCATCCGTGATCGGAGCAGTCGTAGGCCGGAATAAGCGCAGCGTTTCCGGCAACTTCCTGCCGATTGGTCGACGATGCTCGGGGGCGCTACACTAAACCGGAAAATGCTCTAAGGTTGCGGAGGACAGGGGATGAGCGGAACCGCCTTCAGTATTCCGCCCCTGCGAGCTGATCTTCGTCGATCATGTCCGCTCTCAAGAGCACCTTGTTTCAATGATCCGTCACAAGGTAGTCACGGGTGATCGGCACAGATCCATGCTGTTTCGCCAACTGGAGCTGAAAAACCGCCATGTCTCCCCAGAGGAAAGAGCCTTCGGATACGGCCAAATAAAGCTCCCACATGCGGGCGAAGCGTTCCCCCATCCGTTCCACCACCTCGCCCCGATGGTTTTGAAACCGCCGAAACCATTCTCGAAGGGTATACGCATAATGCAGCCTCAGCACCTCGAGATCGGTCAGCATCAGGCCGGAGCGCTGCATGGCCGGTGACAGGTCCGAAAGCAGGGGGATATAACCGCCCGGAAAAATGTGGCGCTTTATCCATGGATTGGTAGGGCCATCCTTGTTGGTGGCGCCAATGGTATGGAGCAGTGCGATGCCGTCGCGTTTCAGCAGTCGCTCCATTTGCCGGAAGAAATCCGGATAGTGACGGATTCCGACGTGTTCGAACATCCCGACACTAACGATCCGGTCATAGTCTCCGACGTGTTTCCGGTAATCTTGGAGGTGGAAGCGGACCCTATCTTGAAGTCCCAGACGCTCGGCTTCGGCTTGGGCTACTCGGAGCTGTTCTTTGGAGAGCGTCAAACCGGTCACTTGGACGTCAGCCTGTCGGGCGAGATAAACGGCCAACCCGCCCCAGCCGCTACCGATATCGAGGACGTGCATACCGGGCTGCAGCCGAAGTTTTCGGGCGATGAGCCGGCACTTGGCAAGTTGAGCCTCTTCGAGGCTTTGCTCCGGTTGTTCGAAATAAGCGCAGGAATAAAAAAGGCGTTTGTCCAAGAACCGTCGGAATAACCATTCGTCGAGGTCGTAATGATGGTTTACATTCCGATAACTGCGGGCGATTGCATTACCTGTCCGAACGATGCGATGCAGCCATCGGCGGATATGCGTGTACGGTGCTGGCATAGGTCCGGAGAGATTCCGCATCATCACCTCCACAAATGTCGGCAGCGCGTTAGGCAAGCCCGCGTCCCAGCCGCCTTCCAGATAGGTTTCGCCGATTTGAAGTTCCGGGTCCAAAAGGAGGCGGCGGAGGATTGCTGCATCGTGGATATTCCAGTGCGCCTCCGGCTGTCCGTCTCCGAAGCGGCGGTTTGGGCTGCCTGAAACATGGAGATGAAGGGACCCTTCCCGAATATGTCGGGCCAGCAGCCCGGTTAGGTTCCGATGCAAAATTCTTCCCTGTGCCACCGGTTTTTAACTCCTTGTTTGTCGCCGTATCTAAAGCCTATCCGAATGGCCCCGCTGGTTGGCGGGCAATCTCGCCAATGGTGAAAAGACGAATGTGGCCGCTTGGCCACAACATGTTTGACCGGATTGAAATCCGAGTAATCCGTACAGCGTAATAGTCCCGCTCATCTCGAATGGCACGTTTCCTATAGCGAAGTCACCGAACGCTACGTTCACCGTTGTGAAGACGTTCCCGAGGCGGTCGAACGAGGTGGGGCGCAAGCGACGCAGAACTCCATCAGGAATGTAGGCGGGAATACGCGTCAGCGTATCCGGCGTTTAAACCGTGATGAAAAACGCTCTAACCGATGACTGTGAGATCCAAGAGATATGCATGACGCGAATTGAATATCTCGCCTGGCACTTCCATTCGTTTTAACCGGGAGCCGGTATTCAGGAAGCGACCTCCGAAACTCCAGGGGGGCGGCGTTTCGGGGTAAGGACGCTGAAACTGATGTCCGCCTGTACGTTCCGGTTCTGTGATCATTACCGGGACGGCGGCAAGACCCAAAGGTTCCGAGGGTTCCGGCAAGTACGTGCATCCGCCCAATACCCGACCGGTCCAGGTATCGACGAGATCGAATACGAGCGATGCAATCGGAGAGACGGTCGGATGAAGCGAGGCGACAGGGTTCCGCGTCTTATAGCGTACGCCGGCCACATAACGGCCCTTAATCTTTGTAGGCCGCAAAGGCACCTGTCTGCCGTTGCAGATCAGCACGTGCCGGGAGGGTGTCAGTCCCGAGACTTCTACTTGTACCCGTTCATTGGCGGTGTCCACGAAGCGCGAGATCCCCGCGGAAGTCACTTCTTCGGCAAGCACCGGCCAAGGCTCGTGGGCCATGCGCAGCTCTATGGTTACGTCATCCAGCCGAACCTGTCCCAACGCGGGGAAACGCAGGTTCAGGAACGGCTCGAACCATTCGGCCTGAAACGGATACCCGGCTCGATTGAGGTCCCGGAGAACGTCTTCCAGATCCTCCCAGAGCAGCCGCGGCAACATGAATCGGTCATGCAGCTCCGTTTCCCAGTCGATCAGCCGGGATTCGACCGGGTGCTCCGCGACAAACGCCACCAAGCCCCTCGCCAGCAAGAGCTGGGCGGCGGCGAGTTTCGGATCGGGGGCCGTTTCGAAAGAGCGGATCGTGATTCGCCCCAGTCGCTGACTGGCCCTATCGGGTGCATATAGCTGGTCCATGCGAATCTCCGCGCGCCTCATATCCCCGGCCGGATCGGCGAGCAGATGGCGCAAGGCACGGTCGGGAATCCACGGGAAAAGAGTTTCGCCCTGCGGCATGCGGGAGAGCGCGATGCCGAGCTCGTACAAGGCATCGTCGCGTCCCTCGTCGGGTCTCGGCGAGGCGCTGGACGGCCCGATCGGTCGGCCTGCAAAGAAATAGGACAGGGCCGGGTGCTGCTGCCAGTAAGCGATGAGGGAATGCAGCAAGGCCGGGTGGCGGAGGAAAGGACTTGATGAGGGCTGCTCTCCGCCCAGAATCAAATCGGAGCGTCCGCCGGGCGGCGCACGCCGCCCGTTTGCCGCAATCCGCTCGCCGGACAATCCCGCATTCGCAGCCTCTCGGTAGGCTACCGCCGAAAAGTGCAGCGCCTGATCCCAGGTTTCCGCCATCGGCAGCACCACCTTGAGTACGCCGGCATCGGGTTCCAGGGCGAGGCGCCGCAGGCGGTAATCCTCGGGCGGCTCGTAGCCTTCCAGCATCACCGGCATGCCCACGATAAAGGCCGTGGCTTCGATGGCGGCGAGCAAATCGAGATAATGCTCGAGATGCGTCAAGGGCGGCAGGAACACGTAAAGCCGTCCGTTTCGAGCCTGTATGCACAGTGCCGTGCGTGGCGCACCGCTCCTCATCGGGGATTCGGAGTCGGCGTTTTCCACTGCTGTTGGGCCGGTCGTAAACGCGGTCAGGCGCGAGCTGAGTTCGCCGTAGATGGCGGGGAGCAAGGGCCGCTCCTCGAAGTGACAGCGTTCGGGATTCAGGGCTGCTGCGCTCTCCTCGCCGATGGGCAGGCTATCGAGGGGCAGCCGGTAGCCCATGGACGATTCGCCCGGCGAGAGGTATAGCGCACCTCTTCGAAACCGCCACCTACCGCTGGCCCAGCTCTCGGAGAGAAAATTCCAGCGTAGCGGCAGGACGTAACCCACGGGCTCTCGCCGGGTTTCAGACAGGCTTGCCGCGAGTTCGCGCCGGCGGATCGGATCGCGCAGCGCTTCGGCCGGCGGAGCGTATTCCATTTGAGCGCGGTTCAGCCAAAGTTCGTACAGTTGGTCCTCGTGGGCCGACACCAGAAAACGCGATGACACGCCTAATTTACTCGCCAGGACTTGGCCGAAATATTCGGCGTCCACCGAGCCGAACTCGCCGCTTCGGGCTAGCTGGCCAAGCGACGATGGGTTCCGCCAGATCGGATGTCCGTCGGCTCGGAAGAAACAATTGAGTCGCCAGCGGGGCAGGGCTTCTCCCGCAAACCATTCGCCTTGGCCCTCGTGCACGATCCCCCCGCTTCCCAGGCCGTGCCACAAACGGGATAAGAAATCCTCTGCAACCGTCCGCTTATGAGTCCCCAGGGCTGCGGTGGACCATTCCGGAGCGCTGGCGTCGGTTGCGGAAACGAAACTCAGGGTGATTCCGCTTGAGAGGCCGATATCGGCTGACTTCAACGCCGCATCGATCTGTTGCCCGACCGCCTGAAGGTCGGCCCACTGGGTCTCCGAGTACGGCGAAGGATTTGGCGCCGGAACGAGGCGCCGCACGCGGACCTGTTCGCTGCACTGCTCTTCGCAGGCTTCGCAATAACCGATCAACGGCAGGGTTCTTAGCGCGTCGGGAGCCGAGGCAAGCGGTATGTAGCCTTCGTGGGTGAACAATCCGGTAGCGGGATCCAGTCCGATCCAGCCGGCGCCCGGCAGGTAGATTTCGCTCCAGGCGTGGAGGCCGGCCGTGTCGGGAAAAACTTCCGCTGCTGACAGGTGAGTATCGCCCCAGGCATGCATCCCGGCCGGTTCGGGCGCCAGGTGGATGCGGTAGCCGGACGTGAATCTGGCTGCCAGTCCCAGATGCCGGAGGCTCAAAGTGAAAAGCCAGGCGGCCTCCCAGGCCGATGCGGCGCCGCATTGCAACACCGCTTCCGAATCCACCGCGCCCGGTCGCAGTTCGCCCGTGACCGGCAAGTGTTCCTGAACGGAGCGAGTGAATTCGTCCAAGGTGTCGACGATGTAACCGGAAGGTCGATCGAGCGTTCCCAGCCAATCGGCCAATCGCGGCCCGACCCGCCCGAGGCTGAAATAGGGTTTGAGCTCCTTTCGAAGCTGCAGCGGATAGTCGAACGGGTAATTTCCTGCGGCGGGATCGACCAGAAAATCGAAGGGATTGACCGGCACGAGATCGGCGATGAGCTCGACCACGATTTTCAAATCGAACACCGGTTCCGGCAGATCTAGGCGGGCGAGGTGATTTTCGAATGGATCCCGAACCCAGTTGATGAAATGGGGTTGGGCCTGCACCTTCAAGGAATAGGCGCTGATGTTGGCTTGGGTATGCGGCGCGGGGCGCAGCCGCAGCCAATGAGTGGACAGCTGAATTCGATGCGCGAAGCGTTGCTCGATAACGTGGGTAAGAGCGATGCGTGTGCTCATAGCGGGCGGCGCAGATCCAGGGTGCAGGGATAGTCCGGATTCATCGGCTCCGGGGGCGGTTCGTGGACCTGTGTTGCAGAGCCGTGGCCATAATGGGCTTTCAGCTTTTCGGCCCAAACCGGCGGCGGCCTGTCTCCGGCCGTGTGGCCCCAATCCCAGAATCGCGAGATGCGCCGCGACTCCGCTTCGTAAGCATTGACGGGGAAGGTTTCGTAGGAACGGCCGCCGGGATGAGCGATATGGTAGACGCAACCGCCCACGGAGCGTCCGAGCCGCCGGTCGAAGAGGTCGAAGACCAGAGGCGCGTGCACTTCGATGGTGGGATGAAGGCCGAATGCCGCCTTCCAGGCTTTGTACCGGACGCCAGCCACATATTCGCCTTCCGGCCCGGTCGGTTGCAGCGGAATACGGCGTCCGTTGCACGTGACGAGGAACCGCTCCGGATCATACCCGCGGCACTTCACTTGCAACCGTTCGACGGCGGAATCCACCACCCGCGCCTCGCGTTGTGCGCCGGCTTCTTCCCCGAGGACCAGCCAGGGTTCCAGGGCCATGCGCAATTCCAAAACGACGCCCTCGCATTCGACCTGTCCGTAATGGGGGAAGCGGAATTCGAGAAACGGCTCGTACCACGCGGTGCTGAAAGGATAACCAGCCTCGTTGAGTTCGGCGATGACCGAGCGGAAATCCGCCCAGACATAGTGCGGCAGCAGAAACCGGTCGTGCAGAGCCGTACCCCAGCGGACCAGCGGGTGGCGATAAGGGTGCTTCCAGAAGTAAGCGATCAAGGTCCGCAGCAGCAGCATTTGGGCAAGGCTCATGCGCGCGTGGGGCGGCATTTCGAAGCCGCGGAATTCCACCAGACCCTGCCGGCCCGATGCCGTGTCCATCGAGTAAAGCTTGTCGATGCAAAACTCCGAACGATGGGTGTTGCCGGTGAGGTCGGCCAAGAAGCTGCGGAGAGCCCGATCGACCATCCGGGAATCTTGGGTCCGTTCGATCTCGTTAAGGCTCAGCTCCAATTCGTCGAGCAGATGGCCGCCGCGCTCGTCGACTCGCGGCGCCTGCGAAGTCGGACCGATGAAGAGGCCGGAAAAGAGATAAGACAGCGAAGGATGATGTTGCCAATAGGTGATGAGCGAACGCAGCAAGTCGGGGCGGCGCAGGAACGGGCTGTCGTGAACCGTCGCGCCGCCGAGCGTCACATGGTTGCCGCCGCCGGTGCCGGTGTGTCGCCCGTCGAGCATGAATTTCTCCGTTGCGAGCCGGGCCAGTCGGGCCTCTTCGTACAGCGTCACGGTGTTTTCTTCCAGCGCATCCCAAGAAGCCGCGGGATGAATGTTGATCTCGATGACGCCGGGGTCGGGCGTTACCTTGAGACAGCGGAGCTCTGGCGAAGCCGGCGGTTCGTAGCCCTCGACGATGACGGGCAGGTTCAGCTCGGCGGCAGTTTGCTCGATAGCCGCCAGGAGATCGCCGTAATGCTGAAGCTCGTTCACGGGCGGCATGAAGACGTAAAGCCGGCCGGCCCGCGGCTCGAGACAGAGCGCGGTATGGGGAACGCCCACCCATTTTTTGTAGCGTCGCCGGATGATTTCCGGCCGTTCGTCGGCGGCGAGAGGCCGGCGATGTTCGGGCGGCTCCGGCATTCCGTTGAACGTCACCGGTATCGGTTTGGCCGGCTCGGGCGGTTCCGCGAAGCTTTCCTCGCTCTCGATTTCCGCCGTCCAGCCCAATTCCCGGATCGGCAGCCGGAATCCCATGGGCGAACTGCCCGGTATGAGATACATGGCGTTACGACGGAAATTCCAAGGTCCCGAGTGCCAGGCGCCCCGGCTCCAATCCCACGCCAAAGGCAGCGCGTAGCCCACGGTGCGGTCGAGTCCGCGCGCCAGAGCCAGGCTCAGATCGTCGCGATACCGAGGTGCCCATGGGATGGCGATCGGGTTGAAATCGGCCGGCTGGTTGGCTTCGCGCCAGAGATAGTAAATCCAGTCCTCGAATCCGGGCGTGAGATACGCAGCCTCGATTCCAAGCCGCGTGGCCAAGCGTTCGCCGAAATGCCGCGCATCCGTTTCCGTAAAGCCGTAGTCGCGCCGTTCGTCCGCCACCCATGAGCCGTTCCGCCAGAGCGGGACTCCGTCCGCCCGCCAAAAGCAACCCAGCGCCCACCGGGGCAGAGGTTCGCCGGGATACCATTTGCCCTGGCCGTAGTAGAGCAGGCCACCGGGGGCGAAGGCATTTTTCAACTGTTCGAGTAGAGCACCGGCGCGCTCCCGCTTGTGTATGCCCAGCGCCTCGGTGTTCCACTCCGCGCCTTCCATGTCGTCGATGGAGACAAAAGTAGGCTCGCCGCCCATGGTCAAGCGCACATCCAGGGCCGAAAGCTCGGAGTCCACGGCACGCCCGAGCTGCTGAATGTCAGTCCATTGGTCTTCCGTATAGGGTTTCGTCACCCGAGGGTCTTCGTGAATCCGGCGCACCACATTGCTGTATTCGAAATGCACCTCGCATTTATCGGCGTAGCCGGTGACGGGCGCGGCGCTGACCGCGTCCGGCGTGCAGGCCAGCGGGATATGGCCTTCTCCGGCGAACAGCCCGGAGGTGGGATCGAGCCCGATCCAGCCGGCACCGGGAATGTAGACCTCGGCCCAGGCGTGCAAATCGGTGAAATCGTGCTCCGGTCCCGAGGGGCCGTCGAGTGCCTTTTGATCGGCGGTGAGCTGTATCAAATAGCCCGAAACGAAGCGAGCGGCCAATCCCAGGCGACGCAGGATTTGCACCAGCAGCCAGCCGGTGTCGCGGCAGGACCCCGTGCCTTTCTCGAAGGTCTCTTCGCAGCTTTGAATGCCGGGATCGAGCCGGATCGTATAAGCAATGTCCTTTTGCAGTTGCTGATTCAGTTCGACCAAAAAATCGACGATGCGCTGCTTGTTGCGGTTGGCGCCCCCAAGCCACGCCGAAAGACGAGGCCCGTTTTCGGTAATCTCGAAATAGGGTTCGAGTTCGTGCTTCAGAAGGCTGTCGTATTCGAAGGGGTAGTGCTCGGCGTAGTTCTCGACGAAGAAGTCGAAGGGGTTGATGACCGTCATTTCCGCCACCACCCGAACATCGACCTTGAGTTCGTTCACCTTTTCCGGAAACACCACCCTCGCAATACGGTTCCCGAAGGAATCATGCTGCCAATAGATCCGGTGCTCGGACGGACCGATGTCCAGACGGTAATCGTGCACCGGAGTCCGAGTGTGGGGCGCCGGGCGTAAGCGGATCAGGTGCGGGGAAAGCTGAACGGGCCGGTCGTACCGGTAGGTGGTGATGTGTTCGATTTCGACAAGTATCGCCAAGAGTTACTCCACCCGACGGTTACGGATAAAACAGTTCGAAAGCCGGAGTAGCAGTAATGGTGCCAATTTCTCATGGCGAATTATCGGAAAGCCGCGCGACTGTTTTGTTGTGGCAAAGAAGGATAAGAAATGCGCTGTTTCGGCACGGGATTGCCCCGGAAACGGGTGGCGAACGCTTGCTGTGAATTATGCGTTAGCCACTCCCCAGTGAATGTGAAGGAGCCGCCGTGGCGGCGTCTTAGTTTGGAGCGGGTCTCGCCCCGCAGGCGAGTTCCTTTGCGTGCCCAAAGTAACCCAAAGAAAGGGCACCCGGATGGCGCGCTGATCCTGCGCGTCGCCGCCTGGAGCCGCGCCCCTCTGGGCTGATCCGGCTCCAGGCGGCGACGCTCGGGCGCGCCATGACGGGACAATATAGAAAGCCCATACATCAGCCCAGTACTTGACTACTCGTCATCTTCCAGTGAAATGCCCACTTCTTTCCTTAACTCGAGCTGCTTCTTGAGCAGGGCGAGTTTGATTTCGGTCGCCTCGGATTCGAGGTTTTCCCAGGAGAAATGCGGCAGAGTTTCCAAGGCCAGGATCAGTCCCTCGTTCCATTTTTCGGAGAGGTCCCTGGCAAAGGGATCATCGTCGGTGAGGTACAACCGGCGGCCTTCGGTCAAGCTGTCCCGTTCGTAGATCAGCAATTCCACCGGCGGGCCGACAGTGACGTTGCTGCGGACGGTGGAGTTCATGGAAACCAAGGCGCATCGCGCGGCCCGCTCCAAGTCGATATCCCGCTTGATGACGCGGTCCAATATCGGTTTGCCGTACTTGGTCTCGCCGATTTGGAGAAAGGGATGTTCCCCCGATTCGTGAATGTAATTGCCCTGCGGGTAAATCATGAAAGTCTCGGGCGGATTGTTGGCCAACTGGCCGCCGAAGATGAAGGTGGCTTCGAAGCTGGTATTGGCTATATCGCGGCTGGCCTGCTGGCGTTGCAGTTGGGTGCTGATCATGCCCACGTAATCCGCGGCTTCGCTCATGCTGGTCGCGGTCACCAGATTGGGTACGATGGCCTGCTCGATATCCCGGTGCATTTTTTTCACTACGGCTTGGGTAGTGGCGAGATTCCCGGCGGACAGCAAAACAAAAACTCGCTCTCCCGGCCACACGAACGTGTGCATCTTCGAATAGCTGCCGATATTGTCCATTCCCGCATTGGTGCGGGAATCGGAGCAGAAGACCAGGCCACGTTCCACGTTGATAGAAAGGCAATACGTCATGGCGATGATCGGAATGGACTGGGTTTGTTGGTATTCGATGGATTCTAGCGTCAGATGTTTCAGGATGAAATCATTTAGTCATACAGCTGTAGTACTAAAACGGCCGAACGCCACTCCATTATGGTGCGCACCACAACAGCGCGGATCGCGCGCGACTGTTTACCTTATCCCCTTTGTCGGTGCAGTAAGCCATACGGCGAAACCCCTTATTCGCTCGGTGCCGCGCTGTAGTCCTCGCCTGCACCATTGGCACAGAGGATGCTTTGTCGGAAGCGTCAACATTACCGTTTGCTTATGAAAATTTTCCACAACGACTACCGGATCAGCGAAGCCTACGACGAGCTCTTGGAACCGGACGGTCAGCCGCGACCTGCCGCCCAAGCCCTCTTCAATTATCTGAACTCTCTTCAGCCTGGGGAGTTGGAAACCCGCCGGCAGTCGGTGGATGCGGCCATCATGACGATGGGCATCACGTTTACCGTGTACAGCGAGGCCGGGAATATCGACCGGGCTTGGCCCTTCGACATCATTCCCCGCGTCATGGCGAAAAGTGAATGGACGCGGATCGAGGAAGGGCTGAAGCAGCGGCTTACGGCTCTGAATTTGTTCATCAACGATCTTTACAACGAGCAGCGCATCGTCAAAGACGGTGTTTTTCCGCTCGAACTGATTGCCAGTTCACACAATTTCCGGCCGGAGTGCAAAGGCATCACGCCCCGTTTCGGTGTTTGGGCTCACGTGTGCGGTACTGACTTGGTGCGCGACAAGGACGGTACGGTTTACGTGCTGGAGGATAATCTCCGGGTGCCGTCGGGCGTTTCTTATATGTTGGAAAACCGCCAATTGATGAAGCGCCTGTTTCCCGAGATTTTCCAGGCCTGCACCATCCTGCCGGTCGATGACTATCCCACCCAGCTTTATGACACGCTGGCGGCTCTTTCTCCGAGGGACGACGAACGACCGATGGTGGTCGTGCTGACTCCGGGCATTTTCAACTCCGCTTATTTCGAACACAGTTATCTCGCCCAGCAGATGGGCGCCTTTCTGGTGGAAGGATCGGATCTGATGGTGGACACGGACGACCAGGTCTACATGAAAACGGTTTCCGGTCCCCGGCGGGTGGACGTGATCTACCGTCGCATCGACGACGATTTTCTGGATCCGGAAGCTTTTCGTCCCGATTCCTCGCTCGGCGTTCCCGGCATCATGCGCGCCTGGCGGAACGGCAAGGTCGGCATCGCCAACGCTCCCGGCTCGGGGGTCGCGGACGATAAGGTCGTCTATACCTTCGTGCCGAAGATCATCCGCTATTACCTCGATCAGGACCCGATCATTCCCAACGTGCCGAGCTATCTGTGCATGGACGATAAAGAACGGGAGTACGTGCTGGCCAACCTCCACAAGCTGGTGGTCAAGCCGGCGAACGAATCGGGGGGCTACGGCATGATCATCGGGCCGCGGGCCACGGCGGAGGAGCACGCGGCGTTTGCCGATCTGATCCGCGCCAACCCGCGCAATTACATGGCACAGCCGACTTTGAGCATCTCCACCGCGCCGACCCTGGTCGGCGATCACCTGGCGCCTCGGCATTTGGATCTCCGGCCTTTCATCCTGCAGTCCAATCGGCTTTACGCCACGACCGGCGGACTGACGCGGGTAGCCTTGAAGTCGGGATCCCTGGTGGTGAACTCATCCCAGGGCGGCGGCAGCAAAGATACTTGGATCGTCGATACGGAGGACTCATGTTATCCCGCGTAGCCGAGAACTTGTACTGGATGGCCCGTTATCTGGAGCGGTCCGAGAACACCGCGCGCCTCATCAACACCACGACGGAGGTACTGCTGGACTTGCCCAGAGGCGCCTCGTTCGGCTGGGATATCCTGCTCAAGGTGGTGGGCTTGGATAAGCTCTTCGAAGAGCATTATCGAGAGGCGAACGAATCCAACATCATGCGCTTTCTCGTTCTGGACGAGCGCAACCCGAGCGCCATCGTGTCCAGCATCCGCTGCGCCCGCGAGAACAGCCGCACGTTTCGGGAGATCCTCCCCAAGGAATTTTGGGAGCGGGTGAATGGGCTTTATCTTTACATTCAAGGGGTCGCTTCCGGCACGGCTCAGAATCGGGCTCAGCGTTATGAAGTGCTCAACCAGATCGTCGAGCGCAGCCAGTCGCTGGCCGGGTTGTTGATGGGCTGCATGAGCCACGACCTCGCTTATGAATTCATCAGGCTGGGGAGAAATCTCGAACGCGCCGATATGACCACGCGCATCATGGATATCAATTCGGTCGTGTTGCTGCCGCGGCAAGGCGGCGCATTGGAGCCATTGCAGGAGCGGCTGTGGATGAACGTACTCAAGACCCTAAGCGCTTACCAGATGTACCGCCGCCATGTGGACGTGCATGTGCGCGGCCATGCGGTGCTGAGCTATCTGCTGCTCGATTCCCACTTTCCGCGAACGGTTCGCCATTGCCTCTCGGAAATCGAAGGGTGTCTGGCCGCGCTGCCCAACCATACGGACGCCATGAAAGCGACCCGCCGGAGTTGGCGGCGGCTTGCGGGACTACGCTGGGAAGGTCTGACGCCGGCCGTGCTGCACGAGTATCTGGACCAGGTTCAGACCGATTTGGGTGCCATTCACATGGCGGTGTCCCATCAATATTTTTATTTCCATATGCAACAGCAGCAAACCACACCGCCGGCACGAGCGGTCAATGCCTAGGGAGTAGCGACCGCGATGTCTTCTCTGGATTTTCCCCGTTATGGCGACAAGCAGAACTCGCCGTTTTTCGAAGAGTTTTTGGTCCGGCTTCTCGAGCAGCGCGATCGTGTCGGGCTCACCGATCTGATCCGCCGGATCGATGCGTTGATGATCACGGTAGAGCCGGGGCATTCCGTTCCCTACGTGGGCGAACTGTGCCTGATGACGCCGTACCACTATCTGATTACGCTCGAATCCGAGAGCCATTACACCCACGTGCTCCGCATCGACATGAGTGCTCCGGACATTCTGGTGCGCGAGGTCAAGGACCCCAATACCCAAGGCATATTCAGAAGCCTCAACGAGGTCTATCCGATCGGCGCGCACAAACCCAACTCCCGCTACATGGGCGAAGTGTTCCGGGTGACCGATGTGCACGATGTGGTGGAATTGCAGAAGTCCCGCGACGTGCGCTTCTTCAATCAGGATCAGATCCGGAAGCTGGAAATGCCGGGCAACATGGCGATCGTCAAACCGTCGCCCTATACCCACAATATCGTGGGTTATTGGGAGCGGCCGGAACGGGACATCCGCGTTTATGCCCTCGGGTGGAGCACCGTCCGCGACGACGTCCAAGCGGCCTACCTGGAAGCGAAGGAAGCCCGTGCCACGTTGGGACTGGAATCGCTGCTTCTGCCGATCGACCATCTCGCCACCCGGATCTACAGCCAGAATCGGGAGGCGGCGATTCTCGAATGGCTGACGTTGACCAGTTATTACTACTGGGGCTCTTACGACATCGTTTCCCAAAATTCCTCCACCAACGTCACCAAGAGCGTGCATCACGCGAACGAGTTGGAAAGTCCGGCCAAGGTCTTCACCGCCGCGAACCATCCGTATTTCGTCAATCATCTGCTCAAGCTGCCGTCGCCGACCGAGGCTTTCGTACGCAACTACGGCCCGCGGCTGCATCATCTCGCGGTGGCGGTGCGGGACGGAGAGACGGCAGGGAAAGCCAATATCGACTACGTGGTCGATACGCTGCGGGATTGCGGCAAGGACTTTTTGCTAGACGTCATCGGTTCTAAGGAGGAGGGACTCAAGCAAATTTTCTCCAGCGCATCGGAATATTCCTCCTTGATCGTCGAATACGTGCAACGCTTCGGCGATTTCCAAGGGTTCTTCACGAAGGACAACGTGGCCGAGCTGACCCATGCCGCCGGGGTGGAAGAAAGCTTGCGTGCATTGGAGGCGGAGGCCGGTTCATAGCAGGGTATAAATGGGCGGACCTCACGCCCGCCTTGGGGTGCCGATGGGCGGAGACGAAGGCAGCCAATCGTTCCCCGTGTTAGAATCGGTCCTCGATAATTCAAGCCGAAAAGAACTTTGGCGCACCATTGAAAGGCCCGAGCATAGCACTCGTTGAATTTCACCGGTCAGTCAGCGTTCAGCAGATCAACCCGTATTTCTTCCAAAATCCGGTGAACACTCCCACGACTTGCCCCTGTGGCTCCGAAAAATCCTTCGACGCATGCTGCGGCCCTTATCTGGCCGGACAATCGGCTGCGCCCACCGCGGAAGCTCTCATGCGTTCGCGTTTTACGGCCTTCGAGCTGCGCAATGCCGATTATCTTAAAGAGAGCTGGGACCCCGGCAAACGGCCGGCCTCTTTGGATTTTGAAGGCGACACCCGCACCTGGTCCCGCCTTGAGATCGTCGGAACCGTAGGCGGCGGCGAGAGCGACGATCGCGGGGTAGTGGAATTCAAAGCGCAGTTCGAGTTGGGTGACGACACCTATCTGATCCATGAGGTCAGCCGGTTTCACCGGGTGGCGGGGCGATGGGTTTACCTGGACGGAACCATCCATTATCACGGCAAAATCGCCCACAAAGGCGAGATTCTCCGCAATGCGCCTTGCCCCTGTGGCAGCGGCAAGAAATACAAAAAATGCTGCGGCGGCTCGTCGAGTCGTTTGGGGAAGGCGTAGCTCCCGTCGTGTCCGGGCGACGCGGCAGCGCGTTTTTCTCGATCCAGTCGCGGCGAAAATGCCGAGTGCGGCAATTCCATCACCTCACTGAGGGATTTCCCGCCCTTTCCCTATGGGCGTTCTGTCGATTGTTGAAGTTACCGGCGTTTTGAGTGGCACATGAATTGCTCACTAAAATCCTGGCGGCCGGTGAGTGACAGGCAGGACGCCACGAATCGATACCCACTCATCGGACCGCACCAACTCTTATCCGTTTTTCTTTTCCCCCCTCTTTGAGCTGGACTCGGTGTCGCCGGAAATGGCGACACCTTTTCTTTGTCGTTTCTTCATCTTCGCTTTCCCTCGCTGTTTTCAGCAATCCGTGATTTTTCTCCGATGCCTTGTTAGGATCGGTGCGGCAATTGAAACGAACGGAAGGAGGATCAGGAATGATCAAAGAGCTGGCTCTATGGATAATGGTCGTCGGACTTTGGGGGAGCAGTCCGGTCCTCGGGGATGAAGATCGGTACTTCAGGGTTAGTCACCAAGACCTAAGGCAGTGCGTTGCACCATCTTGCAACAAGATTTTCGTGAAGGAAGTCAATAAACCGCGAACACGTTGCGCTGACGGAATTTGGCGCCGGGAGTGTTATGTCGGCGAGATCGATTTTTCCGCAGCGGGCGGCATTCAGCGGCAAAACGAGGAATTCATAAGAGAGTATGTCTCGGGCCGCGGGGTGGTGCGGGGAACTCTCGAGAGGCGTTCGACCGCTTCTTCCGGTGAAGCCAGCGTTCTGGTTGTGCACGAGACGTGGCGGGCCCAGGCACTGGCGTCTCCGGCGGGAGCCCTGTACCGGGTGAGGGATGTCGGCAACCCTTGCCTGACCGTCCCGTGTGAACACATCGAGCAGGAGCGGCTGAATACCCTGAGCAAGGCTCTGATTGCAGACATCGATCTACTCGCATCCGCCGCCGATCCCGCGCGGATCAACGCCGGATATCAAGCCCTCAAGCAGGGGAGCATTCTCGTGGCCGGCAGTCATGAAACCGTTACCGGACCGGCGGGTAAAAGCAAGTCCCTTCTCGCGAGCGAATTTTACCTGATGGAATCCCCCGCACCCGTGGCCGGGCAAGCCTGCGGCGGAACAGGTGGGGCGCAATGTCCGCCCGGGCAATACTGCGAGGTCGAGACTCCCAATGCTTGCGGCTCGACGAGCGCATCGGGAACCTGTCGGGTCGCCCCGGAAATCTGCACGACAGAACACGATCCCGTCTGCGGATGCGACGGCGAAACCTACAGCAATGACTGCGCGCGCCAGCGCGCCCAGGTTCAACTCGATCACGCCGGAGCTTGCGTGGAACCGCCCATGGTGCCGGCTCCCGGGCATTAGGGAGGCTCTGACCAACTGTTACGCCGAAGCGAACAACTTGAGCAACTGTTTGAACTGAAAAGCCTTACCCCAAGCCATGCTGTCGGGCTTTCCGGCCCGGCAGCCTATGGTCGCTCCCGAGCATCAAGAAGATACAAATCCTTGCTTCCCAGCGCCCAGGGCTGACCCAACGATTTGCTCCACCCGCCGTACCGGCTTAGCGAGCTATAGTTCCGCGATTTGGATCGGGAAACGCTGGACAGCGGTCCCCTCAAGCAGGACGGCGGGTTCAAATGGATGGACAAGATTTTCGATGGCAAACTGGACGGCCTGCTGGCGGAGATGAACGAGGCGGTTTGGGAACAGCTGGCTTGACGACCGACAACTTTGATCCCATGATATCGGCAAATCATTATTTCCTTACTTCCTTACATCGGGAAAACTGCCATGCTCGCCAAGATGACCTCCAAAAACCAGATCACCCTGCCGAAAGCCGTGGTGTCCCAGCTTCCCGCCGCCGAGTATTTCGACATCCAGGTCGAGGGCGGAAAGTTAGTGCTCACACCAGTGCGGGTCCAGAAAGCCGATGCCGTGCGGGAAAAGCTGGCCCAACTCGGTATCGATGAAAGTGACATCGCCGACGCCGTTGCCTGGGCGCGAAGACCGGAATGACCCTCCGTGTGGTACTCGATACCAACATTGTTCTGTCCGCCCTGGTATTCCGCGAGGGACGGCTGGCCTGGGTGCGCCATGCTTGGCAGGCGGGAACGATCGTTCCCGTCGTTTGCCGCGAAACCGCCGCCGAATTGCTGCGGGTGCTCGCCTATCCCAAATTCAGGTTGACGGTGGAGGAAAAGGAAGAATTGCTCGCCGACTTTCTGCCGTGGGCGGAAACCGCCAAATTGCCTACGGATCTGCAGGGCGTTCCGACGTGCCGCGACCCTGACGACCGGGTTTTTCTATGCCTTGCTCAAGCGGCGAGCGCCGATTTCCTCGTCACCGGCGACGCCGACCTGTTGGCGCTCAGAGCCGACTTCCAACCGCCCATTCTCACCGCCGACGAACTGAAAGGCCATCTGGCCTGAATACCGACGACTCATGAGCTAAACGACCCGAGACATCGTCCAGAAGCTCTGGAACCTTTGCTGTGAGACATGGAGCGAGTGAGTCGAGTAGTCCCCGGAAGCCCGAGCGCCGAGTGTGTGGCCGAAGGTCGCCGCGGGTAGCGGCGGTCGTAGGCCATACACAAGGCATCACGGCCGGGCGTCGAGTCAATAGTTTCGCAAAAAATGGCGACGCGATCGCTTTTTATGCGGCCACGCTTCAAGCTTTTATATTTCATCTACTGTCCGATCTATGCGAATGGCTCGGTGGCGCAGGTCAGCGGGAACTGCGGCGGAACGCGGGCATCAAAGCAGAAACGAGGGGGGCGAGCATTTCGAGGGGAAAGCCGGCTTTGATGCCCGGGGGAAGAATCCTGATCGGGTGCTGGGATTTAGTGCAGCACCCTGAAACCACCAGGTGAAAACCGGAGGCAGAGATGAAGGGAGTCGTTTTTCACGGAGTCGGCGATATTCGTCTGGAAGAAGTCGCCGAGCCGCACATCGAAGACCCCACAGACGCCATTTTGCGGATCACCGCCAGCGCGATTTGCGGGACTGACCTGCACATGGTGCGCGGCACCTTGGGCGGGCTCAAGCCCGGCACCGTTCTGGGACACGAGGCCGTCGGCATCGTGGAATCGCTCGGACCGAACGTCCGGAATCTCAGAGAAGGCGACCGGGTGGTGGTTCCCTCCACCGTGGCCTGCGGCTACTGTTCCTATTGCCGGGCGGGCTACTATGCCCAATGCGACAATGCCAATCCCGGCGGCCTCCTCGGCGGGACGACCTTCTTCGGAGGTCCCGCGATGGCCGGCGGCCTTAACGGATTGCAGGCGGAAAAGGCGCGGATCCCGTTCGCCAACGTCGGGTTGGTCAAGCTGCCCGACGACGTCACCGACGACGAAGCCATACTGATCTCGGATATCCTGCCGACGGCCTACTTCGGAGCGGAGTTGGCGGAGATCAAACCCGGCGATACGGTAGCCGTGTTCGGCTGCGGACCGGTCGGGCAATTTTCCATCACCTGCGCCAAGCTTCAGGGCGCCGGCCGAGTGCTGGCGGTGGACAACGAACCCTCACGTCTTGAGATGGCACGCAACCAAGGTGCGGAAGTCATCAACTTCGATTCCGAGGATCCCGTCCAGGTGATCCGCGACCTGACCGGCGGGATCGGCGTGGATCGCGCCATCGACGCGGTGGGGGTGGATGCCGAACGTCCCCATCATGGACCGGCTGCTCAAAAGGCCGAAGAGCAAAAAGTCCAGTTCGACCAGGAACTGAGCGAAATTGCGCCGGAAGCGCCCCGGCCGGGGGATCACTGGCATCACGGCGACAGCCCGTCGCTGGTTTTGACCTGGGCCGTCCAGGCTCTGGCCAAGGCCGGGACCTTGTCGATCATAGGGGTTTATCCGCCAGCCCACCGCTTCTTTCCCATCGGCATGGCGATGAACAAGAATCTCACCCTGAAGATGGGCAATTGCAATCATCGCCAATACATCCCCATGCTCATCGACCTTGTCCGCAGCGGGGTTATCGATCCGACGGAGATATTGACCCAGACGGAGCCCTTAACTTCGGTCATCGAGGCTTATCAGGCATTCGACGAGCGCCGCCCCGGCTGGGTAAAAGTCGAATTGGTTTGATCCTCGTATTGGAACTTTAAGGAAACTCTGAACAAGTCGATTCCGTTCATGGTTCGACAAGCTCACCACGAACGGAATCAATACCTTACCGTTCGTCCTGAGCCTGTCGAAGGACTTAATCAGAGCTTCCTTAAAGGCATTTACGCCGCCTCGGCACCGGTACGCATGCTTTGCATGGCGACGGCTACCGCGGCGGCGCGCGTGCCGACACCCAGCTTTTCGAAGATGTGCTCCAGGTGCTTGTTGACCGTTCGGGGACTGCTGCCCAAGATCTCGCCGACGTCGCGATTGGTCTTGCCTCGGGCGATCCACATCAGTATCTCCGCTTCGCGGAAGGTGAGTCCCAGGTCCTCCCGCAAAGACTCCAGATCCCAGTCCCCCGACGATTCTTGCAGCAGCAGCAGGTATTCCGATCCGTCCTGGCAGGGGGTGAGTCTGGCGGTGAACTTCCTGCCGCCGCGACGAAGGGTGAACATCTCGTGTTCCGTTTTTTCACCCGCTGCGATCCGGGCCAGGGCCCAATCCAAAAGCGGTTTGGGTAAAAAGCTGGCCAAGCTTTCGAAATCGAGCACGTTACTCCCCGCGAATGCCGCCAGCCAATGGATGGCCGAGGACGTCAGCCAAACAATCCGTCCCGCGGCATCGACGCTGATCGTCGCGAATCCGCTGCGTTCCAGCGCTTCTTCGGCGCGGAACACCATCCGCGACTGCGCCAAATGAGCTCCCACCCTGGCCAAGACCTCCTCGTGGCGGATCGGCTTCACCAGGTAGTCCACGGCGCCTTCGCTGAAACCCCGGAGCAGGTCGTTCAGTTCGCCGAGCCCGGTCATGAAGATGATCGGAATGGGCCGGGTCGCAGGATTCGCCTTGAGGCGGCGGCACGTCTCAAAGCCATCCATTCCCGGCATGACGGCGTCCAGCAGAATGACGTCGGGATCGGCGTAGCGAAGCTGCTCCAGGGCGGAAACGCCGTCGGTGGCGACCAGCACGCGGTAGCCCGCTTCTTCAAGGGCGTCGGAAAGAAGGGCGAGATTGGCCGGCACATCGTCCACGATCATCACCGTACCTTGGCAGCATTGGTGTTTTGAGCTCATCTTAGGCCTCGTTGAGTATTTTCTTTATGTCGCCGAGACGGAATTCCCGCGAAAGGGTTCGAAGGCGGCTCGCGAACGGAGCGTAGCCGCCGTCGCTTTCGACCAGTGCTTCCAGACGGTCCGCCAAGCCGCGAAGGTCGCCGATTCGGGCAAACGCGACCAGTTCTTTCAGGCAATCCGGGGGCGGGCGTATCATCGGCGCCTCCGGGTCGGCCGTGGACCGGCTTTGTGCCGTGTCGTCTCCGCGATACAGCCAATCGAGGCTTAGATGCAGCTTGAGTTTGCACAGGAGTTCGCTGATCTGGATGGGCTTGGCCAAGAAGTCATCGCAGCCGGCGGCGATGGTCGAGCGGCGGTCGTTTTGATAGGCATTGGCGCTTACTACGACGATGGGGGTCTTGCAGCCGGTCTGACGTAGGCTGGCCGCGGCCTCGATGCCGGTCATTCCGGTCATCAGAATGTCCAATAGGATCAGGTCCGGGTTCCACTCCCGTACCAGCGCCAAGCACTCTTCGCCGGAGCCCGCTTCCTTGAGATTAAAATCCAAGGGGGCCAATGCCGAGGTCAACACGCCGCGGTGCTCCGGTTGGTCGTCGACAATCAGAATCTTGCGGCGCGGACCGCAATAACCCACGATATCGTCCTCGTTCAGCGCCTCGTCCGCGCTTCGGAGGTCCGGAAGAAAAAGCCGCACCGCAAACGTGGAACCCTGCCGAGGCTCGCTCTCCACCGTGAGTTCGCCGCCCATGACCTGCGCCAATATCTTGCTGATCGTCAGCCCCAAGCCGCTGCCGGGAATGGCGTTGCCGCGCGCGTTCGCCAATCGCTGAAAAGGCAGGAATATGGTCTCGAACTGGTCTTGCGATATGCCGTCGCCGGTGTCGACCACCTGAAAGCGGGCGATCTCTCCGCTGTAGCCCACGCGGAACAGCACCCCGCCGTCCTGGGTGAATTTCACGGCATTGCTCAGTAGGTTGATGAGAATCTGGCCCACCCGCTTTTCGTCTCCGCGAATCCGGCGCGGCAGTATGTCGACGATTTGGCAGCGGAAAGTCAGCCCTTTCGCTTCCGCTTGCGGCTTGAACATGCGCACCAACTGCTCGATGAAGGCCGGAAAATCGATCGGCGCAGGCCGCAGCTCGATCTTGCGCGCTTCGATGCGGGCGATATCGAGAATGTCTTCGATCAGAGAGGAAAGATGCTCGCCGCTGCGCTGAATGATTTCCACCGCATCCCGCCGATGGGCCGGGATGCTCGGATCTTTCCGCAAGATCTGGGCATACCCGAGAATGCTGTTCAGCGGCGTCCGAATCTCGTGGCTCATGTCGCTCACGAAGCGGCTCTTGGCCTGATTGGCGCGGTCGGCGGCTTCCCTGGTTTCCTTAAGCTTGCCGTCGGTTTTGCGGTGTTCCTCGATCTCCTTGAGCAGCAGAGAGGTTTGCTTGCCGGATTCCTCCTGGGCTACCTGCCGGCTCTCGTTGCTAAGCACTACCCACCACGCGGCCAGGCCCAGAAACACCAGCAGCGACGAATACACCTTGAGGAAATTGTTGAGCAGCGCTTGGGATAAAGCCTCGTCCCGCTGGGCGGCCACCAGGATGTCCTGGTAATAGATCACGCCCACGAAGATGCCGGTGAGCGCGGCGAGGAGCAGGTAAACGAGAGCGAACTGAACCAGGCGCAGCTTGAGCTGGGGCGACAAGTGTGCGGGCAGCCAGCGGCTCGCCAGCCGCTCCAATTGATCCCTGAGGCGCGCGTTCGGCTTGCAGGCGTCCAGACAGCGGGCGTCCAGGGTGCAGCAGAGCGAGCAGATCGTCCCTTGATAGGCGGGGCAATAAGCCTTGTCCTCCATCTCGAAATCGTTCTCGCAAATGCAGCATTTGGCATGGGGCGTGGTCGGCCCCCAGTCGTCGCGGTCTCTCGCCAGATAATGCCGGCCGCGCGTCATTGCGGCGATGGCCGGCGCGAGCAGGAAGGCGGTGGCCAGGGCGATAAAGGCCGAAAACGCTTGCGGCAGCGCTCCGAAAACGCCCGCGTAGGCGGCGATGGAGACCGCCGAGGCACCTAGGGTGGAAACCACCCCGACCGGGTTGATGTCGGGCAGGTAGGCGCGCTTGAACTCGACGAACGGCGGGCTGAGCCCCAGCGGCTTGTTGATCACCAGATCGGCGGCCAGCGCGCCGATCCATGCGATCGCCACGTTCGAAAAGAGTCCTAGGACCCGCTCCAGCGCGCCGAATACGCCGAGTTCCATGAGGAGCAGGGCGATCGACACATTGAAGACCAGCCACACGACCCGCCCGGGATGGCTGTGGGTCAGCCGCGAGAAAAAGTTCGACCAGGCGAGCGACCCCG
The DNA here is from genome assembly GCF_035627495.1 of Methylocaldum sp. Classification (GTDB taxonomy): domain Bacteria; phylum Pseudomonadota; class Gammaproteobacteria; order Methylococcales; family Methylococcaceae; genus Methylocaldum. Next base: position 27,165 of record NZ_DASPLO010000188.1, read on the forward strand.
CATAGGCATTGGTGACATTGATCTTGAGCTGCGAGACGACCACGAAAAGCGCCGTCGCCGCCAGCGCCGGCCTGGCGTCGTCGAATACGTAGCCGTAGGCCACCAAATACATCTGGGTCGGTTCGTGCGCCCGTTCATCGACGATTCCATGCCGAAGCGCCAGATAAGCCAGGAAAGCGCCCCCCAGTTGCCGGGCCATGCCCAAGAAAATCCATCCGGGACCGGCGACGATCGTGGCCGCCCACCACCGATACCGGTTTTTTTGGGTTTTTTCCGGCAAGAACCGCAGGAAATCCACTTGCTCGCCGATTTGGGCCACCATGGAAAAGGCCATGGTCGCGGCCGTTCCGAACAGAATCCAGTCGAACTGCGCTCCGCGAGCCTCGCGGCCGGGGAATAGGGTGAGTTCGGCCAGCGCCTGGGGTTCTCGCCAGATGACGGCCGCATACGGTGAGATAAGCAGCACGATCCACAGCGGTTGAGTCCAGAGCTGAAGGCGGCTGATGGTGGTGACGCCGTAGGTGACGAGCGGGATGACCGTCAAGGCGCTGACGACATGCGCGGCGGCGATGGGGATGTCGAAATACAGCTCCAGCGCCAGCGACATGATGGACGCTTCGAGCGCGAACAGGGTGAAGGTGAAGGAGGCGTAGATCAGCGAGGTCAGGGTCGAGCCGATGTAGCCGAACCCGGCGCCGCGGGTCAGCAAGTCCATGTCGATGTTGTGCTTGGCCGCGTAATAGCTGATCGGCAGGCCAGTGAGGAAAACGACGAGCCCCACGGCCAGAATGGCCCAGCAGGCGTTGACGAAGCCGTAGTTGATGGTCAGAAAGCCGCCGATGGCCTCGAGCACCAGAAATGAAATGGAGCCGAAAGCGGTGTTCGCCACCCGGAATTCGGACCATTTCCGAAACGACCGCGGCGCGAACCGCAGCGCGTAGTCCTCCAGGGTCTCGTTCGCGACCCAGGCGTTATAGTCGCGGCGTATCTTTACGATGGCCTGACGGCTCAATACCCCCATGAAGATGTTCTGCCTCTTGTATGGTTCTTATTGGAGAAGCTTCGAACAATCCAGAATCCGTTCGCATCGGGCGTGGCGGCGTCGAAATACGAAAAGCCAACACTTCGACGTCGCTACGCCCGATGCGAACGGATTCTTTGAGAACGTCTTTAGAGAGGCGGGCACCGTTCCTATCTTGTGCCACGCCCGAATCCTCCAGCGGCAGCAAATCGCGTGCCGCTGAGCCAGTCATGTGAGAGAACACCGAGGGCGAGGGGCGTACTCGCCGGTCAGTGCCCCGACTTGGAGCAATTACCGGGAAATTGCACATCAAAAGGGCGAACCAGCGATGCGAAGACGGCTCGGGTTTATTTCCTTTCGAAGCCGAAGTCGAGAATCACCGGATTGCCGCGGTTATGGATGATGATTTGTTTGCGGCCTTCCTCCTCGTTAATGTTGGTCTCGGTTTTTACGGGCGGCTCTGCCGGCGGAGTTGCAGGGCTGCCGCCGGATTCCGAGGTTTCGGCCGCTGTGCTTTCACCGGTCTCCACCGGATGGACGGGAAGCGGCTCGATTGCGGCGCCGCTCTTTTTCGCCGTAGGTTTTTCCTTCACCTCGATGCGTATCTCGGGCATCCACGTGGTCGTGCTTGCCGACGGCTCCGTTTTCTTCCTCGGTACCTTCAGTTCGTCGAGAAGATTGAAGCAGACCGTTCCGATGTGATTCTCGTAAATTTCCAGTAATGCCCGATCGCTCTTGGCACGGCTCGAATTCTTGATTTTCTCGTCCGCGATGAAATCCATGAACAGGCTGGCGGTTTCGGACGGCCCGGCAGCGGATTTGAGCGCACAGGTCACCGGGAGCACCTCCGCCTTTTGGAAATCGAGCGCACGCGGATCGGAATTGCCGATGCTGAACGAAAAGCCGGTGGGTGTGCTCTTGTTTTCGATAGTTCCGACCTGGGCTTCCATGATGTGAGTCGTATCGCTTTTCCGGCTGTCGCCCGTATCCGCCTCGACCGGATATCCCCAAGAGCTCAGATTCTTGCTGATCCGTTCGGCCATGGCCGGAATCGGTGCCTCATCCAAATTATCGGGTGCTACACGGAACAGAATTTTCCCGACCGATTCGGGCCGCAGAGGAGTGCCTTGGGGTTTTAATCCTACGGAGCAGGCGGCAAGTATGCCCAAGGAAACGATCAAAAATGGGAGACGCATAAGCATTATTTTTGGTGAATTTACAGCGGTTTCAGCGTCATGGTTAATCCCGTAGGGTACCCCCGAGCATCGTCGCCTGGGACCGGAATAGCCCATTGGGGCGCGCGAAGGATCGCGCGCGGCGACCGAGGCACACGGACGTGCCTTCGGTCGCCCCCGGTCCCAGGTGACGACGCGCAGGATCAGGGTGCCCTTCGGGTGGCCTTTTCTTTGGGTACTTTCTTTTGGCCAAACAAAAGAAAGTACCCCGCGTGCGGGGCGGCCCCCCGCTCTAAAACCATCGCCGCGGTTAGCGGCACCTCTTATGGGCTCCCTCAAGCCCCCACTATGCCATAGTGGTTGCCGGAAACGCTGACGCTTATTCCGGCCTACATCTCGGACTATGCAGAGCGGCGCACCGCACAGACTCTAAGCCGATATCCCCCGCCTCGGCATACGTCATTTGACTGATTGTGACATATGCCCCCCGGAAATCTAATTAGCCCCGTCCTCACAATGAGTTAGCCGCAACGGCTGGCTCCGTGAACCGCTCTTCGGATTCAACCAATAAGGATATTTGCCGAGCCGGGTGAAAAGCCTTTACCGGCGAAGCACGCGGACATCTGGGTGACTTGTGCCGACACCGGAAATGACCGTCGTCGGACGCAGGAGCGCTCGTAGACCGACATTAACGATTAGGGGATTTCAGTCATGAACAATCGAGAGAATTGCGCGACGCAAGCCGATAGCCGCGGCTTGCAGAATGCGCTTTTGCCCGCCGCCTTGGCGGCGTTGACGGTGGCGTATGCGCCCGTGTCGCACGGGGGAGCGACGTTCAAGATCGACGATACCAAGTGGGTGAGCATAGGCGCCGGCCTTAGAACGAGCTTTACCGCCACGGAGGAGGCCGCCAACGCAGGCAAATGGTCCAACGACTTCAATCTGGACAACATCCGTCTCTATCTGAACGGCCAGATTCACAAATACTTCAAGATCGAGTTCAACACCGACTGTCAAACCTGCGGCGACGGCGGCGAGATGCGCATTCTCGATGCCATCGGCAAATTCGAGTTCGATCCGCTGTTCAACATCTGGATGGGCCGGATGCTGGTGCCCGCCGAGCGCCGCGAAATGAACGGGCCGTTCTTCAGTGCCGTGTACAACATCTTCGGCGCCGGCACGCCCTTCGAACCGTCGGACTTCAACACCACGATAAGATCGGACGGCACCTCCGCCGGCTCCTTCGGCCGCGACGACGGCGCCACCATCTGGGGCTCGGTTTTCGACAGCCGTTTCCAGTACGCCGTGGGTTTCTTCCGCGGGCTTCGGAATGGCGCCAACGTCGACGACAACATCCTCTATGCTCAGCGTTTCGCCTACAACTTCCTGGACGTGGAAAAAAACCCCGGTTACTACACTTCCGGCACCTATTACGGCCGGGGCGGCGACATTCTGACCTTGGGCGTTTCGAACCAGTACCAGGAAGACGGCGCCGGCACCCGGGCCGATCCGGGCCAGTTCCGCGGCACCGCGGTGGACGTTCTGTTTGAAAAGCCTTTGGGCGACATGGGCGTGGTGACGGTCAACGGCGAATACAAGAACTACGGCATCAAGGGCTACGGCATGGCGTCGCGCTTGGCCGGCGGTGGCTTCGCCATGTTCGAGGGCAACGCCTACGACATGAGCGCCATGTATCTGCTTCCGCAGAAGGTGTGGATAGGGCAATTTCAGCCTTACATCCGCTACGTCAACGTCGATCCGATCAAGAGCGCCAGCCGCGAGAACTACGAGGCCGGCATCAACTACATCATCGACGGCCACAACGCCAAGATCATGCTGATGTACGAGTACGGCGACCTGCTCACCAAGGGGCTGGATTACACCTCGACGGCTTCGGGCGACGACGTCAGCTCGATCAAGCTGGGCTTCCAATTGCAGATCTGATCACTCTTTGGCATTCCATCAACCACTTAGGGGTAAGCATTCATGGCTGATTATCGAAAAACCTTCCCGCAGCTCTTGATTTGTTTGGTTCTGTCGTCGCTTGCACTTTTCTGCGGGGCAGAGGCCCGCGCCGAAGAGACGATCAAGGTGGGCATCCTCCATTCGCTCTCGGGCACCATGGCCATCAGCGAAACCACGCTGAAGGACACCATGCTGATGCTGATCGACGAACAGAACAAAAAGGGCGGTCTTCTTGGCAAAAAGCTGGAACCGGTGGTCGTCGATCCCGCTTCGAACTGGCCGTTGTTCGCCGAAAAAACCCGCGAGCTTTTGACCAAGGACAAAGTCGCCGCCATCTTCGGCTGCTGGACTTCGGTCTCCCGCAAGTCGGTGCTGCCGGTGGTGGAGGAATTGAACGGACTCTTGTTCTATCCGGTGCAGTACGAGGGCGAGGAATCGTCGAAGAACGTGTTCTATACCGGTGCAGCGCCCAATCAGCAGGCCATCCCCGCCGTCGATTACCTCATGAAGGATCTGAAGGTTAAACGCTGGGTCTTGGCGGGCACGGATTATGTATATCCAAGAACGACCAACAAAATCCTGGAAGCTTATCTGAAATCGAAAGGTGTGAAGGAAAAGGACATCATGATCAATTACACGCCGTTCGGCCATTCGGATTGGCAGAGCATCGTGGCGGACATCAAGAAGTTCGGCTCGGCGGGCAAGAAGACGGCGGTGGTATCCACCATCAACGGCGATGCTAACGTGCCTTTCTATAAGGAGTTGGGCAATCAGGGCGTTTCGGCCGAGTCGATCCCGGTCGTCGCGTTTTCGGTCGGCGAAGAGGAGTTGTCCGGCATCGACACCAAGCCGCTGGTCGGCCATCTCGCCGCCTGGAACTATTTCATGAGCGTCGATACGCCCGAAAACGCGGCGTTCATCACCAAGTGGCATCAGTTCATCAAAAACAGGAAGCGCGTGACCAACGACCCGATGGAAGCGCATTACATCGGCTTCAATATGTGGGTCAAGGCGGTGGAAAAGGCGGGTACGACCGATACCGACGCCGTGGGCAAGGCCATCATCGGCATCGAAGCGCCGAACCTGACGGGCGGGGTGTCGAAGATGCTTTTGAACCACCACATCACCAAGCCGGTGCTGATCGGCGAGATTCAGGACGACGGCCAGTTCCAGACGGTATGGCAGACCCAGAAGCTGGTCGAGGGCGACGCCTGGTCCGACTTCCTGCCCGAGAGCAAGCCGATCGTCGCCGAGTGGACGCCGCCGATCAACTGCGGCAACTACAACACCAAGACCAAGAAGTGTTCCGGTCAGAAGTATTGATCGACAGGGCAGTTCTTTTCCCTCCGGGAATAGGTAAGGGCAGAGGTATCTAGATAGGTCGATCAAAGAAGGAATCGCTGTGCGATGACTTTATTTGAGTGTGGGTTCTCGGACCCACGGCCGAGCTCCTTTCTTTTGCGCCGCCAAAAGAAAGGAGCCAAAGGCGGCCCGGTTGCCGCTTGATCCTTGCGCTCCTCGCTTTCAGCCGGGGTCGCCAGAAGGGGCCTCCATGCCCCTCTGGCGACGCGCGGAATCCTTTCCGCGCCCCTGGAGGGGCATTCCGGCCGAAAGCTCCGGTGCTCGGCGCGGCAAACGGGATTTAAAGACAACCCGGAAACGGGGTTTCCGAGTTCGAAAACTTGTGTAGAGATTGTAGGCCGGGATAAGCGCAGCGTTCCCGGCAACCGGCGCTGTGTACAGAATTCGGGAGATGAGATGAGACCTTTGATTTTCAGCGTGCGGCGATGGGGCGTTGTCATGCTGAGCATGATGATGCTGGGCTTGTGCGAAGCGGCGGCGGGATCGGGGGACCCGTTCGCCGATGCATTGGCCCGGCTCAAGGAGGTTCCTCTGAATGAAATGGGCGAAGTCGTCGAACGGATCGCCGGCATCAAGGATTCGCGGACGGTGCCTGTGCTCCGGGCGCTCCTCGACGGACGTCTTTACTACCGCAAGGACGACGGCGCGGTCGTTTTCGGCGATGCCGCCGAAGATGGTCTCTCGATCGTGAATGTCCTCGACGGGCAGGCTCAAGGCACCGTGGCCAAGTTCGATCTCAAGAAGATCAGCATCAACAATGCGTTGCGCACGACCCTGCGCGAAACCCTCGGGCGGCTCGAATTGACGGTGGAAGACCCCGTGCAGCGGCTCAAGGCGGTCGAGGCCATGAGCCAATCTCTGGACGAAAAGAGCGTAGGATTGCTGCGCGCCCAACTTGATGTCGAAACCGATCCCAAAGTTTCGGAAGCGATCGGATCGGTCCTGGCCTTGGCCGATCTATCGAGTGATGACAAAAATCTACGTATCCGTGCGATCGATGCCTTGCATGGCAATCTGAGGCCAGACGTATTTAACCGTCTGAACGAACTGCTGGAGAAGGATGAGGAGGGCCGGTATCTGGAACCCGATTCGGATATTCGAAATTCGGCCCAAGTCGCCATCAAAACGATCGAATCCAAGCTGACCGCGTATCGCGCGGCCGAGACGGTCTTTTTCGGCTTGAGCCTGGGAGCGGTTCTGGTGCTCGCCTCCATCGGCTTGGCCATTACCTTCGGGGTTATGGGGGTTATCAACATGGCCCATGGCGAGCTGATGATGCTGGGTGCTTACACCACCTACGTGGTACAGCAGCTGATGCCCGGGCATCTGGACATTTCCCTGTTCGTGGCTATTCCGGCGGCATTTCTGCTGTCCGCGCTGGTCGGGATTGCGATCGAGCGCGGCATCATCCGCTTTCTCTACGGACGACCCTTGGAGACCTTGCTGGCCACATTCGGAGTGAGCCTGTTTCTCCAGCAATTGGTCCGCACGATCTTTTCTCCCTTGAACCGTAGCGTGGCGACGCCGGCCTGGATGAGCGGTTCGGTGGAGATCAACGGCGCGTTGTCGCTGACTTTGAACCGGTTTTACATCCTCGTGTTCTGCCTTCTGGTATTCGCGGCCTTGCTTCAAATCTTGAAGCGCAGCCGGATCGGGCTTGAAGTGCGGGCGGTCGCGCAGAACCGGGCCATGGCCAAAGCCATGGGCATTCCGACGGAACGAGTCGATGCGCTGACCTTCGGATTGGGCTCCGGTATCGCCGGAGTCGCCGGCGTGGCGCTCAGCCAGCTCACCAATGTGGGACCCAATTTGGGCCAGTCGTACATCGTGGACTCGTTCATGGTGGTGGTATTCGGCGGGGTGGGAAACTTGTGGGGAACCCTGATCGGCGGGTTCTCGCTGGGGATCGCCAACAAGCTTCTCGAACCCTACTCCGGCGCGGTATTGGCGAAAATCCTGATGCTGGTCTTCATCATCGTATTCATCCAGAAGCGCCCGCGGGGTTTGTTCCCGCAGAAGGGCCGAGCGGCGGAGGCTTGATCCATGGCATTCAGCCTACTGCGCAAGCATGCGGTCGACGGTCCTTTTCTGATCGTGCTCGCGACGATTACGGTGCTCGTCCCGCTCGGCAACCTGGCTTTGCCGGAATCCTCGCCCTTGCATCTGTCGACCTACACCGTGACTTTGGTGGGCAAATATCTGACCTACGCGCTGCTCGCTTTGGCGGTGGATCTGGTCTGGGGCTATTGCGGCATTCTGAGCCTAGGCCACGGCGCTTTTTTCGCTCTCGGCGGCTATGCCATGGGCATGTATCTGATGCGGCAGATCGGCGAGCGCGGCGTATACGGCAATCCGGTTTTGCCCGATTTCATGGTGTTCCTCAACTGGCAGGAATTGCCCTGGTATTGGTACGGCTTCGATCAGTTCTGGTTTTCGCTCGTGATGGTGCTCTTGGCACCGGGCCTCTTGGCATTCGTGTTCGGATGGCTGGCGTTTCGCTCGCGGGTGACCGGCGTCTACCTTTCCATCATCACTCAAGCGCTCACCTACGCCCTGATGCTGGCGTTTTTCCGCAATGAGATGGGCTTCGGCGGCAACAACGGCCTGACCGATTTCAAAGACATCTTGGGCTTCAATCTCCAGTCCGACGGCACGCGCGCGGCTCTGTTCATGGCGTCCTCGCTCTCGCTGATGGGCGCGTACGTGGCCAGCCGCCTGGTGGTCGAATCCAAGCTGGGGCGGGTGGTGGCGGCGATCCGCGACGCGGAGAACCGGACCCGGTTCCTGGGCTATCGGGTCGAGCAGTTCAAGCTCTGGGTCTTCGTTTTTTCCGCGGTTCTGGCAGGTCTAGCTGGGGCCTTATACGTGCCCCAGGTCGGCATCATCAATCCCAGCGAGTTTTCTCCGCTGACCTCGATCGAGATCGTCATCTGGGTGGCGGTCGGCGGCCGGGGAACGCTTTACGGCGCGATCGTCGGCGCGATTCTGGTGAATTACGCCAAAACCGTATTCACGGGTGTATTGCCCGAAATGTGGCTGTTCGCCCTGGGCGCGATATTCGTGCTGGTTACCTTGCTGTTGCCCGAAGGTTTGGCCGGGCTTTGGCGCCGCCGGGAGCAGGCCGCATGACCGCCGCGAGCGCCGCCAAGGCAGAACTCACGGCCGTTCCGGCGAATGACGAGCAACTTGCCGATCGCCGGATCGAACCGGCACACAAGCCGATACTCTATCTGGAAGAAGTCACGGTCAGTTTCGACGGATTCCGGGCGCTCAATGCGCTGACGCTCTACATCGACGACGGCGAACTGCGCTGCATCATCGGGCCGAACGGCGCCGGCAAGACGACGATGATGGATGTCATCACCGGGAAGACCCGACCGGACAAGGGCACCGTTTATTTCGGCCAGACCCTGGATCTTTTGACGCTGGACGAGCCGGCCATTGCAGAAGCCGGCATCTGCCGGAAATTCCAGAAGCCCAGCGTGTTCGAGAAACAAACCGTGTTCGAAAACCTGGAATTGGCCATGCGCACCGACAAACGGGTATGGCCGATCCTGTTCGCGCGATTGACAGGGGAACAGCGGGATTCCATTCATGAAGTCCTTGAGACCATCGGCTTGACCGGGCATCGGGACCGGCGGGCCGGCGAACTGTCCCACGGGCAGAAGCAATGGCTGGAAATCGGCATGCTGCTGATGCAGCAACCCAAGGTGCTGCTGGTGGACGAGCCCGTAGCGGGCATGACCCACCAGGAGACGGAACGGACCGCCGAATTGTTGCTGTCGCTCGAAGGGAAGCACTCGGTCGTGGTGGTGGAGCACGACATGGAGTTCGTGCGGTCCATCGCCCGGAAGGTCACGGTGTTGCACGAAGGCTCGGTATTGACCGAAGGGCGCATGGACGAAGTCCAGAACGATCCGCGGGTGATCGAAGTGTATTTGGGGGCCTGATGCTGAGCGTAGCCGCACTGAATCAATACTACGGCGAAAGCCACACCCTTTGGGATCTGAGCCTCGATATTCCGGAAGGGTCCTGCGTGTCCCTCATGGGACGGAACGGCGTCGGCAAGACCACGCTGCTGAAATGCATCATGGGGCTGCTTTCCGCCCGGTCGGGCGAGATCCGCTTTGGCGATCGTTCTCTGACAGCGTTAAGAGCGGAAAAGCGCGCCGAATTGGGTATCGGTTATGTCCCGCAGGGTCGGGAAATCTTTCCCATGCTGACCGTGGAGGAAAATCTGAAGACGGGGCTCAGGGCACGCGGCGACAAATCCAAGCGGATTCCCGAAGAAGTGTTCGAGATTTTTCCCGTGCTCAAGACCATGCTGCGCCGCCGGGGCGGCGATCTTTCGGGCGGGCAGCAGCAGCAACTCGCCATCGGGCGGGCATTGGTGTTGCAGCCCAAACTCTTGATCCTCGACGAGCCCACCGAGGGCATACAACCCAATATCGTCAGCGAAATCGGCGATGTGATCATCCGTCTTAACCGGGCGCGCGGCAAAGAAGTCCACTTCGAGCGACGTGAGCCGTCCGTGGCAGACGAGATTCGCGACGCCATTGTCCGAGTCAACCGGGAAATGGGAGTGACGGTTCTCCTGGTGGAACAAAAACAGCATTTCGTAAGGCGCGTGGCCAACCGATTCTTTGTGATGGATAAGGGGCGCATCGTCGCCGGCGGGGCCATGGACGAATTGACGGAAGATATGGTGCGGCAGTATCTGACCGTGTAACGTGTTAAGACGCACCATCGATTTTCGATCTTACGGAGGATTCATGACTCAGCGGCTTTCGCGTAATTTGTTGATTTCGACCTTTGTAGGCCGGGATAAGCCTGTCCTGAGCCCCGTCGAAGGGGCAGCTGCCGTTCCCGGCGTACGGGCAAGAAAGCTTGTAGCAGCTTTGAAATTTTCTATAGCCGTCGTGGCGCCCTTAATGCTCCTATCCGAAGACGCTTTCGCCCACACCGGAGGCGGTTCGATTCACGGCTTTGCCGCCGGATTTTTCCATCCGTTCACGGGGCTGGACCATTTGTTGACGATGCTGGCCGTCGGTCTGTGGGCTGCTGTGCTGGGCGGCCGCGCCTTGTGGTTCTTGCCGCTTTCCTTCGTGACCGTCATGGCGGCCGGGGCCGGTATCCAGCATGCGGGTTTCGTTCTGCCTTCCGCCGAGGTGCCGGTATCGCTTTCGGTGGCCGTCATGGGGCTCGTTCTCTTGTGGAACCGGCGCACGGCATATGGTCTGGCGGGTGCTTTGGTGGCGGGTTTCGCCCTGTTCCACGGGTATGTACACGCCGAGGAAATCGGGTCGGGTATGAGCGCTTTCACTTATGCCTCGGGATTTCTGATGGCTACCGCGTTTTTGCACGGATTGGGAATTCTTCTCGGGGCCGTTGCCCGGAACCTTGAACCGCTGCGTCGGGCGCTCGGGGCGTTTTGCGCCGGTGTGGGTGTTTACCTCTTGGCCGGAAGCTAGGCCGCGGCCTTGTCAGTCCAGGAGTCGGGTTCGAGTTGGGAGGCGGACCTTCGGCTCGGCTTCGAATCCCGGCAGGGAAAAACCCTGCTGGTCCAGCGTCGGCACCGCGGCCCGCTCACGGTACAAAGGCCGTTTTATCCGGAGGGAGATCTTTGCCACGTATATCTTCTTCATCCGCCGGGTGGGGTAGTCGGGGGAGATCGTTTGGATATTCGGGTGAATGCCGGAGCGGAGAGCAGGGCGCTGGTGACCACGCCCGCCGCGGGCAAGTTCTACCGGAGCGAAGGCCTTGCGGCGCGGCAGTCGGTTCATCTGGCGGCAGGCGCGACCGCCGCGCTGGAATGGCTTCCGCAAGAGGCCATTTTCTATCGCGGGGCTCGGGTCGTTTCGGAAGTGGACGTCAGCTTGGCGGAGTCGGCGCGGTTCATAGGCTGGGAAAGCTTTTGCTTCGGCCGTCCGGCCAGCGGCGAAGCGTTCGATCGAGGAAGAGCGGCGTTTCGGTGGTCGATTCGGGTGAACGAAAGGCCGCTGCTGATCGAACGGTTCGAGGTGGATGATCAGGTTCTCAAGGCTAGCTGGGGCTTACAGGGACAGCCGATCGGCGCAACCCTGTACGCTTACCCTGCGTCGCCCAAAAGCCTGGAGCTTGTGCGGGTTGTCGCCGGCGACCGGCCCGCCTTCGGGGCTACGGTGATCGACGATTTGCTGGTGTGTCGCGCTCTGGACAGTCATATCGAGCCCCTGCGTCGGCTATTGGTCGAGTTGTGGCGGGCCATCCGTCCGGATGTCATCGGCCGGCCGGTGTGCTTGCCGAGGATTTGGGCGACTTGAAAGGCGTCGATAGGCAGAGTTCATCGAAACAAGATGTAGGGTGGGTTAGGCACGCTTTGCGATAAGCTTCCCGGTTGCATCGGCTTTGATGCGTGCCGTAACCCACCGGCGACCGTCGATGCAAGCCCAAAGGTTAATTGGTGGGTTACGACGCGCTCGAAGGTTAAGAGTAAAGGGAAGGGCCAAGGGAGGCGCGTCTAACCCACCCTACCCATGATTTTTGAAACGTGTAACAGCGGCCATGCAATTAACCCCACGAGAAAAAGACAAATTACTCCTTTTTACCGCGGCGCTGCTCGCCGAGCGGCGCAAGGCGAAGGGCTTGAAACTTAACTATCCGGAGGCGGTGGCTTATCTCAGCGCCGCCATCATGGAAGGTGCGAGGGAAGGACGCAGCGTTGCGGAATTGATGGCGTACGGGCGCACGCTGCTGAGCCGGGAGGACGTCATGGATGGCGTGGCGGAGATGATTCCGGAGGTGCAGGTGGAGGCGACATTTCCGGACGGCACCAAGCTGGTCACTGTCCATAATCCGATTCTATAAAATCTACTGCGCCCCGCCATGGCCGCGTTGCTCAAGGGCTCAAAATCCTCATGTACGCCTCTGTACACTCCGGTTTTTCGCCCTTTCGCGCCTTGCCCTGACGGGGCTCGCTACGGTTTTGAATAACTTTAGGGAGGGCGAATGATACCCGGAGAAATCTTCGTCGAAGACGGCGAGATCGAGCTGAATGCGGGACGCGAGGCCGTCACCGTGGTTGTCGCGAATACGGGGGATCGACCGATTCAGGTAGGTTCCCATTACCACTTCTTCGAGACCAATTCGGCTTTGCGCTTCGATCGGGATCTGGCTCGGGGCTATCGGCTGGACATCCCGGCGGGCACAGCGGTGCGTTTCGAGCCGGGCCAGACGCGGGAGGTTCGGCTGGTGCCGTTTGCGGGCAGCCGCCGCATTTACGGATTTCAACAAAAGATCATGGGTGCCTTATGAGCCGGATCGGGAGGCAAGCCTACGCCGAAATGTTTGGTCCGACCACGGGTGACCGGGTGCGGCTGGCGGATACGGAGCTTTTCGTTCAGGTGGAGGAAGACTGGACCGTTTACGGTGACGAAGTTAAGTTCGGCGGCGGCAAGGTAATCCGCGACGGCATGGGTCAAAGCCAGCGCACTTCGGAAACGGCGGTGGACACGGTCATCACCAATGCGCTGATCGTGGACCATTGGGGCATCGTCAAAGCCGATGTCGGCATCAAGAACGGACGGATCGCGGGGATCGGCAAGGCGGGCAACCCGGACACCCAGGCCGGGGTCGACATCGTCGTCGGTCCCGGCACCGAAGTCATCGCGGGCGAAGGGCAGATTCTCACGGCGGGCGGCATCGATGCGCATATTCACTTCATTTGTCCGCAACAGATCGAAGAAGCCCTGATGTCCGGGGTGACCACCATGATCGGCGGGGGAACGGGCCCGGCGACCGGCACCAATGCCACCACCTGCACGCCGGGGCCGTGGAACATCCACCGCATGCTGCAATCGGTGGACGGGCTGCCCATGAACATCGGCCTCCTGGGGAAGGGCAACGCTAGCTTGCCGGAGGCGCTGGAGGAACAGCTCCGCGCCGGGGCGATGGGATTGAAGCTGCACGAAGACTGGGGCACGACGCCAGCCGCCATCGATTGTTGTCTCTCGGTCGCCGATGCATTCGACGTGCAGGCGGCGATCCACACGGATACCTTGAACGAATCCGGCTTTGTCGAGGACACCTTGGCGGCGTTCAAGGGACGCACCATTCACACCTATCACACCGAAGGCGCGGGTGGCGGCCATGCCCCGGACATCATCAAGGCTTGCGGCGAGGCCAACGTGCTGCCCTCGTCCACTAATCCCACGCGGCCTTACACGGTCAACACGGTGGACGAACACCTCGACATGCTGATGGTCTGTCATCATTTGGACCCGGGCATTCCCGAGGATGTCGCTTTCGCCGAATCGCGCATTCGCCGGGAAACCATCGCCGCCGAGGATATTCTTCACGATCTCGGTGCATTCTCGATGATTGCGTCCGATTCTCAGGCCATGGGGCGGGTGGGGGAAGTCATCACGCGTACCTGGCAAACGGCTCACAAAATGAAGATTCAGCGGGGGAGTCTTCCGGAGGACCCGGCGCGGCACGACAACTTCCGTATCAAGCGCTACATCGCCAAGTACACCATCAACCCGGCCATCAGCCATGGCATTGCCCACGAGGTGGGTTCGGTGGAAGTCGGCAAGCTGGCCGATCTGGTGCTATGGCCGCCGGCCTTTTTCGGCGTCAAGCCCAGCCTCATTATTAAGGGCGGCATGATCGCCGCGGCGCCCATGGGCGATCCCAATGCATCGATCCCGACGCCGCAGCCGGTGCATTACCGCCCCATGTTCGGAGCTTACGGCGGTGCCTGCAGCGCGACCTCGATGACCTTTTTATCCAAGGCGGCAACCGAGGCGGACGTCGCGAAACGGCTGGGGCTCCAAAAGCTGGTCGGCGTCGTGTCGAATACGCGTAGCATCGGCAAAGCCAGCCTGATTCACAACAGTTACATGCCCCGGATCGAGGTCGACCCGCAAACTTATGCGGTGCGTGCGGACGGTGTATTGCTGACCTGCGAGCCGGCGGACGTGCTGCCCTTGGCGCAGCGGTATTTTCTGTTTTGATTTTCAGAGAATGTTGAAACTCACCGAATTCGCTCCGCCGGGACCGGATCATCAGGATACGCTGACTTTGCCCTTCGAGGCCCGGCAGAAAAGCCGCTTGCTGGTCCGTCTCGACAGCGGAGCCGAAGCGGGCGTGTTTCTGCCCCGAGGAACCATTCTCCGGGACGGAGACCGCTTGGCGGCTGACGATGGTCGCGTGGTGCTGGTGCGGGCCGCGGCAGAGCCGGTATCGGTGGTACGCACCGATGATTCGCTATTATTCGCCAAGGTTTGCTATCACCTCGGCAACCGGCATGTCGCTCTACAGATCAACCGGGGCGAACTGCGCTATCTCCGGGATCACGTGCTGGACGACATGGTGCGAGGATTGGGTCTGACGATCGAGCACGCACTGATGCCGTTCGAGCCGGAACGCGGGGCTTATCACGGACATCACCATGATCACTGATCTGGGTCTGGTGAAGCTGCTGCAACTGGTTAGTCCGGCGTTGCCCATCGGCATGTACAGCTATTCGCAGGGTTTGGAGCGGGCGGTGGAGGATGCCTGGGTAAGAAACGAGCAGCAGGCGGGCGAGTGGATTGCCGGAGTTCTCGAACGTTGCCAAACGAGAACGGATTTACCGTGCCTGTCACGCCTGTACGATGCCTGGGTCGAAGCGGATGTTGCCGCCGTCGAACACTGGAGCACCCATCTTCTTGCCTATCGGGAAACCGGCGAATTGCGAACGGAGGACCGCCTGAGCGGACAAGCCTTGGCTAGAGTGTTGGTCGGTTTGAACGTCGAGCGTGCCGGAGTTTGGGTGCGGAAGCCGTCCGCCACTCTCGCCACCTGTTTCAGCTTGGCGGCGGTAAGCTGGGGAATCCCTAAGTTCGAGGCGGCGCTGGGTTATTTGTGGAGCTGGCTGGAAAACCAGGTCCTGTGCGCCGTAAAGCTCGTACCGCTCGGACAAGCGGCGGGGCAGCGGTTGTTGAGCGAACTGGCGGAGCGCTTGCCCGGACGGGTGACGGAGGCGTTCAGCCTAACCGATGACGAGATCGGCGGCAGCGCCTTCGGCTTGGCTTTGGCCAGCAGCCGCCACGAGGTGCAGTACTCGCGGCTATTCCGTTCTTAAGATATTCGCCTTTAGTTCCCTCTCCCTTTGGGAGACGGTTAGGGTGAGTCGAAAACCACGGAGTTTTTTCTTTTGATTCCCTCATCCCACGTTCATACCGGGCGCTCTGGGCCCTTCGACTGCACTGTCGACGGGTCTCCCAGAGGGGGAAGGAGCAAAATGCGTAAGACCAAGAGAAAAAAATGAATGATCAAGATCGGCACGTATTGAGAGTGGGCGTCGGCGGTCCGGTGGGTTCGGGCAAGACCGCGCTGGTGGATGCGCTGTGCAAGCTGATGCGCGAACGCTATCAGATCGGCGTGGTGACCAACGACATCTACACAAGGGAAGACCAGCAATTTCTGATCCGCAGTCAGGCGCTGACGGAAGAGCGGATTTTGGGCGTCGAAACCGGAGGTTGCCCGCACACGGCAATTCGGGAGGACGCCTCGATGAACCTCGCGGCGGTGGACGACCTATGTCATCGGTTCCCGAATCTGGATTTCGTGCTGGTGGAGAGCGGCGGCGACAATCTCAGCGCCACCTTCAGTCCGGAGCTCGCCGATCTTACGATCTATGTCATAGACGTGGCGGCCGGCGACAAAATTCCCCGAAAGGGTGGACCGGGCATCACCCGCTCGGATCTCCTGGTGATCAACAAGATCGACCTCGCGCCTTATGTCGGCGCCTCGCTGGAGGTAATGGACCGGGACGCCCGAAAAATGCGCGGCGACCGGCCATTCGTTTTCACGAATCTGAAAACGGGCGAAGGATTGCAGATTGTTGCGGACTTCATCGTCCGGCAGGGCATGCTGCACGATTAAATCACTACAGCCGACAAAATGGCCGGCCGCTTATTTCGGGTTCCGCGGCTAACGCAAAGATGGGGCAAGATGAAATATCTGGACTGTTGTCTGCTCTGACCTTTCGGCATCCGGAACGAGTCGGTGTTGGGGCCCGACAGACCGATAATCCGGTATCGAGCTCTGGGTTGCAATTGTCAAAGTAATTCAATATAAGGGTTTCCCCTTACCCTACAAAAACATGCGACGGCCTTTCCGTCGGCGAATAACGAAATAACTAGAAGAGAGGAGCAGCATTCCATGTTTAAGCTGAATGTATTAATCAGTGCTCTCGCCTTGGCTGGAGCGTCGATGACTGCAGCGGCGGGCGAGTGGCAGGCATTGCCTAGTAAGGCGCCGGAACCCTCGGATAATCCGAGCACGCCAGCCAAGGTCGAATTGGGCAGAATGCTCTATCACGATCCTCGTTTGTCCTCCAGCGGCACGGTGTCCTGCAGTTCTTGCCACAACGTGATGAACGGCGGCGAGGATAATCGTGGCGGGTCGGTAGGCGTGCGCGGCCAAGTGGGCGGACGCAGTGCCCCAACCGTTTGGAATTCCGCCTTCAATTCGGTCCAGTTCTGGGATGGGCGGGCTCCGAGTCTTGAAGCTCAAGCCAAAGGTCCGGTAACCAATCCGATCGAAATGGGCATGAAAAGCTGGGACGACGTCATCGCCCGCTTGAAAGTTATTCCGGGTTATACGCAGGCGTTTACCGCCGCTTTCGGCAATGTCGATTCAGTCACCGCCGACAATGCCGCCAAGGCCATTGCAGCCTACGAGCGTACTCTGATTACTCCGAACAGCGCTTATGACAAATATGTCAACGGCGACAAGAATGCGATGACCGAGCAGCAGGTACGGGGCATGAATACCTTTGCAGAACTCGGCTGCAGCAGCTGTCATTCGGGACCCGCTTTCAACGGTCCGCAGCTGCCCGAGGGCACCGGGTTCTTCATGAAGTTTCCTACTTACGAGAACGGTTATCTTGAGGCCCAATACAACTTGTCCAAGGATATGGGGCGTTATGACGTAACCAAGAACGAAGCCGACAAGCATATGTACAAGGTGCCGACCCTGCGCAACATCGCACTGACGGCGCCGTACTTCCACAATGGCAAGGTAAAAAGCCTGGAAGATGCGGTGAAGGTCATGGCCAAGCTGCAGTTGAACAAGGATGTGACTCCGGAGCAAACCGCCGACCTTGTGGCCTTCCTCAATGCCTTGAATGGCGAATTCCCGAAGCAGGAAATGCCGCGGTTACCGAGCTACGCGGATAAAACCTTCGATTACGAATAATCGCAACGGTCAGTGTTTGGCAAAAAAGCCAGCTCTTTGAGCTGGCTTTTTTGTTTTTGCGCGCCGGAGAACGCTATATGCACAGCGGGACCGGGATTTTCCTCAAACAAGTTATGGCTTAGATCGTTACTTGTGGATCTCGGCGCTATAAACAGGATTATGGCTGGTAGAGGGTACAAGCCAGGATTCGTTCTTCGATCTGTCTTTTCAACTCATTGAACTCAGGGCTTTGGATGTCCTTGAAACGCTGCGCGAACTCGGTGGGATTCAAATTCTCCGGCAGATCATTAATGTTTGGCATAAATAAGGATTCATCGGCGCTCTGGCTCAGGATGTTTTGTACTTTGCGCGCCTTCTCTTCCGAGCGGACTGCAGTTTTGCCGAACAAGGCGCCGGCGTGATCGGCGGCTAAATCCGTGAAACTGAAACCGCTTCCGCTATGGGTATCGTTCATTTCTTTGGCAAGGCCGATCATGTTCGCCAAGGTGCTATGGCCGGACATGGCCAAAGCCGCTGAGGCCATAAAATGCTGGGCCGTATCGGTGCGACGGTTAAGGAGTACCCCGCGCCGGGGAGGAATGATCGGTTGCTGATTTGACGGCAGCCACTGCGCTATGTTTTTGCCGTTAACGTATGCACTTAAGACCAAAATTAGCGCGCGGTTTTCCTCGATCGGATTGTTGTCCTCAGATCGGCTCTTAGCCAGGGCAAACAGATCTTGCGTCAAAGGACCGAGTCGCATGAAACGCTTCAGTTGAGATTGATTGACGATTTCCGCGAGCTTGTCGTTATAAACCAATAGCCGTTCTTTATCGCCCAAATCGGTTATTAGACCTTTGGCTTGACTCAGCGCATCTCGATTCCAATTGACGGCCACCTGCAGCTGTCCATCGATGATACGGATTCTCTTGATCAATTGGTCGCCGATCTGACTGTATCGGAATAGCGGCGCAAAGTTCAAAAAGCCGCGCATAAGCCACTTAACCACCACCCTGGGCATGGCCAGACTGCCGAGTTTAAGCTGCTTGATGACTGCGTGAGGGTCAGCATCGTCAGCGATGACCCTGAAATTCAGAAAAAGCGGAGTCAGCTTTATAGGTAATCGGATAGTCATTGCGAGCTTCAATCGGCTTTTCTTGATCGTACAATTGGCCTGACCGTCCAATTTCTTCTTAAGAAGAGCGAAATTAGAGGCAGCAGTCAGATCACTGTCGGTCAAAACGATCAGCTTTTCCGGATTATCGGTCTGTGTGAACTGAACCGTTGTGCTGAGCAACTGTCGGGTTCTGGCCAGGTACTCGTGAGCGGGGTCTTGGCTCGGCGGTACCAAGGGTTTGGTTTCTATAACAAGCGCTACTAGAACGAGAACCGTCAGAAACGCCGGAAGGACGAGATAGCGGGCAAGAAAATGAATGTAAACCATGGTGCGAGGTAGAGCCGGTTTGGTCAAGTTGTCCATCTACCTGGCGGAAAGCCTAAGTGTGCTAATCATTATGCATGAGCAACGGGGCGTTTTTGTCGGAGATTTGTGATTTTATGCGGAGTGCAGAGCATTTTTGTAATTAATTAAGAAGGTAACAAGGGATCTATGGCAGCGTAGACTCTCTAAGGACAGCGTGCTGATAGATCCTCAGTGCCTCCTTTAGCTTGTGCCCGGACCTTCCAAGCGGTACACAGTATTGGGATGTATCTCTAAAACTTCAGTGACGGCGTTCACCGTGTAGCTTTAGATGCCGTGCAGCAGGTTTAGGGCGATCCGGCGAGTAATCTAACGAACTCGGCGTCTAACAAAGTTCATCGTGATCGCTAATTCTAAGCGACGTACATCTGCCCCTGATTTACAATTCCAGCTTTTTTATTCAGACGACCAAACAGGATTTCTCTATGTCTGTCGACGAAGCGCTAGCATTAATCGGAAGAGGCACGGCGGAGATTATCAGAGAAGATGAGTTAATCAAGAAATTGGGCGAAGGACGCCCTCTGCGCATAAAAGCCGGTTTCGATCCTACGGCACCGGATCTGCACCTCGGACATACGGTTCTTTTAAACAAACTGAAGCAGTTTCAGGATCTAGGTCACGAGGCTATATTCCTCATCGGCGACTTTACTGGAATGATCGGCGATCCCACCGGGAAAAATGCTACTCGCAAACCTCTGACCCGGGATCAGGTAATCGAGAATGCTCGAACCTATGAGGAGCAAATATACAAAATCTTGCATCCGGAGAAGACCCTGGTCATGTTCAATTCCAGTTGGATGAACGCTATGACCTCGGCTGACTTGATCCAATTGGCTGCTAAGCATACCGTCGCGCGAATGCTGGAGAGGGATGACTTTAGCAACAGATACAAGGCCGGACAGCCAATAGCTATCCATGAATTTCTATATCCGCTTATTCAGGGATATGACTCGGTCGCCATGAAGGCTGATGTCGAGTTAGGTGGAACTGACCAGAAATTTAACCTTTTAGTTGGGCGGCAATTGCAAGAAACATTCGGGCAGAAGCCTCAAGTTGTTATCACGATGCCGATTTTGGAAGGGTTGGACGGCATACAAAAAATGTCGAAATCGCTAGCTAATTACGTTGGAATTGCTGAGCCGTTCGATGAAATGTTCGGAAAGCTGATGTCCATTTCTGATGACTTAATGTGGCGGTATATGGAGTTGCTAAGTTTTACGCCATTGTCAGAGATCAATGCTTGGAAACGACAGTGCAGTGAAGGCGCTAATCCACGCGAATACAAGGTTCGATTCGCGCAAGAAATCGTGGGCCGCTTTCATGGGCCGTGTTTCGCTAAAAGCGCTTTGGAGAATTTCGAGGCTCGCTTTAAGCAAGGTTTGATTCCTGAGAACTTGGATGAGCAAGAGTTAGTAACTGGAGAAAGCGGCTATCCAGTCCCGAATCTCCTTAAAGATTTAGGCTTGGCCGCTAGTACCTCGGAATCGAATCGACTCATCCTGCAGGGTGGCGTAAAGATCGACGGAGAGAAGATCTCTGACCAAAAGCTAGTATTGAGGGCAGGAGCCTCATACATCGTCCAAGTGGGGAAACGGAAAATCGCCAAGGTTAAATTAAACCCACGCACTTGACGGGTGAGGTGGGTTGAGGCATAATAGTCAGCTCTTCCGGTGCTGACGGGCCTGAGCGAATCGGGCGGCGCAGGCGGCGGGAGGGAAGGGAAAAGGAAGGGTTGACACGGACTGGAAAGTCTTTATAATGATCCTTCTTCGCGGCGGACGCCGAATGTTCTTTAACAGATTGATCAAGCAATGGTGTGGGCGCTTGTGTCGAATTGGGCGAGTTTG
>NZ_DASPLO010000189.1:0-19781 GCF_035627495.1 Methylocaldum sp.
TCCAACCGGTTTGAGCGCCGCCTATCATGCCCCCGATGCCCTCTTGATCGAAGCCAACGACACCATCGGCGGCTGGTGCCGCTCCATCGAGGACCACGGCTTCACCTTCGACTTGGCCGGACACATCATGTTTTCCAACGATCCGTACGTGCACACGCTCTACCGGATGCTGCTCGGCGACAACGTCCACTGGCAGGAGAGGGATCATGCTTAAGCCGCTCAACGAACAGGTGATCGTCATCACCGGAGCCTCTTCCGGCATCGGCCATTGCGCCGCCCGGGCGTTTTCCAAGCGGGGTGCAAGAGTGGTCGTCGGGGCACGTTGCAACGACAGGCTGAACGCTCTGGTTCACGACATTACCCAAGCCGGCGGCCAGGCAATCGCCGTACCGATGGACGTGACGCAGCGCGATCAGGTCGGTGAGCTGGCCCGGACAGCAGTCGAGCGCTTCGGCCGGATCGATACCTGGATCAACAATGCCGGCGTGTCGGTCTATGCCTTGTTCGATAAACTGGATGCCGAGGAAATCCGGCGCGTCATGGAGGTCAATTTCATGGGTACCGTACACGGCATCCATGCGGTGCTTCCCATCCTTAAGAGCCAAGGCGAAGGCACCATCATCAATCTGGGTTCGCTATCGGGAAAGCGCGGCTTTCCCTTGCAAACCGCCTATACCGCCTCGAAATTTGCCATCATCGGCTTGGGTGAGGCGCTGCGTGCCGAACTCCACAGACAGTGGCCAGGCATCAAGGTCTGCACCGTGTCGCCCCCGCCCATCAACACGGCGTTCTTCGACAATGCACGCAGCAGGGAAGGCTATGCCGCAAGACCTCTTCCGCCCGTTTATCCGACCGAACGGGTGGTCGACGCCCTCTTGGTCTGTGCATTGCGCCCGCGGCGCGAAGTCAATATCGGCATCGTAAAGCCATTTGTGTTCTGGAACCGGGTAGCTGGGGGCTTGCTGGATCGCGCATTGGGCCGGTGGGCCATCAAGCGGCAACTGACTGACGAGCCGAAGTCTGCCGATGCGCCGTCCAACCTGTTCACACCGTCTCCGTATACGCGGGAGCACGGCGACTGGACCCGCTGGGGCCACCGCAAGCCGGCCGCTCGAATCGAGCAGTAGGCGATTTCCCGCTGGCCACCATTTTCAACCGTCAAGGACATTCGTCGGAGGAATGCGTATGTGGCATAACGTTGCACGAACAGCGGTCGCAACGCTGGCATTTTGTGCAGTGCACAGCCTCCTGGCCAGCCGCCGCGCCAAGCAGACAGCGGCAAACCTCATCGGCGAACGCCAGCGAAAGGTCTGGTATCGACCCATTTACGTGGCGACCTCGTTCGCCTCGGCGGCTATGCTGGCCCGATATATCAGGCAGCTTCCCGATAGGACGCTTTACACGCTGGAAAGCCCATCCGCACAACTGGTGCAGTTACTCCGCTTCGGAATCGTGGCTTATGGAGCTACCGCCGTCGGTCAGATCGGGCCGGGAAACATGTTGGGCCTGCCGGGGTTGAAAGCCTGGTGGGCAGGCGCGCATGATGTGCCGCCGGAACCCGAAGCCCAGGGACCTCGCCTCGGTTCGGACGGCAGGATGAAGGCAGGAGGCCCGTTCCGTTGGATTCGGCATCCGCTCAATGCCTTGGCCGTGCCGGTCCTTTGGCTAACACCGCGTCTAACGGTGAATGGCCTCGTATTCAATGTGGTCGCCACCGCCTATGCCTACCTGGGCTCCCGACACGAGGAAGCCCGTTTGCTTCAGGCCTACGGGGAGGCTTATGAAGCGTATCGATCCGGTGGAACACCGTTCTTTTTTCCTTCGCCTTTGCCCCTGCTTCGGCTGGGCGGGCAGCCACAAGAAAAGTCCGCCACTCGTTTTCCCAAGGCATCCGCTTGAACGAATTTGCAACCGATGAAAAACGCTTGATCCGGAATTTGGAACTGCCTTAGGCGGGGTGTGTCAGTCGATAAGGCCGCACTGCCCGGGATTTACGCGTTTCCCGCTTCGCTGTCCTCGCGCGCCCCGGCCGCCCCAACGCGCGATTCGGGTGCGATGCCGGTGGGATCGACATTAGTGTTAGTCTTGCGAGTTTGCCGACCGGAAGAATCGTCTTTGCTCGTAGGCGAAGGCACAGTTTCCTCTTTCTTTTCGTGCTTCGTCACCGGCGCGATGGGCTGTCCGCCCGCTCCGCCGGCACCTGGAGGGGCCCCGGTTCCGGTGGCGGAATCACCGCCCGAGCCGGCTCCGCCCATTCCGGTGCGTTCCTCGGATTCGGGTGATTTGGGTCGTTCTTCATGAGGCATGAGCGTTCTCCAAAAATCGGGCAACCTATTGCCACTGCAAAATAGGGCCATGTGACTTTCCCGCAGGGGAAGAGTCAAGTTAGACATACGACTTTAACGGTGGCAGAAGGTTCTGGCGCGAGCCCCGGAAATTGGAGGGGCGGATGAATGAATGCTGCGGTGTTTTCCCCAAGCCTGGGATGCGTCCGGTCCTTGAATAAAATTTCGCCTGTCAATGGCGGAAACTTCGCAAATTCGGGAGGTTCCAAACCGAAATACCCGAATGATCTGGTGAGATAAGATCGGCCGAGGAATCGGTTCACCGACGACGAGAGCAATGTCGGCGATCCGATTCAGGAAAGTCGGGATCCATTGAAGCAGAAGGCGATGTGTGGTCGGCGGATGCCGCGCTTAAGGGACATACCGATATGATTGGACGCGTCGCCCCCACTTTACCTTGATATTGCTGCTCGTTTCGGCGGCAGTCTCGGCGGAACCGCGCTGGAGCCGAGATCAGGCCGCCGCCCGGCCGGCCCGAACCGGTTGGCTGGTGGGCGCCAATTTCATCCCCAGCACGGCGGTCAATCAACTCTAAATGTGGCAGGCGGAAACTTTCGACGAAGCCACGATCGATCGCGAACTCGGCTGGGCGCAAGGCCTCGGCTTCAACAGCGTCCGCGTCTTTCTCCACAACTTCCCTTGGGAGCAGGATGAACCAGGATTCCTTGTGCGCAAGGGAAACGCCATGCCACGACCGATTACCCCCGCCCTCGCCGCCGACGCCATTATCGAATTGATCGACCGGCCCGGCCGGCCTATTGTCCTGATCGAACGCGCCTTTCCGCCTCAAGGCTGGGCCATTCCGGGCGGCTTCGTCGACGTCGGTGAAACCATGGAACAGGCCGCTAGCCGGGAAGCCCAAGAGGAAACCGGGCTAGAGGTTCGCCTGATTGCTCTGTTGGGGATTTATTCAGGTCCCAATCGAGATCCCCGAGGCCATACCGTAACCGCCGTGTACGTCGCACAGGCCACCGGCGAGCCGACAGCCGCAGACGATGCCAAGCATTGCAGCGTGGTCATGCCGGATGAATTGCCGCAGCCCTTGGTCTTCGACCATGCCCTGGTGCTCGAGGATTACCGGCAATTCCGGGCGACCGGGCGGGTGGCGCCGCTGCGGTGAACGAGACCCGGACTGCGGATTCCCTGACATCCGAGGAACGCTCCCGTTCGAAGATACGGTGGAGCGTGTCATCGCCGCTTACATCAAAAGCCGCACAGGGCGAATATTCCCTCATTCGTCTCGCCGAGCGAGTTTCCGACGGATCCATCAAGCAATGGAGCGCTATCGTGGCTGGGCGTCGCACCCTTGTCGACCACGGCACGGTCTACAGCCGGACAAGAGGGAACGCGTACCCGTGTTGCGTTGAGTCGAATTCAGTCTAGCGCCCCATCCGGCGATGCTACGCCCGGGACCACCGCGCACGCGAATGCTTCCGGCTCTTCAATGATCCAGTCGTGGCTGCCGGTGGGTGAGACGACGAGCTGAGCGTCCGGGATCGCCGCCTGGAACCGATGCGCCGCCGCGACCGGCATGGTATGGTCACGCGCTCCCCAGGCGAGCAGCGTCGGGCACCGAACGTGCGCCGCCACCACCAGGAGCCCGTCACCGGCACAGCGGGTTACTTGGGCGCAGAAGCTGCGCGGGTGGTAAAGCACGTTGCGGGCGATGGCGGGCAAACCGGTCAGGGTTAGCCGCCACTCGATGACCGCATCCCAGGCACGGCCGGCAAGAATCGGCACGAGCGAGACGCTCGGGTGCGCGCCGATGGAATCGGCCAGCACGAGACGGTCGACCCGCTCCGGATGCCGCACGGCGGCATGCACCGCGATCGCGCCCGAGTTTGAATGGCCGACCAGCAGCGCTGAATCGAGCCCCATTCCGTTGAGTAGCGGTGGGACCAGATCGGCCAGTTCGTGCATTTCCAGCGGTCGCTCGACCCGCGAGGCCGCCCCGCAGCCCGGCAAATCGGCCACCAAGACATGCGTCCGGCGCGCGAGCGCGGCGATCGTGGGCCGGTAAACGTCGGCATGAATCAGCGGGCTTGCCAGGATCACCACAGCCGGCCCACCACGGCCCGCCTCCAGGACTCGCGCCCTGTGCCCGGCGACATCGACCATTCTCGACCGCGGCTCGTCCATCTAAGCCCCCTCCGTTGGTTCCGTGGTGAGATATATGAGGCTCTCTAACCTCTTTTGCATAAGAGGTCGCTCCTGAAAAGGATCTTTATCGCTTAGAGAGTGTGTGGGAAGCTACTGCGCGTCCCGATGGCGGCGTCGCGCGGTGCTCGAAATCCTCATGTAGCACTTGTACACTCCGGTTTCTGCGCGCCGGGCTCCCCTTCGACTAATTCCATTCGGTATTCGAGTGAACATTAATTGTAGGGTGGGTTAGCGAAGCGTAACCCACCGATTCGAGGTCGCTTGGTGGGTTACGGCCTCGCAGCCTAACCCACCCTACAAAAATTAATTCCTTATTGAAAGCGATTTGGAATAAGCTCAGGACAGGCTTGCTCTCGGGCCGCTCGTGACGCTTCGCACACACCCTCTTAGGTTTAACGGACGGGTTGGGCACCGCCGGCGCGGGCCTATACGGCTGGCACGTCTACAGGTCATCCTCAACACCGCTGCGCATTGATCCGCGGAGTTCATGTGTCCGCCGGATCTAATGGTTCACAAACGGGCAGCCGCACGATGAATTCGCTGCCGTTACCGAGGCCTTCGCTCCTTGCTTCTATCCGGCCCCGATGCAATTCCACCAGCGCTTTGACCAGGGTTAAACCGATCCCCAGTCCCCCTTGGGATCGATCAATACTTTGCTCGGCCTGCGTGAACGGATCAAAAAGGCGAGGCAGCAAGGTCTCTGGAATGCCTTCACCGGTATCGCGGATCCGAATGACGGCTTCATCCTGCTCACGCGCCGCCTCCAGCCAAATCGTGCCACCCTCCGGGGTGTATTTGGTGGCGTTGGTGAGGAGGTTCGAAACCACCTGAGCCAAGCGTAGGCTGTCCCCGTTCAGCCGCAGCCGCATAGAGTCCTCGGGCAGCGAGAGGATGAGTTCGTGATGGCGGGCCTCGATCAGCGGTCGGCTGGTTTCGAGGGCCAGCTCGATTACCTTGGCGACCTCAACCGTGGTTTTATGTAGGGTGATTTTGCCTTGGACGATGCGCGAGACATCCAGAAGATCGTCCACGAGCCGAACCAGATGACTCACCTGGCGGTCGATCACCTCCCGCGCCCAATGCTGCTTGGAATCCGCCGGATCCAGCCGTTTCATCACCTTTACGGCGTTTCGGATGGGGGCCAAGGGATTGCGGAGCTCATGGCCGAGCATCGCCAGAAATTCATTCTTGCGGCGGTCCTCTTCTTCCAATCTGGCCGCACGCCAGGCGAGTTCTTCCTCAAGGCGCCGATCGCGCCGCGTACCTTTCCCTCCGTGTCGAACAGAGGCGAGGCATAGCTCAAAAGCCTGAGGGACTTGCCTGTGTCACGAATCAGGTGAATGTCTTCATCCCAGACCGGTTGCCCGGAGGCGGCGGCTCTTTGCACCGGCAGCTCCTCGGGACGCACTTCCTGGCCCTCCCGCACCACGGTAGACGCTCTTCGGGCGACGCACTCAAGAATGCATTCACCTCCGGCGGCACATCCAACAGCCGGGCAAACGTGGCATTGATGTGGATATGCCGGCATTCGGGGTCCTCGGCGATGGCCAATCCGATCGGGGCGACGTCCAAAAGGGTCTCCAGTTCCGCCACCTTCTTCGAGAGGTCTTGGTTAAGCCGCTGAATGGCCTGCTCGGCCCGCTTGCGCTCGGTGATATCCGTATTCATACCGATCCATTCCCGGACCGAACCATCGGCAGTGAGAATCGGCACGGCACAAGCCACCACGTACCGATATTCGCCGCCGGCGTGCCACATACGGAATTCCACACAGTAAGGGCCCACCGCGGTTACGGCCTGGCGCCAAGTCTCGGTGAGGCGCTGGCGGTCATCGGGGTGAACCACTTCCAGCCAGTTCCAGCCGACCCACTGTTCGTAGGTGCGTCCGGTGAAGGCCCGCCAGGAGGGAGAATCCTCGACCGGTTCGCCTCGGGCATTGGTGACCCAGACGATTTGCGAGGAGACTTCCACCAACCGGCGAAAGCGCTGTTCGCTCTCATGGCGGGATTGCTCCGCGCGCACGCGCGCCGTCACATCCAGCAGAGTGAACACGAGGCGCTCGACTTTGCCAGCATCGTCTTTGATGGGGATTAATCCCCAATCCCAGTACGTTATTCCCCGCTCGGGCTGGTCTTTAAACTCAAACGGCTTGGCTTCAAAAAAACAGGGGGAGCCGGTGTCCACCACTCGACGGAAGATGGCTTCATTGTCCGCATAGGGGTACAGGACGAAGTGGTTCTTGCCTAAGAAGAATTCCGGCTCGTGGCCGCATGCCTGCGCGTAGGCCCGGTTGACCCAGATAAAATTAAAGTCTGCATCGAGACAGACCATCAGCAAATGGGTGTTATTCACGACCCCATCCAACAGTCGATGCGCCTGTTGCAACGCCTCTTCGGCCTGCTGCCGCTCGGTAATTTCACGCTTGAGCCATTCCGTCCGTTCCAGCGCTTTCCTAAGTGCCTGCTGTTCCGCCTTAAGCGACTGCGATATCCCAAGGCTAATCAGGATTCCGGTGATCAGCAGGAATCCCACATGGATTTGTTCAAGAGAAGAAGACGCGATAGCGGGCGAGTGGGCAGGTTCCGTCAAGAGGTAAGCGCTTGCGACAGTACTTAAGGCCGTCGCGACTAATCCGGCTTTCAATCCGCCCCGCCACGCCGCCAGCACGATACCGACAAGGAAGGGAGAAAAGGAGAATGCGGCCCCAAAAATCGGGACAAGAGACCGTAACCCGAAGAAGATGACCGCTGTTGCCACGGCCGCGACCACGGAGCCCTGCAAAAAAAAGCGCTTGGTAACCATGGAACTGCATTTCTAGGCAAAAGCGAAAACGCGAAGTTTACTCTTCTGTCGAGTCTTTGAAGACTACCTCACCCAGCGAATCGGCGGGTTGCCAAAGTCCGCAAGTCCATGTCGCAGACGCCGTCGATCGTGGATCACCGCGACATTCCACTTCGCTTGGCCCAGAATGGCGGGGTGGTAGAGTTTTCACTCGCCCGGAACGGCGAAAAACGCCCGGCCCGCTTCGAATTCGGCCAGCGCCGTCTGAAAATCGACAAGCTCTCCGCCCGCCCCACTCAGCCCGCCGTGCACCCAGGCTCCTGGCTTGAACATCACCAACTCACGCCGACTGCCAGATCAATCCTGCGGAAGGTAATTATTACTCATCCGAATAAGGACATGGCCGGAATTGAATTCTGGCTGGTCAAGTTCAGAACTTCGGCTTTTGCGCCACAGTCTGAACAATAAATCCGGCTATCAGCCGGAGACCGAAACACCAGGGAATCTGGAATGACGTATTCGGAAGAAACTCTAAAGGAAGACGTGGCAATACTCGCCGGCGACATCGGGGAACGGAATCTCTATCGCTACGAGTCGCTGCAGGCGGCGATAGATTTCATCGAGGCACGTTTCCGTGCTTGCGGCTGGACACCGCAGCGGCAGACCTACGAAGCGCGGGGCAAAGCCTTCGCCAATATCGAAGTGGAAATGCCGGGCCTCGGGCAACCCGCCGAGATCGTGGTCGTCGGCTCTCACTATGACACGGTGCGCGGCTCGCCGGGAGCCAACGACAATGGTTCGGCGGTCGCTGCCTTGTTCGCCCTAGCGGCGGCTTTCGCAAAACGCCCGATTGCGCGGACCCTGCGTTTCGTGGCTTTCGTCAACGAAGAGCGGCCTTTTCTGCGAACGTCCAAGATGGGCAGTCGTGTGTATGCCAAACGGAGCCGCGAGCGGGGAGAGCGGATCTTGGGCATGTTGAGCCTTGAAACGCTGGGATATTGCTCCGAAGTCAAAGGCAGCCAGAAGCTTTCCCTGGGCGGATGGCTGCTGCCGCAGCGCGGGGATTTCATCGCCGTGGTGGCCAACCGGGCTTCGCGTCCGCTGCTCGCCATTGTGGAGCAAGCGCTTCCGGAACAGACGAGCCTCACCTGCCGCGGCCTCGTGCTGCCCACGCATTTTCCCGGTGCCTGGAGTTCGGACCACTGGTCCTTCTGGAAGGAAGGCTATCCCGCCCTCATGGTGACCGATACGGCGCCGCTCCGTTACCCGTACTATCACAAGCCCGAGGATACGCCCGACAAGGTGAATTACCGTTGGCTGTACCGAGTGGTGAAGGGCATCGAAAGCGCCGTGGCAAAACTAGTTGGGTAAATGCGCCGGTGCTTCGATCGTCCGGATGCCGTGGGCCGAACCTTACCTGGGTGCTCCTGGCTTTCGCCGCGCAAGGCCCGGTAATGGCGGCATCCCGAATGGAGATTTCGGCACATGGAACACCAATTCATTGTCACGAACGGAATACGCTTGCACGTGGTTCAGGCTGGCCCGGAATCGGGTCCTCTGCTGATATTCCTGCACGGATTTCCGGAATTCTGGTATGGCTGGCGGCATCAGATTTCCTATTTTGCTTCCGCCGGTTATCGCGTATGGGTTCCGGACCAGCGCGGCTACAATCGGAGCGACAAACCCGAAGGCGTCGGGACTTACCGGCTTGAACAGATCGCAGCCGATGCCGTCGGCTTGATAGACGCGGCCAACCGACGAACGGCGTTCCTGGTGGGCCACGACTGGGGTGCCGCCGTGGCCTGGTGGATCGCCGAACATCATCCCGAGCGGTTGGAGCGCATGGCGATTCTCAATGGACCCCACGGCGCCGTGTTCCAGAGACATCTCCTGCACAGTCCGACCCAGTGGCTCAGAAGCGCGTACCTTCTCTTCCTGCAAATCCCTAAATTGCCGGAAGTGATCTCCCGGCTTCGACAGTGGCGCCTGCCGACCAAAGCCTTGCAGCGCAGCAGCCGGCCCGGCACGTTCACAGCCGAAGACCTGGACTGGTACCGTCAGGCGTGGTCCCAACCCGGTGCGTACACCGCCATGGTGAATTGGTATCGGGCGATGCTGCGCTGGCCGCCAAAATATCCGGCCAATCCGCGGATCAAAGTGCCAACCCTGCTCCTCTGGGGCGTCCAGGACCGGTTTCTGGAGCGGGAAATGGCGCAGCCGAGCATCGATTTATGCGACGACGGGCGGCTGATTTTCGTCGAAGCCGCGACTCATTGGGTACAGCATGAGGAGGCTCAACGGGTGAATGTCTGGATTGATGCCTTTCTGCGCGGCGCGGCCGTCGGGGTGCAACTGGAAAAGGCCGCTCAACGGAATCACGCCCTAAAGGGCTTCGGTAACTAATCAGCCAAAACGGCAATCGGCAAGGAGATGAAACATGGATGATAATAGGACCGAATCGGCCCCCTCCTACTGGCTAAGGCATCGGCTGACCGAAAAAAGCACTTGGAGCGGCATGAGCCTGGTCGTGATCTGCGCTCTGGTTCTGCTGGGTCTGCCGATCGTGAAAACCCTTGCGTGGTTCGGACTGCTGTATGGCTTGTACTCGATGTTCTCGAAGGATTAGCGCAGTTCGGGAATAGCGCTCGCGATTACCGGCACCCAGTCACCCGGAAACCGGATAAGACCGCTGCCTTGTCGTTCCGGGAACGACAGCCTCGGCGGCACACCGCAAATCCCATGACCGCGAGACCACCCGAGCCGGCAATCTCCGATCGTCGGGGCTGGGCCGATTATCGCTTCGCCCCCTGGAGCAGTCCGCGGAGCGGCAGGCTCAAAGCCAATGTGCCAAAGACGGCTGCCAACGACTTGGCCGACAAACGCTTCTCGAATCCGGGCGTCAAGCGTTCGGGAGCCAGGTGATAATTCGTCAGATAGGCAAGGCCCGCAACTACCGCGCCGCCCATCAATGCCTTCGCGACATCGCCCGACTCGGCGACTCGGCCGAACCACCGCTCGTAGAGCGTCGCCCACAGCACGGCCGAGGCGTGATTCAGCACGAAGCCAGTTCCCGTATATTTGAGACTGACATCTTTCTGCCGCGCGGCTCGGTCGCCCCAAGTGATGTGGCTGACGGCGTTCAATGGCGCCACGGCGCCGGAACGCTCGGCTGTGCCGCACGCAGCCGCCACGAGCGTGGTGGCAATACCCGCGATCGTCCCGGAAATCAATGCATCGAAATGACCATTGCTGATTATACGCATCGCCCGTCTCCTGCCGGCGCTCCGGCTTCGATACGATCCTTTGCCGACCCTGCTTCGCCGTTCCGCTTGAATCTTTATGAAACGGCAGCTTGTCCCTTGTTGAAACTGACCTTCTGGCGGAACCGGGGTTCCACTCGGAGGAGAGTCGGATGATGGCTTGGGCCGAGCCTATCGGAAGGTGAAGCCAGTCTCGGCTCGTAAGAGCGCGGACAAATTCGACCGACACCGGGCAGATGCCCGGTACGCTTCAGCACCGACGCGAACGGCGGTACAGGACGATTTCAAGTGGGGGAATCTGACATGGCGGGCACCGGTCGAAACAGCATGCTTTTCCATCCGCGGCGGCTTTCTTCGTCCGGCTGATTCCAGGGGATAACCAACGCTCGTTTTGCTCCGTCTTCGTGGGAGCCGGGGATGGATGAGAACGGAGACCATTCCTTCACACCTTCCGAGATACATACGGTATGTTGATCGACAAGCCAAGAGGGATTTTCTTTCTAGTCTTGCTCTGCTTGATGACTCAAATCGCTGCGGCCGCCTCGCCGCTGGGGGATCCGCGCCGTCTAGAAAGTCATGTCCGAATGCTGTCGGAAACATTGGCCCCCAGAGATGCAAGGCACCCGGAGAATCTCGACCGCGTTGCCGCCTATATTCGAAAGGCTTTCGACAAGGATCGAGGCCGCGTGGTCGAGCAACCGTACCAGGTTAGCCGAACGACTTACCGGAACGTCGTGGCCGATTTCGGCTCAAACTCGAAACACAGAATCGTGGTCGGCGCCCACTGCGACACCGCGGGACCTTATCCCGGCGCCGGAACTCTCGCTCTTCTATCCGACCACGGGGAACTTCATCGCCGTGGTCGGCAAAGCGGGCCAAGGCTCGCTGGTTTGCCGGATCCGTCAAGCCATGTCCGGTGCGACCGTCCTGCCGGTGGAGTCGATTGCCGCGCCCCGGTTCCTGCCCAGCGTCGATTTCTCGGATCATGTCAATTATTGGAATGCGGGCTACCCGGCAGTGATGATCACGGATAAAGCGTTTTACCGGAACCCGAATCATCATCCGCGGAGGGATACGGCGGACACTCTGGATTACCCAAGAATGTCACGGGTTGTAGCCGGAGAGGTAGCCCCGATTGTTTGAACAGGATTTCAGCCTGGGTAAGTGGACTTCCTGCTGGGGTTAGGCGACCTTGGGAAGGGCCGCTAGGATTTTCGAGTAAAACTCATCCGGGATTAGCCTGTCCAGACTCGAATGAGGACGTTGTGAATTGTAAAACACGAGGTATCGAGCCATGGAGTCGCGGGCTTCGCGGACGGAGTCATACGCCTTGAGGTAGACCTCCTCGTACTTCACCGTTCGCCAGAGGCGCTCGACGAAGACGTTGTCGCGCCAGGCGCCCTTACCATCCATGTTGATGCGGACGTGCCGGCTCGTCAGCGTTTCGATGCCCATTTTCATCATCAGCGTGGACACGTGCCGGCGGCCTAGGCAAAGCCCTCGTGGCGCAGCCTGTCGCGCAACTGCCGGGCGCCCATGAAGGGATACGCCAGGTGCAATTCATCGATCCGCCGCATCAGTTTTAGGTCGGAGTCCGGCACTGGTCTGGGGACGTAATAAACACTCCCGCGGCTGATTCCGAGGAGTTCCGTCTGGCGGACCAGCGACAGACGAGGAGTGCGGTCGATCATTGCTTGGCGCCCGGCTTTTCCGCCTTGCCGAGTGCGCCGACTAAAAAATCGATCTCCAAGGTGTGCTGGCCAATCTTGGCGTGCAGCGCCTTCAGGTCCACGGCTGGCTCGGCCGGGGTGTCGCCGCCGAACACCCCGGCGGCCCCGTCCAGCAATTGGCTTTTCCAGTCGCTGATTTGATTAGGGTGGACATCAAACTGCTGGGCTAATTCGGCCAGCGTTTTATCGCCCCGGAGGGCGGCCAGGACCACTTTGGCCTTGAAGGTCGGTGAGTGGTTCCGGCGCGGTCGTCTGCTCATGGTGTGCTCCAATCAATCGGCGTTACCCACGCCTCAAGGGAGCAGTTTATCCACTTAGCCGACTGTTCAAATTTCCGGAGCCAGCTCTCTCAGCGACAGATTGTAGGGAATATGACAAGCGCGAGAGTGCAATGGCACGGTGTCGGGTTTACTCGAGCATGCGGAAGCCGGCAGCGCCGTTTTCCCGTTGAGGTTTAAGAGTGCGCATCGAGACCTACCGACGTCCCGCCCGTGATCGTGTTTTCGCACGCCGGACGCTCCCGACCTTCCACTCAGCACTCCGCACCGAAAGCCGCCGAGTGATTTCTTCTCGTTTTCTTCATTGCCCCGGATTCAGCTCGTCGTGGGATCGGTGATTACAACAGAAACGTCACTTAAGCGGCTGTCCGATTTTTCGGGAACAGTTCTGCTGCGCGGTGGTTCGGTTCACAGCGGCGGCCTCACCCGGAGTTCCGGTTTTGGTATGGGCTTGAAGCCGCTCTTCCTGTTCGGATCACCGAGTGTATCCATCAGCCGCTTCAGAGCCTCCAGCACCTCGTGAAGCGCTTGCACCTGCTCCGGCGTGAGCGGATTCTCGTAGCCGGCAGGCGGCTTCTGTGTGCCGTCGCTGCCGTTCGATTGCGCTGCGTTGTCGATGAGCGTCTTGATATCGGTCGCATGGGGGCAGTCGGAGTAGAGCACGTTCAGTATCCCAGGGGCCCGCTCTTCAAGCATCTTCAGCAGCACCCCCAATCGGACGAACCGCTGTTCGTCCCAGCCTTCGGGTTGGGGACCGTCCGGTGGCTGCGCGACAAAGCGCGAAATTAGCTCGGCGGCCGCCTTCTCGCCCCTCGTCGCGATGTTTTGGACGACGGGCGCCTCCATGTTGAGGTTGAGCCCGCCTTCGTGGCCGTCAAGTCTCACCCGCGCAGTCCGGTCTCGCACGCCGGGCATCCTCGCAAGGGCGTTGTCGTTCCAGCTTTGCATGGTTGCGATGATCGCGGAGAGGAAGCCACCGAACCGAGAGGCGGAGTTTTTCTGGTCCGCGAAAAGGTTCCAGCGCTCGCCATAACCCTCCGTATATTCCTTTGGCAAGAAGACCATCTCCCGACCCTCGATCTTCGGCTCCAGGTCGATGCCGAACGTCGGCCACAGCGGAACCAGCCCGTCGAACAAATGGATGGGAAAGTTCGAGCTGATGCCGCCGTCCGAGAACCAGCAGCGGTGGAAATGCCGCTTTCCGGGAGGAGCATCGTAGTTGATCGCCCACAAGGGCACTGCCGCGAACAGGAAAGGAAAGCTGAGGCTCATCCGGGCCGCCAACAGCACCGGGAAGTCTTCCGGATTCGGAAGCTCCAGAAGTCCTAGCTCTATGGCTTCTCCTTCATCCGGATCTCTGCCCTTCCTTTTCTCTTCAAGCTGGTATGGTTTGCCGTATGTCTTCATCCACTTCAGCACCTCTCCCGGCAGATAGCGCCCCAGCTCATCCGGATTGAAGAAGAGCCGGTCGCGATCCCGAAAACGCGTCGAGCCCTCGTCCGGGACCTGCAAGGGAAAGATGTAGGGACGCCCGTGCGCCAGGTTCGTTGAGAACATTTGCAGGTCGATGGAGCGGAAAGGCGTATCACGAGGTAGCTTCAGCCAATCCGGCGGGAAACCGGGCGCCTTCCACAGCTTGCCGAACGTCAGCGGCGGATCGTCTGCTCCAAGCCCGGCGGCCTTCTGGATAAGAGCGTGCAGCCAGGGTGTCAAAGCCTCGTGGTTCGCCTCTTCCGTCAATCCGGTGCACAGCCCGAATCCGTTCTTCACCACGTTGCGCGTGACGTCGAGGTAGATCCAGGCTCCAATCGTGACGACGAGCAGGATCACCAGCACGAGGAATGCCGTAAACCAGCCCGGCCCGAAGAGTCCGACGACCGCCGCCACAGCGATGCTCACCAGCGTGGCGGGCCAATAGGCGCGCAGAACGCCGCTCAGGATCGCGAGGATACGTCGGAACGTTCCCTCGCGGTTCAGCGAACTGATCAGCACCGAGAAAAGGCGCCGCGTGGCCGGTTGTGGCTGGAACAGGCTGAAAAGCTTGCTCCGGCCGCTGCCTGGCGGGGCCGTCTGCAGTTCCTCGGGAAGTCCCGCCAGAATCTCGAACCCCTGGTGCGAGCCGGTCGTCCTGCGGTGGTATTCGGCCGCGGCCGTAACTGCCGCCGCAATCGCGCCCACGGACGTGCCGCCAATGTTCTTGAAACGGTAGTGCTTCGACAGAAGTGCGATGGCTTTCGGGTAGACGACGCCGCTGGTGATGCCACCCTTCATCACCAGGTCGCAGAAGCGGTCCTTTGGAGGTTCGGTTGTCGTATTCATCGGCAGGCTCCCTTGTTGTTGTTCCTAGATCGGCTCTCGACGGCTAAGCAGGGCAGTCGAGAGTTGCCTACGCTGTCAGATATACACCGGCTTGTCCAGAGTCGGCCGTATAGCGTTTTCAGTTCTGTTGTACGGTCTAAGAAGGAAGCCGCCGTTGGCGGCGACTTGTTTGAGAGCGGGTCTCGCCCCGCGGGCGAGTTACTTTGCGTGCCCAAAGAAAAGTAACCCAAGGGCACCCGGCGAGCGTCCCGGTCCTGCGCGTTTCGCCCGGCACCGGGGGCAACCGAAGGCACGTCCGTGTGCCTCGGTCGCCGCGCGGCATCGTGCCGCGCCCCGTTGGGCTCTTCCGGTACCGGGCTCCAATGCTCGGGGCGCTCGAACGGGACGGAAGACGTGTAGCGCCCGCTCTCGCGGGCGCTACACTAAACCAGAAACGCTCTAGCCACCCGGCCCGCCGAGGAGGCGAACTGTCACGAGGCTATCGGCAATCAGCCCGCCGATGCCGATGCAGGCGCCGGCGAGAAGGACGGCGGCGAGAAACACTTGGATTTCGATTCGGGCGAGAAGCTTGAAGACGCAAGAGGCAGTCATCGGGCATTCTCCGGGACGGCGCCACGTTGTCCGGGCGCGGCCAAGATCTGGCCGGCCTTCAAGCGGCGGTACTCGGCGTCGAGGGCGTCTTGCGCGTGTTTGACGATGCGCTCTCCCACGGTGCCGGCGGCGAGGAGAAAAAATCCTTGAAGCCGGTTCCGGCACATCACATAGCCGAGCTCGATGTCGCCGCCGCGCTTCATGTCGTCAGCCCACTGCGTCATGATGAACTGACACGCCGCCTGGAGCTCGCCAAGAGGGATCGGGAAGGGATCGTTGGCCATCAGTGATTTCCCCTGAGTTCGGTTTAGGCGTAGGTTTCGCACTCAAGGCAGCGCTGGGTAAGCTTGACCATGTTGATCAGGCGGTGCTTGCCGATAACGATGCTGTCCACCTGGCCCCGGTCGACCCAGCCCTCCACCACGCCGGGCGAAACCCCAACCAGTTCCGCGAACTTTTCCCGGTGCATCACCTGCACGTGCGGGAGCACCAGCACTTGACGGATGGCCTGTTCGTCCATAATGTCCCCTCGTTGCGTTACATTGAGAAATAACACGCTATTTCTACGTGTATTTTATACAAACATGTAAATAGTACAAGACCAAATCCATGCTTGACGAATTTGCCGCGAACGACCGCATTAAACAGTTACGAGAGACCTTGGGAGTGACGAGGGACGAATTCGCCCAAAAGACAGGGATAGGAGCGAACCAGCTCAGCAATTTGGAGCATAAGAAACAGAAGGTCTACGCCTGGCACATCGAGGCGATTTCTAAAGAATGGCCACAGTACGGCTACTGGCTTGGTACCGGGAAAGTTCTGCCTGAAGCCGGGCAAATCAGTCCGGAAATCGGGGAGACCCGAAAATATCTAAAAGTGGCCGAGCCATCGCCAGAGAAGCGCTGATACGAGGGAAGGGGGTTGGCCAGCCAGCGCTAAATCTTTTCGCCAACATCGTGTAAGACTGGACGGACAAAAAAATCAGCTCACACTTGCAAGGAATCATCCCATCATTGAACGAGGACCTGCGCGAAAAAGCACGCACAGGTCGGTGGATTCAAACGTTGGCCCTCAAGAGACCTGAGCGCATGGGTTGCGATAAAATTACCGCGCCCACGATGAGATTCAGTCTCAGTGAGGAACGAATTGATGGATACCCTTTCCCCGCAAGAACGAAGCAAGCGAATGTCCCTCATTCGAGGCACGGGGTCGGCCCCGGAGATGAAGCTTCGTCGCTTAGTCCACGGAATGGGGTTCCGTTATCGGCTTCACGTCAGGGAACTACCAGGAAAGCCGGATTTGGTCTTTCCTTCGAGACGCGCGGTAATTTTCATGCACGGCTGTTTTTGGCATCGTCACAAGGGTTGCAAGCTTGCAAGACTACCAAAATCGAAACTGGACTTCTGGAAGCCAAAGCTGGAAGCGAACAGAAAACGGGATTTACGCAACCAGCAACAGTTGAAATCCTTGGGGTGGCGAGTGCTCGTTGTCTGGGAGTGTGAAATGGGTGATATCGAACGCCTGTCACTAATTATTCGGGACTTTCTGCGGGAACAAAAAGGTGAAGAATGAAATCCGTTGAGCTTTTCGCGGGCGCGGGGGGGCTTGCCATGGGAGTATCCCTCGCGGGCTTCGACTCGCTAGCCGTCGTGGAATGGGATAGATGGGCGTGCGACACGATCAGGGAGAATCAAAAGCGCGGATATCCACTGGTTCAGGATTGGCCGCTTTGGGAAGGAGATGTCCGACATTTTGATTGGTCCTCAATCCCCGAGGGAATTGACCTGCTTGCGGGGGGGCCACCATGCCAACCGTTTTCGATGGGGGGCAAGCACAAGGCGTATGGCGATGAACGCGACATGTTTCCAGCGACGATGGAACTCGTCCGGAAACTAAGGCCAAAATCCTTCATTATCGAAAATGTAAAAGGCCTTACCCGTTCAAGCTTCGCGAACTATTACCAATACATCCTGCTTCAATTGGAATTCCCGGAAGTCACGAGAAGGCAACGTGAAACGTGGATGGATCACTTGCGCAGGCTGCAACAAGAGAAAACCTCTGGCGCGCTCCATGGCAGGGGGATTACATATAACGTTGTTCCCACCCTTGTCAACGCTGCTAACTATGGCGTTCCACAAAAGCGCGAGCGAGTCTTCATCGTAGGCTTCCGTTCCGATCTTGGCATTGAGTGGTCCTTCCCTCGCCCAACGCATTCTTTCGACGCGCTCCTGTATTCCCAATGGGTTTCCGAAGAATACTGGGACAGGCATGACGTACCAAAGTCAAAGCGGCCGGACTTGCCGGAAAAATTTGAAAGCAAAATCAAGAATCTGAGTTCGTCGCTTCTGCCACTGGAGGAAAACGCATGGCGCACGGTCCGGGACGCCTTGATCGATATTCCAGACCCCAGGAAGAGATCGGCGAAGGAGTTCTACAACCACTACTTTCAGGATGGCGCTCGATCATATAAAGGACACACGGGTAGTCCGCTCGACCTTCCAGCAAAAACCCTTAAGGCAGGAGATCACGGAGTGCCTGGGGGCGAAAACATGATGGTTCTGGAAGAAGGAAGCATTCGTTATTTCAGCGTGCGCGAATCCGCACGCCTTCAAACTTTCCCCGATGGTTATGTTTTCCACGGCTCGTGGACAGAGACCATGAGGCAGCTTGGTAACGCCGTCCCCGTCGCATTGGCTCGTCGAGTCGCGGCATCCGTGGCGGAACGGTTAGCGGAAGCCACGATACGCAACCTGAGTCGCGCGAGGGGAAGGAACGTCGCATGACGGATAGCAATGTCCTTCCTTTCAATCCCCTTGATAAGCGTCATTTGGGGGAAAGTGTCGGTCAAGCCATGCTGCGACGACCCGTTATCCCCTTGGCAAACCTGGAAACTTTTGATGGCGCCGGAATCTACGCCATCTATTACATAGGCGCATTCCAAGGTTACGAAGCAATTGCGAAATGCAATCGAAACGAGAGATACGGCGCCCCCATTTACGTCGGCAAGGCCGTGCCGAAAGGCGCGAGAAGAGGCGGAGATCTGGAGGCTTCTCCCGGCAAGGTTCTTAATAACCGACTAAAGCAACACGCGAAAAGCCTCGAGGAAGCATCCAATCTGAATATTACCGACTTTTTCTGCCGCTATTTAATTGTTGACGATATCTGGATTCCGCTCGGCGAGTCCTTGCTTATCGCGAAGTTTAATCCACTGTGGAACAAAATTATTGACGGGTTTGGTAACCACGATCCAGGGAAGGGACGCCATGCTGGTTTGCGCCCCCGGTGGGATGTTCTTCATCCGGGTCGTCCCTGGGCGGAACGGTGCAAACCACGTAATGAGACAGCGGAACAGATAATCCGCGAGGCTCGTGACTACCTGCGAAACAATCCGCCACCTGGCGATAACACCATGATAACGACCTGAGCCGAGAAGGCGCTCGGCTTTGGTTATGCGATGAGAATGGAAGACGTGTCAGGCGTTCGTTATTTGACCAGTGTCCCAGGGCCAGAGCGTTCGTTATGGAAGGTGTCAGGCTTTCGTTGTTTGGCTAGTGCCCTATGGTCAGAGCGTTTGTTATCGGCCACGCGTCGTCCACGTTCTAAACGCTCCCAGAAATAGCGGTAGGTCTTGCATTCTCGCGTCCGGCCTAAATCTGCGCTCCACCCGACCCGCGCCCGTAAGGTTCTTTGGGCATTGAAGCTTTTCCGGCAGGTGCAGACGGATGAGGTTTAACATTTGGTCTGCAACGTAAGACCTGAGTGCCTTTCGATCCTCGGCGCATTCACCCTTTAGAGCGATAGCCATGAAGACACCATTGCTCACGATTCTCCTAATCCTGATTCTTGGTCCGCACAATGCTGTACTTGCCGGCGATGACGACGGTCACCGTGACAGGAAGCGTTGGTGGGGTAGTGAACGGAAGGAGGAGTTTTGGGATGGTCCCTGTGAGGTGAAAATTGAATCGAAACACGGAGAGTTCAAGCGGGAGATCAAGTGCAAGGACGGATTCGGTGCACGATGGAGCGGAGAGTGGAAGACGGAATTTAAGGACGGCCCATGCAGGGTTAAGCAGGAGGCGAAGCATGACGAATTCAAGGAAGAAGTAAAGTGCGAGTGAAAAGAATGAACGTAAGCGCTCTTTTAACGGCGTCTGGAACTGCTGCGCGAAAGAGGTGAGGATGGTGTCCACGTATAAGCAGGTGGACACCTATGACAGAGAAAAGCTCAGTGTTGTCGCGGCCGCTGGTCATGGGACGCAAGCGGGATGGGCGGCGTTGCTACGACCCGGAAGCGAAACGGGAGTTGATCGAAGCCTG
>NZ_DASPLO010000190.1:0-26762 GCF_035627495.1 Methylocaldum sp.
TGCGTCAACGTATAGTTGATCTGGGTCACCAGCAAGTATTGGCAGTAATCCAGACGTGTGATGGGCTTCTTTTCCATCCCGCTCTGACGCGCTCCGCTCCAACAAGTGCCCTCCCAATCCCAGTTTTTGCGTAAGTCCTAATGTCTGACACGGAGGCTGTTGAATTTATTCGCCTCAAAATTGCTAAATGCGACGACTTCAACCGTCTTGTTTCCAAAGAAACTGGGCAGCCACTCCCAGCGTGGACAGGGCATGACTGATCTAATGTTTAACTTTGCGTTCCAGCGATTGATGCGCTTCGTGCCTCAGCACATCTTATGTAAGCTGAATTCAGACGTTACGCTCATAAAGAGCCAGCAACTATAATCCCGGGCAAGGAGGTACAAACTATGCAGGTTCAACTTACAGCCGTCTTTCGCAAGGTTCCCGAAGGCTACATTGCCTTCGTTGAAGAGTTGCCGGGGGCTAACACGCAGGGCGCTACTCTCGATGAAGCCCGTACCAATCTTGAAGAAGCAGTTGCTCTCGTATTAGAGGCGAACCGAGCGCTTGCCGAAGAGGATCTTCAAGGCGCGGAGGTAATTCGGGAACCGTTTCCGATCGTCGCGTGAAGCGGCTCGATCTTCTCCGTCACCTTGAAGCACACGGCTGTCGGCTCATTCGGGAAGGCGGCAATCATTCCGTTTACATCAATCCGGTGGCGCGTAAGGTCTCCGCAATTCCTCGTCACCGCGAAATCAACGAATTTCTCGCGAGCAAAATCCGCAAAGACCTCGACGTCCCATCGCCAAAAGCCTAATCGAGCGCTCAAGAGGGACGCGTCGGATTCGGTATTGGGCAGCACGTCGATGTTCGGAACCTAACAAATCCTCGGCAACTGCTCGCCGCTCAAGAGATCGAGTACGCGATGGGTGCCCAACGCTGTTTGCAGAGTGACAATCCCTTTCGAGTCCTCGCCGACTCTTCCGAGCAAGGCCGCGTTTGCCCCGAGCGGATGGCGTTTCATGATGTCCAGGGCGCCTGCGGCTTGCTCTTGCGGCACAAAGGCGGCAAAGCGGCCTTCATTGGCGACGTAGAGCGGATCGAAACCGAGGATTTCACAGGCGCCGCGCACGTCCTCCCGCACCGGGATCCTGGCTTCCGAAATCTCAACGGTCACCCTCGCTGTCTGCGCGATCTCGATCAGCGCGCTGGCCAGCCCCCCACGGGTGAGGTCACGGAGGCAGTGCAGCTCGATGCCGGCATCCAACAAACCACGCACGAGGCCCGACAGATCGGCGCAATCGCTTTCGATGGCGCTTTCGAAGGCCAGTCCCTCGCGCTCCGCCATGATGGCGATGCCGTGCCGGCCGATGTCTCCGCTGAGCAGCACGGCATCGCCGGGCTGCACGGAAGTGGGCGCAATTACGAGCTTATGCTCGATCAAGCCGATTCCCGCCGTGTTCACGTAAAGCCCGTCGCCCTTGCCTCGGTCCACGACCTTGGTGTCGCCGGTCACGATCAAAACGCCCGCCGCCCTCGCCGTTTCAGCCATGGAATGCAGCACGCGCTGCAAATCGGCGGTGGGCAGCCCTTCCTCGATAATCAGCGAAACGCTGAGAAACAAGGGCTTCGCACCGGCCATGGCCAGATCGTTGAGGGTGCCGCAGATAGCCAGTTTGCCGATATCGCCGCCGGGGAAGAACAAGGGCTTGACCACATAAGAATCTGTGGTGAAGGCGAAACGGCTGCCGCCCAGTTCGAAAACCGCGCTGTCGTGCCGCTCGGCGAGATAAGGGTTGGCGAACGCGGGCTGCACCAGTTTTTCCAAAAGCTGCTGCATCAGCCGACCGCCTCCGCCGTGGGCCATGACGATTTGCTCGTATTGGCCGATCGGCACGGGGCAGGATAGTTCGAGCTTCGGTTTATCGCTCATCGTTTTCCGGTGACGGCGTCGAGGAACGGTAGCGGTAATAGGCCGCGCAGGTGCCTTCCGAGGACACCATGGTCGCGCCCAGGGGATGTTCCGGCGTGCAGCGGGTGCCGAACGCGGGACACTCGGTGGGCTTGAGGATGCCTTGCAGCACTTGCCCGCTCAAGCATTCGGCGGGTTCGGCCACCCGGATCGCGTCGACCGCGAAGCGGCTTTCCGCATCGAGAAAGGCATACTCGCCGCTCAGCGAGAGTCCGCTCTGCGGAATCCAGTCGAGTCCGCGCCACTGCCGGTCGATCACCTGAAACACGCGGCGCATCAGGTCCTGAGCCGCAGGATTGCCTTCTTTTCGCACCGAGCGCCGGTACTCGTTCTCGACTTCGAAACGTCCTTCCTCCAATTGCTTCACGCAGCGATAGACGCCGCTCAGGACATCTATCGGCTCGAAGCCGGTGACGACAATGGGGATCCGGTAGCGCTCGGCGATAGGCTCGTATTCGGTGTAACCCATGACCGTGCAAACATGGCCCGCCGCGAGAAAGCCCTGTATCCGGTTGTCCGGAGATGCGAGGATCGCCTCCATGGCCGGCGGCACCCGCACATGGGAGACCA
Organism: Methylocaldum sp.; assembly: GCF_035627495.1. Classification (GTDB taxonomy): domain Bacteria; phylum Pseudomonadota; class Gammaproteobacteria; order Methylococcales; family Methylococcaceae; genus Methylocaldum. The sequence continues at coordinate 2,525 of NZ_DASPLO010000190.1, forward strand.
GCAGGGAAAAGTTGTCCACGCCGGTCCGGGCCGCTTGAAAGGCTGCCATGGCCGCGGCCGGAGCCGTGGTTTCGAAACCGACCGCGAAAAACACCACCTGCCGATCCGGGTTCTGGCGGGCGATCTGGAGGGCGTCCAATGGCGAATAAACCGTACGCACATCGCCGCCCGCCGCTTTCACCGAAAGCAAGTCCTGCCGCGAGCCGGGCACGCGCAGCATGTCGCCGAAAGAGCAGAAGACGACCTCGGCACGGCTGGCGATGGCAATGGCCTTGTCGATGTATTCCAGCGGGGTGACGCACACCGGACAGCCGGGGCCGTGGATCAGTTCGATTCGGTCGGGGAGCAGCCGGTCGATGCCGTATTTCAGAATGCTGTGGGTTTGTCCTCCGCAAACCTCCATGATCGACCACGGCCGGGTGGCGACTGCCGCAATGGCTCCGGCCAACTTGTGCGCCGTCTCCGGCGTGCGGTACTCGTCCAGGTATTTCATAACCTCTCGTTCTTCAGTGATGCGAGATTGGCGAATTCCGCCAGCGTGGCCTGCGCTTCCTCCTCGTCCAACTGCGAAATCGCAAAGCCGGCGTGAACGATGACGTAATCGCCGACACGCGCGTCCGGCGTGAACGCCAAGCTGATTTCCTTGACGACGCCGCCGAAGCTGACCCGCCCCATGCGTTCGAGCGACGGCGCTTCCGAAAGGCTGATGATTTGACCGGGCACGGCTAGGCACATGGTTTAATCCAAATGGTCTGGTTCGATTGGCGGGTGGTTATTGGTGAAAATCTGCGGCGTACGATGGAGGTCTTGGTCCCTAAGGACATCGATTGTCGTAGGTTGGGATAACGCGGAGCCGTTCCCGGCATTCCCGCGCCGTTTGCCGGGAACGCTTACGCTTATCCCGGCCTACAATGACCCGACAGTATTGGGTCTTGGTCCGGGCTGTCAAGGCGTCCTGCCGCCATCAGTTGTCCCAGCGCCAACCCGCCGTCGTTCGGGGGAATTTGGTGGTGGCGGAAAACTTCGAAACCGGCGGTCTCGAGGCCCGAGACGATCAGTTCGGTCAACAAACGATTCTGGAAAGCGCCGCCGCTCAATGCGATGCGCCGAACCCTCGCTTTCTGTGCGACGGCCACCGCAATATCGGCCAGCGTCCGGTGAAACTTCGCCGCGGGAACGGCTGGCGGCGAGCGCTTCACATCGTCGAGCAAAGCCAGCATCGTCGGTTCCCAATCGACAATCCAGCGCGGTTCCGAATCGGCATATGTTTCGATCAGCGAAAACGGGTAGCTTTCAACGGTTTCGGCTTGTTCGGCGGCGAATTCGACCGCCATTGCGGCGTCGCCTTCGAACCCGTTGATCTGGCGGAGATCGAGCAGGCTTGCGACGGCGTCGAACAAGCGGCCGACACTGGAGCAGCGCGGCGCGTTCAGTTCCCGGCTCAGCATTTGCGCCAGGGTCTTCAGCTCCTGGGGCGCAAAGGCCGCGATCGACGGCAGATCGGTGCGGTCAAGCGCCGCTTCGCCTATCGATTCGTACAAAAGACCGAGTGCGGATCGACGCGGTTCCCGTACCGCTTTTTCGCCTCCGGGCAGCGGGAACGATCGAAAATGGGCGATGCGGTTGAATTTGGTTGTCTCCACCACAAGAAACTCGCCACCCCACAGCGTCCCGTCGCCGCCCAACCCAAGACCGTCCCAAGCCATACCCAAAACCGGCGGCTCGAGGCCGTGTTCCGCCATGCAGGACAGCACATGGGCATAATGGTGCTGAACCCGAATGAGGGGTTTTTCGTATTCCTCGGCGAATCGGCTGGAGGCATAGTCCGGGTGTAGGTCGCAGGCCACCCGGTCGGGCAGAACTCCGAAAACGGCTTCGGTTTCGGCCACGGTTTTGCTGAAGTTCGACCGGGCTTCGGCGGTGTCGAGATCGCCGAGATGCTGGCTGATCACGGTGCGGCTGCCCAGGCTGAGCGCAATCGAGTTCTTGAGGTGCCCGCCCACGGCCAAAACGGATGGCAACGGCTTGTGGAGCTTCACGATCGGCGCATAGCCGCGCGCCCGACGCAGCAGCAGCTCCTGGCCGGCCACTTCGCGCAGCACCGAATCGTCCAAGGCTCGAAGAATGGGCCGGTCATGTACCAGAAAAAAATCGGCGACGTTCGCCAGCCGCAGCAAAGCCTCCCGCTCGTCGGTGCAGATCGGTTCGCCGCTCAGATTGCCGCTGGTGGCGACCAGGGGCGCTCCGAAACCTTCCAGCAAGAGATGATGGAGCGGCGAAGAAGGCAGCATCACTCCGAGATAGGGATTGTCGGGCGCGACGTTCGGTGCGATGGCCTTTTGTCCTTCGGGCCGCTGTCGCAGCAGCACGATGGGCGCGGAAGGGGAGTCGAGCAAGCTCTCTTCGAGCGCCGAGGTTTGGCAAAGCGATCGAGCTTGGGCGAGCGAGGACACCATCACGGCCAAGGGTTTGGATGGACGCGCCTTGCGGAGGCGCAACCGAGCTACGGCCGCTTCGCTTCCGGCGTCGACCAAGAGCTGAAAGCCTCCGATGCCTTTCAGCGCCACGATAGCCCCGGCGCGTAAAGCCGACACGGTTTGCCGCAGCGCCCCGTCGCGAACGGCGCACTCGCGGCCCTCGTCATCCCAAAGCGCCGGTTGCGGGCCGCAGGCGGGGCAGCAGATGGTCTGGGCATGGAAGCGCCGGTCGCCGGGGTTCTCGTATTCGGCGCGACATTCCGGGCAGAATCCGAAGGCTTTCATCGCCGTCCGCTCGCGGTCGAACGGCAAACCCGCCACGATGCTCCAGCGCGGGCCGCAGTGAGCGCAACTGATAAAGGGATAGCGGTAGCGCCGGTTCGCGGGGTCGATCAGTTCCGATAGGCAATCCGGGCACGGGGCGATATCCGGAAGCACGAATGCGGGATGGCCGCCGCGGATTTCGCTGGACTCGAGGGTGAACCGCTCGTAGCCGGCGGGCGGCATGGGGACCGCGTCGAGCGTCTCGATCTCGGCGTGGGGCGGCAATTCGCCGGTCAGCCGCGCGAGAAATCGCTGCAACGAGTCGCCGGGACCCTCGACTTCGATCGACACGCCTTCCCGCGTGTTCGCAACCCGGCCGTGCAGCGCCGATTCCAGCGCCAGCCGATACACGAAGGGACGGAAACCAACGCCCTGCAATAAGCCGGTCAGCTTGATGGATAAGCGTTGCGCTCGATCGTTCATGATGCTTTATTGGCGGGACGGATTGAAGCGGGTCGACCGCGGATGCAAGAAATAATGCACAGATCGGCGCAAACTGGCTCTTGCCGGGTAAAATAGCCGATTTTCGGCTTGCGAAATACGCGACATGAAAGTCCTGCACTGCACATGGATTCCCGAGTGTACCGACAAATTCGTCCAGCCGGGCGACTTCTGGCTGTGGATAGAGCGTAGCGGCGAACCGGTCGACCTCTCGGGAGCGGCGAATCGCCATCCCCGGCAGCTTGCCAAAGCGGAGCTGGTGGCTTTTCTCGAAGGCGAGCTGGGGCTGGATATCTCGCCCTATGAACGCCGGTTCCACTTTGCGCCGCAGACGGTCCTCTTGCCGACGGTCGCCGGAATGCCACTGTCGGTCTTGGAGTTCGAGAGCGGCTCGGATGAGGAGCCCGACGAGGTGGCCTTGGAGCACTGGGAAGTGGATTGCTACCGTCTGGCCCAACCCTTCAAGCAGCTCGGCGAATTGCGTTTTCTGTCGTTATACCGGACCTCTCAGGCAAAGGCGGGCGTCGATCTGCTGTTTTGGCATTACTTCACACAGTCGCTGAAGTCGGTGATCGTGAAAGATCGCTACATACCGGCGCTGTTCTATCGATCCATGCCGCCGGAAAGCTACGAAATCTATGCAGGCTGGGAAATCGTTTCCGACAATTACGAGCGGTTGATCCAGGATGCTGCAGAGCGGATGCCTCCCGTTTGCGCGTCGGCCGGCGGTCTAGTCTACGAGAAGAGCAGTCTGCTCAGGCATTGTGCCGATGTCCTGGTGCACCGTACCGTCGTCCAGGCGGCTTCCGCCACCAAGCTGGGCCGGAAGATCGAGGGCACGCTGTTGAATGCTTGCCGCACCGGCGCGCCGGCGGGCCATTCGTGGAAGGCCGATGAGGGCGTCGAGCTATACCGGCAGTGGCTCGGCTGGCGGCGCAAGCTGGTGGGGCGGCGCGAAGAAGCGGACTTCGAGTTGGTATTCCGGCTGCAGGAAGCGTCCAGTGAAGACGACGCCTGGCGATTGGAGATTCTTCTCTCTCCGCGCCGGGACCCGGCTTTGCGGTTGCCCCTGGCCGAATACTGGGCGCTTGGCGGCAACGGGAAACTGGCTTTCGCCGAGCCCGTCGGCCCAGATTTCGAGAAAAACCTGCTGCTCGGGCTGGGGCAGGCGGCTCGCATCTATCCCAAATTGTGGGAAGGCTTGGACGAAGCGCGTCCCACCGGCGTCGATCTGACCCTGGAGGAGGCCTTTGTGTTTCTTCAGGAGGATGCGTGGGTTTTGGAAGATGCCGGGTTTACCGTGATGGTGCCCACCTGGTGGACCCCGCAGGGCCGCCGGCGGGCCAGAATCCGCCTCCACGCCGGCCGCCGCGCGCCCTCGGACGCGGGCACTCGTCACGAGTTGGGGCTGCAGAACCTGATTGCCTACCGCTACGAGCTGGCGCTCGGAACGGAGACCATGAACGAGGCCGAATGGGAGCGGCTGGTCGAAAGCAAGACTCCGCTGGTTCAGTACCGCGGCCAATGGCTCACGCTCGATCGGGAAAAGATGCGCGCGATGCTGGAGTTCTGGCGCAAGCACCGGAGCGAGGACGGCGGCATGAGTCTTCCGGAACTGATGCGGAAGACGGCGGAAGATTCGGATCTTTTTGAGATCGATCCCCAGGGGGCATTGCTGGAGATGTTGGAAAAGCTCCGGGATCACAGCCGTCTGCAGCCGGTGGATGAGCCACCGGGCCTGGTCGCGCGGCTTAGGGATTATCAGCGGCGCGGGCTCGCCTGGCTGTGCTATCTGGAAAGCTTGGGTCTGAACGGATGTCTGGCGGACGATATGGGCTTGGGAAAGACGGTGCAGGTGATTGCACGCCTGGTCCAGGAACGGGCCGAGTCGGATCAGCAAACACCCACTTTGCTGGTCGTGCCCACTTCGGTGATCGGCAACTGGAAGAAAGAGCTCGAGCGTTTTGCGCCCGGCTTGCGCGCCATTGTCCATCACGGCGGCGGCCGTTTTCGGGAAACCCGAAGGTTTCGTGAGATTTGTCTGGAGCACGATGCGGTCATCACGTCTTATGCCCTGGTCCGGAGAGACGAGAAGCTCTTCTCGCAAGTCCAGTGGGCGCGGGTCGTGCTCGACGAAGCCCAAAACATCAAGAATCCCCTTTCCGCCCAGACCAAGGCGGTTTTGAGGCTCAACGCCGGGCATCGCCTGGCCTTGACCGGAACCCCCGTGGAAAACCGTCTGCTCGACCTCTGGTCGATTTTCAATTTCCTGAATCCGGGGTATCTAGGCAAGCAGGCGCAGTTCCGCCAGCGTTACGAGCTTCCCATCCAGCGGGACAACGATCCGATTCAGACCGAGACGCTGAAGCAATTGATCGAGCCCTTCGTCCTGCGGCGCGTCAAGACCGACCCCAACATCATCAAGGACCTGCCCGACAAAGTCGAAAACAAGCAATTCTGCCATCTCTGCAAAGAGCAAGCCTCGCTCTACGAGGCGGTGGTGCGGGATGTGGAGCAGCGCCTGATGATGGCCGAGGGTATCGGACGGCAAGGCTTGATGCTCTCCGCCCTGATGAGGCTCAAGCAGGTGTGCAACCATCCCGCCCAGTTTCTCCGCGACGGCAGCGAATTCACGCCTGAGCGGTCTCCGAAGCTCGACCGGCTGCACGACATGCTGACCGACGTGATCGCCGAGACTGAAAGTGCCCTGGTGTTCACCCAGTTTGCCGAAGTCGGTGAGAGCTTGGACAAATACCTGCGCAACGCCTTGGACTGCCCGGTGTTTTACCTGCACGGCGGAACGCCTCCCGCGAAGCGCGAGCGGATGATCTCCGAATTTCAGGATCCGGATACCGAACCGGGCGTGTTTGTACTATCCCTGAAGGCGGGCGGGGTGGGGATCACGCTCACCAAGGCCAATCACGTCTTTCACTTCGACCGCTGGTGGAATCCGGCCGTCGAGGACCAAGCCACCGACCGCGCCTTTCGCATCGGGCAGCGCAAGAACGTCTTCGTCCATAAGTTCATCACGCTTGGGACGCTGGAAGAGCGTATCGACCGCATGATCGAGGATAAGAAACAGATGGCTTCGCTGATCGTCGGGAACGATGAATCCTGGCTGACCCGATTGGACAACGAGGCATTCAAGGAACTGATCGCTTTGAATCGCCAAGCGGTGATGGAGTAGGCCATGAGCACTTTCGGCAAAACCTGGTGGGGCCAGCGCCTGATCGAGGCGACGGAGACGTTTACCGATCCGAAGCGGCTGATTCGCGGGCGCCAGTATCTCAGTACCCACCGCATTCTCGGATGGCAGGTGGAGCGGAACAAAGTCCAGGCGCGGGTGCGGGGACGGATGAGCCCTTATCTCGGGTTTTACGAGGAGCCCGTCTACGAAATCCGTATCGAGTTCCTTCCCCTGCCGGAGTCCGCCTGGGACAGCGCCATCCGCCTCATCGGGGACCGAGCGGGTTTTCTCGCCCGCCTGCTGCTCAACGAGATGCCGGACGAGATCGAGAAGCCGTTCGACGATTTGGGGATCGATCTTCTGCCGCGGAGCCGCAAAGATCTAAAGGCCCGCTGCTCTTGTCCCGATCCGGAAAACCCGTGCAAGCATATCGCCGCGCTTTATTACCTGCTCGCCTCGCGACTGGATCACGATCCCTTCTTGTTGTTCGAATTACGCGGGCTCCCTCGCTCCGAACTCGCCCGGCGGCTCCAAGCTACGCCCTTGGGTGCGGCGCTGGCCGTCGCCCTGACCGAGGATGCGGGAGAACTGCGTTCGGCGGAATCCTATTTCAGCCGTCCCAAGCCCATCGCCGTGCCCGAGACCGTTGCTCCCAAAGACTATTGGCGTAGCGCCAAAAAGCTGCCCTCCGGGGTCGAGCCCCCGGAACCCGCCCCGGTCTCGGGAATTCTGGTCAAGAAAGGCGGCGATTTTCCGCCGTTCTGGCCCAAGGACGTGTCCTTCGTCGAAGTGATGGACGCGTTTTACGAGCAGGTCAGAAAGAGGGCGAAGGATTGGATGTGAACGATGGTCGACAGGGCAAAAATGTCGGCCTTGCCTGCCATCGTCTATGCAAGCTCCCCGTTTATCGTTTCGCCAGCAAGCGCGTTCGTCTTGAAGGATCGGTTAAGCCGTTGCGACTCCGAGAAAATCAGCCCAGCTCATCGGCTGCGATATGGTAGTGCGGATCTTCCATCACGTTGACCTCAATCATGCCTTTTGCCTTTTTCAGCAATTCCAGGCAGTCCGGGCTCAGATGGCGCAGATGCAGACGTTTCCCCAATTGCTGGTAGCGGTCGGCCAGGGTGTCGATGGCTTCCAGCGCCGAATGATCCATCACGCGGGAGTTGCGGAATTCCGCCACGACATGCTGAGGATCGTCTTGTGGCGAGAACAGACTTAGAAACTCCGCCGTCGAAGCGAAGAATAGCGAGCCTTGCAGTTCATAGATTTTCCAACCGTCGGCATCGATACTGGTCTTGGCGCTGATGTGCTTGGCGTGCTCCCAGGCGAACACCAGCGCGGCGATAACGACACCGGCGAAGACGGCGATGGCGAGGTCCGTCAATACTGTGACAACGGTCACGGCAACGACGATGAACGCATCGGAGCGCGGTATCTTGCCCAGCACTCGAAGGCTGCCCCATTCGAATGTCTTTTCCGCGACCACGAACATCACGCCGATCAGCGCTGCGAGCGGAATTTTCTCGATCCAGCTCGAACCGAACAGGATAAAGCTCAGCAGAAACAACGCCGTGGCGATGCCCGACAGCCGTCCCGTGGCGCCGTTGTTCACGTTGATCATGCTTTGGCCGATCATGGCACAACCGCCCATGCCCCCGAAACAGCCGGTGACCACGTTGGCGAGTCCCTGAGCCATGCACTCCCGGTTCGGCCGTCCGCGCGTATCGGTCATGTCATCGATCAGGTTCAGCGTCAGCAGCGATTCGATCAGCCCGATGGCCGCGAGAATCACTGCATAGGGAAGGATGATCCTCAGAGTATCCAGGTTCAACGGTACATCCGGCCAGTGGAACGCCGGGAGGTCGCCCTTGATCGAGCCCAAATCGCCGACGGTCTTGGTCTCGATACCCAATCCCGCCACCAGCGCCGACACGACCAGAATGCCGGCCAGCGAGGCGGGAATGGCGCGGGTCAGCTTGGGCAGCAGGTAGATGATGAACATGGTGAGCGCAACCAGTCCCAGCATGGTATAGAGCGGCGTCCCCGCCAACCATTGCATTTGTCCCTCGGGCCCCGGCGTTTTGAAATGGCCGAACTGTGCCAGGAAAATGACGATGGCCAAGCCGTTGACGAAGCCGAGCATGACCGGATGCGGCACCATGCGGATGAACTTGCCGAGTTTCAGCACCGCGAACAGCATCTGCAAGATGCCCATCAATATGACCGTGGCAAACAGATACTCGACACCGTACTGAACGACCAGAGCCACCATCACCACCGCCAAGGCACCGGTAGCACCGGAAATCATGCCAGGGCGTCCGCCAAGGGCCGAGGTGATCAGTGCGACCATGAACGCCGCGTAAAGGCCGGTCAACGGATGGACGTGAGCCACCAGAGCGAAGGCGATGGCCTCCGGCACCATGGCCAGAGATACCGTAAGTCCGCTAAGCAAGTTGTTTTTGGTGTCGGACAGATTGAAGGCGGACAAGGTGATTTCTCCAAAAAAAAGCAAATCGCACCCGCGAGGCGGAGCGCCCGGCGAAAAAGATGACTTTGGGCTAAAACGGAAACGTAGCCTGCGAGTGATGCAGGCAGGCGGGAGCGACAGTTATGGCGGCGTTAAATGCGAGATGAGCATGAAGGAGAATATTGATCGCTCTATTTCATGGAAGTTAATAATCTAGCGACTGAATCGCTGATTGTCGAATAAATAGATTGTTTCTAAGATTATTGAATATCGATGCGTAAGAATCGGATAAATCGCTGTTCGAGTTGCTGCTTTGTGAAGAGCTTGCAAAAAGACGCTCACCCTTGCGTAAACCCTTCTCGGTGAACGTGACCGACTTGGCCTTTCCGACCGGGTTCAAGATATACCCTTTCTCATGAAGCCGATTCATAACGTCGCAATCAAGGGATTTCCACGCCCGAACATTGTCGTGAAGGCTTAGATACCGCAAAGCGAACGCCGCTTCGTCGATTTTTCTCGGGAGTCTATTTCCAGCAGCTCAGAGGACAAACACCCGGTTGCCCGGTGATGTCTCCATAACTTTAAGAAACTGCTCGAAATCCTCTTGTTTGGGCACCTGAAAATCGACCGGAATAGGTGATACTTTATGCCCAGCGACCAGACAAAGTCGGCTTCATTCGCCTGGCAATTCCGCGGATTCGGCAATCCAAGATGGATGACGACTTCGAAGGCGCTTGCACCAGCAGCCAGAGCTGCTCCTCCGCGGGTTGACCGGCAGAGGCCGCCTCTTATTCCGACGTGAGCGAGCCACTCGAAGCGCTCGCACACTTTCCCGAGGACCGACGGGCACGCCGTGCGGTCCTCGTCCGGAATGAGAATATTTCCCGTGCCGTGACACAGGGTACCGGCCTATTTCAGCCCCAGTTGTCTACATGGCTCAAGCAGAGATGACCATGCTGGAATGTGAGAACTGACCCCGTTTCCATTCAGCGTTAATGCGGTAAAACCCCGCGCTTAACAGGATGCTGCTGATCCCACGGCATTCTCTGGTGCAGGATTCTAGTCAGGCTTTCGGCCGACTGCATGCCCGAGAGGGGGATGCCTTGGGCGACATAGGATGGCGCCTCCTCGAAGCCGAAGTCGCGCGCCTGTGCGGTATCCCTCGCGATGGCCTCGCCGATCTCCGTGGAGGAAAGGCACTGTATTAAAGCGGCCGGATCGATACCCAGCCTGCCAGCGAGCAAGGGGAGGGAATCGTCTTTGTACCAGACCTCGCCGAAGGCCGGGGGATCCCGCGTCAGAAGCTCGTTGCGCATGCGCTGGAAGGCACCCAGCCGGTCGGCACAGCGGGACAAGCGGGCCGCCTCGCTGGCCACGGGATCGTACACCGGGATAAAGTCGCGGAAGATGACGCGTACTTTTCGATCGGCGGCCAGAAGCCGGTCGATCTCCCGATGGGTGATCCGGCAAGGCGTGCAGCGGTAGTTGGTGTAGATGACGAGGCGCAGTCCGTCCTGTGCGCCCAAGACGGGGGCATTGGCCTCGCTCATGGGAAGACGGGGTGGAGAGGGCTCCTTGAGCAGGATGTCTATGCGGGCCGAGGCTCGCCGCCTCTCGATCAATGCCATGCGGCGGGTATAGGCCTTGCGGAACGCCAGGTATTGGCGGGCGCGTTTGGCGTCCGATACCGGCCGGTCCGCCGCACTTTCCGCCTTGATAAAGGCATTCAACTCCTCTTCGCTGATGATTGCGTCCTGCATTATTTTTGCCAGTAAATCCTCTTTGGTGACACTACGTCGCCGAGCCTCCTCGTTCAGGAGCCGATTCTCGATGGCCGTCTCGATATTGCGCTGGCGCTCGAGATAGATCTCCTTTCTCAGCCGATAGAGGCGAAGCGCAGCGGCTTGCTCGAGCGCTCCAGCCGGGATGGGGATATCATCCACCAGCGCCACGGTTCGTCCGGGGGGCAGAGGCTGTTCAAGGTCCCGCCCTTCCGGGAGCAGGATCTTAATGGCATGGCCTTCCCTAAGATGGCGGCGCGCCTCGGTTTCCACGGTTTCGAGCGCTTTCTGCTCCAGATAGTGCCGGATTGCGGGCTGCGCTGCAGCCGGATTGCGCGTGGTCTCGATGGGGGCGAAGGGCCCTTCGAAGTCTTCCGTCCGTGAGGAGCGCAAGGCGCGGATCGCTTCATCCGTGATCGGCTTGGACGAGTGGGATTTCGTCGCAGGTGAGGACGCTTGAAGGTACCGGTCGATCAGCCGATCAAGCGTGCGGATAGCCTGGTCGACCAATGCTTCGTGCAATCGGACGATCTTCGGGCGCGAGGGCGCGTCGATCTCGGATAGCGAAAGCGCCTGGCCATTTATTCTAACCGCCACCTCATCTGCCAGAGCGGCCGAGGTTCCGGCCAAGAGCATCAGGAGAATGATCCACATTGAGCAATATTATCGAAGCGATCCGCTAGGCTCGACCGGATGGACTTCCTCGATGGGATTGCCGTCGAGTCCCCGCAAGAAATCCGAGAAGCCGATGCCGAGTTCCTCGCGAAAAAGGCGATCCGATTCCACCAGCACGAGCGTGCGCGCCAAGTGATCGCGCAGGGAATCGGGATCTTGGGGATCGAGAAATTCCGAGCGCAATCCGGCGGAGGCATCGCGCAACCGCCGTAGAGTCTCAAGCAGCCGCTCCATCCGCTCGGGGCTGAGCCTTTGACCCAGACGCCGCTCCACCTCGTGCTCAAGCGCGCTGCTGACCAGGGCGTCCCATTGCTCGTAGCGCACAGGATCAAACTCGACATCGGGATCGGGAGGAGGCGGAGAAATTATTGGCGCAGAAATCGGACGAGGTGGCGTGTAGCTTGGAGCCGCCGGGGTTGTGACCGGAATGGACGGGGAGGAGGCCGCCGGCTGCGGCGGAGTCAGGGATTCCAGTCGGGTGCGCAGCATCGCGATTTCACGTTCCGCCTTCTGAGCGCACGCCTGCCAATGTTCGACCTCATCGTCGACTGGAACCGGCGGCGAATGACCAAACAGGAGTACCGCGATCGCGCCCGCCACTCCTGCGCCCGATAAAAACGCGGCGATCCGGCTCATAACGGTTTAGTCGGGTTCCTGATGCTCCTTGAATGGACCGTTATTCCAAGTCTCCCTGGAGAGAATCTTCTGCCCTTCCCAAGAACTATGGAAGCAGTCGAGGTTGGAGAGTTCGCTCTGCGTGAAAGGATAGGTGAAGCTTACGTCGGTAAAGGAGATGAACTTGTCCGGATTCTGCGCGGCCTTGCTCCCGGTGACTTCCTGGAGGATCTGGTTGTACGCCATGATGCGGGACAGCGCAAAGGCCCGATCCGCATCGGTCGCCTGAGGCGAGAGCACCGAGCCGCAATTGCCCGTCCTCGCCCAAACGTCCGGGCAATCGACGAGCCCCAGCGCCCGTTTGTCCCGACCTTGGTTATAGACCGCCGCGATATTGGGGATCGCCACCACCTGGACGGTGGCGCCCGCAGCCAAATTCGCCAGCAGGGTATCCAAGCCGCCCTCGAACCGCGTCCTGAACTGCTCATCAGTCGGAAGATCGGCGATGGAATCCTTGCAAACATCATTCGCACCCAGCAGCACCGTGGCATACGTCACGTTCCTGCCGGCCGTTCCAGAGGCTTGAGCCGTTAGATTGCCCATCGTCGCACCGTTTTCGGCCGCCGTCTGATTGTTGCGATCGCTATCTCCGAAGTTGGCATCGATGCGCTGGTTATGCGACTCGACATCGGGCAAATCGAAGAGATCCTCCCAAAAGCCATGATAACCATTCACCCAGCTCAGGTTCGGGTTATCCAAAGGTATGTTGGCATTGAATGCCCGCGTCATGGAATCGCCCATCGAAAAGAGCCGCTTCGGGTCGCTTTGGCCCGGTTCAAGAGCTAGAGCCGAGCCCACCTCGAGGAACGCCGTCAATAAGGTTCCCGATGTGAATAGACTATGAGTTCTCATAGCTATCTCCTACGCGAAAGGATTTCTAAGTGACTAATGACAGGTGAGGAAGTTCATAAACCGCCCCGTTTCAGCACGAAGCCGGCCGACTCGGATTCATTCGGCAGCGCCGAGGGAATTGGTGCGTACCGATGGATGCGGGTCCGAAAAATGGGATCAGGCTTTGCGTTTTTGCTGTTCCTGATGGGGCGTCTGGTTTCGGTAAGTTTCGAGAATCGCTACTGGTGGCCTTAAACAGAAAGTCTGATCCCACTTTTCGGTAGGCTGGATAGGCGCTTCGCGGAAACCCAGCTTATGGAACTCAGTCCGTTGTCCCTCCCGATGCGAGCCAACGCGCGCATTCGGTTCCCAACTCCGCGACCGCCCGCGATTCGTACTCGCGCACATCGTCTGCTGTCAGGGTATCCATCCAGCGGCCATTCGTCCCCTTGTTGATGAAGACCTGAGCGCCCCCGTCCCAGAAGACGCCCCCTAGGGGAGCGCTTTTGGGCGCGTTCTGCTTCATCCAATTGAAGGAACAATACTCGACGACAGCCTCCCATCTCGATTCGTCTATCGGGATGTCGAGGAACCCCGCGATACGGCGCATCTGGCCCGGCATGTCCCGCTTCAAGTCGGCGAAATGGACCAGCAGGACATTGGGCAGATTCCTGATGTCCCACCAGCTACGGACATGTTCCCAGAAGGGCCAGAAAGGGTGGCCATCCCGATCCATCCAGTCGCGCCAATACGGCCGGATGTCATCGGGCGGAGGTTCGATCGGAGGGCCCACACGCCCGGGCGTATCGTTCAGCGCCTCATACCAAGCCTGATTGGCATTCGCGTGGTGGTTGTACAGGCTCCATACGACGTCTCGCCCATCTCGTCCGACGTAGATGTACTTTGCCCGGGGCGAGAATACGAGGGCGTTTACGGGCAGGTGCGTCTTGAGGAATCGCCTGTGGGTCTGTGCCTCCACGACCGGCAGCTTTTCTTCCTTGGGCGGAACGCGCAGGTCGAGCCATGGAGACATCGTCGCGACCTCGATGTCCGGGTTACCACCGAAGAGCAGCTGACCTATGATCTGCTGCATCCAGGTCGTCCCGGATTTCCCGTATGTCGCGATGATGATGTCGTCGTTCCGGAACTGAAAGTCGTTCCAGATTGCAGAATTGAAATGATGATTGTGGATCTCGCGCGTCTTCGTCGGCCATTCAACGGTCTGGACCATGCGTTCACATCTCCTGCTTGATGGTGATTGTCGTCTGACGTCGAAAATCAGCGGACGACAAAAATTCCGTGGACTGGGTTGCGGGACGAAACCCAGCCGATGGATGCTGGGTTTCCGCTCGCGAGCGCCCCGCCAGCCATAATGAACTCGCCGGTGGCCGTCGGGCCACAAAGCCATAAGATTTTCAACTATATAATGCGTTGTCGGATTTTTTCTAACTTTCATCAGGACTATACTGTACAGGTTTCTCCTGGCCGCCCGATTGTCGAATTAATTTGTGACCACCCCCGTCCCTCGCATGATTCTTTTCGGCCTCTTGACGCTGATGCAAGTCATCGCGCCGTGGGTCCATGCGCACACCGGGGGCGAAACGGGCGGTTTTCTGCATGTTCCGGGCTTGGAGTTCCTCGCGAAGGGCGAGAAGGTATTGGCCCAGCTCGATACCTCGCCAATCGATCAGGACGTGATTGTTGGCGTTCAGGCCGGATTTTGGGGGGAGATCCATAAAGCCAAGTTTTCGCCGACCGCAGACGATCAGCCCTGTCTTCTTTTCATTGCCGCGTCGATCCGCCGGCCACAACTGGCCGCAGACCTGTCCTCTTTCGACAATTCACCCCCGCCGTCCTCGCACGCCTACCCTAAAGCCGCTCCGCGCGCGCCTCCTTTAAAATCTTGAGTCTTTAGCCTTTCAAGGGACTTTCGCTCTCTGTCCTTGGCTCCACTCTCGCCTGCCGCCAAGAATCATATGGAGGGGATTGCCTGCCGTCAGGCATGGAGGTATGGAAACGCTTCCCGTCAAGCCGAGCCATGGATCGCCGACGTTCCGATCCGTGACATTGGGAGAATAATATGAAGTTTCTAGTGCGTGCGGCCGGCGTAGCTTGCGTCTTCGTTGCCGCGTCCGCCGGTTCCGAGGAACGGCTCGCCGAGCATTACGATACGGTAACGTTCGACGAGTCCTTGAGTCTTACGCAAGTCGTCGAGAACGCTTTTCAGAAATATCCGCAAAGTGCGTTGATCGCCGCGTTCGAAGAGGAAGCGGGCGCATTGGAGCGGCGCAGCGCCAGTTGGGTCGCCGGCTATCCCTCGGTTTACCTGCAATGGATAGACGACCGGGCGATCGACGACCGGGGTCAGATAGAGATCCAGACCGGCTACCAGATTCCGTTTTGGATGTGGGGGCAGCGGGCGGCAAGCAAGCACGTCGCTCAGGAGGCCAAGCAAAGCGCCGATTTGTTCGCGCAGGCGCTCAAGCACGAGGTGGCCGGCCTGGTGCGGGATGCGCTGTGGAATTTGAAGCTGTTGGAGAATCGCTACGAGCTGGCCCGGCAGATTCACGATGTGGCCGGACAACTGACGGCCGTGGTGCAAAGGCGGGTCGAATTGGGCGATTTGGCCCGTGCCGACCTGCTCATGGCGGAGAGCGACGAGCTGGAAAAGAAAACTATTCTGGCGCAGGCGGAGGCCGAGCTGATGCATGGCCGCCAGGCCTACAGCAATTTGACGCGCCTGGAGCGCGCTCCCAAGTCTTTCGACGAGAAGCAGAGCCCAGTGGCAGAGATCGCCGAGCGGCACCCAGCGGTAGCCGCGGCCAATGCGATGGTCGAGCGCGCCCAGGCGGAAGTCGAATTCACCCGCGAATCCAAACAGGGCAACCAGCCTTCGTTCCTCATCGGCACCCAGCACGATCGGGGCAGGCAGGGAGACAAATTCAACAACTCAACCAATCTGGTGCTGCAAGTTCCCATTGGCGGCGAGACTTACAACGCGCCTTACGTGGCGCAGGCCAATATTTCGCTGACCCAAAGGATCGCCGAGCGGGAGGGCTTGATGCGCCAGCTGGAAAGAGCGCTGCACGAGGCCATCCACCGATTGGAGGTGGATCGTGCCGCCCTTGAAATCGCCGAGCGGCGCAAGGAAATCGCTGAAACCCAGCTCAGGATGAGCCGTCTCGCCTTCGATACGGGGGAGATTGCCTTGATCGATTACCTGAAGATTCAGAGTACCGCCCAGGCGGCCATTCGTGATGCCGCCGAGCGCGCCATTCTGTTGCAGCGGGATACGGCGTTCTATAACCAGGTGGTGGGGGTGACGCCATGAGAGCGGTTTGGCTATTGATGCTGTTTTGGATCGGTGTGGCCGCCATCGCTGCGGAAGATACGGTTCGACTGAACGACGAGCAGGCCCGACATTTGGGCATTCGGACGGTCAAGCCCGAGGAGGTGACCGCCATGCCGCTGGCTCGGGCGCCGGCTCGGGTCGTTCTGCCGCCGCAGAAGGAATTCGTCGTCAGTTCGCCCCAGGCCGGCGTGATCGGCAACGTGGCCGTGCCCTTGGGCGTAAAGGTTAAGCAAGGCCAAGTGCTCGCCAAAATCCAGAGCCCCGATCTGCTGGCCTTGCAGCGGGAACTGCTGGACGCCGCGTCCGAGTTCAGTCTGGCTCAAGCCCGGCTCCAGCGAGATCAAACCCTGCTTCAGGAAGGCATCATATCCCGCCTCCGCTGGCAGGAAACCAAGGGTGATTTCGACAAGGCTCAAGCCGCGTTGGGGGCGGCGGAACAAACCCTGGCCGCCTCCGGCTTGGCCAATGCCGAGATTCAAAAGCTCAGGGCCAACCGCCGGATGAGCAGCGTGCTGGAAGTGCGCGCCCCCATCGACGGCGTGGTTCTGGAGCGCATGGCCGTGGTTGGGCAGCGGGTGGACCGGCTGACGCCATTGTTCCGAGTCGGCAAGCTGGACGAGTTGTGGCTGGAGGTCAACATGCCCCAGGAGCGCCTGCACGAGATCAAGATCGGCGACCGCATCAGCCTGGAAAATATCAGGGCCACAGCCCGCATCATCGAGGTCGGCCAGCACGTCGACCCGGAGAGCCAGAGCGCTCTGGTGCGAGCCGTGGTCGATAGCGAGGCGGAGGCTCTGCGGCCCGGCATGCACATCAACGTGCAGTTGATGCACCGGAGCACCGACCGCATCTTTCGGGTACCTGTCGCGGCGGTGTTCAGTCATGAGGGCAAGAACTACGCGTTTGTGAAAACCGCCGCGGGCTTCGAAGCCCGCGAAGTGGCGGTGGCCGGGCAGGAACCTTACAGCATGGTGATCCACGAAGGGCTGGAGCCTGGCGATGAGGTGGCCGTTCAGGGCGTGGCCGCGCTGAAGGCCGCCTGGCTCGGCATGGGGGAAGGAGAGTGATCGCGCGCCTGATCCAGTTCGCCCTGACCCAGCGTCTGTTCGCCCTGCTGACCGCCCTGCTTCTGGCCGGTGCCGGCTGGTTCGCCGCGGCCAATCTTCCCATCGACGCCTTCCCCGACGTGTCGCCTACTCAAGTCAAGATCATCGTCAAGGCGCCCGGCATGACCCCGGAGGAGGTGGAAGCGCGCATCACGGCGCCCGTTGAGGTGGAAATGCTCGGCATCCCCAAGCAGACCATGCTCCGCTCCATCGCCAAATACGCCCTCACCGACATCACCATCGACTTCGAGGAAGGCACCGATATCTACTGGGCGCGGCAGCAGGTGGCGGAGCGCCTGAGTGGCGTTTGGGGCAACTTGCCGGCCAATGTGGAAGGCGGCATGGCGCCCATGACCACACCCTTGGGCGAGATGTTCATGTTCACGGTAGAGGGCGACGGTTTGAGCCTCTCCGAGCGGCGGAGCCTCCTGGACTGGGTGATCCGTCCGGCGCTGCGCACCGTGCCCGGCGTCGCCGACGTGAACGCCCTGGGCGGGATGGTGCGGAGCTTCGAGGTCATTCCCGACAACATGCGCATGGCGGCTCGCGGGGTGAGCATCGGGGAACTGACCGACGCGCTCAAGTCCAACAACCGCAACGACGGCGCCGGACGTCTGGCCCAGGGCGAAGAAGCGCTCCTGGTGCGCGCCGAGGGGCGCATCGTGGACCTGGACGACGTGCGCACCATCGTCGTGGCGGAGCGGAACGGCATTTCCATCACCGTGGGCGACGTGGCCGACGTCCGCATCGGCGCCCTGACCCGCTACGGCGCCGTAAGCCAGAACGGGCAAAGCGAAGTGGTGGAAGGTCTGGTGCTGAGCCTGCGCGGAGCCAATGCCCGCCAAGTGGTGGAAGGCGTGGAGCAGAAGCTGGAGGAAATCAAACCCGCCCTGCCCAAGGAAGTGAAAGTCAGCGTGTTCTACAACCGCGGCGACTTGGTGGGGAAAGCCATACACACCATCGTCCGGGCCTTAATAGAGGCCACCGTGCTGGTGTTGATCCTGCTGATCCTGTTCCTCGGCGACCTCAGGGCCGCGCTGACCGTCGCCTTCATCCTGCCCATGGTCGCCTTGTTCACTTTCCTGCTGATGCACCAGTTCGGTCTGACGGCCAATCTCATGAGCCTCGGTGGCCTCGCCATCGCCATCGGCAAGCTGGTCGATCCGGCGGTGGTGGTGGTGGAGAACATCACCTCCCATCTGGCCGAACACGGCAAGACAAATCGGCTGCCCCGGCTGCACGTCATCTACCGGGCCATGCGCGAAGTCACCGCGCCCGTGGTCTCGGGGACGATCATCATCGGCATCGTGTTTGTGCCGCTGTTCTCCCTTCAGGGATTGGAAGGCAAGCTGTTCAAGCCCGTGGCCTTCACCAACGTATTCGCCATGAGCGGTTCGCTGATCTTCTCGCTGATCGTGATCCCCGTTCTGGCCTCTTTCCTGATGAAGCACGTCAAGCACGAGGAACCCTGGCTGGCGCGGAAGCTCCTGGCGCTGTATCGCCCGGCCCTAATCTGGTCCCTCGCCCATAGCCGCACCGTTTTGCTCTGCGCGGGGCTGCTGCTGCTGTCCACTGTGGGCGTCTATTTCCAGATCGGCAAGACTTTCATGCCCACCATGGACGAGGGGGACATCATTGTGCAGGTGGAGAAACTGCCGTCCATTACGCTGGAGCAATCGGTGCGGCTGGACGAGCAAATTCAGAAGGCTCTCCTGGAGCACGTGCCGGAAATCACGCGGATCACGGCCCGCGTGGGGGCGGACGAAATCGGCCTGGACCCCATGGGGCTCAACGAAACCGACACGTTCATGGTGCTGAAGCCCGAGGCCGAATGGCGCATGGGCAGCAAGGAGGCGCTGATCGAGGAAATCCGCAAAGTCCTGGACACTATTCCCGGCATCGCCTACGGCTTCACCCAGCCGATTCAGATGCGGGTCACCGAGATGCTGACCGGGGTGCGCGGCGACGTGGCGGTGAAGCTGTACGGCCCGGAGCTCGCCGTGCTCAACGCCAAGGCCGAGGAAATCGCCGGGGTGATGCGGAAGGTTCCCGGCGCTTCGGACGTGTTCACCATTCGCAACGAAGGCATGCAGTACCTGGTGGTGAAAGTGGACCGGCTGGCTGCGGGACGTTTGGGGCTGGATTCCGATTCTCTGGCCGACACCCTGCGGGCGCAGATCGAGGGACTCAAACTCGGCATCGTCCAGGAAGGCATCCGCCGCACGCCCCTGCTGCTGCGGGGCTCGGGCGAGCCGGCCACCATGTCCACCCTGCAGATCGCCCTGCCCGATGGGCGGCGGGTGCCGTTGTCGGTGGTCGCGAAAATCGAGCTGGTGGAAGGCGTGGTGGCGGTCAACCGCGAGCGCGGGCAGCGCTACACGTCGGTGCGCAGCAACGTCGAGGGACGGGACCTGGTGGGTTTCGTGGACGAGGCGAAACAGGCCGTGGGCGATCAGGTGCAGCTACCCACCGGCTACTATATCCAGTGGGGCGGACAGTTCGAAAACCAGCAGCGCGCCGCCGCCCGTTTGGCCGTGGTCATCCCGGTGTCCATCGGGCTGATCTTCCTGCTGCTCTTTTCCACCTTCGGCTCGGCGCGCCAGGCCATCCTGGTTCTGGCCAACGTTCCCCTGGCGCTCATCGGCGGCGTGTACGGGGTGTGGATTTCCGGGGAATATCTCTCCGTGTCGGCCTCGGTGGGCTTCATTTCCCTGCTGGGCATCGCGGTGTTGAACGGGGTGGTGATGGTGAGTTACTTCAACCAATTGCGGGCCTTGGGGCTGCCCATGGACGAGGTGGTGGTGGTGGGCGCCATGCGCCGGCTCCGGCCGGTGCTGATGACCGCCGGCATCGCCGCCTTCGGGCTCATTCCGCTGCTGTTCGCTACCGGTCCCGGCTCGGAAATCCAGCGGCCCTTGGCGGTGGTCGGCGTCGGCGGGCTGTGTACCTCGACCCTGCTGACTTTGGTGCTGTTGCCTATTCTCTACCGTCGTTACGGCGAGGCAAAATCTCCTCTCCCTGAGGGAGAGAGTTAAGGCCGGGGGATCAACACAAGGCTTTCTTCCTTAACCCGACAATACCCATTCGGACAATCATCATGAGCGAATTCTTTCTCCTCACTCTGATAGCCCCGCCCAGCCTCGAAGAGCCGCTGGTGGACTGGCTACTGCAATACGAGCACCCGAGCGGTTTCAGCAGCTTTCCGATTAATGGCCATTCGAGCCGCCCGGAAAGCTTGACCTTGGTCGAACAGGTGACCGGACGCAAGCGGCAGATTCAGTTCGAGGTGCGGCTCGCTGGTCCCGATCTGAATGAGTTGCTGGATCGACTAAAAAAGGATTTCGCGGAATCGGCGATGCGCTACTGGGTTTCGCCGGTCGTCGATGGCGGGCGGCTTTGAGGTTATGACAAAAACCTACTGCGCGGCCCGAAGGGCAAGCTTCAGGACGGATGGGAAGTCCCGTTAAAACACGTGATGAGCCGTTAGCGGCGGCGGTACGGGATGAACGGTTTTTTGGTAAGCCGCCAGAATGCGTCGCACGTAGTTGCGGGTTTCCTGATACGGCGGAACGCCGTGATATTGTTCCACGGTTCTCTCCCCGGCGTTGTAAGCGGCCACTGCCCATTCGACGTTACCCTCGAAATGCCGCAACAGCCAATGGAGATAGGCGGTTCCGCCCTTGATGTTCTCCACCGGGTTCCAGATGTCCTTGATGCCGAAACGCTCTGCCGTCGCGGGAATCAGTTGCATCAATCCCTGGGCATTCTTGGGTGAAAGCGCGGCTGGATTGAAACTGGATTCCGCCTGGATCACGGCCAGCACCAGCTGCGGGTCGATGGAATATTGCGGCGCGATTTGGCTGACCCAGCTTTCGACGAGCTTGCGGTTCGGGTTGGATCTGGGCTCGATGCTTGCCGTAACCGGTACCGGATCGGGCTGACAGGCGGGGTCGTCCACCGGGGTTATACCTTGGTAGCGCACCAGCATGCGCGCCGCATAGGCATCGCCGTTTTTGGCCGCGCGCAGGAACCAGCCCACGGCGACATCGGCCTTGCGGGAAAGTCCCCGGCCGTTGAAATACATCCAGCCGAGGTTGTATGCCGCTTGCGAATCGCCGAGCAACGCTGCCTTGCAGTAAAGACGATAAGCCTCGGCATAATCCTGTTTGATGCCTCGGCCGTGCTCGTGGCGCAGCGCGAGTGTGCGCAGCTCGCTTGCCTCCTGGATGCTGTCCTGTGCCAGGGCAAGTGTCGCGCTGATGCTTAGCAGCCAACCAAGCAAGAATCGAATCAAAATCACGTATTGCTCTCCGACATCAATGGCACTGATGTAGGCAGCTTGTGTGCCAAAAGGCTGGAAAGCTTGTGTAGGCTGCAATCCCGGGGTGAGGCCATGGCCCGGAGCCGCAAACTGTAAAATTTTCCGAACAATCGCCCGTATTCGGGGACGGAAAGAACGGGTAATTGAGGCGGGACGTGTAAAGCGGGTTTTACGGTGAGCCGAGCGTGTGCAGTTGGCCCCAGCGGAAACAGTCGACGGTGTGATCGTTGACCATGCCGGTCGCCTGCATGAAGGCATAACAAATGACGGAGCCGACGAAACGGAACCCGCGTTTCCCGAGGTCCTTGCTCATGGCGTCGGACTCAAGCGTTCGGGCCGGCACTTCCGCCATGCTCCGCCAGGCGTTTTGCCTCGGACAGCCGTCGACGAAGCGCCAGATGTAGGCGTCGAAGCTGCCGAATTGCTCTCTCACCTCCAGAAATCGGTGGGCATTGTTTACCGATGCGGCGATCTTCAGGCGGTTGCGAACGATGCCGGAATTGCTCAGCAGCTCAATCGTTTTGCTTTCGCCGTAACGGGCAACACGTTCGGCATCGAAGCCGTCGAAAGCCGTGCGGTAGGCATCTCGCTTACGGAGGATGGTCGTCCAGGAAAGTCCCGCCTGCGCGCCTTCGAGAATCAGGAATTCGAACAGCAGACGGTCGTCATGGACGGGCGTTCCCCATTCGTGGTCGTGATAAGCCCGTTCCAGCGCGCTGCGCTCGGCCCAGGCGCATCGGTTCAACTGTTCCAGAGGGACCATACCGGCGTTAGGTTGGATGGAAGCGGCGGTAGTCGGCCCAGTTTCACCCAGACCGTCTCCGGGCTGTGGAAGTCGGAGCCGCAGGAGGCGCACAATTCGAAACGCCGCGCGTATTCGGCGCTGGATTGAGTCTCGCTTGGAGAGGCGGTTCCCGAAACCACTTCGAGAGCCGCGCCTCCGCATTCCTTGAATTCGCCGATCAGCCGCCGCATCCAACTGGCCGTCAGCTTATAGCGCTGGGGATGGGCGAGTACGGCGACCCCACCCGCCTCGCGAATCCAGTCGATGACGTCCGCCATCTCGGCCCATCGGGTCGGGACGTAGCCCGGTTTGCCGCGGGTCAGAAAGCGCTCGAACACGTCTTTTACACTTCCTGCCAATCCAAGACTGGCGAGATATCGTGCGAAATGGGTGCGTGTGATCATGCCGTCGCCGGCCATTTCCCGTGCGGCTTCGAAGGTGCCGGGGACGCCGTAGCGGTCGAGCCGCCGGCCCATTTCCTGCGCCCGTTCGTCACGGATTGCCTGTAGCCGGGCCAGGCCCTGCTTTAAAACATCGCAGTCCGGATCGATGCGCAAACCGACGATGTGGATGGTTTTATCCGCCCAGGTTGCCGATACCTCGACGCCGGGAATTAACCGAATGCCGGCCTCAAGAGCGGTAACCTCCGCCTCGGCCAAGCCTGCGGTGGAGTCATGGTCGGTGAGGGCAAGGGCGGTGACGCCTGCGGCCCCGGCCTGGCGAACCAATTCGGACGGCGAATAGGCGCCGTCGGAGGCGGTGGAATGGGTGTGGAGATCGTACACGGACACGCCCGAAGTTTAACCCTGGAAAGCCGCCCATTGTACTCGATTACGGTCCTCGTTTTTGGCTTCGTAAAGCGTTTCGTGCGCTCGATTGAAAGAGCTTCCGGGGAAAGGATCTTCGCTTTTTTGCCGCCCAGCATGTCCGGTATCCCGATTGATGGCGCAGTCCCCTTAGAACGTGAGCGACATGTCCCGGCCAGCCGGCACGGCCGATTTCTCTCCGTAGAGCCGCGCGTATAAGCCTTCGCCGGAGATCAGGGTCTCATGATCGCCTTGCTCGCAAATGCGTCCGTCCTCGAATACGTAAATGCGATCGGCATGTTTGATCGCGCTCAGACGATGGGCGACGATGAGCGTCGTGCGGTTCTTGAGGAATTCATCCAAACCCTCGTACAAACGCGTCTCGGTTTCGTTGTCGATGGCCGAGCTCGCTTCGTCGAGAATCACCACCTTGGGATCGGCCAGGATCATACGGGCTATCGCCAGCCGTTGACGCTGTCCTCCGGAAAGCCGCATGCCCAGCCGGCCTACGATGGTATCCAACCCATCACGGCAATCCTCCACCGCGTCCCTGAGTTGGGCGATCTCGAGCGCGCGCCAGAGTTCCGTGTCCCTCGCCGGACGGCCGAGCGTCAGGTTGGCGCGGACCGTGTCGTTGAATAGCACCGGATGCTGCAACACGGTGACCACGTGTTCGCGCACCACGTCCATGCCGATTTTGTCCATCGGCGCGCCATTGAAATAAATCATGCCCGAGCTCGGTGGGTAGAGGCCGATCAACACCTGTACCAAGGTCGATTTGCCGCCGCCGCTCGCGCCGATCAGGGCGATTTTCTCTCCGGGCCGAATATCCATGGAGATGCCGCGCAAAACCACGTTGCCATTGGGGTAGTGCTTCGCCACGGTAGCAGTGCAATGTTTGGTCATGTCTTGGGTCTGATGATTGTCTGGAAGCCAGGAGACGATCATGCGAACCCAGAAATACGCAGTGAAACTGACGGCCGAGGCGCGCTCGGCCGTGGAACGCTT
>NZ_DASPLO010000191.1:0-23326 GCF_035627495.1 Methylocaldum sp.
CCCTGGACTCTTCAACCGAATGACCTTATCTTCACTCATGGCGTATTCGCTCCTCTCAACAGGAATGGATGACCTCGAAGACCATCCAGAATACGCCGCCTACCTCAGCCCCTCATCCACAACTTTCGAGCATAACTCCACGTTCCAGCATGCTGGCCTCTTGGCGATCGTTCCTGGCTGTCATATCCCGCCCTCTATCCAGTCGTTGTCAATTCACGATCTGGTACTGTCAAATCAAGTTATCGATGGCGTAAAGCAAGTCTCTTAGAAGCTGTTGTCAAACGTCATGAGCACCGTCAGAACAAGCCGCGAAAGGCCGACCCGGAGCGCGGGACACGCGGAGAGAACAGCCGGAGGCTGGCCCGAAGGGCGAGCCCCAGGGATGGGGCGAGTAAAAACCAGGGTGTACAGAGGAGTACATGAGCATTTCGAACCCTTGAGCAACGCGGGTATGGCGGTGCGTAGTAGTTTGAAGCGGCTTCTTAGGGTAACGGTACTCACGCGCCCCGCTTGATCACACTGATCGTGCCATCCCCTTCCATGTAGGCTGCCTGGATCTGGGACAGGTCCTCTACACCACTCTCGCGGACCTTGCGTATCAACTCCTCTTCGGTCAAGAACTCCCGGCGCAAGTTGCGATGCAAGATGCGTCCATCCTTTATCAGCTTGAGTGCTTCGGGTGCCATGAAGCGTTCGAACCATCGGAAACGGTAGGCTGCCCAGTCGAGCAGAAAGTTCCAGAACACAATCGTGCTGATCAAAATGAGTCCGTCGGTGATGGAGTTGTAATCGGCCGCCATAGCGTTCTGTGCCGCATCGGCAATGATGACCACTACGATGAGGTCGGTGACGGCAACCGAGCCGATATCGCGCTTGATGACCAAGCGGAAGATCAGGAATAAGAACCAGTAGACGAGCGTCCCGCGAATGATCGTCTCCACGACGGGAGCGCTCGGGATGAAGAGTTCTGCCCAATCGATGTTGAGAAAGGCCTCCACTGCTTGCTTCCTCGCGACTACTTTCCTCTAAATAGACTGCCGAAACGATAGCGAGTTTGTGTGAGATACGCCGAAAAAGCAGTTGACCGCATGGATGTCTAGAAAAGACCCATGAATCCTGACCGTCCTACCGTCTACCCGCTTCACCGTCTGCGTGAAGCCGCTATGCACCCGATTGCACGGCTGGCGGCGTTGCTCCTTCAATCGCAAACGGGCCTTTAATCGGCCCCTTCCAATGGCAAACGGTCGCTTGAGCGCGACCCTTCCAATCGCAAACGGTCGCTTGAGCGCGACCCTTCCTTGCGGGGACGGCCTCGCGCCGGTTTGGCAGTAGCGCCCTGGCATTGGAACGAGAAAAACGCACCGCTTGCGAATGCTTGTGAACGCTACGAATCTCATTATCTATGCAGCCGAATCGTTCGGTGATAACGCTGATTGCGGTTATGTGGGCAGGACTTCGCTCGGAGAAGGAGTAATGGGCTTCTCCAGAACTTGGCCTGCCCGCGTGACCTCTTCAACTGGGTTTCAAAACAGCACCATGGGTTAACAGATATGAACGCGAGCGATGTTTTTGCGTTTGCAGACGCCTTTGGTCCCGCCAAGATCATCCACGTTTATGAGCCTTCCGTAGGATTGAAAGCCATACTGGTCGTAGACAATGTAGCGAGAGGTCCGGCCATCGGGGGATTACGGATGGCGTCCGATGTCAGCGTGGAGGAGTGCTTTCGTCTCGCCCGGGCGATGACCTTCAAAAATGCGGCCGCCGGTTTGCCTCACGGCGGCGCCAAGTCCGTCATTTTTGGCGATCCGAAAATGCCCGGACCGGAAAAGGAAAAACTCATCCGCGCTTTTGCCTCGAGTTTGAGAAACGAGCGAGATTATATTTTTGCGCCCGACATGGGTACCGATGAAGACTGTATGGCCTGGGTAAAAGATGAAATAGGCCGTGCCGCCGGTTTGCCCCGCGACCTGGGCGGCATTCCGCTGGATGAAATCGGAGCAACCGGTTGGGGGATTTATCAGGCCACGGAAATCGCGGCGCGCTACAGCAATTTAAAGCTGGACGGTGCCCGCGTCGTGATTCAGGGTTTCGGTGCCGTTGGTCAGCACTCGGCGCGCTTTTTGACCCAAGCCGGGGCTATCTTGGTTGGTGCCTCCGATAGTCAGGGTGCTGTCCATAATCCTCGCGGCTTGGATGTCAGTGCTCTGATGGCATTAAAGAAGACGGGAAAAAGCGTTTCTGACCATACGGACGGCGAGAAACTGAACCGGGAAGCCGTGATCGACATGGAATGCGATATCTGGATACCCGCCGCACGACCCGATGTGATCAATGCGGCGAACGTATCACATCTCAAAACCAGATTGATCGTCGAGGGGGCCAATATCCCCGTCACCCCCGAAGCGGAAATATTTCTGCATGGGCGAGACGTGCTCTGCGTTCCCGATTTCATTGCCAATGCGGGCGGCGTGATATGCGCAGCCATGGAATATCGAGGCGCCACTCAATCGACGGCATTTTCGTCGATTGAGGAGAAAGTCCGGAGCAATACGGAACAGGTCTTGGAGACCGTTAAGAAGACAACCATCCTGCCACGCGAAGCCGCCCTGGAACTCGCCGAGAATCGGGTCAAGAAGGCCATGTCGTACAGACGCTGGTCGTTATTTTCCTCCGCGGATGAATTTGTCCACAAATAGCCACTGACGCCGCTTTTCTCTACCCGACGGCACTTGCCCAGCCGATGCTTGGAAAAATGGCGACGCCCGATCGTTTGCTTCACGCGCCACCTCCTCCGAAGATACGGGAGATGACGCGCGATAGAAGGCTTGGAAGTCCCCGAATAAGCCCTCGGCTACGTTCAGCGAACCTGGACCGAAGGGACAGAGCGATGCTGTCTTTGGCCGCAACTTTTGTTGTTTCCAGGTCTCTGAGGAGCCGCACTGCAAGTTCCGGCGTGCCAGCCAAGTGACATGCCTTGTAGATGTGGCCTTGGGTTGCCTCGTAGAGATGCTCCAAGGACTCTGATGCGTCTACGACCAAGCGCTCAACCCACGACTGGCTGGCAAACAATGCTTGCCTCACCGCCCACTCGTACTCCGCGAGAACCGTCTGCGACTGGGCTTCTATCGATGCCTTGCACGTCGCCAATACCCGCTTCAGCATCGCGCCGGATTTCACTAAGCCCTTCGCGGACAATTCGTGCTGAATTGCCTGAATCTCAGTAGGCAGGGAAGCGATGCGCTTTTGCATCATTGCCTCGGCTTTTTGTCTAGCTAATAGCTGGAGGTCTGACATTTTGACAGCTAACTTAATGGATGATTTTGTGCGGAAGCGGACTTTAGCCCGCGATCGGAGGCCGCACAAGATCGCGGGCTAAAGCCTGCTCCCACGGGAGGAGGCACCTTTCCTTGGTCTAGCTCCGACATCACCGCTCAGCTTCAGCCTTTGACTCTCGACTTCAAATGCTCCGCAAGACGCCTCATGGCCGAAGACGTGTCATCCTGCGAAAGGTGAACGTTGATGATGCTTGGCGTGGCACGGTCAGCTAGAGCTTTGACGAGCGCTTCTTCAAAGGCTTCTTCATCAGGCGCGTCGTACCCGTTCAATGGGCCGAAAACCTCGCCCAGCCGGTCGAAACGCCAACAACTGATGTCATTGAAAGGTCCGTCGAGGATGAACCGTTCGGTGCTGTAACCGCAATTGTTAAAAACCACCACGATTGGCGCCAAGCCGAGGCGTATGTGCGTCGAAAGTTCCGTGCCGGTCATCTGAAACGCACCATCCCCGACCAGGATGAGCGCGCGATGATCCGGGCGGGCAACTTGCGCGCCGAGCGCGGCGGGCACCCCAAAACCCATCGTGGTATAGAAAGCCGAGGACAAAAATTCGCTCCGCTCGTAGACCCGCAGATCGATCGCGGCGAACAGGCAATCGCCTACGTCACTGACCACGATCATGTCGGACGTCAGCGCCCGATTGAGTCGCTCGATCAAACGGGCGATCGTCATGGGTCGGTTTTGTTCGGGAAACCCGCTCGCTTCGGCCGCTACGGCCGCCACCGGGAGCGCTTCGCTTCGAGCTTTCACCGAGTGCGCCAACGACAGGACGAAGTCCGATAAGGTGACGCGGGGATAGCGGTGATAGCGGATCACGACTTCGTTTTGAGCCGCGCGTACGATGCGATGAGGATCGAGACGCGCGGTGTAGATGCCGGTATCGATGTCGTTCAAGGTGACGCCCAACATCAGCAGCAAATCGGATTGCTCCACCATGTAACGCGCATTCTCCGAACTCATCGCGCCTTCATAGACGCCGAGATAGGCCGGGTGCCGCTCGGCAATGACCGACTTGCCGGTCAATGTGGCTGCCACCGGCAAGCGTGCCCGCTCGACGAGTTCGACCAAGGCATCCTGAAGTCCGCGTCGTTGCAGCTCGACGCCCGCCAAGATCGTCGGCGAAACCGAGTTCGCCATGAGCTCCGCGGTTTCGGCGACCGCTTCCGATAAAGCGGCTTCATCGCTCGAAGGCTCCTCTAGCGGCTCTGCCGGCATCGGATGCCCTTCAGCCATGACCAGATCGCGCGGGATCTCGATGTAAACCGGTTTATACAACCGGCGAGCGGCCGCGATGGCGCGGTCGATCTGGCGAAAGGCGATTACCGGATCATCGAGCACGACGGTGGCGCAGGTGATGCGATCGAAAATCTCGCGCTGAAACGTGAAAGGGCCGAAACGGTGATGAATCAGCGGATCTTCGCGTTGTTCACGCACCCCCGGAGCGCCGCTGATAACGACCACGGGCGAGGACTCCGCATGGGCACCGGCAACCGCATTGACCGTATTCAACGCTCCCACGCCGTAAGTCACCGCCAGCGCGCCCATTCCCCGACAACGGGCATAGCCGTCCGCGGCAAAGGCGGCGGTATCTTCCCGCGTAGTGCCGATGTGCTGGATCGGGCTTTTAACCATCAAATCGTAGAAGCCAAGCACATAATCGCCCGGAACGCCGAAGATATGTTTGACCCCCGCATCGTATAGACGCTTGAGGAGGTATTGTCCGATAGAATCCAATTTCGCAGTGCTCATAACGATTTCTCCGGTACTCTCAAGTTACTGGCAAATCGGAAATCCGGTCAGCACGTCCGTTCGACATTTCCGGGACGAGGAAAACAGGCTGGCCGTCCGCGGCGTGATCGTCGGCGATGAAGCCGTCCGTCAGTAGACGCTTAAATTGAATTAGACCTACGCCAACACGCTCCGGCATCGCTAACTGAAGCGTGGGGACGAATGGCATCCGGGGTTATATTCGCCTATCCATCAGTCCTTCTTCATCCCTCCCCGAGCGACCTCGATCGGCCGATCCACCACCGGTTGATCCCCCAAGCGCAATGCCGACGCCGAGCAGAGTGAGCGCGATCGCGTAGTCGCTGGCCGGCCGCCCGGACGATCATCCCTAGAACCCTCACCCCGGAAGTGTCCGGCGGCCGGCTCACGCTCGATTTCACGGCGACGGCAGGCGAAGCGGTTGTCTCGAACATCAAGATCATCCGAAGCTTCGAGCCGAGGACTGGGGCTGGCGTCGAGAACATGCTCGATGCACAGGAAGCCGCGGCCACCATCAAGCGGGTGGCGGACATTCCCTCGAACCTCGGCGGCTATAGCCGCCCCCAGGTTCCCACCAGGGATTATCCAAACACAGCCGATTTTCGAATTCTTTTTCAGGGATTGAAGCATATTCAAGAACAAGCTCAGCGTAATGAGCTTATTGCATAACCAGTTATGCTTAATCCGATGCTCCTATTTTCAGGATTGCGTCTTTCTTTGGATAATACAATTACTTACAATTCAAGATGGATGTGGCAACTAGCTGCTGCGAAGATGAAAATTCAAAACAGCCTTATTTTCGAGCAGAAGTGCCCAAAACGTGACGAATCCCAGTCAAGACCCTTCGTTTCGTGGCACTTTCAGTCCGATTCGCGCGGGGAGACTGCGCATAACAGATTGACTTTAAATGCCTGACGAAATGACAGTTTTCCTCCCAAGGTGAAGGTCGTACGTTCGAATCGTATCCGGGCATCATATAAAACAAAGGGCTGCAGAAATGCAGCCCTTTTTCATTTCCGCCGGGGTTACGCTGCGTTCGAAACGTGACCTGACCGCTTTTTCCTGGACGAGAAAAAGCCCGTCCTTCGGCTCAGGTGACGGCGGAACTTGGTATTCATGCGCAGAATTGAATGAACAAAGAGCAACTCAAGAAACTCGAGGCCGACCTTTGGAGCGCCGCCGACAACCTGCGCGCCAACTCCGATCTGAAAGCTAGCGAATACTCGACCCCGGTGCTGGGCCTGATCTTCCTCAAATTCGCCGACAACAAATACCGTCAGCATGAGAAGGCCATCAAGGCCCAATTCGAGGCACTGAAGGGAACCCGCATCGAGAAACCGCTGCACGATATCGCCGTCGAGATATGCGGTTTCTACCTGCCCGAGACTGCCCGGTACGATTACCTGCTGAACCTGCCCGAGAAGGAGAATATCGCCAAGGCGATCAAAGAGGCCATGGAGGCGATCGAGTTCTACAAGCCCGAGCTGAAAGGCGTGCTGCCGAAGGACGAGTACGCCCGCTTTACCCGTTCGGAGCGGAACAAAGGCATACCGAAACAACTGCTCAAGAACTTCGCCGACATACCCGCCGATGCCAGCGGCGATATCTTCGGCCAGATTTACGAGTACTTCCTCGGCAATTTTGCGCTGTCCGAAGGCCAGGGCGGAGGCGAATTCTTCACGCCCCGGTCGGTGGTCCGGTTGATGGTCGAGATTATCGAACCCCACGGCGGCACCGTATTCGACCCGGCCTGCGGCTCCGGCGGCATGTTCGTCCAGTCCGCCCAATTCATCGAGCAACATCGCAGCGATGCCGCCGACAGTTCCGCCAATGTCTTCGTCTACGGTCAGGAAAAGACCCTGGAAACCGTCAAGCTCGCCAAGATGAACCTGGCCGTCAACGGCCTGCGCGGCGATATCCAGCAGTGCAACACCTATTACGAAGACCCTTACCTCAGCTTCGGCAAGTTCGACTACGTGCTCGCCAATCCGCCCTTCAACGTCGACGACGTGAGCCTCTCGGCCGTCGAGAAGGATCGCCGCTTCAACGCTTACGGCGTGCCGCGCAACAAGAGCAAAACCGCCAAGAAGGATGCGGGGATCGAAACCGTGCCCAACGGCAACTACCTGTGGATCAACCTGTTCGCCACCTCGCTGAAGCCGAAGGGGCGCGCCGCGCTGGTCATGGCCAATTCCGCCTCCGACGCCCGCCATTCCGAGGCGGACATCCGCCGGCAACTGATCGAGCAGAACCTCATCTACGGCATGCTCACCCTGCCGTCGAACATGTTCTACACCGTCACCCTGCCCGCCACCCTGTGGTTTTTCGACAAGGCCAAGCCGGACGACAAAATCCTCTTCATCGACGCCCGCAACATCTTCACGCAAGTTGACCGCGCCCACCGCGAGTTTTCCGACGAGCAGGTGCAGAACATCGCCGTCATCAGCAAACTGCACCGCGGCCAGCGCTCGGAATTCGTCGGTCTGATCGACCGTTACTTCCGACAGGGCATGGATAAGCTAGCCGAGAACCAGGCCCACATCGAACCGCTGGCCCGTCGGATCAAGGAAGTGCTGGACGATGACACGGCGAAGTCCGCCGTTGCCGATCTCAACCGGCGCTGGGCAGGGCTGGAAGATCTGCAAACCCGATACCGGCAATATCAGTCCTTGTGGGAGCGGGCTTCAGCCCGCGACGAATCCGATCGCGGGCTGAAGCCCGCTCCCACTCGTGTCGACGACCAGAACACAGCCCAGCACGAATTGCGCGCCGCCTTCGATCCCTTTTTCGCCGCCTTGCACGAAGACCTCAAGGCGCTGGACAAGACCCTGCGCCAACACGAAAAGCGGCAGACCGAAGCCGCCAAGGCCGAGGGCAAGCGTGGCGGCGCGGACCGGCAAACCCGGCAGCTGAAAGCCGCGCTGGAAGCCCTGCACGAGGAAGTGAAGACCGCCGAAAACTGGTTCCGGCACATCCACTGGCTACAGGAACGCTTTCCCAGGGCGGAATACGAAGACGTAACCGGCTTGTGCAAGCTCGCCTCGCCGGACGAGGTGAAGGAACAGGACTACTCCCTCAATCCCGGCCGCTACGTGGGCGTGGTGATCGAGGAAGACGGCAAAACCGAGGAGGAATTCATCGCCGACTTGCTGGCGATGAACGACGAACTGAACCGGCTGAACGGCGAGGCGCGGGGGCTAGAGGAGGTGATTGGCCATAACATCCGGCAAATCGTGGGGGAAGATGTCTGATGTGGATTGAATCGTCCCTTGCTGATTTGCTCCGAGTTGAGCACGGTTTTGCTTTCAAGGGCGAGTATTTTTCGGAAACCGGAAAATATGTAGTACTGACGCCAGGAAATTTCCACGAAGAAGGCGGCTTCAGAGTGCGTCCAGGAAAGGATCGTTTCTATTCGGCAAAATTTCCTGAGCGGTACTTATTAAGAAAAGGCGATCTCATTGTTGCAATGACGGAACAGGGTGAAGGGTTGCTAGGCGCTGCTGCACTGATTCCCGAGTCATCTATGTATCTCCATAATCAGCGGCTCGGATTGGTGAAAGAAAAACCACAAGTCGCAGATCGTCGATTTTTGTATTACCTGTTCAACATAGACAATGTCCGGCAGCAAATAAGGAATAGCTCCTCCGGTGCAAAAGTTCGTCACACGTCGCCTGAGCGTATCTACGGTGTCAAGGTTCGGGTTCCGGATAAAATCACTCAGCAACAAATCGCCGCCATCCTCTCCGCCTACGACGACCTGATCGAAAATAACCGGCGCCGCATCGCGCTACTGGAAAAGATGGCCGAGGAAATCTATCGCGAATGGTTCGTCCGGATGCGCTTTCCGGGCCATGAGCAGGCGATGTTTGAGAAGGGTGTGCCCGCAGACTGGAAACAAACAACTCTCGGTGACGTCCTTGAGTTGTGCTATGGCAAGGCCCTCAAGGATAACGACAGAGTTCCAGGCCATTTTTCCGTATATGGCTCTGGTGGCGTGGTTGGTACCCATAACAAGGGGTTTGTACCTGGGCCGGGAATCATCGTCGGCAGAAAGGGCAACGTTGGGAGTGTCTATTGGTCAGACGAAACATTTTTTCCAATCGACACGGTTTATTACGTGAGGTCAGATATCAGCATGCATTTTCTGTATTTTGTACTGCAATCCATGAACTTCATTAACAACGACGCGGCAGTTCCCGGTTTAAATCGCAATCAAGCCTACTCGAACAAAGTGCTTCTGCCCGCCGGTCATCTAATTGATAAATTCTCCGCACAAGCGCAGAAAATCTTCGATTTTAAGAATAACCTTGTTGCTCAGAGCCAGACCCTGGAAACAACACGAAACGCGCTCCTCCCCCGCCTAATCTCCGGCAAACTCCCCGTCGAAAACCTCGACATCCGCTTCCCGCCCAGCATGCGGGATGAAGAATGTAGGCCGGGTTAGCCTGGAGCGCAGCGGAGGGCGTAACCCGGCAAACGGCCTCGAACGATTAACCAACGCCGGATATCGGATTACGGCCTTCCGGCCCAACCCAACCTACAAAACCCACGGATTGAACACATGGGGAAACAGGCTGAAATCCTGCACGTTCCGGGTGACGACGGTCAATCCGTGGCATTGGGCGGCGGCCGTCAGCAAGGCGTCCAGCACGGGCAGGCGGTGCCCCGCCAACTCGGCGCCGCCGGAAATCTGCGCCCAGGCGCGCAGGGTCGCCGCGTCCAAGGGTAAAGTTCGTTCGGCAAAACGCCGTTCCACCTTGCCCAGCCAGGCGGTGAGTTTTTGGCTGCGGTCCGGGTCGCTCTGACGGAGTTTGACGATGCCTTTTTCGATTTCGCCCAAGGTGACGACGCTGATGAACAGGCCCTGTTCGTCCTGCTCGTCCAGCCAGGCGATCACTTCCGGAGCCGGCTGCTTCTTGACGTACTCGGACAGTACGCAGGTGTCGAGCAGCCAGTTCATAGGTCGATGTCCCGGCCGGTGTCCCGGTCACGGCTGAATAAAGATTCATCGACACCGATCTCGGGGGCGAGCAAGGCGGCGGAGAGTTTGCCGGTCGGCGGGCGAGTGAGTCTGGCGTATTCTTCGGCCGACACGATCACCGCCGCGGGCTTGCCATGCACGGTGACGGTTTGCGGCTTGCCCTCGGCGGCCAGTTTGATGAGCTGGCTAAACTTGTTTTTGGCTTCCTGCAATTGCCATTGGGTCTGCATAATTACGCCTCGCAGTTCTGTCTAGTCTGGCCAGATTTTAACCTAAGGGGATCCCTTCAACCATGCCCAACTTCATCTCCGAAGACGACATCGAACAGGGGTTGCTGCAACGCTTGCAGCACCTGTGCGGCTTCGATGTGTTGCTTTGCCATACGGCCGACGCGGAGGACTTGAACGACGGCTCCGGCCGCGGCGACAAGCGCGAGGTGATCTTGGCGGATCGGTTGAAGGAGGCGGCGCAGCGGCTGAACCCCGGCGTTCCGGAAACGTCTGTCGACGACGCCCTGGCCCGGCTGACGGACAAGCGCCGGGCCATGGGCCTGATGGCCGCCAATCGCGAGATCGACGGCCTGTTGCGGGACGGCATCCCGGTGGAATTCGAGAACGCCGCGGGCAGAAAGGAACAGGAGCGGGTGCGAGTGTTCGACTTCGACCGCCCGGAGCAAAACCACTTCCTGGCCGTCTCGCAACTGTGGATCAAGGGCGAACATCGTTTCCGCCGGCCGGACGTGCTGCTGTACGTGAACGGCATTCCGCTGGTGTTCATCGAGCTGAAGAATTCGAATGTGAAGCTCCGGGCGGCGTTCGACGACAACCTCACCGGCTACAAGCGGGACATTCCCCAACTTTTTCTCACCAACGCCTTCTGCATCCTCTCCAATGCCATCGAAACCCGCATCGGCAGCTTCTCCGCCGCCTGGGAGCATTTCTTCAACTGGCTGCGGGTGGACGACGAGAAGGAAAAGATCGACCGCACGAAAATCCGGCAGCAAGGCACCAGCCTGGAACTGGCGGTGGCGGGCCTGTGCGCCAAGCCCAGGCTTCTGGATTATGTCGAGAATTTCGTGATCTATCACAGGGAAACCCAGAAGATCATCGCCCAGAACCACCAATTCATCGGCGTCAACAATGCTTTCGAGGTCTTCCGGAAACGCGGGGAAAAAGCGGGCAAGCTCGGGGTGTTCTGGCACACCCAGGGCTCGGGCAAGAGCTTTTCGATGATCTTTTATGTCCGCAAGATTTTCCGGAAGCTCGCTGGCAACTTCACTTTCGTGGTGGTGACCGACCGGGACGATCTGGACGGCCAGATTTACCGCAACTTCCTGAACACCGGCACGGTGCAGAAACACGAGGCCGCGCAGCCGAAGAACAGCGAGGAATTGAGGGAGTTTCTGGGCCGAAACAAGCGCATGGTCTTCACGCTGATCCACAAGTTCCGCTACGACAAGGGCAAGCGATACCCCTTGCTGTCGGAGCGCGACGATATCGTGGTGATCGTGGACGAGGCTCACCGCACCCAATACGCGTCCCTGGCCGAAAACATGCGCGCCGGGCTGCCGAACGCCAATTATCTGGCTTTTACCGGCACGCCCTTGCTGGGCCGCGAGCGGAAGACCAATGCCTGGTTCGGCGATTACGTTTCCGAATACAACTTCCAGCAATCCATGGACGACGGGGCCACCGTGCCGCTGTTTTACGGGAAGCGCGTGCCGGAAGTGCTGATCCAGAACGAGGACTTGAGCGAGGAGTTCTACCGGATTCTGGAAGACGAAAACCTGGACGAGGCCCAGCAGGAAAAGCTGGAGAAGAAGTTCGCCCAGGAACTGGAAGTCATCAAGCGGGACGACCGGCTGGAGACCATCGCCAGGGATATCGTCTACCACTTCCCTCGCCGGGGCTATTTGGGCAAGGGCATGGTGGTGGCGGTGGACAAGTTCACCGCCGTGAAGATGTTCGACAAGGTCCAGCGGCTGTGGAAGGAAGAGCTGAAGGCCTTGCACCAGCGCATCGCCCGGAGCGGCAACGACATCGAGAAGGCGCGGCTGAAGAAAATCCTCGAATACATGCGTTCGGTTGAAATGGCCGTGGTGGTGAGCGAGGAAGCCGGCGAAGACGAAAAATTCGCCAAGCTGGGCCTGAATATCAAGCCGCACCGCGAGTGCATGAACACGCCCGACTCCAAAGGCCACGATGTCGAATACAACTTCAAGGACCCGGAACACCCGCTGCAACTGGTGTTCGTCTGCGCCATGTGGCTTACCGGCTTCGACGCTCCGACCGTGTCGACGCTGTACCTCGACAAGCCCATGCAGGGCCACACGCTGATGCAAACCATTGCCCGCGCCAATCGGGTGACATCCTGGCAGGTCAACGGGATATCGAAGCGCAACGGCGAGATCGTCGACTATTACAACGTCTTCAGGAATATGAAGCGGGCGCTGAAGGATTACGCGCAGGGACAGGATGAAGAGGACCAACCGCCGGTCCAGGACAAGGCCGTATTGTTCGGACTGCTGGACGACGCCATCGAGCAGGGCGTCGCTTTCTGCAACGAAAGAGGCATCCCCTTGGGCGAAGTCATGGCTCGCGACGACGTGTTCACCCAGGTCGGCCGCTTCAAGGAGTTTGCCGATACCCTGCTGGGCAACGACGAATGGCGCAAGTCGTTCAACGTCTACGAGAACACCGTTTCATCCCTGTACGAGGCGGCGAAGCCGGAAATCCTGTCCCAAAACAAAGGGCGGATGGTGGCGGCGTTTCAGTATCTGCGGGGCGTGATCGACAGCATCGTAGAGCCTGCGGATATCGACGCGGTGAGCCTTCGAATCGGCGAGCTGCTGGATGAGAGCGTGGTGGTGAACGACAGTGAATCCTTCAGCGTGCGCCAATACGGCGCCGAGTATCGGATCATCCAGAAAGGCAGGACCTGGGACCTGAGCAAAATCAACTTCGAAAAGCTCCGGGAGGAATTCAAGCAGGCGACGTACAAGAACATCGAAATCGCCGATCTGCGGGCGTTCATCGAGCACAAGCTCAAGCTGATGCTGGAACGGAATGTCACCCGCGCGGGCTTCGCTCAACGCCTGCAGCAGATCATCGACGCGTACAATTCCGGCGCCGCTTCGACCGAGAACTACTTCGAGGACTTGATGGATTTCACTCGGGACATGCAGGCCGAGGACGAGCGACATATCCGGGAAGGGCTGACGGAGGAGGAATTGGAATTGTTCGACCTGCTGAAAAAAGACGGCATGACCCAAGACGAAACCCAAAAGGTCAAACTGGCCGCCAAAGCCCTCTTGCATCGCTTGCTCGAAGAATCGCCCAAGGTGCTTGTTCAGGACTGGTACAGAGACGCCCAGACCAAAAGGATCGTCCGGTCGGCGGTGGAGCAGGTACTGGATGCGAACCTGCCCGATAGCTACAACCGGGCGATGCTTCAGGAAAAGTGCGACGACGTGTTCGAACTGATGCTGGATCATGCCGGTCACGGAAGGAAATGGGCGGCGTGACGCCAAGCCGATTTTCATCACGGTTTAGCGGCGTGAATGGGGACGCCCCTCGTACACCCAAAATGTAGGCGGGAATAATTCCAAATCGCTTTCAATATTAATTTTTGTAGGGTGGGTTAGGCTGCGAGGCCGTAACCCACCAAGCGACCTCGAATCGGTGGGTTACGCGGAGCCTGTCCCGAGCGGAGCCGAGGGGCTAACCCATCCTACAATTAATGTTCACTCGAATGCCGAATGGAATAAGCCCTTCGACTGGGCTCAGGACAGGCTTATCCCGGCCTACCCTCCGTGATCGGAGCCGTCGTCGGTCGGCCATCCTGTGCCGATAAATCGGTCTGGGGGCGCTACACCAGATCGGAAAATTCGCTAAATCCTCACCTCCCCCATGACGATTCTTCCAATTACCAATGATTAGGTCAGGCTCATTGGATGATTTCATGGCGAAAAGAAGACGCATCTTCCAGCGGCTCGATATGGGTGACGATAAGGAGATTCGGGATCACCTCGCGGATGTCGGATTCGATGCGTTCCAGAAGTTCGTGTCCCTCCTGGACGGTCATCGCGCCCGGCACGAGCACATGCAGGGTGATCAGCCGCTGGGTGCCGGCGACGCGGGCACGCAGGTCGTGAAACTGGATGCCTTGCCGCCGATAATCGTCGAGAACGCGTTCGATGCGATGGCGTTCTTCGGGAGGAATGGCGGCGCCGAGCAGCCCCGAAAGCGAACGCAGAATGAGCCGGGTGCCCGTGGCCACGATATTGAGGGCCGCCAGAAAGGCTATGGCCGGGTCCAGCCATAGCCATCCGGTCAATGCGATTCCGCCCAGCCCAGCCAGTACGGCGCCGGTGGTCCAGACGTCGGTCATCAAGTGCTTGCCGTCGGCTTCGAGCGTGATCGATCCGGACCGGCGCCCTGCCCGTAGCAGTACCCTGGCCACCGCCAGATTGACCGCCGTAGCCGCCACCGAGACGAGCATGCCCAGATTGAGCGCCTCCAGCGCCTGAGGATGCATCAGGCGGTCCCAGGCCGCCCAGGCGATGCCGGCTGCCGCCACCAGAATCAGGGCGCCCTCGAAACCGCTGGAAAAATATTCGGCTTTACCGTGTCCGAACGGATGGTTCTCGTCGGCCGGTCGCGCGGCCACCGTGAGGACGACCAAGGCCGCCCCCGCTCCCACCAGATTCACCAAGGATTCGGCCGCATCTGACAGAAGCGCCACGGAACCGGTGACGAGATAGGCGGTTGTCTTCAAGGCGATTGTCACGAGAGCCGCGAAGATTGACAGCCAGGCATAACGGGTGAGCGGGGCTTCCGACGATCGCGAAGCGGCGGCTTCATTCTGACCATCCTCCGCGGCGCGAGGCAGATAACCGGCGAGAAAAGCTCCCGCTGCCCGAACGAGGCGCCTCGCTGCGTAATACAGAACAATGGGACCGGCGACGGACAACAGCCCTCCGAACATGGCGATCAGCCAGTCGTCCCGGTGCAAGGGTTGCAGACTCAAATGCGCGGCCAGCCAAGGCGTCTGCACCAGAACCAGCGACGATCCGACCGTCACGACGACCATCAGCCAGGCACTTTTCGTCCGCAGTCGGCTTAGAACGGCGGTGGCCGCAGCGCTGGCGCAGGTCAGCGCCACCATGGCCATGGCGCGCGCATGTTCGACATTCCCGCCGGGCAAAAGGCTGCGGTCGTAGGTCCACAAAATCAGAGCGGTGATCAGCGCTCCGATTATGGCGATCAGGAACCACTCCCCGCCCGAGAAAAATCGCGCAGCCCGGCGCTTCGGCACCGGCTGCAGCGGCCCCCGCGCCGGCAGCTCCTGAAACACCAAAAGCGCGGTGGGATGGATGAGCGTTTCCAGCCAGACGATATGAACGGGCAAATAGAGAATGGGATGTCCGATCAGCGGAATGAAGGTGGCCGTGATAACCAACGGAATGTGAATCAGCAGAAGATATTGGAAGCTGAGCTGGAGATTTCGGAATAGCTGCCGCCCCTCGGCGATGGCGCGTACGATGGTGCTGAAGTTGTCGTTGAGCAGGACGATGGAGGCGATTTCCCGCGCGCTGCGGGTACCGCGCTCGCCCATGGCGATGCCGATATCGGCGGCCTGAAGCGCCGGGACATCGTTCACGCCGTCGCCGGTTACGGCCACGATCTCGCCCTCGGCCTTCAACGCCCTTACCAAGGCCAGCTTCTGGGCCGGGAGGGCGCGCGCCACGACATCGAAATCAATGCTGCTTAAAACCGCGCCATCGTCGAGACGGCGGACGAGTTCGTCACCCAGAACGATGCCGCCGTTCATCCCGATCTCCCGCGCCACGCCGGCCGCCGTCGCCGGGTGATCGCCAGTGACCATCACAACGCGGATGCCGGCTGCACGGCATTCCCTCACCGCCTCGATCACGCCGTCCCGGATCGGGTCCTCGAATGCCAGGAGCCCCGCGAATCGGCCGCCGCGGTCCGGCTCGCCGCCGCTCCAGGCGTCATCCAGATGCCAATATACGCAAGCGAGCACCTTGTGCCCTTGGGCGGCTAGCCGGTCGACCCGCGAAGCCCATTCGATCCGCTCCGCCTCACTAAGGCTTGCCATCGCCAGCAAGACTTCCGGAGCCCCCTTGCTGGCGACGTGTATCCTGCCGCCGATCCGCACCACCACGGTTTCGCGGCGGCGCTGCTCGGTGTATGGATAGGTCTCGAGCAGGGCGTCGGCGGTGGCGGTGATCGCACGCCTCTCGATGCAGTCGAATATCGCCGTATCCATGGGGTCGCCGGTTTCCCGCCGGGACGCGAGAGCCGCCCACCGGAGCAGTTCGTCTTCGGAAACGTCCGCGCCCGGGGCCAGATGTTCGAGTCGGAGACGGCCCTCCGTAATCGTGCCGGTCTTATCGGAACAGATGCAGGTGATCCGGCCGATGTTCTCCACCGAGACCCCGCGCCTGACCAGCGCCTTCCGCCGGGCCAGCCGATACACGCCGACGCCCAGAAACACCGTGAACACTACCGGAAACTCTTCGGGGAGGGCCGCCACCGCGAGAGTCGCCGCACTGACCAGGGCGTCCACCCAGCCGTGGCCCTGACGCAGGCGCACGCCGGCCAGGATCAGGCAAAGCACGCCGGCGGCCGCGATCAGAAGCGCCACCAGGTTGGAAATGGCGGTCTGCAAGGGCGTGCGCTCCCGTTCGCCGGCGCCCGCCGCGCGAACGATCTCGCCGTACAAGGTTTGCCCGCCCGAATACACCACCGTCAATTCCGCCTGGCCGGTCAACAGGCGAGTACCGGCAAATCCCCAATGCACATCGTCGATCCAAACGGCCTCATCGGATTGAGCCGGCATTGCTCTTAGAGCCAGCTTGGGCACCGGATAGGCTTCTCCGGTCAGCGACGATTCGTCGGCCTGCAAACGCTCTCCGGCGACGATCAATCCGTCGGCCGGAAAGGCTTCGCCGGTCTCGATCCGAACCCGGTCGCCGGGAACCAGCTCTGAAGCGGGGATTTCCAATAGCGTGCCGTCCCGAACGACAAGGGCGGTCTGCGCGAGTTGCCGGCCGAGCCCTTCTGTCGATACCTGTGTCCGGCGATGCAGAAAGGCATCCATGCCCACCAGCGGCAGAATCGCCACCACCAGCGTGATAGCTTCGGCATAACTGCCGAGCACGGCATAAATCAGACCGGTCCCGACCAGGAACCAGATCATGGGGTCCTTGAGCGTATCGCGGGCCGACTCCAGCCACGGGCTGCCGGTGATTTCGAGAATGTCGTTCCGC
Source organism: Methylocaldum sp. (assembly GCF_035627495.1). Lineage (GTDB taxonomy): Bacteria > Pseudomonadota > Gammaproteobacteria > Methylococcales > Methylococcaceae > Methylocaldum. Next base: position 17,378 of record NZ_DASPLO010000191.1, read on the forward strand.
CCGTATCGTTTTCTGCGATCGGCGACATCGCGGGCGGACAGCCCGCGTGGGTTGTCCGGAAGATCATTCATTCGTGCTGCGGGAATGTCGCGACGCATGGCGGTGACTGTCTCTTTGGAAAATGGCCAACGGAATCAGGCGATGGGGGAAATCCGAACGCTATTATCCGTTGTGAACGGATGTAATCGGTGCTGTAACGATACCGGGCCGGCAACGGCTCTCCGTTTACAAATAGACCCAAGTCTCGACTGTTCCGGGGGAACTCCACAAGAAAATCCGTTTCCAATTATCAACATCGCAGTTGCCTGCAAAGGAATCGAGACATCAGGATGCGAAACGGAAACACCATGGTCCCGCTACTTGAACCTGCTTTCGCAGGTTGCTTGAAACTCGACGCCCCGCCCTCCAACGTTCTACCTCCCGGAGTCAGGGACCGCAACGTAAACCAAACGCCATGGAACGCTCATCCCGGCTTAGTCCGGTAGTCGTCAGCAGAGACGGTCTCCAGGGGCATATAGACCCCGAATCCCTGCCCTTGAATGAAAAAGCCTCGGTGCCGGTGCAATTCGAGCACGGCGAGCGGCTGATTATCCCCGTGAACTTCCTGAATCGGCAGGAGGACGGAACCTATGTTCTGCCCATGACCTTGGCCGAAGCCATGAGCTGTTGGCCGGCCACACCGGGAGGCGCCGAAACGCTGACCATTCCCGTGGCGGAGGAACGGCTGGTACGGCAAACGCGCAAGGTGGAAACGGGGCGGGTCCGCATCACCAAGCGCGTTTCCACCTATATCGAAGAAGTCGATGATCCTCTGGTACAGGAAACGCTCCATGTCGAGCGGGTCGCGGTAAACCGTCCCGTGGATGGGCCGGTGCCCCCCCGTTATGAAGGCGACACGCTGATCATTCCCGTTTTCGAAGAGATCCTGGTGGTGGAAAAACGGCTCATGCTGAAGGAAGAGCTGCATGTGACCACGCGTCGGACCGAATCGCGCCAGCCGCAGCAAGTGGCGTTGCGGCGCGAAGAAGTGTCGGTCGAGCGGATTCCTCTTCGGGAACCACGGGAGACGGAACGCGAACAGCCCGATGTCTCACACTGAGATGCCCTAATGTTTTCGATCGAATTTTGGAAAAGGTAAGGAGAAAGCCATGTTAAACACAGTGGTTGGATTGCTGGATACGCGCTCGGAAGCCGAAAAAGTCGTGCACGACCTTGAGCGTGAAGGCTTCGGCCGCGATCACATTCATGTCTTGACCAGCGATGTCGAATACGAACGCGAGCTAGGCACGGCTGGGGGAGCCCAGAAAGAATCCGGCCTCCGCTATGTCCTGTCCAAGCTCGGGCTGCTCGAAGAGCGCCGGCAGGAAATCGGGCTCCCTGTGGAGGATATCCGTTATTACTCGGAAGGCGTCCGGCGCGGCGGCCTTCTGGTCACCGTCGAAACCGACGAAAGCCATGCCGATCGCGCCGCACAGATTCTGGAGGAGCACGGCGCGGTGAATATCGAGGAGCGTGCGACTCAATGGCAGCAGGCGGGCACGACACAGCCGCCCATGGGTAAAGCGGGCACCACCACGGAACCTATACGTGGCAGCGAGGAAGCGAAAATCCCGGTCGTCGAGGAAGAGCTGAAAGTGGGCAAACGCGCCGTCAAGCGCGGCGGGGTCCGCGTCTACACCCATATGACGGAGCGACCGGTGGATGAAGATATCACCCTACGCGAAGAGCATGTCAGCGTCGAACGCCACCCTGTCGACCGCCCCATGTCAGGCGCGGACATGGAAGCGTTCAAGGAAGGCACCATCGAGCTCACCGAAATGGGGGAAGAGGCCGTAGCCTCCAAGGAAGCGCGGGTGGTCGAAGAAGTAACCGTCAGCAAAGGCGTTACGGAACATACCGAGACCGTCCACGACACCCTGCGCCGGACTGAAGTCGAAGTCGAGGAATTGGGCAAAGGCGCAGCCGGAATACCGTCCGGCTTCGAGCGTTTCGATGCCGATTTTCGTCAACACTATTCGACCCATTTCGGCAATATGGGCCAGCCTTACGACCAATATGTGCCCGCTTACCGCTTCGGCCATACGCTGGGCACCGATCCCGCCTACGCCGGCAAGGACTGGGCAGCGCTGGAATCGGACGCGCAGCGTCGATGGGAAAAAGACAAGCCGGGCGGCAAATGGGACCAGATGAAAAACGCGATCCGTTATGCTTGGGAGCGCGCACGGGGCCGTGCCTAAACACCCCTGCCCTTCGATGCTGTTGACCGTCCATTCCTCGCAGAAGGACAAAGCGAAACGCACCTCAACGAGAGTGGGCAGCCCCGGGAAGGTCTGCCCACTCGTCGGCCTAGAACATTTTCAAATCTGATGTATGGCGGTTCGGTATCGTCCCGTTATGGCGTGCCCGAGCATCGCCGTCTGGAGCCGGATTAGCCCGCAAGGGGCGCGGCAGGAAGCCGCGCGGCGACAGAGGCACACGGAAGTGCCTTCTGTCGCCCCCGGCTCCAGGCGGTGACGCGCAGGATCAGCGCGCCATCCGGGTGCCTTTTTCTTTGGTTTCTTTCTTTTGGGCAAGCAAAAGAAAGAAACTCGCCGGCGGGGCGAGACCCGCTCTCAAACAAGTCGCCGCCAACGGCGGCTTCCTTTTACAGCGCCTCACGCGATTCAGCCCGCACAGCAGAACTGAAAACGCGATAGCGGATGTCATCCGCTAACCGCCCTCGCCGGAACGCAACACCTCGACCAGATTGTCCGAAAAAGTCGGCGCATGGCCTAAGTTGCAATAGGACGCCGAACTGATGACATTGACCGAGCCGTTGCCGCGGTTGCGGCTCCGCCAGTAGCCCAGGGTCGCGACCACCACGCCCGGCGGGGTATCCTCGGTCACCCGCGCGTCGGCCTCGAATTCGCCGCGGTCGTTGAAAACCTTCACGCAATCGCCGTCATTGATGCCTCGCGACTCGGCATCGGCCGGGTTGATGAGCACGAATTGCTCGCCCTGGGCGCGGATCTTGTGTTCCTCGTTGGCGTAACAGGAGTTCAAGAAGCCGTGACTCTTGGGCGAGAGGATGTTCAGCGGGAAACGCTTCGCCCGCTCCGGATCGCTCTCCGGCCGCTCGCGGCAGGGCACGTAATCGGGCAAGGTATCGATCGGTTCGCCGCCTTGGCCGCTTTCATACATCTGCCGGAATACGGGCGCGACGAAATTGCCTTGGGCGGCGCCCGAGGCTTTGAACTCGCACTTCCCCGAAGGCGTCGGAAAATTGCCTTCGGCGTGCGGCGCCGACGATTCCGGTTTGCCGCCCCGGATGTGCGCGTAACCCTGCCGCTCCAGATAGGCCATGTCGATGCCCCGGAGCTGCGGCGCGTTCCAGTCGACATAATGTTCGATCATGTCGCGATCGCTGCGCTCGAACTGCGCGTCGTCGAACCCCATGACTTTGGCCAACCGCCGGAACAATTCGGTGTTGGGCACGGCTTCGCCCGAGGCGTGGATCGCTTTCTGGTTGAGGGTCAAATAGAAATGGCCCCAGGACCACATGATGTCGTCCATTTCCCCCGCCATCGTGGCGGGCAGGACGAGGTCCGCGTAGGCGGCGGTATCGGTGATGAAGTGCTCGCTGACCACCGTGAACAAGTCCTCGCGCTTCAAGCCCTCGACGATCTTGTTGGTTTCCGGGGCCTGCGACACCGGGTTGGCGTTGTAGACCATCAGCGACTTGACGGGAGGCGTGAGCGGCATGCGCCCGGTCAGCGCGTCGCCCAGCTTCAAAAGGTTGATCACGCGGGTACCCGGCTTGATCCATTCCGGCCGGCACACCCGATCCCAGTGGACGGGAAATTCCCAGACCGGCATCTGCAGCAAGCCGCCGCCCACATGCCGCCAGGCGCCGGTCAAAGCGGGCAGGCAGCACACCGCGCGGATGGTTTGCCCGCCGCCTTGATGACGTTCCAAGGCCACCCCTAAGCGAATGGCCGCGGGCTGGGTCGTCGCGTATTCGCGGCTCAGTTTCCGGATGTCGTCGGCGGAAATGCCGGTGATTTCGGCAGCGTACTCGGGCGTGTAACGGGCCGCCCGCGCCTTCAGCTCCTCGAATCCGACCGTGTATCGCGCGATATAATCATGATCCAGCAAATCGTCCGCGATGATCTGATGAATCATCGCCATGGCCAGCGCGGCATCGGTGCCGGGCTTCGGGGCCAGATGCCAGTCGGCTTGCTTGGCGGTGCGGGATTTGTAGGCATCGATCACCACCACCTTGGCGCCGTTTTTCTGCGCCTCGTGGACGATATGCCAATGATGCAGGTTGGTGCTGACCGAATTGCAGGCCCAGATGACGATGTATTTGGACTGGGCGAAGCTTTCCGGATCGACGCCGCCGGTGGGTCCGACCGTGAGCAGCCAGGCGATGGACGAACCGCTCGCGCAGAAGGTCTTTTCCAGCACGCTCGCGCCCAGCTTGTTGAAGAAGGCATCGCCGACGGTCAGGCCCTGGAGAGTGCCCTGGTTGCCCAGGTAGTTGTAGGGCAGAATCGCTTCCGCGCCGTACTGATCGATGATGGCGGTCCAGCGGCTCTTGATCTCGGCCAGCGCGTCGTCCCAGGAAATCCGCTCGAATCGGCGGGAGCCTTTCGGCCCCACGCGGCGCAAAGGATGGAGCACCCGCTCCGGGTTGTAATGATGGTCATGGAAATCCTTGAGCTTGGTGCACAAGCCGCCCCGGGTGAAGGGATGATCGGGGTTGCCGCGAACGTTGACCAGCCGGTCGTTTTCGACTTCGTAGAGCATCGCGCAGGTGTCCGGACAATCGTGCGGACACGCGCCGAAAACGGTTTTCTTTTCGCTGGTTGCCACCATGTCTTCTCCTCCGGTCGATCGTTATTGTGTAAACGCTGTCTTGATACGGACCGGCCGGTAGTTACCGGCCAGTCCGTTTGAAAGATTAAAGACCGGTCGGTATAAGTGGCAACCGCTTTTTCGTAAAGGCCATGGGATCTCTCAAGGTCTCATCCGGATGCGTACCGATCTGCACCACGGCAATCAGGGGCTGTTCGGCGTATCTTGATACGATCCACGCCGCGATCGGGGCAACGACCGTCTCGAATGGCTGTTGCGGGACGAAATCCCCGATTTGAAGAACGATGTTTTTTCCTGTTAGTTTCTCGATAGCGATGCCAAATCCGATTGAATTCGATACCGAACGTCTTCGGCTACGGCAGTGGCGTATCACCGATCGGGAGCCATTCGCGCAGCTGAATGCCGATCCGCGGGTGATGGCGTTCTTCCCTTCCCCGCTCGACCAAGCCGCCAGTGATGCAATGGCCGAACGCATCCGGGCGCTGATCGATGAACGGGGGTGGGGCTTATGGGCCACCGAACTCAAGCGCACCGGCGAATTCATCGGGTTCGTCGGACTGCATGTGCCCTCACCCGCGCTTCCATTCGCACCATGCGTCGAAATCGGCTGGCGGCTCGCGTATCGGCACTGGGGCCAGGGCTATGCGACCGAAGCGGCAAAAGGCGCTCTGCGCATCGGCTTCGACGTGCTGAATCTTCCCGAGATCGTCTCTTTCACGGCGGTAGGCAACACCCGGTCGCGCGCCGTCATGGAACGGCTCGGCATGCAATTAGCTGGGGAAACATTTCAGCACCCCGCTCTCCCCGCCGGCCATCCGCTACGCGAGCATTGTTTGTATCGGCGGTCTAGTGCGCGATGGGAAAGCCAGGTGACATAAAAGGGTTGGGACTTGTGCAAACAAGTTTTAATGCCCTCCCCGCTCTGATTTGAGTGATTTGTTAGGTAACCCGCGTAGATACTGTTATCCGGGTCAAGCGCCATGCAGGGCTGGATCGAAGGGTTTTTCGGATTTGAGGACGCCGAAGGCGACCTGCAAAAGCTTGCGCATCATGGCGCCGATGATGAGCTTGGCGGGTTTACCCGAAAGCGCG
>NZ_DASPLO010000192.1:0-1870 GCF_035627495.1 Methylocaldum sp.
GATAGGGGTAGGAGCGAGGGATTAACCTCGCCCCTCCCTCCAAACCGGACGGGCGGATTTCCCGCATCCGGCTTTCCGTTTAGTGGTTCCTGTCCGGAGTTGGCTCGCTTCGGCTCGGGCTGTGGCCAGGGAGATCAGCCCAAGTTCCGCGAAGTAAACATTTGGCCAGCGTTGATGGTCGCGCCCTCGAGCGCGTCCCGTCCCTTTGTGCCGCCGTCGCAGGATCGTGCGCAGTCGTTGCCGTATCCAACTGTCCAGCGGCGGGTAGATATTGCGCAGGCCGTGCTTGAAATACGCAAACCAGCCTCGCAGTGTCCGGTTGATGTCCTCGGTGATTTCCCGCATCGATCCGCTTCGCAGCCGCAGGGTTTTGGCCCGTATGGCGTCCTTGAACTTGTCCAGGCTCTTCTTGCGCGGCCACCGATAGCCTCGCTCAAAGTGGTATCCCAGAAAGTCGAATCCGCCTCGCTGCGTCGCATCCACTATGCGGGTCTTGGTCGGATGCAGCGTCAGTCCCGCCCCATCCATCCATGCTCTGATTTGTCCCATTGCCGCCTCGGCCTCTTCGCGGTTTGCGCATAGGATCACAAAGTCGTCTGCGTAGCGCACCATTTCGTAGCCGCTGCCCGCCATCAGATGGTCGAGCGGGTTCAGATAAATGTTGGCCAGCATTGGACTAATGATTGCCCCTTGCGGTGTGCCGCTGTCCGTTGGACTCCACCCTTTGCCGCTTTCCATCACGCCTTGCTTGAGAAAGCGCTGGAGCAATTCCAGCACCTTGCCATCGCTGACATGCTGTTCAACGGCTTGCAGCAGTTTGTCCTGCGGAATGTTGTCGAAGTAGCCTTTGATGTCGGCGTCCACCACCCAGTGTTTGCCCGCGTTGAGCAGTTTTTGAATCTGTCTCAACGCGTCCTTTGCTCCTCGCCGCGGTCGAAACCCGTAACTGCGCTCGGCGAACGTGTGTTCGAATATCGGTTCAAGCACGTTGCGCAGAGCCATCTGCACCACCCGGTCTTCGACCTGGGGCACGCCCAGCGGTCTCAACTCGGTGCTGCCGGGTTTCTCAATCCATACCCTCTGCACAGGCTGTGGCTGGTACTGGTTGGTTTTGAGCAGTTCCTGCAGCTCGGGCAGTCGCTTGGGGCATCGCTCAAGATACTCGTGGCACTTGCGGCCATCAGGTTTCTTTCGGCTTTTGCCCTTGGCGACTTTCACCGCCGCGCTCTGCAGGTTTTCCGTTTTCCAGACCTTATCTATCAGGCTGAACCATTTGCCTCCTTTGATTCCTCTTTCGAGGGTTGCCAACATGCGTTCGTTCCACACGCTTGCTTCGGTCCATCCCCATTTCTCCGGGACCTCTCTGCCTTGTTTAGCCTCTGGCACTCCCGGCAGGTTTAGTTGCTTGGGTGTGTCACTCACGCTTCCACCTTCCTGCCCCCCTTTGCTCCACGGTGATTAGCCGCTTCGTCGCTACTACGGGGACTCTGACTTCTGCGCCACTCCCGCCGGCGCAGTTCTCCTTGGTTACCCAACGCACGCTTCTGGACATTCCGTCTCCAACCACCCCATGCGCCCCCGTCTTCCGGCAATGCTTCCTGATCCGGGCGGGCTTGGCCCCCGATTCGCCTTGTCGGCTATCGGCGGTTCTTTGGACTTCGTTCGTTGCTAGCAGTCTCGTCAATCGCATGAAGCCGAATCGAGTTTGTGTCGAGGAACTCTATTGTCCCTCTGCTCTACGGACTATCCGTTTACTTCCAGTTGCTCTCCACGGTTCATTTCTGAACCGCAGTTACCTTCAGTCTCTGGCGGGAAGCGCCGCCAGACAGGGACTCTCACCCTGCGATGTGCGTTGTATCCCAAGCGCACT
>NZ_DASPLO010000193.1:0-10037 GCF_035627495.1 Methylocaldum sp.
CGGGATCTGGTCAACAAGATCGACCACTTCATCTCCCATTACAACCAGTCCTGCCGACCCTTCGTCTGGACCGCCACGGCGGATTCCATCCTGGCCAAACTTCAATGATTATGTCAGCGAATTAATGGGACAGGACACTAGCGAATCTGGCTCGCAAAAGTGGGCAGCGAGCTGATGTCCGATTTCGTGGGCCAGGATCGCGGCCAACTCGGATTCGTTCCGGGCAAAGGTGAAAGCACCGTCGGCGACATATACGAAACCGGAGCCGATGGCGAAGGCATAAGGCGAATGGTCACGGAGTACGGAGAATCGCCAAGGGATGGATCGCCCGCTTGGCGAGGTGCGGCCTAGGCGCTCGCCCAGGAACTGGATGTAGCGGGAAAGTTCATCGTTACTTGGGTGTTGCGGCCATTCTTGATTAACGCGCAACGCCGTTTCGCGGGACCGGGATTGCTCTCTCGCACAGCCCATCCGCTTGTATGCCGTAGGTAAAGACGAGCAGCACGGCAACGACAGCCGTGCTTTGCCATCGATTATCCATACGCCCGATACTTTCGTCAGGCTGGACTGATGACGAAAACCGATTCGTCCGTATCGTAGCTGGTACCGGTTTGCACCTTGTGCTCAATCACGTAGGTGCCCGGCTGGGCATTACTCGGGATGGCGATGCTGGCGATGGCCTCCCAACCTCCGCCGATCCGTTTGACCTGTTGTTGAGGAATTTCCGAGAGAACCTTGCCGTCTTTCTTGAGAACCCAGCTTTCGTTCACGTCCGCTTCCGTCATGCCTTGGGGCAACATGACCGAATAATCGGTAACGACACGGACCTGCTCACCCGCTCTGATCTGGGCGGGTGAACTGGAGCCTTTCCGCACCTTGACCAGAGGACTAGCGACTCGTTCACTGATCCCGTAAATCTGGCGGTCGTTGTCTTCCGAACGTACCTGAGTGGAATTGTATTCCAGGAGTTTGGCGGTAGCCCACCCCAAAGCCGCGCCTGCGGCAGCGCCGACCAAGGCGCCTTTCCAATCGCCGCCGATTGCAGCGCCGCTAACTGACGGTGATGTCCAGATAAGCCAATTCGAAGCCGCAGGCGGGGCAGCGATAGTCGGAGCGGATCAACTCGCTGGCGGGAGCCGGATGGCTGCATTTCGGGCAGAGGCGCACCGCTACTGTGCTATCGTCTTCGCCGAGTTCACTAATAGGGGAGCGCATACGAAATCTGTGAACTTGATAATTCAGGGCTCGGACTTGTCGAAAAAGCCCGAGGTATCATCGCTCATAGGATTTACTATAGCCGCCGTTCACGCTTTGATCGCACAAACCGCCCGTCCGGCTATTAGCTCGCCACGTGCCATCCTCAGCATCTGCAATCAGATCGAAAGTGTATGAATGAGCGCCGATAAACGCCGTCAGTTCGGCTTGGACCGGTTCATCTAAGATAGAAGGAAATTCGGCATCCTGCCATCAGGGAAGATTGACTAAGGACGGCGCTTCCCAGGCGGGATCGCGGTGCTCGGCGACAACCGTGGTGTAGATGCCGCCACGGACATTGAAACGAGCGGTCACTCGCATGAAATTCGGACCGCAGGCTCTAACCAGATCGTCGAGAATCCGATTGGTCACCGCTTCGTGGAATGCGCCCTCATCGCGGAAAGACCAGACGTAAAGCTTCAGCGATTTGAGCTCAACGCAGAGCCTGTTCGGCACATACTCGATCAGAATCGTGGCGAAGTCCGGCTGGCCGGTTTTGGGACACAAACAGGTAAATTCCGGAATCTCGATGCGGATCGTGTAATTCCGGCCGGGTTGCGGATTGTCGAAGGTTTCGAGGTCTTTGCTGGGTGCTGATGGCATAGGTGAACGGTAAAGGATTTTCGGGAATGCGCGATGCGCAGAAATCGGCGGAACACAAACAGGACGTAAACAAGTCCGGAATGACGCCGTGACTTAGTCCGCTATAATAGCGTCCGGTTCCATTACAAACCAGACTAACGGCCTTGCCCGCTCTCGCGCCCATCACCCTTTTTCCGCTGCCGACCCGTACGGCGCCACTCGTCAGCACCCTCTAATGCGGCTGGACAAGATCAAACTCGCGGGCTTCAAGTCCTTCGTCGATCCCACTCCGATTCCGCTTCCCGGCAATCTGGTGGGCATCGTCGGGCCGAACGGCTGCGGCAAATCCAACATCATCGACGCGGTGCGCTGGGTAATGGGCGAAAGCTCGGCCAAGCACCTCCGCGGTGACACCATGGCCGACGTAATCTTCAACGGGTCCAGCACCCGCAAGCCGGTGGGCATGGCTTCGGTGGAACTGATCTTCGACAACAGCGAAGGCAAAGCGCCGGGCGAATTCGCCAAATACCCGGAAATCTCCATCAAACGCCAGGTGACGCGGGACGGACAATCGACCTACCTTTTGAACGGCACCCGCTGCCGCCGCAAGGACATCACGGATCTGTTCCTCGGCACGGGACTCGGCTCCCGCAGCTACGCCATCATCGAACAAGGCACCATCTCCCGGCTGATCGAAGCCAAGCCCGACGAACTGCGGGAGATCATCGAAGAAGCCGCGGGTATCTCTAAATATAAGGAAAGGCGCCACGAAACCGAGCTCCGCATGGGCCACACCCAGGAAAACCTTGACCGGCTGCAGGACCTGCGCGACGAGGTGGCGAAACAACTGGGCAATCTGCAGCGGCAGGCGAAAAAAGCGGAAAAGTACACGGCCCTCAGGCAGGAAGAACGGCGTTACAAAGAGCAACTGCTTGCCATCCGCTGGCGCAAGTACGATGAACTCCTTGGCGGCCATCAGAAGTCCTTGGCCACATCCGAACAGTTGTTCAAGCAGCTCGTCAGCGAAGGCAACGGCTTGAACGAAACCCTGGAGCAGTCTCGAGACCAGCACGAAACGCTGAAAACGCAACTCGGCGAACATCAGGCCCGGTACTACGAACTGGGAGCCGAAGTCAGCCGGCTCGACCAGGCGATCAAACATGCGCAAAACACGCGCGAAACCCTGCGCCAGGAACAGATCCGGCTCCACGACGAAAAGGAACAGGCGCTGCGCGACCTGGAAAACGATCGACGCCAGCTCGAAAGCACGCGGGAAGAGCTCGCGGCCGCCGCGATAAGCCTCGAAGAAGCGTTGACCGCCGAAACCGAAGCGGTTAGGCACCGTGACGAAGCGGACCGGGCGCTCAAAAATCTGCGACAAGCCTTCGAATCGCTGACCGGCGAGATCAACCGCTGCAAAGGCCAGGTGGAGATTCAGAAATCGCGGCTCAAACAGCTGGAACAACAGGAGCGTCAGTTCCAATCTCGGCGGGAGCGGCTGGAGACCGAGCGGGACGATCTGGAAGATACGCTGCAAACCGAAGGCCTTGAAGCGCTGCAACAGGACCTGGCTGAACTGGAAGCCGAGCGCGCGGCACTGCATGAACAGCTGCAAAGCTTGATCAACCTGATTCAAAAGGAACGCCAGCACGCCAAAGCCTGTCAGGACGAATTGAACGCCAACCGTGCCGAGGTGCACGCCATACAGGGCAAGATCAGCTCGCTGGAGACGCTACAGCAACACGCCATGGGCAAGGACCGCGCCGCGGTCAAGAATTGGCTGGCCGAACGCGGCCTGGACCGGACCGGCCGCCTGGCCGAACACCTGGACGTTCGTCCCGGCTGGGAGACGGCGGTGGAAAGCGTTCTCGGCACCTATCTGGAAGCCCTCTGCGTCGACGGCTCGGCCGCCTATTGGCCGCATTTGAGCGGGCTGCCGGGCGAGTCGCTGACCTTCTTCGAAACTCGCTCGTCGAACGCGTCCGCCGCACCGGACGCCGAGAAACTCATCGGTCAGGTGCAATCGCCATGGAATCTCGGTCCACTGCTCGGCGCCGTGTACTGCGCGGAAGATCTGGCGACAGCGAAAACCGTCAGCGAACGGCTGGCGGATCACGAATCCGTGGTGACTCCGGACGGCATCCGACTAGGCCGGGGTTGGCTGGCGATCCACAAGCCGGAAGACGGCAAGGCCGGCATGATCAAGCGGGAACGCGATCTACGGGAATTCAAAGCCCGACGCGACAACCTGCTCGAAAGAAGCCGGAGTCTGGAACAGGACCTCGCTCAAGCCGATCAAGCGGTGAAGGACGCCGAGCACGAGCGGGAGCACCTGCAGGCGAAGGAACGTAGCTTGAGCACCGATCAAACCCGTCTCAAAGCCGAATTGAGCGCCGCCTCTGCGCGCTGCGAACAGGCCGCGAAACGCCTCCGGCAACTCGAATACGAGCTGGAGGACTTGGAAGAAAACCAGACTCAAACCATCGAGGAAACTGCCGAGGCCAAAACCGCTTTGCTGGAGGCGGAGGAACGGCTCGCCGAGCTGGAACCGAAAACGGCGGAGCACGCCGCCCGGCGGGACGAGCTGGAAAACCTTCTCAGCGATGCCGATACGTCCTTGAAAACGGCGCGCGACCAGGTCCACGGACTTAAAACCCGGCTGGAAACCTTGAAGTCCGCCGAAGTTTTAACCCAAAGACATTTGGAGCGGGCGCAAAATCAGTACGATCAATCCTTGGGACGACTGGAAACCGTCAGCGCGCAGATGAGCGAAGCGGAAACGCCCGTCGAAGACGAACAAACCCAATTGGACGAACTGCTGGAACATCGTCTTCAGGTCGAGCGAACCCTGTCGGATTTGCGCAAGCGCACCGGCGATCTGGAAGCCGAGATGCGCCGCATCGACGAATCCCGTGTCCGCAATCAAAGAGACTTGGACAGCCTCAAACAGCGCCTCGAACACACCAAACTGGAACTTCAAGCCAATGACGTACGCCGGCAGACGGTGCAGGAGCAATTCGAAGAACTGGGTGCGAAGCCGGAAGCCGTCATCGCCGAATTGCCCGAAGATGCGGATGAAAAGGACTGGCAGAAACGACTCACCGAACTCGGAGAGGAAATCATCAGGCTCGGCGCGGTCAACCTGACGGCGATGGAAGAATACCTGGCCCAGGCGGAACGCATGAAGTTTCTGGACCAGCAGCACCAGGATCTGACCGAATCGCTGACCACGCTGCGGGAGGCCATCGAGAAAATCGACCGGGAATGCCGGACGCGCTTCAAGGACACCTTCGACAAGGTCAACGCCGGCCTGCAACGGATGTTCCCCAAGCTGTTCGGCGGAGGCCAAGCGTCCCTGGATCTCGCCGAGCGCGATTTGCTGGAATCCGGCGTCAGTATCATGGCGCGGCCGCCCGGCAAGCGGAACAGCTCGATCCACCTGCTGTCGGGCGGAGAAAAAGCGCTTACCGCGGTAGCGCTGGTGTTCGCCATCTTCGAACTCAACCCGGCGCCCTTCTGTCTACTCGATGAAGTGGACGCTCCGCTGGACGATGCCAACGTGGGCCGTTTCAGTCAATTGGTCAAAGAAATGTCCGAAAAGGTACAATTCCTATTTATTTCGCATAACAAAGTCACGATGGAAATCGCCCAGCATTTGGCCGGCGTCACCATGAAAGAACCCGGCGTATCCCGCATCGTCGCGGTGGACATCGACGCGGCGGTGGAAATGTCAGCGGTTTAAGAAGCTGTCTTCAAACGTCACGAGCGACGTCAGGACAAGGCGCGAAAGGGCGACCCGGAGCGCGGGACACGCGGAGAGAACAGCCGCAGGCTGGCCCGCAGGGCGAGCCCCAGGGATGGGGCGAGTAGCAACCGGAGTGTACAGAGGCGTACATAAGGATTTTGAGCCCTTGAGCAAGGCCGGCAGGGCGGCGCGCCGTAGTTTGAAGACAGATTCTTAGAGAGAGTCATAAATTCCCGAACGCCGGGTGCGGGGCAATCCCCGCACGAGAACGACTTTGCCGCCATTGGCGGCTTCCTTATTTGTAGGGCGGTTGAGAGCCTTTGAGGAAAAAGGATGGATAGAGATACCGTACGTTTAATCCTGCTGGTGATCGGCGTCATCGTCATCGCCGGCATCTATGTTTGGGGACGCCACAAGCGAAAAATCCTGGATTTTCTGCAACGGCGCGGCGAGTTCGACGAGCTGGATTTCGATCCTTCGATCGACAAAGAGCCACCTGATTATGATCAAGAAGACGAGTTCGAAAGCGTTCGTGTGCTAAATCGAAACGAGCGGCGTTTTTCCGATGACGAATTCGATCTGGGGGAAGAAGCGGAAGATGTAGTCCCTGCGCCACAACAGCCGACCCGAACGGCTCCGAGCGAACCGGCCAAAACCGCCGCCTTGGGCGCGCCGTTTCTTATACAGCTCAGCGTGGTCGCGGGAGACGACTTTGTCTTCGTGGGTGAAGAACTCAAGAATGCCTTGCTGGATCTCGACCTGATCCACGGCGATATGGGCATCTTTCACCGCTATGACCCCGAATTCCGCAAACCTCTGTTCAGCGTGGCCAGCTTGGTGAAACCCGGCACTTTTCCGATTGACGATATGGAATCATTCGAGTGCCCCGGCGTGGTCTTGTTCTTCCAACCCGCCACCGTCGACGATCCATTGAGCGTGTTCGATGACTTGGTCAACACCAGCCACGAACTGGCCATCCGATTGAACGGGATCGAGTGGGACGAAACCCGCCGGCCGCTGACCGAGGAAAAAATTGCCCAGATGCGCAACCGCCTGGAAGAAGCTTACGAGTAACCGTGAACGCGCCGGAAGAGGTTCAACGCCGCGCAAGCGAATTGCGCAAAGAGATCGAATTCCATAATCAGCGCTACTATCAGCTCGATTCGCCTCTGATTTCAGACGCCGAGTACGACCGTCTGATGCAGGAACTGTTGGCGATCGAGCGTCAATATCCCGAGCTTGCCACCCCCGATTCCCCAACGCAGCGGGTCGGCGCGCCCCCGGTCAAAGCCTTTGCCACAGTACGCCACGAAATCCCCATGCTGTCGCTGGACAACGCCTTCAGCGATCAAGACCTGGAGGATTTCCACCGCCGAGTGGTTCAGCGGTTGGGACGCAACGACGTCGATTATCTGGTGGAACCCAAGCTCGACGGCCTCGCGGTCAGCGTCGTCTACGACAAAGGCATCTTGATTTGCGGGGCCACGCGTGGCGACGGTCAGACCGGTGAGGACATCACCCACAATGTCCGCACGATCCGCGATATCCCCTTGAAACTCACGGGCAGCGGCTGGCCCGAGCGCTTCGAGGTGCGGGGCGAAGTATTCATGCCGAAAAAGGGTTTCCTCGCCTTGAACGAACGGGCGCGGCAAAACAGCGACAAGGTTTTCGTCAACCCGCGGAATGCCGCCGCCGGAAGCCTACGGCAACTCGATCCGAAAATCACCGCCTCACGCCATCTCTGCTTCTATTCCTATGGCTATGGCATTTTCCCCAGCGACCTATTGCCCGATACCCAGAAAGAGTTGATGGACCGCTTCAAGTCCTGGGGCATCCCTATAAGCCCGGAATTGCACGTGGTTCACGGCATCAACGGGTGTCTCGGCTATTACCGGGATCTTTTGGCTCGGCGGCACGATCTCCCCTACGAAATCGACGGCGTGGTCTATAAAGTGGACCGGCTCGCCGATCGGAACGTGCTGGGTTTCGTCGCCCGCGCGCCGCGTTGGGCCATTGCCCACAAATTCCCCGCGGAGGAAGCCACAACCAAAGTCATAGCCATCGAGGTTCAGGTGGGACGCACCGGTGCCCTGACCCCGGTGGCACGGCTCGATCCCGTCTTCGTCGGCGGCGTTACCGTGACCAATGCGACGCTGCACAATGCCGACGAAGTGCACCGGCGGGATATCCGGGCCGGCGATACAGTCATCGTCCGGCGCGCCGGGGACGTGATCCCCGAAATCGTAAAAAGCCTGCCGGAACTCCGCCCCGCCGAAGCTCCGATCTTCCAGATGCCTATCCGGTGTCCCGTGTGCGGCTCGGACGTGGAACTGGAGCCGGGCGAAGCCATCGCCCGTTGCAGCGGCGGGCTTTTTTGCGCCGCTCAGCACAAGGAATCCGTCAAGCATTTCGCCTCGCGCCGAGCCATGGACATCGACGGACTGGGCGATAAGCTGGTCGATCAGATTCTCGAAAACAAGCTGATCGAGACAGTCGCCGATCTTTACCACCTGACCGTGGAACAGCTCGCGGCACTGGAGCGCATGGGCCGGAAATCGGCGGAGAACCTGGTCAATGCCCTGGAAAGGAGCAAGCACACCACCCTGCCCCGCTTCCTTTACGCCCTGGGCATTCGGGAAGTGGGCGAAGTCACCGCGCACACACTGGCCGATCACTTCCGCACCCTCGACAACATCATAGCGGCGGACGAGGAAACTCTGCAGCGAGTCCCGGACGTGGGTCCGTCCGTGGCCCATCATATCCGCACCTTCTTTCAGCAACCTCATAATGTGGAGGTTGTCCGGGCGCTGCTCGACGCCGGGGTGCATTGGGACGAAATCGCGGAGGTGAAAACGGAGCAACCGCTTCGAGGCCAGACCTTCGTCATCACCGGCACGCTAGTCTCCATGACCCGCGACGAAGCGAAAGCCAGACTTCAGACTCTGGGCGGCAAGGTCGCCGGCAGCGTGTCCAAGAGCACGAGCTACGTCATCGCCGGAGCCGATCCCGGTTCGAAGCTGGCCAAGGCTCAGGAACTCGGCGTCGAGACTTTAGACGAGGCGGGATTTCTGCGGTTGATTGGAGATTAGGAGCGTCGGCGATGGCATTTAGCCAATCCGCTAAATGCCGGTTTTCGCTTGGGTCATGCCGGGCGCCACTCGATTAGAACTGAAGGTAAAACACAAAGAATACGGCGATCAACAAGCTGGCATATACCGCCAGTCTTTGCCGGCTTAATACTCTGGCTTTACTTAAGCTGCCCGACCATGACGTGATCCGCTCACGAAGAGCGTTTACGGCCATACGGACAATAAACCAGCCCAGCACCAGGAATATCAAGAGGCCGGTCCAGGCGGTCAGGATCTGTGCTGTGCGTCGAGACACATGGAATATAGATTCGATCAGGTGCTCCAAGCCCAATTCCAGCACTTCGATGGCATAGTGCAGTATTGACCCTGCCCAATCCACAACGACATCGCCGTATAGCAGCATAACGACCGAGCCGCCTATGAGCAGAACCACTCTTTCATCCAATTTGGCTTTTACCAGGAAAAGCCAATTATTCAGCTTCACTGAGCCGCGACCAATCATTTCTGATTGCCCTCTATGAATGGGCACCCTCGAACAGGTGACTTTTACTGAGATGATGGTGGATCTATTGGCATCCGACAATCTTTAAGCCGTTAGAGCAGGCCGGTGAATTGATTAAGAGATTGTTTCCCGAAACGAAACCAAGTCATCGAGCGTCTCCAATCGCAAACGGGCCTTTAATCGGCCCCTTCCAATCGCAAACGGCGTCTCCGGGAGCACCAGAGCCGCCCTTCCAATCGCAAACGGTCGCTTGAGCCGACCCTTCCACCAGAACTTAAGACTTCAGTCGACTTACAAAACACCGCCGGTTTACCGGTTCATTTGTAGCCACGAAAAAAAGGTCGGCCGAGGAAGCTCGCGCCGACCTTATAAGTCTTCCTTAGCTAGTCCGTTGAGGTTTGGCATCTAGCTACTGCCTTGCAGGAGGGGGACACGACGGCAGTGACTCAATACTAAGGTTTCGAGTCGATATATACAAGCTTTTTTATATATAAAACCAGGCATGGGTCTCGTCACTTGCAACTCTCGCCGAGAGCTTGGCCCCATATCCAAACCGTTAAGAATCAAATTTGCCGGGTGCTGTCTCACATGATTTGCGTGAAAATTAGTCGGTCTTGAAGAATTCGATTTTTCTTTGAAATTGTAAGCTGGTTAGGTTGAGCTTTCTCCCATAACCGGGCCGATCAATGGTAGTGATATCCTTATGGATTCTCTGAGCGCGGAGATCAGCCAGGCATAAAAAGCCCTCAGGAAGGCCAGCAACAGCCGGATGTTTTGGCCGACGCCGACCAGGACGGCATTGATGGCATCGCCCATGGCGCCTTTGAGCCAGTTCCTGGCCAGATGGCGCCCATCGTTTTTCATA
>NZ_DASPLO010000194.1:0-32426 GCF_035627495.1 Methylocaldum sp.
GGCTTTTTATGCCTGGCTGATGTCCGCGCTCAGAGAATCCATAAGGATATCACTACCATTGATCGGCCCGGTTATGGGAGAAAGCTCAACCTAACCAGCTTACAATTTCAAAGAAAAATCGAATTCTTCAAGACCGACTAAAAAAGAAAACCGTTATTGTTTCGGTAACTATAAAACGATTCTCGGCAAATGCCGTTCGGTGCACACCTTTGATATAAGTGTAAAAAATCAGAAACATATTCAAAACATGATTCTGATTTAAAACAAGAAGCCAGCAGCAAAGGTGAATAACCCTAGAAGGATTTGGTGTATTGCCCAGCGGTAAACTTGGTGCGCTCGATGTTGACTGCGAAGTGACCGAAACCGAAAGGGAATTCGAGGTATGGGCCAAACGGGTGTATCAATACTGCGCGGCGGACCAGGACCACTACGCCGTTCCGGTCGCCCGCAACCCCTGTTGCCGATCTGTGAACTGGAGCCCGTTTACGACGTTCAGGCGCCCGTTCGGGAGATGAAACGGCGCATTGAGCGCCTACACTGAGCTTTCGAGCGGCAAAGTCCGGCTTACACCAAGCGAATTAGATCCCAGACCATATCTGCCTGTCCCTGGCGATCCTAATCCACGTTGGTCCCGGCCCCCTTGTCCAAATTCTTTTGTAAAGAGTGTCCAACGTTCCATAAGAGCCCTTGTCAAAGATTTGTTGGGCCCAAAAAAGTAGTCCATCACTTTAGAGGAAAGGTGTCATGAACACCATTACAGTAAAAACACAGGGTGCTAGCTTATGCGGTCACTGGTACTCCGCGGGCACTTACACGCCCCCTATACAGGCCGACTTTGAACAACCAGCTCATTACTGGCTTGAGCCCACAGCCGATCATCATGGTGCCAGATGGCTTGAACAGGGCATCCGGCTCGGTGCCTGCAATACTCAAGAGCAGTTGGATAGCGCGATTGACGCAGCGATACGCGAGCATGGAGAGATGACGGATTCCATTTGGCTGCTCGGCGCAACCACTGAAATCAGCATCGTCGTGGAGAAGTTTGACCGATGAGCCTAAGCCCACGGCAAGAGACCCCGCTTCGGCGGGGTTTCTTTTGCCTATACGTCAGCTCCGAATCGATCGACGAATTTCGTCGGGCATTCGATCACACTTCGGCCCGTAAGGGCGTAATACGCGGATATGCTCGCGTTCTACGCGGGCTGCCTGCCAGGGCTGATATATTTGGCATCTCTTCATATGCTTTTCTACGCTACGCAAATCAATACTACTTGCTTCAACATCTGGGTAGTAAATGAGACGGTCATCTCCTAAACGGCTATTGAACGGTTGCTTTCGATTCGTAATCTAATTTTTAAGCTTACATCGGAGGTTAAGGATGACCATCCCCGCATATCTTCCATACTATGTCATAACCGGAAGTTTCGGCATCATTGCCGCGATTCTGCTTGGATTACGCGATTCCCTAATCAAGGCCGATTGGTCTACACACGAGCGCGATCGGACCATTAGAACTGTGAGTGCCGGTATAATCGGCTGGTTTGTCGTAGCGGTTATGCTCGCATTGTTAGGTGCCTACCATGCCGCCTCTGATCGCATCCCGACGATCCAATATGGCATTTTCGTGCCCATTATTATCGGCGTGTTATTGTTCTACCGGTCACCAACCGTGCGACGACTGATTGGCGTCGTGCCTCAGCATTGGCTTGTAGGCATTCAGGTTTATCGAGCATTGGGAGTGATTTTTTTAATTCTTTATGCCTCAGGTAAGCTCCCGGGGTTGTTCGCGTGGCCGGCAGGTTTAGGCGACATGCTCGTCGGCATTTTCGCACCCTTTGTCGCGCTCGCGTACGCCCGAGGACCGCGCGAAAATAGAGACTGGATTTACGCCTGGAATATCTTCGGGCTTGTTGATCTCGCCGTGGCCGTCGGAATGGGGTTTATGACTTCCCCATCTTCCTTGCAACGTTTCGCTTTTTATCTACCCAACGAACTCATCACTATGTTTCCGTTGGTGCTGATTCCGACTTTCCTCGTTCCGGTTTCAGTAATGCTCTACTTGGCGTCCTTATCCAAGCTTACAGTAGACGATCAAGTGAAACAGGGCGTTGAAAAAACGGGGGGTCACTTGCCAGGCCGATCCTCAAAGTTCTAGCAAAACAGGAATGGGTTTAGTGCGGTAGGCTGGATTGAGGCACGAAACCCAGCGAGTAGCGTGGAGGAAACGAAGTGAAATCGAAGTCTTTCAGCTCCGAATGATGCTCTGATCTCCGCCCGGTCCACGCTGCCCATATATCTCTCAGAACTTACGCATTTTGCTCATTCTCCCTCTGGAAGATGGCTGGGATGAGGAGATCAAAGCGCCGGCAGGCAATCGGCCGGCGGCGCACAATTGATAATCCTCTAAAGCAACACCCGAATAACCGGATAATCCGAGTAAAGCCTCTGCCGAAACGATTCTATCGACGCTTCGGTTCGTTCCGCGCGCGGAATATCCACGGGAATGTCGCCAATCACCGACGCCGGACGTGCCGATAAAAAGATCAACCGGTCCGCCAGTTCGATCGCTTCGCGGAGGTCGTGGGTGACGAATAGCACCGTGTGCGGACGTTCTTGCCATAGCGCTATCACCAATTCGCGGACACGGCGGGCCGTGGGTGGGTCGAGCGACACGAACGGTTCGTCCATGAGCAGCAGGTCGGGATTGACGGCGAAGGCCCGCACTAAGGCCGCGCGGCGGCTCATGCCGAGGGACAGCCGTTCCGGGTACACATCCTGCGCGTTGGCGAGACCGACCACGTCGAAAAGATGGTCGAGATAGGCGGGATCGGCTTCTTTCGGCAGGGCCAGCTCGATATTTTCCCGCACCGTGCGCCAGGGAATAAGCCGCGGGTTTTGAAAGACATAACCGATGTGCGCGTCGCCTGTGCCGGTTCCGATTCGAACGGCGCCTTCGTAATCCCGGTCCAGTCCGGCTGCTATATTGAGCAGCGTGGTCTTGCCGCAACCCGACGGGCCGACGATGCAGGCGAATTCGCCGGCTCCGAGCGTGATCGATAAATCTTGGAGGATCGCGGGCGCGCCCGCTTCTCCCTTGGGCCCGTAGGCTTTTCTGGCAATCTCGATCTGAATCGCGGTCATCGGCGCCACCGTTTGGCGTGGCGATCGAGCGGTTTGAGGATGCCGATCTCGATAAATTGAATGACGATGACGAAGGCGATGGTGTAGGCGAGGATGGCGGAGACGTTGAACATTTGGAAGAACAGGTGCAATTGAAAACCCATGCCGTTGCTGCGTCCGAGAAGCTCCACGACCAGGATGATCTTCCAAATCAGCGCGAGTCCGGTACGCGAGGCGGCGATGAAGAACGGATAGAGCTGCGGCCAGATGACGTGGCGCAAAGTCTTGTACCGGCCGAACCGATACGCTTCGGCCATTTCCAAAAGGTCCCGGTCCAGCGTTCGCGTGCCTTCCCGCAAGGTCACGATGACATTGGGCAGCTTGTTGATCACCACGGCGGCGATGGCGGCGCTTTCCACCAGACCGAACCAGACATAACACAGGATAATGGTCACGAGGGCCGGGATGTTCAGAAAGAACACGAGCCAACTGTCGAAAAAGCGGTCCAGCTTTTCGTGCCGGCCCAGAAGAATGCCTAGGGCAGTACCCATGCTCATGGCCAGGCCGAAGCTGACGGCCAGCCGCGCCAGCGTTACGCCGAGATGATACGGCAGCTCTCCGGAGCGGACTTCGGACAGGAATACCGTGGATACGTCGAGGGGAGACGGCAACAACGGCGATCCGGAGACGATTGCTGCGGCTTGCCAAAAAGCGAGCAAGGCCGCAATCGAGGTTATCGGATAGAAAAAGGCGGCGGGCATGTCGGGAATAAGCGGCAGGTGGACGTGACGGACGACTGAATACGAGTGACGTGCTATTTTAAGGCTTAAGGGCTATTTGTGATAAACAATCCAGCTTCTTCAATAAAAATTAGGTGTTTTTCGAGAATGATTTCGGACCTATGACCGAAACAGCATCCGATCTCCGCGACAATCACATCAGCTACCGGCTTAAGCTACGCCGCATCGCCATCGACACGTATCGGGAGAATGTCGCTTATCTGCATCGGGAGTGTTCGGTTTACCGGGCGGAAGGTTTCCAGGCTCTCGCCAAGATCGAGGTCTTTTGCAACGGCGAGCGGATCGAGGCCGTGCTGAACGTGGTGGATGACGACAAGATCGTCAATCCCGATGAGTTGGGGCTTTCCGAGCAAGCCTTCAGCCAATTGCGCGCGGAAGAGGGGCATGACGTCCGGGTCGCGCAGGCGGAGCCGCCGGGGTCCATGGATGCCGTACGCCGCAAGATCGGCGGCGAACGCCTGAGCTACGACGACTATATTTCCATCACGCGCGATATCGCGAGAAGCCGCTACTCGAAAATGGAGATGGCGGCTTTTCTGGTGGCGACCGGCCAAAACGGCCTGGATCGGGATGAAGTGCTGCTCTTAACCAAGGCGATGCTCGAAACCGGGAGCCGCATCAACTGGAACGAACCCTTGGTGGCGGACAAGCATTGCATCGGCGGCATTCCCGGCAACCGGACATCCATGCTGGTCGTGCCCATCGTGGCGGCGCACGGCACCTTGATTCCGAAGACATCGAGCCGTGCCATCACATCGCCCGCCGGTACGGCGGACACGATGGAGGTTCTGGCGCGTATCGATCTTTTGCCGGAAAGCCTGGACAAGCTGGTCCGCGTCGAGCGTGGCTGTCTGGTATGGGGCGGAACGACGCGCCTGGCGCCTGTGGACGACATGCTGATCTCGGTGGAGCGCCCTCTGGGAATCGATTCGCAGGGCCAGATGGTCGCTTCGATTCTGTCCAAGAAGCTCGCGGCGGGCGCGACGCATCTGCTGCTGGATATCCCGGTGGGGCCGACCGCCAAAGTCCGGCACATGCGCGACGCGATGCAGTTGCGCAAGCTTTTCGAGTACGTCGGCGACCGCTTGGGACTTTATTTGGAGGTCGTGATCACAGACGGCCGGCAGCCCGTTGGTCGCGGCATCGGGCCGGTTTTGGAGGTGCGCGACGTGATGCAGGTGCTGGAGAACGACCCGCGTGCTCCGGCCGATTTGCGGGAAAAGGCTCTTAGGCTGGCCGGACGCATCATCGAGTTCGACCCGGATGTGCGCGGCGGCCGGGGCTATGCCATCGCCCGAGAAATTTTAGAGTCGGGCCGGGCCTTGGAAAAGATGAACCGCATTATTCAGGCACAAGGTATGCAAGAGCGAAAATTCGAACTGGGCAAGCTGACTTACGAGGTATGTGCCGAACGCTCGGGCGCAGTGGCCAATATCGACAATTTTTTTCTCGCCCATGCCGCACGCTTGGCCGGAGCGCCGATATCGAAGGGCGCCGGCGTCGATTTGTTAAAGAAGCTGGGGGATAAGGTGGAAAAAGGCGAAGTGCTTTACCGCATTCACGCGGAATTTCCGTCGAACTATGATTTTGCCTGCGATTTCGTTCGTCAGCGTACGGGTTATGAATTGGGCGAGTTCGATAAAATACCTAAGATTTACGTGGAATTTTGACCATGATTTTAGGATTTCCCGATTCCCGCCTTCAGGCCATGGCAGTGGCGGAGGCTCTGGATGCCCGGTACGACGAAGTCGGCATGCACCGTTTTCCGGACGGCGAAAGCAAGGTGACCTTGCCGGAGGTAAGCGACGAGCATGTCGTCGTATTTCGCAGTCTCCCAAATCCCAACGACAAATTGGTCGAGCTGCTGCTGGTGACTCGCGCGCTGCGGAACCAACGTGTCAAACGAGTGTCTCTGGTAGCGCCATATTTGTGTTACATGCGCCAGGATAGTGCCTTTCGACCGGGTGAGATCATTAGTCAAAAAATAATCGGGGGATTTCTAGCGGAATTGTTTGAGGACGTCGTGACCGTCGACCCTCATTTGCACCGCATCAGCCGGCTCGAAGAAGCGGTTCCGGCGAGAAATTCGATCGTCGTACCGGCCGCTCCGCTGTTTGCGCGTTATCTCTCGGACCGGTCCGATAAACCGTTGCTAGTGGGGCCGGATGCCGAATCCGAGCAATGGGTAAGCGCCGTTGCGAAGGAGTGTGGGCTTCCCTTCGCTATCGCCGTTAAGCAACGCTTCGGCGACAGGGCGGTCTCCGTGGAGACGCCCGATTTTCAGGTGAGGGGGCGAAGCGTGGTGCTGATTGACGATGTGGCCAGTACCGGCACGACGTTGGTCGAAGCCGTCGCCAAGCTGCGCGCACAGGGGGTTGAGAAAGTCGGCGTGCTGGTGACGCACCCGTTATTTGTCGACGATGCCGTCGATAAGCTGCTGCAGAGCGGCGTTTCGGAGATCGGCAGCAGCGACAGTATTCTCCATGCCACGAACGTCGTGTTCTTGGCCCCCCTTCTGGCAGAGACTTTAAGAAACGCACTCGACTACGGTCGGAATTCCAGCTAACAATTCATGCTGATCTTTTTCAATCTACTCCGGGCGATATCGCTCAGGAAGCTGATCCTTGTCGGTTTTACGGTGGCGATACTGCCCTTGGTGCTTGCCTTGGTATTCGCGGTGACGGCGGTCAAAGAATTGGCGGTTTCCTCCCAAAAGACGGCTTACCGGGTGGCCCAAATCAGCCAGAAAAAGGAAATGCTTCGCGAGAAGCTTACCGATTTCGAGCGCAAGGCCAAGCGGCTCATGGTTTTGGAGGATTCGGCGAGCCGCCTGGCTTTCGAGGCGGTTCACCGGGATTTCGGCGAGGTGATCAGTAATCTTTTGAGTCTGACGGACGACTCCGCGTTGGTCGCTCAGCTCCAGCAATTTTCGGTCGACGAGGGCGCGATCTACCAGCATGTTTCAACGATTTCAAATGAGTCGGCGGCAAGGTCCGAGAAAACCAATAGCCGTCGTTCCGGTGCGACACGCGAGCTGCGGGACGGCATTAGAAAAGTCCGCCTGGAAAAGGCCGATGAGATGTTTTCGGCACTCAATCTGAAGGCACGGAATCTCGCCCGTGGTTTTTCGGAGATTGTGGACTTCGAAGTCGACAACTTGGAGAGCAGGTCCGATGCGGTTCAGCGCCGCATGTTACAGGAATCGTCGGTTCTGCTGCCCGTCTCGGTGGTCTTGATTTCGTTTGTAACGTTTTTCATCATCCGGTCGGTGCGGCAGATGGACCGCGCGATACGCAAACTCGGAGCCGGCGACCTCATTCGGCCGATCGAGGTGACCGGACCGAAGGATTTGGAATATCTGGGCGAACGGCTGGATTGGCTGCGCAGCCGGCTCCGGGCTCTCGAGGAGGGCAAGCAGCAATTCATCCGTCATGTGTCTCACGAAATCAAGACTCCCTTGGCAACCATCCATGAAGGCACCGAGCTATTGGCGGATGAAGTGGTCGGGGAACTTAACACCGAACAGAGTGAGATCGCCCAGATCGTGGTCAGCAATACCCAGAAGCTGGATACGCTGATTGCCGAATTGATCAATTACAGCCAAGTCAATACCCGCCCCGGCGCGTTGCTTCGGGAAACAGTCAATATGGGGAAGCTCGTATCAGAACTGATCGAGGATTACCAGATTCGGTTGCGCACCAAGTCCATCGAGTTGACCGATCAATTGCGGTCGGTTGAAATCGACGGAAATCCGGACCAGTTACGTACCGTTGTTGATAATCTGCTGTCAAATGCAGTTAAATACTCGCCTATCGGCGGCGAGATTCGCGTGACGCTTCGTCACAATGGCGGCCACATGGAGTTGGAGGTCGAAGATGACGGCCCGGGTATAGAACCTGACGAGCGCAAGCACGTTTTCGAGCCGTTTTTTCAGGGAAAGGCCGCCCGCAAGGACGGTGTCGCGGGCACGGGCATGGGTTTGGCCATTGTCGGTGAATGCGTTTCCGGTCATCATGGCAAGGTTGAAGCCTTGGAGCCCCGCTCGGATAAAAAAGGCGCCCGCATTCGGGTGCAAATACCTTTACGGCTAGATTAAGCAATAGATGAAATTCCCCACCCGCGCTACAGCTCTGATTGTGCTGTTTGCTATCACGGGTTGCGCAGGATTCAGGAGCAAGGAGCATGCTGACGCCGCACCCCATAAGCCCGAACAGAAATATGCCAGCTATGCGTTCGAGGATCTCCTCCATTTTGCCGGCTACGTTGCCCGCTTGTCCCCGGCCGATCGGTTTTCCGAATGCCAGCAGCTGTTGCAGCGCTATCAAGCGGATCGAAGCTTGGGCGTACGTCTGCATCTTTTCTTTGCGCAGGCGGCTACGGAGGTGTGCGGCGACATCCGCAGTACCGCCGGAATCGTGGACGCCTCTTTGGCCGAACTGCAGGACGAGCGTCTTAAGGCGTTGTTGATTTATCAGAAGGAAATTCTGAGCCGTCTCGACAACGAGATCGAGAAGCGCAAAAACTCGGAGCGCCAGGCGTCTCACACCGTATCGAAAGAAAAGAAAGTGCACCGGCAGCTGAAAACCCAAGAGAGCGAGCTGAAAGACCTTCAAGAGAAGCTGGATGCGCTCAAGGCCATCGAGCAGAGTCTAGACGAACCAGGTGTCGGACAATAATCCTATGAATACCGCACGTAAACGTGTCCTATTGGTGGACGATGATCCGGATCTGTTGCGCCTGGTGGCCCTGCGCCTCACCGCGGCTGGATTCGAGCTGGAAACCGTGAATAGCGGACCGGCAGCCATTTCGCGGGTATCCGTGTTCCGCCCCCATGTGGTGGTGACGGACTTGCGCATGGAGGGCATGGATGGCCTGGCGCTGTTCGACGTCCTCCATGAGCAATATCCGACACTGCCCTTCATCATCATGACAGCCCACGGCACGATCAGCGATGCCGTGAGTGCGACCAAGCGGGGCGTCTTCGGCTTCGTGTCCAAGCCTGTGGACAAGAACGAACTGGTCAAGCTGGTCAACGAAGCCATGCGGATCGGGCTCACCAGCGGTGTCACCGTCGACCAGGAGGCCTGGCGGCAACACATCATCACCCAGAGCCCTCTCGTGGAAGAACTGCTGAGCCAAGCCAATCGTGTCGCGCAGAGCAAGGCGAGCGTATTTATCGGCGGGGAGAGCGGTACCGGCAAAGAGTTGCTCGCGCGCGCCATTCACGAGGCCAGCACGCGGGCGGATGGGCCATTTGTGGCCGTCAATTGCAGTGCGATTCCGGAGAATCTTTTCGAATCCGAACTTTTCGGCCATCGCAAAGGCGCATTTACCGGCGCCACCCGCGATCACAAAGGGCTCTTCCGGGCCGCGGACGGCGGTACCTTGTTTCTGGATGAAATCGGCGATATGCCCAAGTCGTTCCAGGCCAAGCTGCTACGCGCGCTTCAGGAAATGAAGGTGCGCCCGGTGGGCGCCACCGATGACGAACCGGTGGACGTGCGAATCATTTCCGCGACCCATGCGGATTTGGACAAGGCCATGGCGGAAGGGAATTTTCGCGAGGACCTTTATTACCGGCTCAACGTCGTCACCTTGATGTTGCCGCCTTTATCCAAGCGCCCCGAGGATATTCCTTTGTTGGCGATGCATTTCCTGCGGGATCTTGCGGAAACGTACGGCAATCGGGTCAAAGGTTTTTCGCCGGAGTCCATGGAGTGCTTCGTGAATTTCGAATGGCCCGGAAACGTGCGGCAACTCCGTAATGTCGTGGAGCAATGCGTGGCGCTATCCTCGACGCCGCTGATTCCCGTGACGCTGGTGCAGCGGGCGTTAAGGGACGAACCGTCGTCGTTCCTGTCCTTGCAGGAGGCCCGGGAGCAGTTCGAGCGAAACTATCTAATCCGGCTGCTGCAGATGACCAACGGCAATGTGACGCAGGCCGCCAAGCTGGCCAAGCGTAACCGGACCGAGTTCTACCGTTTGCTCAGCCGGTACGGCATGAACCCCTCGTTGTTCAAGACCTGTTCCGATGCTGCGCCGTAGCATTCCGCAAATTCCGGAATTCGGTATCAGAACTTACGCAAAAGGAGCTTTAGCCCTTCCTCCGTAGGCCGGGCTCAGGATAGGCTTATTCCGGCCTACATACCTACATACCTACATACTGTTCTTTATCCGGATCTGACCGAATCAGTTGCCTAGTGAACACTGAAAAACTCAACAACCTGCATTTTTCCGCCGCCTGCCTCTTACGCGGACTTCGCTTGCTCGCGAGGCCTGGGCTGCGCCATCTCGTATGGATTCCTCTCCTGATCAACCTGGTGCTCTACGGAATAGCCCTGGCGGGCGGGATTCATTATTTCTCGGTATTCATGAACTGGCTGGTACCCGCCTGGCTGGACTTCCTGCGTTGGCTGCTTTGGCCCATTTTCGGCCTGAGTTTTCTGCTCATCATGTACTTTACCTTCACGGTGCTCGCCAATTTGATCGGAGCGCCTTTTTACGGACGCTTGGCGGAAAGTACGATCGTTTTGATGAAAGGCCGGCCGGAGCCGGTATCGGAAGGGTCTTTCAGTAAAGCGTTGATAAGCGGTTCGCTGTCCGAGGCAAAGCGGCTGATGTATTTCCTGGCCCGCGCCATCCCGCTGCTCATTCTATTTCTGATTCCGGGCCTCAACCTCATCGCGCCTTTGCTCTGGCTAGCGTTCAGCGCGTGGTTCCTGGCCCTGGAATATATGGCTTATCCCTTGGAAGCCCAAGGTTTCGAGTTTGACGAGCAGCGCCGAATCGCGAAGAGGCTTCCGTTCGGCGTGGTAGGCTTCGGCGGATTGGTCACGCTGGGGCTCACCGTGCCGGTGCTGAACGTGCTGATACCTCCGGCGGCCGTGATCGGCGCCACGCTTTATTTTCTGGAAGGACAATCCGGGAATCAGCCGGATATCGGTTTGGCCAAAAGATAATCGCCCGAATCGGCGATCACCGTCAGCCGAGCGGCGGTTATCCGGTTCGCCAGGGATCGCTCGGGTTCCGCTCGGGCAGCCACGCGCAGATAATTCGGCGTGTACCCGAAAACGTCAAAGCTGTTATCCGGCGCTGTTCTCTCCGTTTCCCAAAGCACCGGAAATTCGCGGCCCAAAAACTGTTCGAGGCCCGCCCGCTTCTGTCT
Source organism: Methylocaldum sp. (assembly GCF_035627495.1). Lineage (GTDB taxonomy): Bacteria > Pseudomonadota > Gammaproteobacteria > Methylococcales > Methylococcaceae > Methylocaldum. The sequence goes on from NZ_DASPLO010000194.1 coordinate 11,086, forward strand.
TTCCGAGACCTCGTGCAGCGCACGGCTGCGGGCCTTCTTGATTTCGGCGGGGACATGGCCGGGCATCTCTGCGGCCTTGGTGCCGGATCGGGGCGAATAGGCGAAGATGTGGATGTGGCCGAATCCCATCCCTTCGATAAACGCTAAGCTCTCACGCCACTCCGCTTCGGTTTCGCCGGGAAATCCGACGATCACGTCGGTGGTGATATTGATATCCGGTACGTCTTTCCGCAATTGTTCCACCAGCCGGGCGAAATCGGCCGTCTTGCAGCGCCGCGCCATGCGTCTCAGCACCGAATCGGAGCCGCTTTGCAGCGGCAGATGCAGGTGCGGCATGAACCTCGGATTCTCGAAAAGCTCGCTAAAGGAATCCGGCAGATCCCAGGGCTCCAGGGAGCCCAGGCGCAGGCGCGGGATATCGGTGCGTTCGAGTATGGCGCGAATCAGCCGATCGAGACCGTAGCCGAGGTCGCTACCGTACCCGCCCAGATGAACGCCGGTGAGCACTGCTTCTTGAATGCCCTGGCCATGCAGGTCGTTGATCTCGCCGACGATGTCCTCGATGTTCCGGCTCCGCTCTTCGCCCCGCGCTACGGTGACGATACAAAACGTGCAGCGGTAACGGCACCCATCCTGAACCTTGATGAATGCACGTTGCCGGCCGAGCCGGAATATTGCCGACTCGCTGGGTTCGGTCGAAAAGGCCGGCATGATCGGCAGATCGAGTTCGTCCTTGGCGATATCGATCAAGTTTCCCTTGTCCTGATTGGCGACGACCAGATCGACGCCCAACCCCTCCGCTTCCTCACGGTTCAGCGTGGCGTAGCATCCGCTCAGCACGAGCTTAGCCCGGGGGTTTTCCCTTGCCGTCCGGCGTATCAGATGCCGCGACTTTCGCACGGCGTCCTGCGTAACCGCACAGGAATTGAGCACTACGAGATCGGCCTCCTCGGAGTCATCGACGATGCGATGGCCCTCCCGTTGGAGTTGCCGCGCCCAGGTTTCGAGTTCCGCCTCGTTGAGGCGGCAGCCTAAGGCTTTCAAGTTGACGCGCATGATGTTCCGCTAACCGTAGAATCGATAGGTAATGACAATGGCCGCAAGCACTCCGGCCAGATCCGCCAGAAGCCCGCAGCCTACTGCATATCTCACGTTTTTGACACCGACCGCTCCGAAATAGACCGCAAGAACGTAAAAAGTTGTCTCGGTGCTGCCCTGAATGATGGTGGCGAGGCGCGCCGGAAAAGAATCGACGCCATAGGTGCGCATGCTATCCAACATCATCGCGCGGGCGCCGCTGCCGCTGAACGGCTTGATCAATGCCGTGGGCAAGGCATCGACGAAGCGCGCATCGACCTGGATTAAATAGCAAAGGGACCGCATCCCCGACATGATGGCTTCGAGCAGTCCGCTCGCGCGCAGTACTCCGATGGCGACGAGCATCGCCACAAGATAGGGCAGGATGGTGATCGCCGTGTGAAACCCCTCCTTCGCGCCTTCGATGAAAGCTTCGTAAGCATTGACCCGTCGGTAAATGGCGCCGGCCAAGAACAGTGCGATCAAGGAGAACAGCAGCAGGTTGCTGAAAGCCGCGGAGTTTCGCTGCATATCGTCCTGATTCATGCCGCCGAAATAAAATGTCAGTCCCGCAACGGCCAGCATGAATCCGGCTAAATAGATCAAGATGACCGGATCGCGAAGATCGATGCGTTGCCGGAGAGCGACGCTCGCGAATCCGGCGAAAGTGGAGCAAAACGTCGCCATCACGATGGGAATGAAGACGTCCGCCGGATGAGCCGCGCCCATCTGTGCCCGAAATACCAGAATCGACACGGGGAACAAAGTGATGGACGAAGCATTGATGACGAAGAACAGGATCTGGGCGTTGGTGGCGGTATCCGGCTGCCGGTTCAGGCTTTGCAGCTCCTGCATGGCCTTGATGCCGAGCGGCGTGGCGGCGTTATCGAGGCCCAGCAGGTTCGCCGAGAGATTCATCACCATGGCGCCCATGGCCGGATGATCCGGCGGAACCTGCGGCATCAGGCGCCGGAGTAAAGGCGTCAGCCCTCGGGTGAGCAACCGGAGAAAGCCGCCGCGCTCGCCGACCCGGAGAATCCCCAGCCAAAAGGCCAAGGCTCCGGTCAGTCCCAGGGAAATCTCGAAAGCCGCTTTGGCGCTGTCGAACACCGCCTGCATGAGGCGGGCGAATATCTCCGCATCGCCCAACCACATCCACTGTACCAGCCCGGACAGAAAGGCCGTCAGGAAAAAGCCGACCCAAAGATAATTGAGCAACAAGTCAAGAGGCTCGGGCCGGACCTTAAAGTTCGGGCGGCGGCGGAGCCAATACCTCGCGGCTTCCGTTCGTTTCGGCGGCGCCGACAATGCCGGCTTTCTCCATGTCCTCGATCATCCGCGCCGCGCGGTTATAGCCCACCTTGAATCGCCGCTGTACGCTGGAAATCGACGCCTTGCGGGACTCGGTGACGAAGCGCACGGCCTCGTCGTACAGCGCGTCCAGCTCTTCCCCGTCGCCGCCGGGAGACTTGACGCCGGAAAAATCGCCGCCGTCCTCGGAGAACCGGGTGATCTCGTCGATGTAGTTGGCGCGCCCGGTCCGTTTCAGGAACTCGACCACGTTGTGCACTTCCTGATCGGACACGAAAGCGCCGTGCGCGCGCACCGGCAGCCCCGTGCCGGGGGGGAGGTAGAGCATGTCGCCGTTGCCCAGCAAGGCTTCGGCGCCGCCTTGGTCGATGATGGTGCGCGAATCGATCCGCGACGACACCTGGAAGGCGATTCGGGTCGGGATGTTGGCCTTGATCAAGCCGGTGAGAACGTCCACGGACGGCCGCTGGGTAGCCAGAATCAAATGCAGTCCGGCGGCGCGCGCCTTCTGCGCCAGACGGGCGATTAGTTCCTCCACTTTCTTGCCCACGATCATCATCATGTCCGCCAGTTCGTCGATGACGATGACGATGTAGGGCAGCGGCGTTAGAGTAGGGGGCTCCTCGTCCATCAAGGCCTGATCGGCGGACCACATGGGATCGCGGATCGGCTTGCCGGATTCGATGGCCTCGGTAACCTTCTGGTTGAAACCCGCGAGATTCCGGACACCCAGCATGGACATCAGCTTGTAGCGCCGCTCCATTTCCGCCACGCACCAGCGGAGGGCGTTGGCGGCTTCCTTCATGTCGGTTACGACCGGGGTCAAAAGATGGGGAATGCCCTCGTACACCGAGAGTTCCAGCATCTTGGGATCGATCATGATCAGGCGAACCTCGTCCGCGCAGGCCTTGTACAGCATGCTGAGAATCATGACGTTGACGGCGACCGATTTGCCGGAGCCGGTGGTGCCGGCCACCAGAAGGTGAGGCATGCGCGCGAGATTCGCCACCACCGGCTGTCCGCCGATGTCTTTTCCGAGCACCAGGGTCAAGGGCGAGCCGGAGTGCTGGTAATGCTCGGACGATATCACCGAATGGAGCAGTACGGTTTCGCGTTCCTCGTTGGGGATTTCGAGGCCGATCACCGACTTGCCGGGGATGATCTCGACCACCCGGACGCTGGTGACGGACAAGGCCCGCGCCAGGTCCTTCGCCAGTCCGCTGATCCGGCTCACTTTGACGCCGGCGGCCGGCTGGATTTCGAACCGCGTGATAACGGGGCCGGGATGGACGTCCGTGACTTGGACCTCCACGCCGAAATCATCGAGGATCGTCTCGACTTGCCGGGACATCTCCTCCAAGGCGGCGTCGGAGTAGCCCTTGATCTTCGGAGCAATGCTGTTGAGCAGATTGAGAGGCGGCAGCTCTCCCTCGTTGACGAGGGGCAGGGTAATCGGTTTCGCGGCTTTTCGGAATCTGTCCGGTTCTTTGGTTTCTTTGACGTCTTTGATTTCGGCAGGTTGGGCTTTTCGCTTGACCGTCGGCTCGATTCGCTTGGGCTTGGTCCTATCTCTCGGTACGTCTGCCCGGAATTCGCTCGCCTCACTCTGCGTCTCCGGCGCCGGAGTTCCGGCAAGCGCCCGGAAAACGGCGAAAAAGCCGTTGGCGACGGCCAAGCCGCCTTTCCCCACCGTGTCCAGCAAGCCCAGCCAAGAGAGGCTGGTGTAAAGCGAAATGCCCGCCAAAAAAAACGAGACGAGCAATACGGTGGCGCCGGTTGTGCCGAACGCTCCGGTCAATAACCCGGCCGATTCCTGGCCCAGAATGCCGCCGCTGGTTTCCGGGAGGGAAAGCGGGGGGCGGAGCACATGAATATCGGCCAAGGCAGCCCCTGCCGCCATCGCCGCCCCGAAACCGAACCAGCGAAGCAGGTAATTCGCGGCGCTCGACGGTTCTTCCGATGCGGGGCCTTTGTAGATGGAGTAGCCGTAGCCGGACAGCAGAAAAGGAAACAGGAAAGCCGTGATTCCGAGCAGGGAGAGGGAGAAATCCGCGAGCCAAGCCCCGACGGCGCCGCCGCCGTTGGCGATGGCTTTGCCCGTACCGTTATGGGACCAGCCCGGATCGCCCAGGTCGAAGGTCGTGAGGGAGATCAGGAAAAACAGCGAAATTGCCAGGTAAATCAAAAAGGCTGCTTCGCGCAGCCCTCTGACCAGTACCGAGCCCAGATCCTGACCGATCGTGAGCTTTTTGTAAAAATGCGACAAAATTCTCACCAAATCAAATAAATAAATGACCGGGGTATTGTTCAAAATCGGCGTGATTTAATCAAGAGCCGGGCTTTACGCCCCAAAAACTTATCGTCATACTTGGTATTTTTGTTGTTGCGACAACCCATCAACCGAGGAGCACATGACCGAACAAAGACATTGCCGGTTGTTGATCTTGGGATCCGGTCCGGCCGGATATAGCGCCGCCGTCTACGCGGCGCGAGCCAACCTGAAACCCGTTCTCGTCACCGGTATCCAAATGGGGGGACAATTGACCACTACGACCGAGGTGGACAATTGGCCGGGCGATCCCGAGGGGCTTCAGGGGCCCGATCTCATGGACCGCATGCGCCGCCACGCCGAACGCTTCGAGACCGAGATCATCTTCGATCACATTCATACGGCCGATCTGTCGTCCCGTCCGTTCCGCCTGACCGGCGATTCCGGCGTGTACACCTGCGATGCCCTGATTATCGCGACTGGGGCCTCCGCCCGCTACCTGGGTCTGCCATCCGAGGAGGCGTTCAAGGGCAGGGGCGTCTCGGCCTGCGCGACCTGCGACGGATTTTTCTATCGCAACAAGCCCGTGGCGGTCATCGGAGGCGGAAACACGGCAGTGGAGGAAGCCCTTTACCTCGCCAATATCGCGTCTCATGTCAACGTCGTGCATCGGCGCGACAAATTCAGGTCGGAGAAGATTCTTTCCGAAAAGTTGCTGGAACGCGCGCGATCCGGCAATGTCACCATTGAGTGGAATCATGTGGTGGACGAAATCCTGGGTGACGACTCGGGCGTCACTGGTCTTCGCATCAAGAGTATGCAGAATGGCTCGACCAGGGATTTGACGCTGGACGGAGTATTCGTCGCCATCGGCCATACGCCCAATACTGAAATATTCGCCGGCCAGTTGGACATGCGCGACGGTTACATCGTCGTTAAGAGCGGACTTGAAGGCAATGCGACGGTGACCAGCGTGCCGGGCGTTTTTGCCGCGGGCGACGTAGCCGATTCCGTTTACCGACAGGCTGTGACCTCGGCCGGTTCGGGATGCATGGCGGCCCTCGACGCAGAGAAATACCTGGATGGTATCGGAGGCGGCTGACCGCCGTCTCGCTCTAGTCTTGAAAATGCGAGCTGCCGGACATGCCGGTGCCCGGACGATGGCTTAGCCCAAATAAAAATATCAATTAATGGAGCCGTTACCCTATGTCTCAATATCGAAAATTTATTTGTTCCGCCTGCGGTTATGTTTACGACGAGGAACTGGGCGATCCCGATTCCGGCATAGCTCCCGGCACGCGCTGGGAGGACATTCCGGACGACTGGGTATGTCCCGAATGCGGGGTGGACAAAAGTTACTTCGATGCCATGGAGTAAGCTGAGCGAACTCAAACACATTCGTCGGCAAAGGATTGCCGATCTACGATTGCCCAGATGACGGATTGTAGGCCGGGATAAGCCTATCCTGAGCCCTGTCGAAGGGGCGTCAGTCGTTCCCGGTGCTGCCCGAAACGCTTCGCTTATTCGGGCCTACACGCTGATCTCGATTTACGATGGTAGGCCGGGATAAGGCGATAGCCGTTCCCGGCGAACACGGGATGCCGGAAACGCGAAGCCTGTCCTGAGCCCAGTCGAAGGGCTTATTCCGGCCTACATTTTGGGTGTGCGAGGGGCGTCCCACTCCACACCGCTAAACCGCGGTGAAAAACGCGCTAGCTGACAGTTTTCTGGCGCTTGCGGGCGGATGCCGGAAGAACCCGTTCCAGCAGCTTCGAACCCTGAACGGCCGCGGGGACCTGGGTCGGCGATGAAAGTTCGGCAATCCGGCGGCCCTCTTCCATCAGGGCTAGTCGTTTTTGCTCCATCTCCCGGAGCAGTTCTACCACCCGGTCGCCACTCAGATCCAAGGCCAGCGCGATCCCGCCTCGCAGTCCCTTGACGGCGACGCGCTCGGCCGAAGGTTTCAGCTTCCGATAAAGGAAGTAGGGCAGCAGCCAGGACAGGGCGATGAGCAATACGCTGTGTATGGCGAAATCGGTTCCCAGATAGCCCAGGTGATGAAGCGCGCTTTCGTAGTAGCCTTTCACGACTTGGTAGGAGACCCAGCCGATTGCAATCAGCGGCAATAAAACCGTCAGGAAGCCGGAAAGTTTCAGGAAAAAACGCTGCAGCACGTTTCCCGGATTGGCCAATGCCAGCCGTAGCGACCGCTGCCCTTCCGCGAGGACGGCATGGCCTATTCCACCGGCTATCTGATCCAATCGGACCTTGAGCGGCATGACGGCGAGCTCCCGTTCGCCGGCTTCGACGATCAAACGGTCCAGCGCATCCTGATAACGGCTCTGGGCCCAGTCGTCCCACAATACCGATTCCGGCGGTGCTTTTTCGGTTTGAGCGTTCTCGCCGGAGGATTTCGTCAAATCGATGCGCCGGCGCAACAAGCTGGCTTCATGTGTCACGAACGCGCGAGCGACCTCTTGAATAGGCCATTCCAAGCCTTTCGCCAGGTCGTCGCCCGTCTCTTGCCAAATGTGGGACCAATTCGGTTCGAGGCCGGCATAGCCGTTGCGGTCGCCGAGTTTTTCAAGGCAAGTCTGTAAGGCCTCCCGAAGCGCGTCGAAGCGCAAGGTTTCCGCCCGGATCTCCAGTTGATGGATGACGTGGCGGTCGGCCATATCCTGGAGGATGGCTTGCAAGGTCTCAAAATCGTCCGGTTTTCGCTCGTCTTCGATTTCGCGGCTGTCGGTGCGGAGCAAAATGGGGTTTCTAAAACCGGCTTTGGCCAGCAGTTTGGCGAAATCTTCGATTTGAGCGGGATGGCCGTGGTCCCACTGATTCATGACGAACAACCAGGCGTGCTCGCCGCCGTGCGCCTGCAGCAATCGCCAGCCCTTGTCGTCGCGATAGCGTTCGGGGCTGACTACGTAAATCAAAACATCGATATGGGGCAGCCAGTCCAGCACCAGGTCCCGGTTGCTTTGTTCGGTGCTGTCGATGTCCGGCATGTCGATCCAGAGGATCTGCCGGCGCTGGTCGTCGTGGTGATAAGCCGTGCGCACCCGGTCGACGGGGAAGTTTTTCGGAAGGTGCTGGATCTTCACCGAGTCGTGGAGATAGATGGACACTTCCCGCGAAGTCGGCCGTTCGACTCCGGATCGGGCGATGGCTTGGCCCGCAAGCCTGTTCAGCAGCGTGCTCTTGCCGACGCCAGTGCCGCCAAAAAAAGCCGCGACCAAGGGGCGATGCGTGCCGGCTTCGAACAAGGCCGCGGGCGTACGAGTGTCCAAGTCGCTGAGCGCATGGACATCCCGCGACGTCAGCCAGCCTTCGGCAGAGGCTTTTTCCGCCCAGCCCCGTGCGGTCGTCAACAGTTGTTCGAAGGGTATTTGCATAGCTCAGACCAGTTGCGTTTCGGCCGACTCGATGGCCTCGGGGGAAATGTTGAACTGGCGGGAGGCGTCCATTTGCCCCGACAGACCGATCAAATAGGCATGAACGGTCCTGTCGAATAATTTTTCCACGGCTTCGAGCTGCTTCTGCTTAAGGTCGGCCGCGGCTTTGTTCATGTAACGCCCGAGGGCGCTCTCGGCGAGCATGGTCGTCAGTGAGAGCATGGCCGGTGCGATGATGAAATCCTGCACGCCGATGCCGCCCGTATGCAGGGCCACGGCCAGCGCGGCAGCGTCGGTGGTCACGCGGGTGGCTCGCAGGCCGTTCAAGACCGCGGGATGTTCCCGCAGGCGATCGTACAGACTGTGCGCCGTTTTCTCGATCTCCGGTTGAAACGCCTGGGTGTATTGGTCGACAGCCAATGCGTAGCGGTTCGTCAGGACCGGTCTTGTGCTTCTGAGCAGTCCGCCCATCTCTTTCCACCAAGCTTGCCGGGACGGATCGTCGTCGCGCTTCAGGAGAATGGTCTCGCTGATGCGGATGAACAGATGTTCCGCCGCCTGGTGCAGAATCGCAGCCTCGCCGCTGGCGCCCTGCCGCCGCCGGCCGCCGACGGCTTGGCCGAGCCTGACAAGCTGCCGTACCGGCCACGTGACGATCTTGCGCGCCGTCAGGAGCGTGCCCGCCAAGCCGGGAATCTCGAGCAGGGTCAGGAGTTCCGCCAGCGCGCGTTGAAACGTCTCGTAATGGTGGGGATGGTTGAGGTAGTCCCGCTTGTAAAGATTCAGGCTGTCGCGGACCGCCTCATCGACTAAAGTGCGCCATTCGGCCTTTAGGCTGTGCTCGGCTTTGACCGGTGCCAGCCAGTTCTGCCAATGGGCCTTGATGAAATATTTGGCGTTCTTCGCATGTTGCTCGCGACGGACTCCCCGGATCGCCCTGTCTACAGCGCCCAAAAGCTGCGCGCGCTCATCGCGCAAATGCGCGAAATCGTCGACTTGCATATCTTCCAGATAAGGGACGGTAATGACGGGCGGAGGCGGGTCCCGACGGGCATTTCGCCATTTCTCCTGGAGAGATCCGACTAAAGTCCGGTACGACGCTTTCTCGATCTTATTCAGACAAATCACCGTGGGCTGAGACAGCGGCTCCAGCAGACCGATCAGTTCCCAGACGGACAAATCGGCGTACTTGTCCTTGCTCAATACCAGTAAGACCACGTCGGCCAAGGCCGCCACGCGAAGGACGGCTTCCCGGTAATCCTCCGCATCGACGGAATCGAAATCCGGCGTATCCCAGAGCACGGTCCCGGTCAACGAATGCCGCACGTCGGCAGCGGTTTCCGCTAACGCAAAGCAGTCGTAGCGGTCGGCCGGCAAGGTATCCCGAGGACAGCGTTGGTAATGCCGGAAATAGCCGTCGATCCAATCCAAGTGGTCGGACTGGAGATTGATGCAAAAACCCTGGGGATGAACGGTAAAACCGGCGAGCGGGCTGACTTCGGCGAGTTTCCTTTCGAGCAGCCAATTGATGACCGAGCTTTTTCCGGCCTGGGTCGGACCCAGAACGGCAATCTGTAGCGGATGATCCTTCTGTAGTCGATTCAATTCTCCTTTTTCCAGTACGGCTTCGCCGAAGCTTACGGACTGCAAATTTCTCCGCAATTCCAGAAAGCGCGCCTCGTCATCCGGCGGGACGTGTTTCAAAACACTTTCGTAACTCTGCTTCAAGCGGCGGATAAAGGAAAGCATGATAGGGGGCGCTGAAGAGACATCCACGTTGCTGAAAGGCAAATTGTACACGATGGCGTTCCGCGCGCGCTGTTCCTGAAATTTCAAGATTTGACCTTTCCGTTTGCTGGAAGACATGGGCTATGTCTGGAGCTTGTGATTTTGACCGGTGCAGGCGTTGCAATTCCACACTATTTTGGCCGAAGAATCCTGCAAGAGTTCGACTTGATTTGCGTGGGCTTACAAATCTAAGCGCTCGATTTTACACGTTATTTCGGTAGTGTCCCGGTGTTGGTTGTATTGCATATTTATGTTGTAATTTCATAGAAGATTGAGAATCTGGATGTTCCGTGAGAAACAGCATAAAAATAATAAGGGTGCTTGTTCTGACGGTGGGGTTTGCCGCCCACCGAAGCCCGGCCGCCGCTGACCAAGCAGAAAAAATGCCGAAGACCGCAGGCCAGCCGCCATTCAGTTGCTTCGGCAGCCAAATGAACGATTATCTGACCGGCGCTGCGCCGGCGCGACCCATTTATAACGCGCATGACGCGTTAGGCTTGCCGGGCTGGTTGAATCTGAGCGTAGAGCACCGCACGCGCTATGAGGTTCTGGACGGACAGTTCCGCGCTGGAGCCTCGGGCGGCGACCAGCAGATTCCTATGCAAACTTGTGTCTTCTTGGATGCGAATTTCGAACCTTTCCGAATTGGTGCGGAATTTCTGGATGCCAGGGAATACGGTGCGGACGACGGTTCGACGCTAAACAACACCCATGTGAACGAAGCGGATTTCGTGCAGATTTACGGCGCCTGGTCCGACGAGGATGTGCTGGATTCCGGGCTCGGAATGGAAGTCAAAGCGGGGCGGCAGACCATGAATTTGGGCAGCCGCCGGTTGGTCGCCCGCAATGTGTTCCGCAATACCATCAATGCCTTCACCGGCGTAAATTTCCGCTTGAGGGACGGCGGCGGGAAATGGCAGTTACGCGTTTTCGCCACCCAGCCGGTCAACCGGCTTCCCAACGATCAGGCGGACCTGCTGGATGGGGTACACGATTTCGATGAGGAAGAATACCGTACCTACTTCTCCGGTTTGTTTTTCGAAGCCTCCAATCTGATGTGGGGCATCAACGGAGAGGCCTACCTCTTCCACTTGCACGAAAAGGATCGTCCGAGCGGCGCCACTGTCAACCGTCGTTTGTTCACGCCTGGCGTCCGCTTTTTCAGGCCGCCGGCGAAAGGCCGCTGGGACATGCAGGTGGAGACCGTCGCCCAGGTCGGCGAATCCCGGGCGACGACCCGCGCCAAGGACACGCGGGATCTTTCCCATGAAGCCTGGTATCAACACGCCTCTTTGGGTTACACCTTCAATCTGCCCTGGTCGCCCCGCTTCATGGCGCAGTACGACTATGCCACGGGCGATGAAGACCCCGACGACGGTAAGAATCAGCGTTTCGACACGCTCTACGGGGCGCGCCGGTTCGAATTCGGCCCCACCGGCATTTTCGGCGCTTTCGCCCGAAGCAACATCAATTCGCCGGGCTACCGGCTGTTCGTCAATCCACGCAGCGACTTATCGGCTTTCGTGTCCCATCGGATGTTCTGGCTCGCTTCGGACAAGGATCAGTGGACGCCGGCGAGATTGCAGGACAGGACCGGCCGCTCCGGCGATTTTGTTGGCCACCTTGTGGAAGTCTCGGCGCGCTGGGATGCGCGGTCCAACGTGTCGTTCGAATCCGGGTGGGCGCGCCTGATCAAAGGCGAATTCGCGGAAGATGCTCCCAATGCGCCCGATCCGAAAGACGTGGATTACTTCTATGTCCAAACCCTCCTGCGTTTCTAACCAGCGCTTGATCAAAGGATTCACCATGCTTTCAAGAAAGCTCTCTCCGATTGTCTGGCTGATCGCCTCCGCCGTTCTTGCCCCGGCGGCTTTGGCGGAACAGGTACTGAAAATGGCGACCACAACGAGTACCGAGAACACCGGTCTTCTGCCGGTGCTCAATGCGCCGTTCGAGAAAAAGCACAAGGCCAGGATAGACGTGATTGCCGTAGGCAGCGGCAAGGCCATGAAACTCGGTGAAAACGGCGATGTCGATATTGTCTTCGTGCACGATCCCGAGGCGGAAGAGAAATTCGTGGCGGCCGGATTCGGCGTCGACCGCGGGGCCGTGATGCACAACGACTTCATCATCGTCGGCCCGGAAGCCGATCCCGCCGGCGTCAAGAGTGCGAAGACCGCGGACGAGGCTTTCAAGAAAATCGGGGAAGCCAAGGCGGGTTTCGTTTCCCGTGGCGATGAATCGGGAACCCACGTTAAGGAAAAAGGCCTGTGGCGGAAAGCGGGCGTGCAACCCGAAGGCGAATGGTATCTGTCGGTAGGGCAGGGCATGGGCGCCGTGCTACGTATAGCCGACGACAAGGCGTATTACACGTTGACCGACCGGGGAACCTTTCTCGCGAGCATGGGAAGATTGACGGTGAAGCCTTTGTTCGAGGGCGATCCGGCGCTATTCAATCCCTATCATGTCATGGCGGTGAATCCGAAGAAGCACAAACACGTGAATTATAAGCTGGCCAAGAAGTACATCGACTATGTCACGGGCGCCGAAGGGCAAAAAACCATCGGCGACTTCAAGGTCGCCGGCCAGCAGTTGTTCTACCCGGACGTTATCCCGGACAAGGGAAAATCGAAAAAATAGTTCAGCCGGAAGTCGGGCAGGCAGGATGTCCTCCCGGCCGGGCTTCATGGCGACTCCCCGTTCTCGGCACGTCTTGCGCCTCCCGGCCTATCCGTTTGTCGCGGATCATCACGGCCGTTACGCCTCATATGGAACCAATGCCCTGAAAAAATTGCCCAAATTGAGGGATGATCCGTATCAGGACACGGATATCGTGGGAACAGTCTCGACATGGCTGTGTTATTTTTTGCTTTTGTGACAGGGAGGTAGCGATATGTTGCTTTGGATTATTTTCGGCGGGATTGCCGGCTGGCTAGCCAGCCTGATTGTCGGGCGAGGCGATCAGATGGGAATGCTGGCCAACATCGCAGTGGGCGTCATCGGCGCCTTTGTTGGAGGTTGGATTGCCGACCGCATGGGATTCGGAGGGAAACCGGGCGTGGAGCGTCCGACATCTTTGGTAAGCTTCGCGACGGCCGTGCTCGGTGCCGTTATTTTATTAGTCATTCTCAATTTCTTGTTTTAACTGTGCCGTTCTTTGAATTTAGCCGGGAAATTCTCGGTGCGCTTAGAGGCCAAGCTTTTGCCTCGGAATCCTTTAAACGGATGTCGTTTTCGGAGACCTGGATGACATTCAAGTTGGGGGCAGCGTAAAAAACGGCTATAAGTGATTGCGGCGGCTGGAGGGCGAAGCGGCGCTACCGGGCCGATGTACGCCGCTCGATTAGGCAAAGGCCAGAGGTTTTGCCCTACTCGAGGGGCAGACTCACATAATCTGTTGTGGGGGGATGATCGTGAACAATTGGTCAATTAAAGCTCTCGGGAGCTTTCTCGTTATGTGGGCGTTTTCCGGGCCGGTTACGGCGCAGAAATTCGGCCCGGAGCCGGATGAATATATGCCCGAGGCGATAGAACCAGCCACTTTCAATGATATCGACCTCGAATTCAGCGAGGATGAGCGGCTACGGCTCAAGGAGTTGCGCGCCTGGCTGCATCAGCGGAATCTCGATAGGGCGCGAGCCGCGGCGTTTAGTTCCGGAGATGTGGATGAAGCAGGCCGCTTCGATTCGGACACGGTGTACCGGCCAATGCGTCCGCCACAGCTCTTGCACGACGCACGGAATTGGCAAGGCCGGCGACAACCTGGGCTGCCTATAGGTCAGTTGCCCGACGACCGAATTCGCAATCGCTACGTGTTCCGCGATCCGAAAACCGCTGCACCGCTGCGGCAACAGCTGACTCCCGACCCTGTTTCCGGGCGGCAAGCCGATGTCCGGCGCCCTGCGCCACCGGTTGCGAACAAGGCCAAGAGTCGGGTTAGGCTGGTTTGGACTACCGATACCTCACGGCATAAATTCGGTCCGCATCAACCTCTTCCCGACCATCGCCAATGATATCGGCGTAGCCCGGTTTTCTTCGCCCTGCGGCTATCCACAACGTCCTTGGATATGCCGGGTTATACCTGATCGGTTTGGGCTTCTTTTGGTTTCGCGAGGTTGCTGTGCCGTGCCGAATAGACGAAATAGACAATCAGACCGATGCCTAGCCAGATCACGAACCGGTACCAAGTCGTTGCCGGGAGAAAAAGCATCAGCGCACCGCACGAGATGACGCCGAGTACCGGAAGCACCGGATTGGCCGGCGCCTTGAAGGGACGGTGCATGTCGGGTTCAGTGATGCGCAGCATTATCACGCCGAGGCAGACCAGCACGAAGGCGAACAGCGTTCCGATATTGACGAGTTCGGCAAGCTCGCTGAGGGGCACCAAACCGGCCACGGATGCGATCAGCAGACCGCACAGGACGATCACCCTTACCGGAGTTTGAGTTCTCCGGTTCACGGTCGAAAACCATGGAGACAGGAGTCCGTCGCGGGCCATTGCAAAGATGATGCGGGTAAGCGCGTAGTAGAGCACCAGCATGACCGTGGTGAGCCCGGCGATAACGCCGGTGGCCACCAGGGCCGAGGCCCAGTTTAAACCCAAGAGCTGGAGCGCGTGGGCCACGGGAGAGGACACGTTGAGTGCAGTGTAAGGAACGACCGCGGTCAGCAAGCCGGCAACCAAGATATAGACCAAGGTGCAGAAAGCCAGCGCGGTCACGATGCCGATCGGCACATCCTTTTTCGGATTGCGCGCTTCTTCCGTGGCGGTCGAAACGGCATCGAACCCGACGTAGGCGAAGAAAACGATGGATGCTCCCGCCAAGATGCCGATCGGTTTGCCCTCGGCCGTATGATTGAACCAGCCGAATGGCATGAAGGGATCCCAGTTTGCAGGATCGACGTTGAACAGCGCGACCGAAATGAATACGCCGATAGTCAGCAGCTTAACGAAAACCATCACTGTATTGAGCCGTGCGCTTTCCTTGACGCCGGCGATCAGCAGCGCCATCAGAATCAGCACGATACCGGCGGCCGGAAGATTGATGATGCCGCCCAGCTCCGGTCCGCGAGTCAGGTAATCGGGAAGTGAGAAACCGATAGCCGTCAAGGCGTTGTTGAAATATCCGGACCACCCGTTGGCCACGGCCGCTACCGAGAGCCCGTATTCCAAAATCAGATCCCAGCCGATAATCCACGCCGCCAGTTCGCCGAACGCCGCATAGCTGTATCCGTAGGCGCTGCCACATCCGCCGACGCTGGAGGCGAGCTCGGCATAGGCCAATGCCGCGAATGTGCAGGCGAAACCCGCGATCACGAAGGAAATAATCACCGCCGGTCCCGCTTGGGTCGCCGCAGCGATGCCGGTCAGTACAAAGATGCCGGTGCCGATGATGGCGCCGATGCCGAGGAAGGTCAGATCCATTGCGCTCAGACAGCGTCTCAGTCCACTGTCCTGGAAATCGTCCGTTGTGGTTCTCTTGGTGCGGAAAATCTGCATGGTCGGGTTCTCGCGGGCTGGTTTTCTGGCGGGCATTATGCCTGATAAGCCGAGCCGATGACGATTCCCGGTGCTTTAGGAGCTTGAATGGAGCGGAAAGAAGCGTGGTAACGCGCCGACGCCTTCCGAAGGAAAAGGACCGCATCGAATGCCGTTCGGAAAGGGTGATCTTCTTAAACCAGCACGCTTCCTTTCTGTCCCTGTTTTCCGTAGGCCGCCAGCACGTCGGATTTGACCGCGTCGGTGGCGCCTTTTGCAGCCAGGGCGACGCAGGCTCCGCCGAATCCCGCTCCGGTGAGTCTTGCTCCGTAAACTTCGGGGTGCTGCTGTAACAGTTCCACCAGTATATCGAGCGCCGGGATCGAGACTTCGAAGTCGTCCCGGAGGCTCGTGTGGGAAGCGTTCATCAGTTCGCCGAATTCGGCGGCCGATACTCCCTCGATCGCCCGGAGAACCCGGTTGTTCTCGCTAACGACGTGGCGGGCCCGCCGGTCGAGAGGACCTGGAAGATGCGCGACTTCCGAAGCGTCATCGATGTCGCGCAAGGCTTTCACTCCGAGCTGCCGGGCCGCTTCCTCGCATTCCGCGCGCCGCTGGTTGTAAGCGCTCGTCGCCAGGCTCCTCGGCACGCCGCTATCCAAGACGATGAGTTCGGAATCTTCCGGCAGGGGCAAGAGGCTGCGATCGAGGGTACGGGTATCGAGAAACAGCATGTGCGAGGCGTCGCCCAGGCTGGACGCCATCTGATCCATGATGCCGCAATTCACCCCTGCATACTGGATTTCCGCCTGCTGAGCGATCAAGGCTATATCGACATCGTCGAGTTTCAGCCTGAACAGCTTGCGCAGTCCGCGCAGCACGGCGACTTCGAGCGCGGCGCTGCTCGAAAGCCCGGCACCGATCGGCACATCGGAGCGTATGGCGAGCACGATCGGCGCCAGGATTTGGCCCATCTTCCGGAGCATGCGGATGCAGCCGATCACGTAGCGGGCAAAACCGGTCGGATTCTTGTCTCCCTCGTGATATTTGGCCAATTGATTCAGTTCGGCGGAATAGAACCGTTGCGAGCGGTCGCGGCTCAAGGCGAGTTCCACGCGGCAGGTTTGCGGGATCGTCGTGGGCAAGACGAAGCCGTCGTTGTAGTCGGTGTGCTCGCCGAGCAGATTGACCCGTCCGGGGGCGTGCGCTACGGCTTGGGGTTCATAGCCGAATATGTCGCGAAATTCCGGCATGTGTTTTTCCTTAAAAGATCACCTCCACCGAACGTAGCTCCCGTGCAGTGTCTTCCGGCAAGGTGTCGTTGGCGAACAGCCCGGCCGCCAGCTCGGTCCCGGCGAGATACTTCAGCTTGTCCCGCGTCCGGTACGGCGGATAAAACTCGGCATGGAGATGACTCTCGGGATGGGGGCGTTTGTCTGTTGGCGCCTGGTACCACGCCATCAGATACGGGAAGGGCCGCTGCCACAGTTTGTCGTACTTGAGGAGAACCGTCTTCAAGGCGCGGGCCAGGTCCTCGCGCTGTTCGGAGCGCAGGGCCGACAGGTAAGGCGCGGCTTCGACCGGCGCGATCCATACTTCGTAGGGATAGCGGGCCCAGGCGGGTACGAAGGCGATGGCGTGATTGCCTTGATAGATCACGCGTTCGCCGTGGGCGAGTTCCGCCGCGATCAAATCCTGCAACAACGGACGGCCGGTGGTGCCGAAATGGGCGATTTCGTTGTCGTTGATGCGCTGAGGGACCGGTGGAACCATCGGATAGCCGTAAATCTGGCCGTGCGGGTGATGCAAGGTGACGCCGACTTCCACGCCACGATTTTCGAACGGCAGGACATATTGGACTTGCTTGGCCGCACTAAGCATCTCGGTGCGATGTCCCCAGACTTGCAAAAGCAGCTCGATATGGTCGAGCGGCAAGCCGCCCAGCGAGCCTTGCGGGTCCTGCGTGAACACGACCACCTCGCAATGGCCTTTCGCGGGGCGGGTTACGACGATGGATTGCGGCGGATTGTGAGCGGCCGAGGTGAGGGTCGGGAACCGGTTGTCGAAAACGGCGATGTCGTAATCGCCCGTCGGCAATTCGGTCGGGTTGCGCGGGTCCGCCGAGGGCGCGAACGGGTTGTACTCCGGCGGCGGCAGGAACGTGCGTCCCTGGCGGTACGCGGCGTAGGCGACCCATTCGCCGCGCAAAGGATGCCACCGAAGATGGGGATTGATGCCTTCGGACGGAGCCGAAAGCAGCGAAGGACCGATATTCCGGGCAATCGGCCGGCGGCTGTACAGCGTCAGATTGCGGCCGTCCGGCTTGGTGATCTCATGGATGTACATAACCGTTCCCGGTGACCGCAGCGTGGATCACTTCGAGCGGAAGCTTGGGCGTTCGGTCGTCGAACAACAGACCGTTGGCTTCCTGGAAGGTGTCGGCGAACTGCGTGTAGCAGAACGCGCTGAACATGGCGGTGCTGCGCGCGGATTCGATGAGCGCGCAGCAGCGTCTCCGGTATTCCTCGATATCGTCGTAGCGCGTGTATCCCCAGCCGCGCTCGTAGCGTTCGTCCCCCGGCTTGATATAGGCGACGCCGCCGAACTCCGAAAGGCAGATCGGTTGGCCCTTATGCGGATGGCCGTCCAGGGTCAGAATCCGTCCGCCCGCCCAGCGCCGGTCGACCACTTCTTGCGGTTTGACCTCGGGTCCGTAGCGGGCACGCAGATGTCCCGGATCGCCGTCGTAGTCGTGAATGCCGATGATATCGGTGGCGGTGCTTTCCCAACCGTCGTTGCCGATGATCAAGCGCGTCGGGTCCAGGCACTTGGTCAAGTGATAAAAGGCCTGGACCGCATGGCGCGGGGCCGGCATGGCGGGCAGATCGGGAACGCCCCAGGACTCGTTGAAAGGCACCCAGATAACGACGCAAGGATGACTGCTGTCGCGCTCTATGGCCTCGGTCCATTCGCGCAGCAGACGGTTGATCGCTTTCGGGGTGAACCGGTAAGCGCTGGGCATTTCGCCGAACACCGCGAGGCCGAGCACGTCCGCCCAATAGAGATAACGCGGGTCCTCGATCTTCTGATGCTTGCGCACGCCGTTGAAGCCCATCGCCTTGGCCAATTCCACGTCCCGTTTGAGGGCCTCGTCCGAAGGGGCGGTCATCAGGGTATCGGGCCAATAGCCCTGGTCCAGCACCAGCCGCAAGGTATACGGCCGTCCGTTCAGGAGAATCCGTTCGCGCTGCACGCCTATCGACCGCAATGCCGTATACGACTCCACGGTGTCGACCACTTTTCCGTCGCAGATAAGTCTGACCTCGGCATCGATCAGCGTCGGCCACTCCGGGCTCCAGAGCATCTCGTTGCGATAGTCGTCGATCCCGGGATCGGAAAGGCCGATCCGGCGATGGACCTCACCGCCGATGACATGATAGCTGTCATCGGCAAGGACATGGCTGCCGCACGTCAAGCGCACGGACACATAAGCCTTTTCCGTATGACAACCCTCGACGAAGGCGTGAAAGGCGATCTCCCAACGCTCCAGGTTGGGGGTCCAGCCCAACGAGCTGATATAGGTTTCCGGAACGACCTCCAGCCAGACGGTCTGCCAAATGCCGGTGGTGCGCGGATACCAGATGCTGTGCGGTTCCAAACGCCAATCCTGTTTGCCCCGCGGCTTTTCCAGATCGTGCGGATCGTCTTCCGCCCACACCGTGAGCCGTTGCGTTGTGCCGGGATTCAGAGCGAAGGTGATATCGGCGCCGAAGGGGGTGTGTCCTCCTTGATGCACCGCCACCTTGGTATCGTTGACCCATACGCGCGCGTTGTAGTCCACCGCGCCGAAATGCAGCAGGAGGCGTCTTCCGTCGCGCAGATCGTCCGGGGCGTCGAACTCCCGCTGATACCAGCAGGCCCGATGAAAGCCGGTATCGCCGATTCCGCTCCGGGCGCTCTCCGGGGCGAACGGAACGTTGATGGTCAAAGGCCAGTCGGTGACGTCGCGGGGTACTCTGAACGACATCTCATGATCGAACGTGAACCGCCAAGGACCGTTGAGCGACCTCCAGTTCGAGCGTCGCAGCTGGGGGCGTGGGTAAGCGTTATCGGTCATCATGCTTGCATCGCCTCGGGTTGAGGGTGGTGCCGGAATGCCGGACGAATCTGCCGGGAGCCGGTTGGCACGCGAAGCGCCCGCAGGGCATGGCACGGGGATGTGTCATATGAAACGCTAACACTTATTCCGGCCTACGACCCCCATCCTACCTTCCCCCTGCTAGGGGAAGGAAAAGAGTGGATGTAAGGCCGGGATAAGCCTGTCCTGAGCCCAGACGAAGGGGCGTAGCCGTTCCCGGCAAAGAACTACACGCTCCATTCGGAGTATTGGGGTCAAGGCTAGTAGCCTCCTTTGCGGGTGGTCGATCCGCTAAACCGGACCGTAGAGGGTGGCAATTGGCTGCTCAGAACACTGCTCTCCTGAGCCATTGCCGTCAGCTCGGAAGCCGGTGCGCGGGCCAGCGCTCCGTCGGTAAGCTCGGTGGCCGTCCGTCGCCGTTTCAGCTCTTCGACCGTTTCGGCGGCGCGTTTGCCGGCCAGGAAGGCATGATCGGAGTTGTAATACTCCCATTCGCTATAACGGCCTGCCAGCACGATGTCGTGTTCCGCCAGCCAGTCGCGGATGAGCGTCACGTTTTCCGTGCGCGCATGGTCGTAGATGACGTAGGCATGGGGCATATCCACTTGATTGGCGGCCCAAACCGGGTCGTCCGGGGCGAACAGACCGACCTTATGGCAATCCCGGATGCACCGTTGGATCAACTCGTCCCCATCGCAGGGCAGCGGTTTATTGGGCGAATAGGTGATTTCGCAGGTCAACCCGAAGCCGCCCGGGGGATTGCAATGAGGGCTGGCGTTGCCTTGCACGAAGATGCGGTGGAAGACCGTGTCTTCCGGATAATAGATCCAATGCTTCTCGGTCAGGTTTTCCCGGCCGACGCCGATGTTGACGCAGCGCACCGAGACGTGCCGAAGCCCCGCGGCGGCTTCGCGGACCGCTTCAGGCGCTTCCTCGGCCATCGCCTTGACCAGCACCGGCAAGGGCATGGTGCTGATCAAATGATCGTACTCGACGACCGAACCGTCGGCCAAAGTGACGGTGTGCCTCTTCGGGGAGACGGCCAGGATCCGCGCGTTCAGGCGCAACCGGTTCCGGATGTGCGGCAGGAAGCCGTTCATGAGCGCCTGAAAACCGCCGCGCAGCGGATAGCCGAACCGGGCATTCGGCCCCATCGGTTTCGGCACCGGTTTGAGTGCGCCTTCGATCATTTCTTCGAGATCGGGCAGGGGTACGCGTCCGCCGAGCCAGGAGGTCTCCATTTCCTTGAGGTCCACCGCCCAGAGCTTCCGGTTGTAGGGAACCGCGAAATGCTTGGCGATGCCGGCGCCCCAAACCTTGTAAATGAATTCCTCGAAGTGGGCGAAAGCCTGCGGTGCACCGTCGTGACCGCTGTTTTTCCGAGGCTTGGCTTGAATCAGGCGGGCGGTGCTCTCTAAAACGCCGTCGCCGCAGCAGTCCTTCACATCGCCGACCCGGCAAGCCGCATCGCGCATCTCGCCGTTGACCTTGCCGTTCCGCTTTGCGGAGGCGGGATTTTTACCTCGCTCGTTGGTGTTGCCGTCGGTTTTCGGCGTTTTGAGCGCGCCGAAGCGGGATTCGATCGCGCCGACGATGCATTCCTTGATGACCTCGGGCGGCAACCCGTACAAGGCTCCCTGAAACGGATAACGGGTATGCACACCCTTGCTGTACACCCACGCTTCCCGATCCTGCCAGTGGACGTTGTCGCCGAGCAGCATCCGGTAGAGCGTGTGCACGTACGGGTCGTTGGAAAACATGATGTGTCCGGCCAAGTCGAAGGTGAAGCCGTGGTCCTCGATGGAGCGGCACCAGCCGCCGATGGTGTCGTTGGCTTCGATCAAGAGGGCATCGGGGGCATGATAGGCGGCGCTCAAACCGGTTGGA
>NZ_DASPLO010000195.1:0-137400 GCF_035627495.1 Methylocaldum sp.
CCGCAAGGCTGGGCAACGCACCGTCGAGGCGATTGGGGACGCCATCGGCGAACTGTTGAATCAGCTGACTCCGGCCGAATGCACGAACTACTTCCGGAACGCCGGTTATGCCGTATAGCCGACGTGAAAATGCTCTAGCCACCCAGCCGGAGAAAGCCCGAATAATGTCCAACAACAAGCGTTGTAGGGAAGATCTCTATCCCGAGGTTTTACTCAGCCACTTTCCATGGTATTGATCGCTTTCAGCTTGTCGCCCGACACCGCCCTGACGCAATCAAAAGCTCAAGACGTCAAATCAAGGCAACGCTGAACCGACTGATGCACCGGGCCAAGACGTTCAAGGCCCGGCCCGGTCATCATCCGAAGTTGCCGCAATAGCTGTTAATGCACCGAGAACACCGCGGTGTCGTGGTGCGCAGGGTCGAAGTTATACAAGCGCAATCTCCGGGATGGCTCGTAGTTCAGGGTTATGTCGACCTTGTGCAATCCGAGGGACGATCCGTCCGCGCTGACGGGCGGAACATTGACCATGCCCATCGGCCCGCCGACATTGGGCCACCAGTGCAAGCGGCCGAAAGTGAACCAGCAGCCGGAACCGCCGATGTCCTTGGTGGACTGGAACTGGTTCTCCCAACCCCGTGCACCTCCGAAATCGACGTTCATGTAGCTGTGCACGAAATGGTCGCCATTCAGCAAGGTCACATTGACATGCGCCTTGCCGTCCGGTGAGTTGGCGTCATGCCGGGTTCGCCATTTGTCCAAGGTGGCGATCCCGCCGCCCTTCATCTGGCCGTATATGGTGTTGTTGAGATAGACCAAGGTCACATCGGCATTCGGATCGGCTTGAACCCCGCGCGGCAGGCGCGTGCGGTGGCTCCAGTCGTCCAGCGCGGCGATCGCCTCGTACATCTGAGTATTAATCTCATTCTGGCCGGACGAGCTTTGGGCTTTTTTCAAAGCCATCCACATGCGCTTTTCCGGCGCCAGTTCGCCGATTCTGGCGATGGCTGCCAGCTTGTTGGTCTCGTTCGCGCTGGGATTGCTGCCGAATACCTGCTGCTCCCACCAGTATAGATTTTGCGGCGGGGAGCTGATGGGCGCGCCGGTGACCGGGTCAACGGCAGTCGGAAGTTTTTTGTTGACATTTTCCGACACCTGCACCCGTGGCGGATGTTCTCTCCAACCCCAGTTATACGTCAGGTTGTAGTACTTGCCCGGAGCCATCTTCAACACATAGACGTTGCGGGTGCCTTCCTGCATGGGGAAAAATGTCGCGTCCATCGCGACGTGCGGCATCGGCGGCATGCCCGGCTGGCTCAACGCCGGGTCGTCGAAATACATCACGTAAGGGGCGAAATCGTCTTCGCCACGGTTCAGAACATCGATCGTATACGTGATGGTATACGGCTCATTGGCAACCGTGCTGGTATCGAGCAGGGACGTGTCCGCTTCGATATGGCCGTCGTACCAAATCTGGTGAATGTTCACATTCTTGGTTACCGGGTCTACCTGTTTGAGCTTTTCCGGTCCCTTGTAATGAAGCACCGGAATGCCGCTGTAGGCGCGGTTGGCGAGGTTGCCGGTCAGCGGATTGCCTTCCAGGATATCCAGTGCCTGTTGAATCATGGCTTGCCTCATGGCCGGAGCGCCATTCTTCTTGATCTTATTGAAAAGATAGGTCAGATCGTCCGTGGGCGAAGCTATTTCGATCGGGCTGACCACGGGGGCATCATGCAGGTTGTAGGGATGCTCGTTGCTGGACGGCAGGGTGTTGGGCATTTCCGCGCCATGACCGTCGAACATGTTGCCGTTCCAGTTGCTCAGCATGTTGCTGGCTTGGGTCGGGTCCAGGAAAGGATCGACTTCCGGGAAAGCCGAGCTCCCCGTGTTCACGAAGGTCGTGGTGCCGTCAGGCGACCTGGTGATCGTCGGGCCATCCATCGGACGCGGTTGCGGGCAGGGATGCCCGACATAAATAGTTCCCCCCATGCCGTTGTCCATGGCTACGCACTGGCCAGGCCCCGTGGGCATGTTCGGGCTCGGTTCCGCCAGGGCGGCACCGATGCCGGCCGCCAGCAAGGTCAGTGTACTGGTGATTTTTTGAACTGATGATACTTTCTTCATATCGTCATCCTAATGAAAGCTTAAGCTTTTGGACTGGACGGATTTTCGCGAACCGTCACCCGGTCGAAACGCAGGGCGATCTGTTCGGGCTTGGCCATCGCATGGAATGTGGCCCAGCGGCCGTAGGGCTCGTTGCCGTAGCGGAAGCCGTGATGGCTACCCGCTCTACCGTGGCCGTGGGTTCCCATGTAGTGCGACAGCCGGCTGAGCTCGGCTTCCTTGCCGGTCACGAATGACCAGCCCTTCTTCACGCCATGTTCTTTAGCGAATGCTTCCAGAACCGCCGGCGTATCGTGTTCGGGATCGGTGGTGACCGAAATCAGGAACACATCGCGGCCCAGTCGGTCGCCGAGCAGGTCCTGCACCTGGACCAAGTTGCGGGTCACCGGGGTTTTCTCTTCTTCTCTCACGGACATGAAATTGATGCCGACGATCTTGCCCTTGATCAGATCGTCATAGAACCAGGCCTTGCGGCCTTCGTGGGTCAGAACCACGAGCGAGGGGAAGTACTTCGCCGATGCGCCTCCCGGTCTCTTGCAGCTGCCGTTGGCGGCCAGCTTCTCGGCGGGGGTGGAGGCCACGTTGAGCGCTGCCGTTCCCGCGCACGCAGTCAAGGCCAGTGCCGGCAGAGCGCTGGCACCCAGGGTTAGAAATTCTCTTCTGTTTTTCATGATCGATTCCTCTTTGAATTAGAAGCCCGCGGGCGGGTTGCCGAGACGCGCCACGGGACGCGGATTGATGATGGAGCCGAGCGCCGGACCCGAAGAGGGCGGAACGATGCGCCAGCGGATCATCATCTGGTGGTCTTCGTGTACGACGTTATGGCAATGCATCACGTGATCGCCGAGGTAATCGCGGAAGCGGAAGAAGAGTTCTACGTTGTCGCCGGGACCTAGAGTCAGAACGTCTTTGCGAGATTTGTCGACGTCGGTTTTGCTCAGAGGTTTGCCGTTGAACGAGATGATCTGGAATTCCTCGAAATGGATATGGACGGGGTGATCCCATCTGGTGCCTTGGTTACGAATGGTCCAGATTTCAGCGGTGCCCTGTTCGATGAAGGCGTCCACGCGGTCCATGTCGAAACCCTGGTTGTTGACGGTCCAGATGCCGCCGTCGTAGTCGAATTGGAAGAGGCGGCGTTTCTTGACCTCGTTCAGGTTTACATCCGGCAGCTTGCGCAAGACGGGAGGTACCCGGCTGTTGTCGGGGCCGGTCAGCGGAACGACGCGGAACTGCATGACGGGATCGCCTTCGCCATTGGGTAGGCTGCGGCCGGTCGGGCCTTCACCGTGAATCTGCTCCATGATGTTTTCCAGCTCGATGGTGGCGCCCGGTGCGAACTGGGAGAAATCGACGATGACATCGAAGCGTTGCGCCACCGAGATCTTGACGGTGTCCGCCTGGACGGGCATCGGCAGCAGGTTGCCGTCGTTGCCGATCACGGTGAACTTCTGGCCGGAACGCAGCCGCAGTTCGTAGAAGCGCGAAGGGCCGCCGTTGAGGAAACGGAAACGGTATTTGCGGGGTTCAACCTCGAAATAGGGCGTGACCTTGCGGTTGACCGTGTTGAGATTGCCCAGGAAGCCGTTGATGTTTTGGCTGAGATACAGTTGCCCGGTCTGGTCGAGGCTGATGTCGTGGAGGATCATCGGCACGTCGTATTTGCCGCTGGGCAGCCTAAAGGCGATCGGGCTGGGATCGTTTTCGTTACCAGTGTCCTGCTCGTCGAACAGGAGATAAAAACCGGTCATCCCCATGTAGACGTTGGTCGCGGTGAAGTCCATGGAGTGATCGTGGTACCACTGGGTGGTTTGCCTCTCCCGTGGATCGCCGCCCGCCGGATAATTCGGATGGTGGTAATCCCAGAAATAACCCGGGGCCACGGGATCCCACGGCAAACCATCGCTTTCCGAGGCATGGTGCAGGTTGTGCAGGTGAGTGGTGGTGGAAGGCAGTGCGAAACCGACCCAATCAGCCGGCAACTGGTTGTAGCGGCGAATGAGGACGGGTTCGCCGTAACGTGCATGGAAGGTTTCGCCGGGGCAATTACCGTTGAAGCCCCATATCATAGTGGGAGGCAAAGAGCTGTGATACTGATGCTCCGTCGCCCGGATCACCTGTATGTAATGCTTCTGCGGCACGAATTCGCTGTACCGCTGATGTCTGGCCGGATCGATAGGCGGATTCAGCAGCGAAGGATCCACGGGCTGGGCGACCGGTATAACCGGCATGGGGTCCGCATAGAGCGGCAGGTTCCATTTATGCGCACCCGGATCATCCTGATCCAATGGCAGGTTGTCGGGCGTGCACAAGCCGCCGACCAAGCTTCCAACGCCGAACGCCTGCTGCGAGGCGGCCAAGCCCGCGCCAGCGGTCAGCACCCCAAGTTTAAGCATATCTCTTCGTGTTGTTTCAGTCATTTTTCTTCTTCCCCAAATTAACGTCATTTAAAAGGCCCCCATGCCGTCCTTATCAACACTATCGTTAACACTTGCGCGATAGCGCTGCCGCTCTCGTGACGTTTGACGAAATTCCGTGGCTCCCTCTGGCAAAAGGGACTTTACCTCGATCGGCTCTGGCGTTCCGTCATCGCCCGTTCCGCTACGATCGGGTAATGGACGAAAGCTTCACCGACGACTTGGCATCCGGTAGCGGTCTTGGCGACTGCCACTGGATGCTCCAGTTCAACCCGGAACTCGGAGTTCCGGTGCGACTCGATTTACTCGCTGCGCTGCACTTAACCCGGCTCTTAAGCATGCATCGAGCCAAAATAAAAACAATTTATTTAACAATGGCTTGCGACTTAATCCCTTTACCTCGTGTGGAATTTGTAAAGAAAGCTTTACAAAAATTGTCAGCTATTTGCATTTTTAGTCGTCATCGTCAGCCAAGCAGATATACCGTTCGGGCTTAGAGCGCGTTACGAGCTTTTCCGATTAACAAAACTCTCGACTCTCCGCTGTCTCCGATAGCGTCATAGACTCGCGCCTTTTTCCCGTCTAAGGATTCAAACAGTATTCAAGCAAGCAACTACCGGCCTCGAATTGGTATGTCGATCCGATCGGCTAATAAACTATTGATCTGACAATAGGTTAACAGGCCTTACGTAACGTTTATGTGACATATTCACTTTGCAATTATTTGTAAGGAATCGACACGCGCCGCGACTAATCGGGCAGACGAGGCTTGGCGAAAAAGAACGTGCAATTCAAGACGCCGGGCTCCATCTTTAGCAGGTGTGCTCAACATCCTTCCGGAAATGGCAACACCATGAACGAAGGGACTTTTGGCCTTTATCTCGATCGGTGCTGGTACGATGTTCTTAGAACAACCGGTTCCCAGCCAAAAGTTACGGTAGCCGAGCACGGCCGACACCTGCCTGAAACGTTCTAAGCCGTTATGATCGCTCAACGGAAGACACAATCCTGGTACGGGCAACCTCGTTTTCGGGTCTGGAACTTGAGCTCGAAGCTGTCCGGGATAGTCGCTACGGATATGGCATCGGCTAGGAGGCCTGCAAAGGGAAAGCCTGGCACAATACCACGGCAATGCACTACATCATCCCGGCCGGTCCGCATTGGGAAATCGCACCCGGGCCGAGCCGTTTAAGTAAGTTGAACCACAGCAACGAGTCGTTGCCGGTGGAATTGGATTTCTAGAGGCTATTACATGATGAGCGAACGCCTAACCCGAGACGCTATCAAGGACTATTACGGCAAAGTTCTGCAATCGAAGAACGATCTGAAAACCAGCGCCTGTTGCCCCGCCGACGCGATGCCCGAGCATCTTCGGCGGGTTCTGGCGGAGCTGCACGCGGAAGTGAAAGATAAATTCTACGGGTGCGGATCGCCGATTCCACCCGCGCTGGAAGGCAAAACGGTGCTGGACCTCGGCTCCGGTTCCGGGCGGGACTGCTTCATCTTGTCCAAGCTGGTCGGCCCCCGCGGGCGCGTGATCGGAGTGGATATGACGGAGGAGCAACTCGAGGTGGCCAATCGGCATATCGCTTACCACACCGACCGATTCGGCTACCGGGAACCGAACGTGCGGTTTCTTCGAGGCTATATCGAAGACTTGGAAAGCTTGGGGCTGGAGAACGATTCGATCGACGTGGTTGTCTCCAATTGCGTGATCAATTTGTCCCCCGACAAACGGCGGGTGTTTTCGGAAATCTTCCGGGTGTTGAAGCCGGGCGGGGAACTCTATTTTTCCGACGTGTTCGCGGACCGGCGCATTCCGGACGGTTTGGCAAGCGATGCCGTGCTCCTGGGGGAATGCCTGGGCGGCGCCTTCTACATCGAGGACTTCCGGCGTCTGTTGGCGCAACTTGGCTGCCTAGATTACCGGGTGGTCAACACGGCGCGGATCACCCTGAACGATCCCGAGATCGAACGGAAGGCGGGCATGGTCGGGTTTTACTCGATGACTACCCGCGCGTTCAAGCTGGAACTGGAAGATCGCTGCGAAGATTACGGGCAGGTCGCCTATTATCTCGGCACGCTGCCGGAGCA
Organism: Methylocaldum sp.; assembly: GCF_035627495.1. GTDB lineage: Bacteria > Pseudomonadota > Gammaproteobacteria > Methylococcales > Methylococcaceae > Methylocaldum. The sequence goes on from NZ_DASPLO010000195.1 coordinate 6,636, forward strand.
TCCCCATGCTTTCGTCCTGGACGATCACCATGTTTTCAAGACCGGCCAGCCGATACTGGTGTGCGGCAATACCGCCGCGATGCTCGCCCAAACGCGCTATTCCGATCATTTCAAGGTGATGGGCGACACGTCTACGCATTACGGTTTGTTCGATTGCGGGCCGAAAAGCGCGATTCAGGGAACCGGCGGAGAGTCCTTTTCCGGCGCGTGCTGTTGACGCAGCGGTGGTCGGTGCGATGGGGTCCCCATGAAAAAGACCATCCTGCTCGTCTTGCTGTTGATTGCCGGAATCACCGTTTGGCGTTTCAGTCCGCCGCAGAATATGGAGGCGAAAAAACTGGTGCTGACCGGGTCGAGCACCGTTGCGCCTCTCGCCGGCGAAATCGGCAAGCGCTTCGAAGCGCTGCATCCCGGCGTGCGCGTCGATGTGCAATCGGGCGGATCGTCTCGCGGCATCAACGATGCCCGCTCCGGGACCGCCGATATCGGCCTGGTGTCGCGGGCGCTGAAACCTGAGGAGCAAGATCTCCGAAGCTTTACCATTGCGTTGGACGGCATCGGTCTCATCGTGCACCAAGCCAATCCGGTGAAGGAGCTGAGCCCGAAGCAAATCGTCGACATCTACACCGGGAAAATTACGCACTGGAAACAAGTGGGCGGAGCCGACGCGCCCATTACCGTGGTCAACAAGGCCGAGGGCCGATCGACGCTGGAACTGTTCCTGCACCATTTCCAACTGAAGAGTACCGACATCAAAGCCCAGGTCGTCATTGGCGACAACCAGCAGGGCATCAAGACAGTGGCCGGCAATCCCGACGCCATCGGCTATGTCTCCATCGGCTCCGCCGAGTACGAAGCGGGCCACGGGACTCCGATCAAGCTGCTGCCGTTGGATGGCGTCGCCGCCTCGGTGGAGAATGTCCGCAACGGCCGCTTTCCATTATCGCGGCCATTGAACCTGGTGACCCGCAACGAACCGGCCGAATGGATCAAAGAGTTCATCGAGTTCGCCCGCTCGGAGCAAGTCCATGATCTGGTCGAAGCCCAATATTTCGTCCCCCTCGGGCGCTGACCCGCTGCTGCTGTGGACGGCGCGTGCCTGCGCGCTCGGGGCGGCGGCAATCCTGGCGCTGGTAGTGGCCTTTCTAGTCCGCGAATCGTGGCCCGCGCTGAGCCGCTTGGGATTCGGCCGGTTCCTTACCGACCCGTCCTGGCATCCCACGGAAGGTCTTTATGACTTGACGCCGATGCTGTTGGGCACGCTGTATTCCGCGGCCGGCGCGCTGTTGTTGGCCGTACCCCTGGGTGTCGCCTCGGCGCTGTTCAGCCGGTTCTACGCGCCGGCGTCCACCGCCCGCTGCTATCGCCGCGTCGTCGAATTGTTGGCGGGGATTCCCTCGGTCGTTTACGGCTTTTGGGGCTTGACGACGCTGGCGCCCTTGATCGGCCGGCTGCATCCTCCGGGAACCAGCCTGCTGGCGGGGATTCTCATTCTCGCCCTGATGATTCTTCCTACCGTGGCGCTGACTTCGGAGGCGGCTCTGGCCACCGTCCCCGCAGCCCATCTACGCGCTGCCGCGGCGTTGGGCCTGTCGCGCTGGGGCATGATCCGGGGCGTGGCCCTGCCCGCTGCGAAATCGGGCATTGCGGCTGGCGTCATGCTGGCCGCTGGACGCGCCATCGGCGAAACCATGGCGGTACTCATGGTCTCTGGCAATGTGGTGCAGCAACCGCACCGTCTTTTCGACCCGATCCGCACGCTCACCGCCAATATCGCCCTCGAAATGAGCTACGCCATGGGTGATCACCGCTCGGCCTTGTTCGTGTCGGGCCTGGCGCTGATGGCCGTGGTGCTGGTTTTGGTGGCCATCGCCGAATCCTTTGGCCGGGAGCGGGCCGGTGCCTGAAGCTTTCGCCCGCCACCGGAATTTCTCCTTCGGGCTGAACGCCGACAGATTGGCGGCGCTGTCGGTTTGGCTCACTGCCACCGCCATCTCCGGGCTGTTCTTGTGGCTGTTGGCGGATATCGCCTGGCGCGGCATTGCCCGGCTTTCCTGGCCGTTTCTGACCGAACCGCCCACCGATGCGGGACGGACCGGCGGCATTGGCTCCATTCTCGTTTCCACCGGGCTAATCCTGCTGGTGGCCTTGGCGAGCGCGGTACCGGTGGGAGTGGGAACCGCCGTTTGGCTTTCCGAATTCGTCCGGCCGGGCAGCGCGTTCGGCCGCTTCGTCCGGCGCAGCTTGACCGTGCTGGCCGGCGTGCCCTCCATCGTGTTCGGACTGTTCGGCAACGCGCTGTTCTGTGTCTATCTGGGGATGGGATTCTCGATTCTGTCGGGCGGCCTGACGCTGGCCTGCATGGTGCTGCCCATTCTGATCAGCACCTGCGAGGCGGGCTTGCGGTCGGCACCCGACGAGTACCGCCTGGCGGCCGCTGCGCTGGGCCTGTCCCGTACCGCCGCATTGATCCATTTGCTCTTGCCGGCGGCGACGCCGGCCTTTGTCGCCGGGTTGATGCTGGGCATCGGGCGGGCGGTCGCGGAAACGGCCGCCCTCATCTTCACCAGCGGTTACGTGGACCGGATGCCGACCTCGGTGTTCGATTCGGGCCGGGCGCTGTCCGTGCACATCTACGACTTGAGCATGAACGTCGCCGGAGGCGATCCGAACGCCCATGCCGCCGCGTTGGTTCTAATCGCAGGACTAACCATCGTCAACACTGCCGCCGCGGGATTGACGAACCGCTGGCTGCGAAGGAGGATTATCACGCCATGAGTCCGCTATTCGGGGACGAATCCAAGGCGCCCGTGGCTACGGAAGCCGCCGTCGACAGCGCCGATCCTTATACGCTGGGGCCGTTGCAGGCGGGCCCGCCCTGCTGCGATCCCGAACCCTTGATTCGGGTCGAGGACCTCTCTTTGTATTACGGCCCGAAGCCGGCGCTGGAGGACGTCACGCTGGATATCTACCGCGGCTGCATTACGGCGCTGATCGGGCCCTCCGGGTGCGGCAAGACCAGTTTCCTGTCCGTGCTGAACCGGCTGACCGACCTGATTCCCGGCTGTCGCGTGAGTGGCCGTATCCGTTTGGGCACGCTCGACCTGCACGATCCGAATCTGGACGTGCAGACGCTGCGCCGGGAAGTCGGCATGATTTTCCAAAAGCCGGCGCCATTCCCGCTTTCGATCCGGCGCAACCTCGAACTGCCTTTGCGGGAACACGGCGTGACGAAACGATCCGAACTCGATGGCGTTCTGGAACAGGCATTGCGGGACGTCGGGCTCTGGGACGAGGTGAAGGAGCGGCTGGATGCCTCGGCCTTGGCCTTATCCGGCGGTCAGCAGCAGCGCCTGTGCATCGCACGCGCGCTGGCTTTGAAGCCCAGGGTACTGCTGATGGATGAACCGTGCAGCGCGCTGGACCCGATCTCCTCCGGCGTGGTCGAAGACCTGATCCGGAGCCTCTGCGGGCGCTACACGGTGGTGATCGTCACCCACAATCTGGCCCAGGCCCGGCGGATCGCCAATTATGCGGGGTTCTTCTGGGTCAGGGAACGGGCCGGATGCCTGATCGAATTCGGCCGCTGCCATCAGATTTTCGAGTCGCCCACCCACGCGCTGACGGCGGCTTATGTGAGCGGGGGGCGGGGATGATTGGACTTCGATCCTAGAGCATTTTTGAATGTATGGATTTTCTGTATGGTCCCGTCATGGCGCGCCCGAGCATCGCCGCCTGGAGCCGGAACTGCCCGCAAGGGGCGCGCGCGGCGACAGAGGCACAGGGATCGTGCCTTCTGTTGTCCCCGGCTCCAGGTGGTGACGCGCAGGATCAGCGCGCCATCCGGGTGCCCTTTGGCTTCTTTCTTTTGGGCAAGCAAAAGAAAGAAGCTCGCCCGCGGGGCGAGACCCGCTCTAAAACAAGACGCCGCCAACGGCGGCTTCCTTTTCCACACTACGCTTCACGCGATTCAGACTGGACATCAGACCTTAAAACGCTTTAACAGGCGCCCAAATCTCCAAGGATCAGCCTCATCTAAAGTCCGGCGATTTTGGCCGGCTTCGCCGAGCGGCTATTTGCAGTCTATTGCACTTCCTCGCCGGACAACACCCGCCGAATGCGCTCGCGGGCGGCTTCCGACAGGCCCGCATGGTCCGCTAACCCGCCATTTTCGCGGGCACGACGGAATGCATGACGTAGAAAATGCAGGTCGCGCACGTAACGCCGGCACAGACGGCAAAATCGAAGATGCAGCCACAGCCCGAAGCGCTCCCGTTGGGTCAGGGGGGCGTCCAAGGACTTGGATTCCAAGGCACTCGCTTCTTTACACGACAACATGCTCATCATCCCGTCGATTTATGGAACCAGTGGACGTCCAGGCAGTTCCGCAATTGCAGCCGCATGCGGGACAGCATGACCCATAGATTATTGGTCGTCGAAACCTGCATGATCTCAAGGACTTCATCGCTTTCCATCCCCTCGATCTCGCGCAGCACGAATAGGCGTGCCAGACGCGGCGGCATCCGCTCGACACAATCGGACAGCACCCGCCAGAACTGTTCCTGCTCCAGCGCCTTCTCCGGTCTGGACCACTTGCCGATATCGATCTGCCAGTGGCCCTGTTCGTCGAAACAAGCCTCCATGGACTGATAGATCGCTTCGTCGTCCACATTCTCCGCGGTTTCGTGGCTGGATTTGCGGAACAGGTCGATAATTTTGTGCTTGAGAATGCCGATCAGCCAGGTTTTTTCCGAGGCGTTGCCCGTATAACGTTCGCTGGCTTTAAGCGCGGCGAGCAGGGTTTCCTGCACGAGATCTTCGGCGAGTTGCTCATCGTGTATCCGGAATAGCGCATAGCGGTACAGCGTATCTCCGTATAAATCCAGCCAATCGGCGGGGTCGGATAGGGTGGTCATGGCTTCGTGAGTCGGCGATTGAATCGGCGGCCATCCTAAAACAATCAGCCCCGTTCGAAAAACATCGAATTGGCAGGAATTATTTTTCCGGGACGACCCCGTTCACCGCCCAGTCATAGGGCAGATCCGCCTCGACCGGCCAGGCCGGTAGGTCGGATCTATAGCGGCGAAGGAAGGCATCCACACCGCCTATACCTTGAAAGTCCTCGCCGAACCAGTCGAAAATCCTGGAAATCCGGATGCGCTCTTGGCCAGTCATCACGCCCTTGCTCCGGTTGCCGAGGAATCGCCGGGCCTGATCATCGAGCTGGACATCGAGCCGCACCGCCGTATAAGGCTCATTGCGCAGGTCCGGGCAACTCACCGATGCGCAGACGATAGCGAGGTGAATCCGCGGCTCGTCCAGCGGCCGCAAAATCCGGTGTTCGATGTGCCCGAGCGTCACCGTCTTGCCGCCGATGTCGCCCGCCGGCTTGTCCCAGACCGGCCGGATCAGATTGCCGGTATCTTTGATACTCTCCACGGGCCAATGATCAAGCACCGTTTTCAATGCCAGGACATTGTAGGCATTGATGTAAAAGGCCAGCTTTTCTTCGCGGTTCGCGAGTCGCTGGACCGGAAAGGCGCTAAGCTGGCGATACACGTTTTCCAGTGCGCCGCTTTTCTTCAAGGCTCCGTAGTCCACCAGGGCCAACTTGGTGCCGTGCTTCGAGCCTTGGTTTACATAGCGACGCAAGATTTCCGCGTACGTGCCCCAATCCGGTTCTTCCGCGAAAGCGCCGCACGACAGCAGCAGGGCACCCAAAATCGTCACCGATCGTTGCAGCCACATTATTCTTAAAACCTCCAAAACTGATTGCGCCCGTCTCAGCAGCAACGAAGCCCTTTTTAGTCCGGGAGACGGCAAAAACCTTGGGCGGGGACGTCGAGGCCGGCGTTGAACTTGCTCGACATGTTCTGATAGGCGATGAGTCCGGCCAGTTCGATGACGGCGTCGTCGCTGAACTGCGCTTTCAGCCTCTCCCGCAACGACGGATCGACCTTGCGCCCGGTTACCGTCATCGCCTCGGCGAAGGCCAGGGCGGCCTTTTCCCGCTCGCTGAACAGGGGCGACTCGGTGAATGTTTCCAGCGCGTGCAGCTTATCCTCGGTCACGCCCCGCCCAGGGCATTGGAGGCGTTCAAATCGACGCAGAAACGGCACCAATTGATCTGCGATACCCTAACCATGATCAGGGAGCGGAGTGAGGGCTCCAAGGGCGAGGACTTGCGCTCGAACGTCCGGTAAAGCCGCAAAAAAGCGAAAAAGACTCGGGGTGTCCGCCCCCACAGCTTGACCGGTTCCAAAACTCGGCCGAATTTGCGGCGCTGCAAGGCGAACAACAGTCGGATGGGCCAAACGTAACGATCATCGGGCGGGTTTTCGATCCAGCTCATGTCTCGTGCTCCTCATGCAAGCAATGGCGCCAGTGGGGATATTCCCCAAACAGGCGATTAAGATCCTCGGGACGATCGATATCCGCGTGTTCACGGAGTTCACACCAGCGGTAGCCCGACTCCCGCAGCCGGGCTCGCGTCTGGGATAGCACCCGCTCGGTGCCCCAATCGATGCCTTCGAACAATCTCGGTTCCACCCGGCTCAGGCCCAGCAATACGTAGCCGCCGTCCTCGGCCGGTGCGATGACCGCATCGAAACCGTTGCGCAGAGCGTTCATCGTGTCGTGGAAGTCGGTAGCGTCGAGCGTTGGGCAATCGGTTCCGATCAAGACGGCATAGGGCCGGCAGCTCAGGGACGCGGCGAAGGCGAAAAACATGCGCTCGCCCAAATCTTCGCCCTGTTGGGCCTGCAGAATGACCCCGAACTCCGCTGCGCAACGTGCAAAGAAGGGATGGGCGCAATCGGGGCTGCACCAGAGCTCGATCTGCCCGATGCCCCATGCGGCGGCGGTGCGTAAGGTTTGCAGGGTCAGTTCTTGCGCCAGCCGTGCGGCACCCGCCGCGCCCAAAGCGGGGATGAGCCGGGTTTTGGCGCACCCCGGCTCCGGCGCCTTGGCGAAGATGTGCAGGCAGGCGTCCTTCATGGGCGCATATCCGATTCGGCATGAGAGGAAAGAAAGCGCACGTCGCCGAAATAGGCGACGACGGACTCGCCGGTGTTGTCGGTATCCGCCGCCAGCGCGATTCCGGCGATCGGGGGCGGTTCCTCGCCGAAGACCGCCCGAAAATCGGCGGCAACATTACGGGTTTCGGTCACCCATCGTCCGACGCGCTCCGGTCCGCTTTCGACCACGATCATCCGCACCCGGTCGGTGTAGGCGCTCCATGCGCTAGTACCGGTGGGATGCCGGTTGTCCCAGACATAGCAGAGCGCGGCCGCCGGCAAATCCTGTCCGTACAGAGATCGGCCGAGCCTGATCCGGAAGCGTTCGGCGACGGAGAGCCGATCCAGGCCGTAGTCGAACAGGACGTAAACGCGGGCCGCGTAGTCGTCGCCGTCCTTGCGGGTGAGATCGGCCCGGTCGAGGACCCGTGTAACCTTCCAGCGCCACGCGAGCCAGGGAGTCCTGGCGGTATCCACCCGCAGTTTATGGGTCAGCGTGGCCGCCGCGGATTCGGACACGGCGCGCAGCACGTTTTGGCCCTCGTCGCGGATCACATCGAAGCGCGTGGCGCGGGGGACTCGCGGCAACGTGGTCAAAGTCCAGCCGGCCGGAAGCACCGAGCCGGGTTTAGCGGCTGAAAACGGCGCCGGCTGCGAAGGCGCGTCCTCCGCCCGAACCGGGTAGCCGAGGATTAAGAGGACGATCGCCAACAGTATTTTCATGATATCTGCCCGATCCGCGGGTGTTTCAGCCCCGCCGCCAGTCATGGTAGCGCTCGACCCAGCGGAGTAGCCTTTCCGGCGCGTGAGCGCGTTTCCAGACGCCGGCGACGTACTTGTTGGCTTCCGCCAGCGTCGGATAAATGTGAATGGTGCCGAGAACCTTGTTGAGGCCGATGTCGTGCTTCATGGCCAGGACGAATTCGGCGATCAGGTCGCCGGCATGTTCGCCGACGACGGTGACCCCGAGAATGCGGTCCTTGCCCGGCGCCGTCAGTACCTTGACGAAGCCGTGCGCCTCGCCGTCGACGATGGCGCGGTCGAGTTCGTCGAGACCGTATACGCTGATTTCATGGGGGATGCCTTTCTTTTTGGCCTCCTCTTCGTTGAGTCCCACCCGCGCCACTTCCGGATCGGTGAAGGTCGCCCAGGGGATGACCCGGTAGTCGGTGCGGAATTTCTTGAAGTCGCCGAAGAGCGCATTCACGCTCGCATACCACGCCTGATGGGCGGCAGTGTGTGTGAACTGGAACGGCCCCGCCACGTCCCCGCAAGCGTAGATGTTGGGGTAGAGCGTCTGCAGGAATTCGTCGGTCTCGACGGTATGGGCTTGACTCGCCGGGATGCCCAAATCCTCCAGGCCGTAGCCTTGGGTATTGGCGGCGCGGCCGACAGCCACCAGGACCTCATCGAAGGGAATGCGGATTTCCGCGCCCCGATGCTCGGCGATCAGAATTTTCTCCGTTCCCTCGACGAGGAAACGCTGGGCCTTGTGTTCAAGCCGGACGTCGATGCCTTCGTCGACGAACCGACGCCGGACCGCCTCCGATGCCTCGGGGTCTTCATTAAACAACAGCCGCGGCAGCATCTCGACTTGGATCACCCGGCTGCCGAAGCGGGCAAAACACTGGGCCAGCTCGCAGCCGATCGGACCGCCTCCCAGCACCACGAGCCGTTTCGGCAGCGTGCGCAGATTCCAAACGTTATCCGAGGTCAGATAGCCGATTTCGGCTAGCCCCGGAATCGGCGGCACGAAAGGCTTCGCTCCGGCGGCGATGACGATGGAGCGGGTGGTCAGGGTGCGGGTGCCGTCCACCGTTTTCACCGACACCGCCCAAGGGGAGACGATCTTCGCCTCGCCTTCGATCACGTCGACGCCGAGCCCGGTGTAACGCTCGACCGAATCGTGCGGGGCGACCTTTTTTATCACCCTTTGCACCCGATCCATGACCTCGGCGAAATCGAAATCCGCTTCGGCTCGCCGGATGCCGAATTCCGGCGCACGGCGGATTTGGGCCAACAGCCGTGCCGTGCGGATCAGCGCCTTCGAGGGCACACAGCCGGTGTTGAGGCAATCGCCGCCCATGCGATGCTTCTCGACCAATGTGACCTTTGCTTTCACCGCCGCGGCGATATAGGCGGCGACGAGCCCGGCGGAACCGCCGCCGATCACCACCAGATTCCGGTCGAAGCGCTTAGGTCTCGGCCAGTTTTCATACACCTTGCGGGCTTTCACGCTGTCGACCACCTTCTTGGTCAACAGTGGAAAAACACCCAGCAGCGCTAGCGACAGCAGGAGGCCGGGCGACAGAATACCCGAGAGCGATTCGATCTTCGCGAGTTGGGTGCCCGCGTTGACGTAAATAAGCGTACCGGCCAGCATCCCGAGTTGGCTCACCCAATAAAAAGTGCGCACCGGCATCGCCGTCAACCCCATGGCCAGATTGATCGCGAAGAACGGAAAGACCGGCACCAGCCGCAGGGTGAAGAGGTACAGCGGTCCGTCCCTGGCGATGCCGGCGTCGATCGTCTTCACGCGTTCGCCGAAATGCGCCTTGACGGTGTCCCGGAACAGGAAGCGGGCGGCCAGGAAAGCCAGTGTCGCCCCGATCGTCGAGGCGAAGGACACAATCACCGTGCCCCAAAAGAGACCGAAAACCGCACCGCCCGCGAGAGTCAATATCGCCGCGCCCGGCAGGGACAGGCCCGTTACTACCACGTAAAGAGCGGCGTAAACAGCCGCCGAGAGCAGCGGATGGGCGGCACGGTAGGATTCGATGGCGGTCTGTTGCGCTTTCAGCGTTTCGAGGGTGAGGAAACGCTGGAGATCGAGGGCGAAAAAGACGCTAACGAGCACCACGATGGCAACAACAAGAAGCAGACGGTATCGGTTCACGGTATGGCCTCCGGAACATCGCTCCGGTAATGCCGGAGGCGTAAAAAGAACTGCGGATCTATGAGACGGAGTGGACGGGGAACCGGATTCGAAAGGCATCCGAGTCCCGGCTCTATTGTCATTCTAATGTCCCTCTTTTTTCATCGGCGCGCCAGGGCGCCTTGGCAGCTGCTTCCTTCGCCGGCCGTACAGCCGAAGCAATGATCGGCGATCTGAATCGGGTTGCCGGTCAAATCCTCGTCGATCAGATCGGCGAGATGCAGATGCCTTCGCCGGCCCCGAATCAATGGGATATCGAGCATTTGGTTGAAATCGCAGTCGTAGACGTAGCCCTGCCAATCAATGCTCAGGAGGCTGCGGCACATCACGTTGCCGAGATGAGCGTCGCAGTAGGCGCTCTTCAGCAGGTTCATGTACGGCTCGAACTGGCCCTTGGAAACCAGCAAGCTCCCGAAACGCCGGATCGGCATGTTGGCGAGGGTGAAAAGCCGGTTGAACACGATACCGAAACGTTCACCGAGCTCTCGTTTGTACGTGGCTTCGAGCTCGCTCTGGGGCGGCGGTAAAACCGGTCCCTGCGGATTGTAGACGAGATTGAGCGCCAAGCCGGCGCCCTCTTGCCCGTAGCCGAGCGCATTGAGGCGGCTAAGGGCGCGGATACTGGTCTCGAACACGCTTTTGCCCCGCTGGCGATCGACGTTTTCTTCAAGGTAGCACGGTAGGGACGCCACGATCTCGACCGCTCGGCCGGCCAGAAATTCGGCCAGGTTTTCTTGCCCCGGTTCCTCCAGAATGGTCAGGTTGCAGCGATCGATGATCCGGGCGACTCCCGCTTCGCGCGCGGACTCCACCAGATAGCGGAAATGCGGGTTCAGTTCGGGCGCGCCACCCGTGAGATCCAGGCAGCGAATCTGCTGCTTCTTTAGAAAAGCCAAAACCGAATCGATGACCTCGCGCGACATCTCCTCGGAGCGATGCGGTCCGGCCGCCACGTGGCAATGGACACAGGACTGGTTGCAGCGGTAACCGAGATTCACTTGTACGGTGTCCAAGCTTTCCCGGGCGATCGGCGGAAAATCGGTTGTGGCAAGCAGAGGTAAGATGGTGTGCACGAAAACGCTCTCTTAGGTATTCGATCTAAGCGGGTATGTAAAAAGCTGCTGCGCCGTCCGATTGCGACGTTGCTCGGAATCGTCATGTACCCTTGTACACTCCGCTTCCTGTGTTGCTGCGCCCCTCCATGGGAGCAGCCCCTTACGGGGCCTGCCTTCGGCAGTCCAAATCCGCTCCCGGCGGATTTGTCCGGGCGCCTTGCACTCGGACTGCTCGCGACGCTTTTAACACACCCGCTAAGTGCTTAGTCGCGGAATCGATCGATGCCTTACACTTGGCCGGGAGAAGTTCGGCCGTCCCGGCCATCGTTCCGTCATGAAACGGATCCCATGCTAGCTGAGAATCGTCTGCAAAACGCTTGGTTCCGGTCCTCGGCTTAAGATTTCGGATATTTACGCGGGAATCGGGATTCTTACGCGATCGTGGGCGACCGTTTTACGAAAGGCGGTTCGGCCGATCTGCCCAGTCGGGTGATGTCGGCGGGGCAACGATAGGCAGAGCGGCGGTCGCCGGTCTTGCTTACCTCACGGATTATCTCTGATTCCAGAACGCGCCCCCCGGAGTCGAGAGGCGCTTGTCGGGGCTGTTCATCGAGATCACCCGGCAGTCCTTGATCGGACTTCACGGCTTCAGTTCCGGATCAGCCAACTCCCATCCGGCTGACGGCACGCGACGTTATTGACCGAGTCGCGCTGGTTGCCGTAGGTCATGCGTGTGGAGAATTCGCGGCAGCGTCCGCCGTTGTCGTTGAAGGTCCGTAACGGCGTGACCAGATAGTCCACCTGATTTTCGGGATTCATCCAATGAACGCTGCGGCGGTCGTCGGCGAAATCGAGAACCCGTCCGGTGCAGAACATATCGTTCGCGTCCATTCCGCGCGCGATGCGGTCGCCGATGATTGCGCCGATCACGGTGCCTGCGACGGCGCCTATGATCGTCGAACCCGTGTCGCCGTTGCCGACGCGCGAGCCGATTACCCCGCCGAGCGCACCGCCCGCCACGCCGCCCAGCACCTTGCCTACCATAGTCCGGTCGCAGCGTCCCGACCTCACGCCGTAGTCGTGATCCCGGTCATGGTAATGATGGGTTTCTCGGTGTTCGTAACGGTCATCGTAGTAATCACGGTCGTGATGCTTGTCCTTGTGTTTGTTTCGATAGCCATGAGCCGGCGCCCAGTCGGGCGGGTCGCTGTACGCTCCCTGCGGAAAGATCAGAATAAAAGCTAGAAAAATAGCACTGAGGAAAACGAACGAGCTGGACGTATCGAATACAGATGACGTTTTCGTCGCCGACATGGATGCCTCTTTTATAAAGTGTGTAGTTATCCGCCAGAGCCGTAAAGCAATTCGCAAGCCATCCCGGTTGCTGCAGGCGCCGTCCATCGGCGAGCTTGGTAGACCGGAATAAGCGTCAGCGTTTCCGGAAAACCACGCGAGAACGCCGGAAACGCTGACGCTTATTCCGGCCTACATGCTTCACGTAAGAGGAGCACTTCGGTTAAACGCGTCGCCCGCTTGCGACAATTCCTGCTTCGATAGTGTAGCCAAGAACTCCGTCGCGTTGCTGCTTTGCTTCCGGCAACTTGTTAATATTTGCCACCTTCGAGGGTTCGGTTACGGCGCTTGACGGCTTGTGCTCGATGCCCTGTTTTATTGCTGATTTTCATATCCACGACCGAAATAGATATAAAAAAGGTGCATTCATGTCCGACATCGAAATCGCTCAAAAAGCCAAAATGCTGCCGATCATCGGTCTGGCCAACGATAGGCTGGGCATCGCTGCGGAACATCTCGACCCTTACGGGCACTACAAGGCCAAGTTGTCCTTGGACTATATCGAGGGTCTCAAAGATCGGCCCAACGGCAAGCTGATTCTCGTTACGGCGATCAGTCCGACGCCGGCGGGGGAGGGGAAAACCACCACGACCGTGGGCCTCGGCGACGCGCTGAACCGGCTGGGCAAGAAAACGATGATCTGTCTGCGGGAACCCGCTTTGGGGCCGTGTTTCGGCGTCAAGGGCGGAGCGGCCGGAGGCGGCTACGCTCAGGTCGTGCCGATGGAAGACATCAATCTCCATTTCACCGGAGATTTCCACGCCATCGGCGTCGCCCATAACCTGCTTTCGGCGATGATCGACAACCATATTCACCACGACAACCGGTTGAATCTCGATCCGCGCCAGATCAGCTGGAAACGCGTCATCGACATGAACGACCGCGCCCTGCGCGACATCGTTATCGGCTTGGGCGGAACGGCCAACGGTTTCCCGCGCGAAGACGGCTTCGACATCATTGCCGCCTCCGAGGTGATGGCCATCCTGTGCCTGTCCAGTTCGCTCAAAGAGCTGAAGGAGCGCCTCGGCAACATCCTGGTGGGATACACCCGCTTCGACAACAAGCCGGTTTTTGCCCGCGACCTCAAGGCTCACGGCGCCATGGCCGCGCTGCTGAAGGATGCGCTACGGCCGAATCTGGTCCAAACCCTGGAAAACAACCCGGTATTCGTCCACGGCGGTCCTTTCGCGAATATCGCCCACGGCTGCAACTCGGTGGTCGCCACCAAGGCAGCCTTGAAGCTCGCCGATTACGTGGTGACCGAGGCGGGCTTCGGCGCCGATCTGGGGGCGGAGAAATTCATCGACATCAAGTGTCGCAAGGCTGGCATACAACCCGATGGCGTGGTGCTGGTGGCGACCGTGCGGGCGCTCAAGTCGCATGGCGGCGTGCCGGTCAAGGAGCTGCAACAAGAAAACCTGCAAGCCCTGGAAGCCGGATTCGTCAATCTGGCGAGGCATCTCAATAACGTGCAGCAGCAATTCGGCCTGCCCTGCGTCGTCGCCATCAATCATTTCACCTCGGATACCGACGCCGAAATTGCGCTGCTCAAGCGCAAGGTCGAGGAGATGGGCTCCAAGGTCATCGTTTGCCGGCACTGGGCCGAGGGCGGAAAGGGCGCGGAAGACCTGGCGCGGGAAATCGTCCGGATGGTCGACGCCGGCCAGTCCAATTTCAGCTTCCTTTACGACGAACATGCGCCGCTGTGGGACAAGATCAAGACGATCGCCACCAAGCTGTACGGCGCGGCCGATATCACCGCGGACAGCAAGGCCCGGCAGCAGCTTCAGCGCTTGAGCGAGGAATACAGCCATTTCCCGGTGTGCATCGCCAAGACGCAGTACTCGTTCTCCAACGATCCGAACCTTAAGGGAGCGCCGTCCGGCCATGTGCTCTCCATCCGCGAGGTGCGGCCCGCCCACGGCGCCGAGTTCGTGGTGGCGGTCTGCGGCAGCATGATGACCATGCCGGGGCTGCCTAAGGTGCCGGCGGCCGAAGCCATCGACGTCGACGACAACGGCCGGATCACGGGATTGTTCTAAAGGTTTGGGAAAACGCCCACATAAAATCCCGTAAATAATGAGCGAGAGGCGAAAACCTCTCGCTTGGTTTTGGAACCGCCACCGGAGAAGACTAGAAATTTGTACGTGCCGGCGGAGCGTTTTGAAGCGAGTTAAGCGCTCTTACGTATAAACTTCTAAATGCCTCCACGCGTAAACTTTTTGTATCGCTCGGCGATTGCTTGGTTCTGAAGCATACGGTGCGAAATCGGTTTGATGCGAGTAGGCGTGTAGTGCAGTGCTAACATGGAAAACCGAAGAGAGACGATGCTTTGAATACAAGCGCCCAGACCCGAAAAATGTTTATCGTCGCCGGTGCGCGGCCCAATTTCATGAAGATCGCCCCGATCATTCGAGAGCTGCAACGGGGCTCGTATCCTTTCGAATACAAGCTCGTTCATACCGGGCAGCATTACGACAAGGAAATGAGCGATGTGTTCTTCGAGGAACTGGAGATACCGTCGCCGGACTATCACCTGGACGTGGGCAGTGGTTCCCATGCCGAGCAGACGGCGAAAGTGATGGTTCGTTTCGAGGAAATCTGCTTGAAGGACCGGCCCGATTTGGTGATGGTCGTGGGCGACGTGAATTCGACACTGGCCTGCTCGATCGTGGCCAAGAAGCTAGGGATCAAGGTGGCTCACGTGGAGGCGGGGCTCCGGAGCGGAGACATCACGATGCCGGAGGAGGTCAACCGCATCGTGACCGACTCGATATCCGATTATTTCTTCGTGACCGAAAAAAGCGGCGTAAGCCACTTGTTGGCCGAAGGCAAGCCGAAAGACAGCATCTTCTTCGTCGGTCATGTAATGATCGACAACCTGTTCCATCAGGTGGAAAAGCTGAGACAGCTCCCGCCGACGGCGTTCGAAACGACGATCTTCAAACAGCGGCATCCGTCCTATGGCGTGGTCACGCTGCACCGGCCTTCGAACGTGGATCATCCGGAAACGCTGTCTGGCATCGTCGGCGCCTTGACGGAGGTGAGCAAGAGATTGCCGCTGATATTCCCCATCCACCCCCGCACTCAGGCAAACATCGAAAAATTCGGTCTGATGATTCCCGATTCCATCATCACCACGAAGCCTCTCTCCTATATGGAGTTCTTGAACCTGTTCAAAGACGCCAAGCTGGTGCTGACGGACAGCGGCGGCATTCAAGAAGAGACCACGGCGCTCGGCATCCCCTGTATCACCTTGCGCGAGAACACGGAGCGTCCGATTACGGTGGAAGAGGGTACGAACGTGATCGTAGGTTCCGATCCGGCCCGGATCGTGGCGGAAGCGCAAAAGGTACTGAACGGAGCCAGCGCGGCTCACAAGAAACCGGAATTTTGGGACGGAAACGCGTCGGGAAGGATTTTGAAGGCGTTGGCGGATGCCATGGAGGCCAGCCGATAGAGGCAAGGCGCATGATCGGAGACAGCAGTACGCCGAATAGGCCGATAGTCTTAAGTCATCGACATTGCCTCTAGGATGAGGCAAGGAGCGGGGTAAGGAAAATAAATACCCTTACCGCCGCAAGCACATTTGGAATGCGAGGGACGCAGGATGCGCGAGGATTGGATGCGATGGCATGGACGGCGGAAAGTTGCCTTGATCACGGGCATCACCGGACAGGATGGTGCCTATCTTGCGGAGTTCTTGCTGGCCAAAGGATACATCGTCCACGGCATCAAGCGCCGTGCTTCCCTGTTCAATACCGACCGCATCGATCATCTCTATCAAGACCCGCACATCGAGGATCGCCGTTTCATTCTCCATTATGGCGATCTGACCGATGCGACCAATCTCATCCGCGTCGTCCAGCAAGTTCGGCCGGATGAAGTCTACAATCTAGCCGCACAAAGCCACGTCCAAGTTTCGTTCGAAACGCCCGAATACACGGCCGATGCCGATGCGCTCGGCACCCTTCGCTTGCTGGAGGCGATCCGCATTCTCGGCTTGCAGGGCAAAACCAGGTTCTATCAGGCGTCGACGTCGGAACTTTACGGCAAAGTCGTCGAAACGCCGCAAAAAGAAACCACGCCGTTCTATCCCCGTTCGCCCTACGCGGTGGCGAAGCTCTACGCCTATTGGATTACGGTGAACTACCGCGAGGCGTACGGTATGTACGCCTGCAACGGCATTCTGTTCAACCACGAGTCACCGCTCCGGGGCGAGACCTTCGTCTCCCGGAAGATCACCCGCGCGCTTACGCGGATCAAGCTCGGCTTGCAGGACCGGCTGTATCTCGGAAATCTCGACGCCAAGCGCGACTGGGGGCATGCCAGGGATTACGTGGAGATGCAGTGGCTCATGCTGCAGCAGGAAGAGCCCGACGATTACGTCATTGCCACGGGCATCCAATACACCGTAAGGCAGTTCGTCGAGATGGCTGCCAAGGAGCTGGGCATGACCGTCCGCTGGCAGGGTGAAGGCGTCGAGGAGCGGGGTATCGATCTTAGGACCGGCCGCTCCATCGTGGAGGTCGATCCCCGTTATTTCCGGCCCACCGAGGTCGACACGCTGCTCGGCGATCCTACCAAAGCTCGGGAGAAACTCGGGTGGGTCCCGAAGATTCCATTCGAGCGGCTGGTTGCGGAGATGGTGCGCGAAGACCTCAAGGCGGCCGAGCGCGACGCTCTTTGCCAGCGGGAAGGCTACAGGATATTCGATCATCATGAATAAATCGGCCAAAATTTTCGTTGCAGGTCATCGTGGGCTCGTCGGATCTGCCGTAGTCCGATGCTTGGAGCGCCACGGCTATCACCGTATCGTCACCCGTTCCCGTGCGGAGGTCGATCTCACCGAGAGGCCAGAGGTCGAAGCCTTGTTCGAGTCCGAGCAGCCGGAGGTCGTGATCGACGCTGCGGCGCGGGTCGGCGGCATTCATGCCAATGACACCTACCCGGCGGATTTCATACGCGACAATCTTCTGATCCAGACCCATCTGATCGACGGCGCCTGGCGCCATGGCGTGCGGAAGTTCGTTTTTCTGGGCTCTTCCTGCATCTATCCCAAATACGCGCCGCAGCCCATGAAAGAGGATTGTCTGCTCAAGGGCTCTTTAGAGCCGACCAATGAGTGGTACGCGGTGGCCAAGATCGCCGGCATCAAGCTGTGCCAGGCGTATCGCCGTCAACACGGCTTTGACGCCATTTCGCTGATGCCGACCAATCTCTACGGACCCGGCGACAACTTCGATCTGGAAAATTCCCATGTATTGCCGGCCTTGATCCGCAAATTTCACGAAGCCAAGGCGCAAGGTTCACCGTCCGTTATGGTTTGGGGAACCGGTACGCCGCGGCGGGAGTTCCTGTACGTGGACGATCTGGCGGAAGCCATCGTGTTTCTGCTGGAGCGATATTCGGATGAGCGGATCATTAACGTGGGGGTGGGCGAGGACATCAGTATTCGGGAGTTGGCGGAACTGGTGAAAGACGTAGTCGGTTTCAGGGGAGATCTGGTGTTCGACAGCAGCAAGCCGGACGGAACGCCACGCAAGCTGCTGGATGTATCCAGGCTCAAGACCTTGGGCTGGCAGGCGCGGATGCCACTCCGCGAGGGCATCGCCCGGACCTATGAGTGGTTCCGTGATTACATTGAATCGGTCGAACCGGAAAGCTCAAGGCGTTCGCTCTTTGGAATGAGAGAGTAAACCGGTTCGATAGGGATTTTTAAGTTCGGATGAATTCATCGATGTCTCGATCGGAAATTATTGCAAGAGCCGTTACTCACCTAAAAGCGCGAGTATTGAAAAGGTTCGGTCGTGATATTTTTTCGGGAATAAAGATCGAGTCGATCGGATCGTGTGAAAAACTGGGCTCGGCGCTTGGTGGTTGGGTGATACCGAGTGGAATGTTGAATGAAGATTCGATCTGTTACTGCGTTGGAGTAGGCGAGGATATGACTTTCGATTTAGCGCTTCTGGAAAGATTCCGATGCCGAGTATTCTCCTTCGACCCAACACCGAGAGCGATAGATTATGTGGCCATCACGGCGAAGGGCAAACCCGGACTATCCTTCTCGCCGGTAGGCGTATGGGATCAGGATGAAATTCTCCACTTTTATGAGCCGAAAAATCCGTTGCATGTATCCTATTCCATTTTGAATCTGCAAGGAACCGATAAATTCTTTGAGGCGCCTTGTAAAAAGCTGTGGTCGATTATGCAGGACAATGGCCATGACAGAATTGATTTACTAAAGCTGGACGTCGAAGGAGCCGAATATAGGATTTTAGATTCCATCTTTCGTGATCGGTTGAATATCGATGTTATCTGTGTTGAATTCGATGAGGTTTTTCATTCCCTCGATGAAAGGTTCAAGGACCGGATTAATGAGGCTATTAAGAAAATCGTTTTAAATGGTTACTCATTAGTCAATATCGATGGTATTTCAAACTATACGTTTGTCAGGCATCACTCGTAAACGAATTGATTTCGTTCGGTATGCCTTGAGATTCATGCCATGGAAAAGCTGAAGCTGGTTATCGTCGAACCCGTTATCCCGAAGTATAGGGTGCCGCTGTTCGAGCGGCTGGCCGCCGTTCCGGAGATTGATCTCACCGTATTAGCCGACCTGGAAACGGAGGATCAGCTCAACCAGTATGACGGGAGAATCCATCGGTTTCGCGCCGTGCATCTCGCCGAGAGAAAAGCCTGGGCTTTCTTGTTCAGGCCGGGCTTATTCGAACTCTTGCGCCGCTTGGATCCGGACGTGGTCGTCCTCAAGGGCAATCCCAGGGATTTAAGCCAGTTGTCGGCGATGCTGTATTGCCGGAAAGCCGGTATACCGTTCGGGGTCTGGTCCATGTTTTACCGGATAGGCGAGCGGCGTTGGATAACGGCGCTGCTGACCCGGTATATGGGGAGTATCGCCGACCTGTTGTTGAGCTACGGAGAACGTGGCTCCCGGGAGTTGCGGGAACTGGGCATCGCCGCGGAAAAAATAGCCGTGCTGCACAACTGCATCGACGAAGGACCGATCAAGGCGGGACGGGACCGGGTTCGGGATTCGGACCTTGCCGGCTTCAAAAGCGCCATGGGCCTGGACGAAAAACGCATACTGCTGCAAGTGGTGCGCATGACGGCCATCAAGCGCACGGACTTTCTCCTGAAGGCTTATGCCGTTCTGACGGCCCGCCGCCCGGATACGCTCCTGGTTCTTATCGGCGGAGGGCCGTTGGAAGACGAGATGCGCCGCTTGGCGGAGGATCTCGGCATTCGGGACCGGGTGCGGTTCGTCGGGCCGCTGTATGACGAGGCGGCGTTGTCCCTCTGGTACAAAAGCGCCGATGTTTTCGTGATGGCGACCTGCATCGGCTTGAGTATCCATCACGCCATGGCTTATGGAGTCCCGGTTGTCACCGACGACAATCCGCTGACCCAGACGGCGGAGTTCGAGGTTTTGCAGGACGGCATCAATGGCCTGACTTACCGGGCGGGAGACGCCGACGATTTCGTGGCGAAAGTGTCCCGGATTCTGGACGACTCGGTGTTGCGCCGCGAGCTGTCGCAGGCGGCGGTGCGAAGAGTGGAGGAAGATTACAGCATCGATCGCATGGCGGAGCGCTTTGCGTCGGCGGTCCAAAGGCTTTATGCCGGGCGGGGGCATGATATTGCGGTGAAAGTCTAGTACCGCCTATCGGTTTTGTGGATACCCTCGCGTACTCGGAATGCCTACCGGAAACCGATAGGCGACAAGGCAAGTGGCCATAGGGAATAAAAATCATGAAGATCGGATTTCTGGTCCCATCGATGTTCGCGGTCGGCAATCCGGCGAACGGCGTGGCGGCCCAGGCGAGATTTCAAGCCGAGGCGCTGGAGGCTCTCGGCCATGAGGTGGTGAGGCTCAATCCCTGGGATTGGCAAGACCCTGCCGAGTTCGACGTGGTGCAGTTCTTCATCGGCGGATTCGGGCTATACACGGTGGAGAATCTGCGGCGCTCCATGGCCAAAGGAATATTGGTGTTCGCGCCCATCATCGACTCGAACGAGCCCAACTTTCTCTACCGGCTAGCCGCCGCGGCGGGAAACCTCCATCCGAAGATCTTCAGCATTCCGGGCGAACTGCGTCGGCAGGCCTTGAACAGCGATGTCGTGATTTGCCGTTCGACTTTCGAGCGCAATCGCGTGGTCAGGGGCCTGGGCGTTTCCGCCGCCAAAGTCGAAGTGGTGTTGAACGGTACCGAGTTGGAGAATTCCGGCCAACGGCATGCCGAGGCGGTCCGCAAGCGCTTGGACCTTCCGGAAGAATACGTTTTGCACGTCAGCGCCTACACCCAGGAACGGAAGAATGTGGTTCGCCTGGCCGAGGCGGTCGGTCCTCTAGGCTATCCGCTGGTCATCGCCGGTTTCGCCCAACCGGGGCGGGAACTCGAATCCTTGCACGCGCTCGCCCGGAAGTTCCGCGACATTCGCGTGTTGGGCTTTCTGGATCGCGACAGTCTCCGAGGACTTTATACCGGCTGCCGCGTGTTCTGCCTGCCCAGCCGACACGAAGGCACCGGATTGGTCGCGCTGGAGGCGGCGGCCCATGGGGCGAATGTGGTCATCACCCGAAATGGCGGTCCTCCGGATTATTTCGGTTCGCATGCGGAATATGTCGATCCCAACAGCGTCGAGCAAATCCGCGACGCGGTGCGGACCGCCTGGGGAAAACCCAGGAACGCGCAATTTCGCGAATTTTTGTCCGCGAATCTGACCTGGGAACGTTCGGCGCAAGCCTTGGCCGGGGTGTACGGGAGATGTCTCGAAGGGAAAAAGAGCGGGATGTCGTAAAAGTCCGCACGCAGGCCGGGTGGAGCATGGCGGAACCCGGCAGAAAACAGGAATGCAGCGTGACACGGATACTGTTTGTCGATTTCGATCTTTTCGTCCCCCCCGTCACCGGGGCGCGCCAGCGCAGTGCTTTGTTGCACGAAGCGCTAACTTGCTGCGGTGAGGTGGATACTTTGGTCGTGTTTACCCAACCCCGGGATATTTCTGGCGACTTGTCCCGGATGCCGTCTTCCTATCGCCTGCTCGGAGCGCTGGAGCCACCTCCCCCCGCCGGCCAAACCGGGTTATGGCGGCATTTATCGCCCTTAAATCCCCCATTCATTCAGAAACTCGCCCATAGCTTGCGTACTAGGGAATCCTTATTCCGCGCCGACGGTAAATTGTCGGCCGTGCTGCACTCTGTCACTGGAAAGCGCCGGTACGACTTGATCGTTGCCCGATATCTAAGAAATGCCGCGGTTTCGGGAATCTTGGATTTTGCTTCGACCATCATAGACGTGGACGATTTCGATTCGGAATTACGCGAGTCGAAAAGCATGATGTCCGGTATCCCTTCCTGGAAGCGCGCGATGCTTCTGCACTATGCCGAGGCCTATAAAAAGGTCGAAACCAAATTATTGGTTAAATGCGGCGGCGTTTTCGTGACCAAAGAAACCGATTTGGAGCGGGTCCGCGGGACGAGATCGGCGCTTCTTTCCAATATTCCGTATGCGGCGGACGAATATCCCGATGAGCCTATACCGCCTGCGGCCGGCAAGACTATGGTCTTCGTGGGCGGTTTGCGCTGGACATGCAATATCGAAGCGGTCGACTTCTTTATCGACAAAGTATGGCCGGAGATACGAAGAGAGGTACCCGATGCCGTTTTCCGGATCATCGGCGCGGGACTTAGGGATATCGACCGGCAGCGCTGGAGCCGAAGCGAGGGTGTGGATGTTCGCGGGGAGGTGGAAAACATCAGGGATGTCTATCGAGATGCCGCGTTTTCGGTGGCCCCCATTTTGTCCGGTGGGGGAACCAACATCAAGATTCTGGAATCTCTTTTATATAACAGGACCTGTGTCGGAACGGCCTTCGGCATGCGCGGGTTCGAAAACACCCTCAAAAACGGAATTAGCGTCAGCATGGTGAGGAACGAGCGTGAAATGGCGGAGGCCTGTTGCCGACTGCTCAAAAATCCGACATTGGCGGCGTGGATGGCCCAAAACGGCAGGGATATCGTACGCGCCCGTTTTTCCCGGGAGGCTTTTCGGTCGGCGGTTAAGAAACTAGTGGGCGAGGTTTTAGAGGAAACGGCTCCATTTCGTTGAACCTCGTCGGGTCGTTCGTATGGCGCTATGCAGGATTCGGCATCACGGAATCCCGATTGCCCTCGATTCCGCTCCCCGAATCCGGGCAACTGCGACTGATTAAAAGGAATTATCGTCACAGCCATGAAACCGTTTTTTTCTGTGGTCATACCGGCTTTCAACCGTGCCAAGGAGATTCCGGCTTGTCTCGACTCGGTATTGGCGCAGCGCTGGCAAGATTTCGAGATTATCGTGGTGGACGACGGCTCGCGCGACGCCACAGCCCAGGTGGTGAAATCTTATAGTAACCGGGTAAGGCTCATTCGGCAGGAAAACCAGGGGCCCGGAGCGGCGAGAAATGCCGGAATTCGGGCTGCCAATGGGGATTATGTGGCATTTCTGGATAGCGATGACCTGTGGTTTCCGTATACGCTGGAAAACTATGCCGAGGTTATACGGAATTATAACTATCCCTCGTTCTTAATCGGCAGCTTCATAAGTTTTACCGACGAAACCCCGGTTTTAAGCGGCAGCCGTGAGCCTGTCAAAGCCAGATATTATCAGGATGTACTGTCGTTCTTCAGGGAAAATGGAGCGACCTGCTTTTTTACCGGAACGTTTGTGGCAAAGACCAAGGCACTGAACCGCGTTTCCGGGTTTACCGAAAAAAAAGTATTTTGCGAAGACAACGATTTGGTTCTGAGGCTGGCGGCGTCGCCGGGTTTCGTCAGGCTCGATTCCCCCCCCGCCTTGGCACTTAGTCGCCGTGCAGGGACTTTTGTCAGAGATATGGAAGAAAGTTACAAAGGAATCATGGAAATCATCGACACGGAAAAGAACGGAGCCTATCCGGGGGGAAGCCAGGGTGAAAGCGCGAGATGGGAGCTTATTCTTTTCCTGGCCAGAGCGATAAGCCGAAAATACGCGGAGAAACGGTATTTTAGGTTTGCCTGGGATATTTACCGGCGAGTGGTTTGGCGTCAGATTCGGGGCAGGCGGTGGAAATATGTCTTGGGACTGCCGATTCTGTTGTTTATCGGATTGGCCAATAGGCCGCCGGGTTAAAGTGTCTCTCGTTTCGGTCTGGCGGGGTGAAAGCCGCAGATAGGGAAAGCTGTTTTTGATGGGAAGGAAACGACAATGGAGACGCTCTTTTCGATCGTCATACCCGCCTATAACCGTACTGCGACAATCCGGGCCTGTCTCGATTCGGTGCTGACGCAACGATCTCGGGATTTCGAAGTCGTCGTGGTGGACGACGGCTCCGAGGATGATACGGTCGAGATCGTGGAAAGCTACGGCGACGAGGTTCGTCTGATCCGGCAGCGGAACCGGGGAGCGGGGGCGGCGCGCAACACGGGAATCCAGGCGGCAAACGGGGAATATATCGTCTTCTTGGATGGCGATGATGCCTGGTTTCCCTACACCCTCGGACATTACGCGGCCTGTATCGAGCGCTTCGAGCGGCCATCGCTATTGATCGGCCAACCTCTCCCATTCGTCGACGAAATACCCGTTCCGCCTGCGGACGCGCCGTTGAAGGCGATAGCTTATCCGAATCTGCAATTTTTTCTAAAGGAACATGAGCCGATGATGCACGCCACCGGAACCCTGGTGGCGAGAAAGGATGCCTTGCTGGCGGCGGGCGGTTTCGTGGAGCGCCAGGCCAATTGCGAAGATACCGATATCGTTCTGAAATTATCGACAGCGCCGGGATTCGTCTTCATACGTACGCCACCGGCTTATGCCTTTCGTAAAGCTGGTAATTCCTTGTCGACCCATATCGAAAACAATTTTAGAGGTATTACCTCGGTCATCGACCGGGAAACAAAAGGGGAATATCCCGGTGGTTTTGAAGGGAGAAAGTCGCGATGGAGGTTGATCGCATACGTGGCTCGGGCTTTTAGCGTAAAGCTCGCTCAACACGGCCGTCCGGATTTGGCTTTCGCTGTTTACCGCAAAGTTTTCAGACAGCAGCTCGTAGGGATGCGTATGAAGTATCTAATCGGTTTTCCAGTGCTGGCGGCTTATATGAAATGCAAATGGATAATGAATAACTGAGTATCCCCATTCATCGCCATGGAACAGGGATTAAGCGCCATAGCGCTGAAAGGATTCGCCTATCTCGGCAGCCAGGCGGCGGTGACCAAGCTGTCGTCCGCCATACTGCAATTCGTGCTGTCCTGGCTCCTTCGACCCGAAGACTTCGGAGTCGTCGGCCTTGCCTACACCGTCAGCGCCTTCGTGGCCCTGTTGCGCCAGTTCGGCATCCGCGAGTTTCTGGTACGGCGCAAACGGGGCGACCTGTGGCTGGAGCAAACCTTATGGTTCTCCCTCAGCCTGGGGACGATTGGCGGCGTGCTGCTGGCAGCGGCGGCTCCCCTCGCGTCCTCGTTATACGAAGAACCCCGGATCGTCGGCTTACTGCTGGTCGTCGCGCTCGTTCAGCCGGTCTCCGCGCTCAACGCCGTGCTGCAGGCGGATTTGCAGCGGCGCATGAATTTCCGGGCGTTGTCGGGACTCGGCATATTTTCGTCGGTGGTCGGCGCCATGCTATCGGTCACATTCGCGCTGACGGGATTCGAGGCCTATTCCTTCGTGCTTCCCTCGCTGATCACCGAAGTGCTTGTTTTGATCTTTCTCGTTTTGACGATCCGCCCCCGAGTCCGCTGGCATCTCAGGTGTCGCACGTGGCGATTTTTTGCCCGGACAAGTCTCACGGTAGTGGCGACCGGCTTGTGTTTTACCCTGGTCAGCCAGGGCGACTATATGCTGCTCGGCTATTTTCATGCCACCGAATTGGTCGGTATTTATTTTTTCGCCTTCAGTTTCTCGACCCAGACCTCCAAGCTTCTGTGGGGGACCGTGGCGAACATCCTTTTTCCGACGTTTAGTTCGATAAGACAGGATAAAGTGCGCCTCGGCCGGGCCTTTCACAGAACGCTGTCCGCGGTTTCCATGATCGCCGTGCCTCTCGGCATGCTGCAAACCGTGTTGGCGGGCCCCTTGGTGAGACTGTTCTTTGCGGATAAGTGGCTCGCCGCGATTCCCCTGATCCAGGTGCTGAGTTTTGCCATGGCGTGGCATGCCGTCGCCGAACCGGCGGTGCCTTTGTTGCAGTCTCTCGGACAGTTCGGGAAGCTGCTGCGGAATGCCGTTATTTGGACTGTCACCTTCCTGATGGCGGTCGGGTTCGCCGCGAAGTACGGCGATGCTGTTACGGTCGCCTTGGCCGTTGCCGCATTCTATGTAGTGGCTTCGCCCCTCTATTTATGGAACGCCGGGACAGAAATCGGATTGGGGATGAAGGATATAGCGATGTTTTATATACCTTCGGCCTTGTCCAGCGGTGTCGCCGTCATGGCTGCGAGCCTAACCGGAGCGATGACCGATATTCCGGAATGGGCGGAGATCTTTCTGATAGGCGGCGTCTTTTCCTCAACTTATCTGATTATGATCAATCTGTGCCTGCCCAGATTGTTTCGGGAGACCGTGGGCGGTTTTACACGGAGGTTATGGTTAGGTTTTAAACCTAAGTTAGGCAGGGGCGTATAGGGAAATGATCATAGCCATTTATCTCGGAATTCTCACCGCGATACTGATCGGAACTCTCAAGAATCCGGTAACTGCTTTGGTATTGGCGGCCTGTATGTTTGCCCTGGAGCAGTGGTCGCAGGCATCGAGCGTTTTTTTTGTAGAACATGGGACTCTCACCAATATGGTGGCGGGATCGCTGGTGTTGCTGGGGGTCGTCCGCGCCTTGATGCGGGGATCGATCAGGCTGGATATATACCCGAAAGTCGGGTGGTTAACCTTGCTGCTTTTCCTTTATGCCTACTGTTCGACCCTGTGGGCGCCGTCGTTCGAAACAAGCGCCGCGGCCTGGCAATCCGCATTTCCCTACATAGGCACCATCATTTTCCTGGCGCCGTTATTGGTGTGGAAAGTCAAGGATATCAGGACATTCTGCACGGGCATGATAGTGCTAGGCGCACCCCTTTGCATTCTGCTGCTATTTACCGTGCGCTGGGAACTGCGGCAGGTGATCATCGCCTCGGACGCGTATGGGGACGTTATGGGGGGGAATCCGTTGGCGGTTGCCCAAATAGCGGGTTACGTGGCTTTTCTGGCTCTGTTTTTGCGCTTCCGCAAGCGGGCGATACTATGGCATTGCGCAAGGTGGGCCATTTTGGCGATCACGATCGTGCTCATCGTTCGCTCCGGCTCCCGTGGCCAGTTGTTGGGCACCTTGGGCGTCATCACCGTATGCTGGGGCATCGCCCATCGAGTGCGAAGCTTTCCCAGGGTTTTCGCTATCCTATTCAGTCTCAGCCTAATCATGATACTGGTCAAATGGAGCTTGGACTGGTTTTGGGCGGAAGACATCCGATTCAAGCAACAGGCGCTCACCGATGCCGCCATCGGACGGCTGGAAATGGCCAGGGCCTTGGGGAGGCATTGGTTCTCCTCACCCGGAACCTTGCTGTTCGGATTGGGCAATTCGGCCAGTTATGATCCGAGAATCCTCGGAGGCTATATCCATATCGTGCCGATGGAGATTTTGGGCGAAGAGGGTATCGTGGGATTTGTTCTGTATGCCCTGATTCTCTCCGGTACCATTCGCTCGGGTTTCAGGTCTTACCGGATGGTGAGGAACGACGACCAACTCAGGAGCCTGTTTTCCTGCATCGCGGCGCTATGGTTGTTCTCGTTCTTTCTGACGTTCAAGCAGGGCAATCTGCTGGGATCGAACGAGTTTTTTCTTTATTCGATACTCCTCGCCAAATTCGAGCCCATGCTCCGCTCCGAAAGCGGAGTTGGTAAACCGCGGTAGCCCGGAGGGTGCGTAGCGGAAAGGATGCAAACAGGGATGTCATGAGGATTCTGCACGTCATTCACAGTCTCGACTTCGGTTTGGGCGGTCCGCCCGTGGTAGCGACCCACCTTGCGGCACAGCAGGCCCAGTGCGGGCACGAGGTCGGGATAATAGCCACCGAGTCGGCGCAGGATGAGGCCCGGGTCGAGGCCCTGCGGGAGCAATTACCCGGCTTCGATCAGGTAAGCCTATTCAGTTGCCCGAATCTGCCTTTGAAGGAATTCGCCGGATGGGGGCCGGGCTTGGCCCTGCTGAAAAAACTGCTGGATCGGCGGGTATTCGTTCACTTGCACGGCGTATGGGACCCCCTGATCAAATCCGCAGCGCATTGGATGCTTCGGCTGGGCGGAGCCTATGGCATTGCCCCGCACGGCATGCTGGACCCCTGGTGCCTTCGGCAAAAACGGCTCAAGAAAGAAATCGCCTTACGTTTAGGCGTAAAAGCTGTCTTGAATAATGCCGCCTTTGTTCATGTATTAACCGAGAACGAAGGCAGGCAAGTCGAGAAAATCGCCCGCAATACCCGGGTTGCGACGATTCCGAACGGGGTTGATTTGGGCGAGGTGGATAATCAAGAGACGCTCGATATTCATGACATCCTGCCGGAACTCGGGGGACATCGCTACATCCTTTTTCTCGGGCGTTTGCATCATAAAAAGGGTCTGGATTTACTGATGGCCGCCTTCCGCCGCATAGCGGAACAACACGACGCCGTCGACCTGGTGATCGCCGGCGCCGATTTCGGAGAGCGTTCGACGATAGAACGGAACGTCAGCGATCGTCCGCTGAAGCGGCGCGTTCACCTGCCGGGCCCGTTATATGGCTCCCGGAAACTTTCGGTCTTGAAAAATGCCGCATGCTTCTGTCTTCCGAGCCGCAGCGAAGGTTTCAGTGTTGCGGTGGTCGAAGCATTGGCCTGTCGAGTTCCAGTGGTGATCAGCGAACAGTGCTATTTTCCGGAAGTCGCGGGAGCCGGCGCCGGCATCGTCGTTCCGTTAAATACCGATGCGCTGATCGACGGATTGGCGGCCTTTTTGAGCGACGCCGAAAAGTGCCGGTCCGCGGGCGGCGCTGGCAGGAGGCTGGTTGAACGGCGCTATACCTGGCCGGTGGTGGCGGATAGGGCAGTTGACGCCTATGAACAATTCGGACTCGTCCGATGAGCTATCGAAGGTATTTGCTGATCATTATTAAAGGTATATGTATAGGCATCATATTCACCTCGGCATCCTGTTTTTCCAAGGAATTCAAGCTATACCACTGGCTGCTGTTCAAAAATACACCGGATCTCGATCCTTACGGGATAACTTCAATTCATCTGATAGGAGGCGACTTATGGATCAAAGGAAAGAATCTTAATTCGAAGAAGGTGGCGGACCATATTTGTTCAGTGGCCTCCGCGGCGCAGAAGAAAAACCGGATAACGGTGCTCGATGTTGAACATTGGCCTTTAACCGGGACGGACGCCGTGGTTCGCGATACACGGCAAAAGCTGCTTACTTTATTGGGAATATTTCGTAAATGCGCACCATCTCTGAAGATCGGATACTACGGAGTTCCGCCGGTCCGTGATTATTGGCGTGCCATGAAGGGGAAGCAGAGCCCGGCCTATCGAAAATGGCAGGCGGATAATGACAAATACCAGGAATTGGCAAACCGGGTGGATATCCTTTTTCCATCCCTTTATGCATTTTATGAAGACCGGAATGGATGGCTCAAATATGCGGAGGCGAACATTAAGGAGGCGCGCCGCTTGGCTAAGGGAAAGCCGATCTATGTCTTTCTTTGGCCGCAGTTTCATGAATCCAATGCCAAAATGAAAGGCAAGTTTATTCCGGGATACTACTGGCGCCTGCAATTGGAAACGGCAAAAAGATTGGCCGACGGAGCCGTGTTGTGGGGAGGATGGCAGACTAAATGGGTCGAGTCCGCGGACTGGTGGCGGGTTACCAAGGAATTTTTAGGGAAGCGACACTAGCGCTCCGGTTTTACAGGCGAGTTAGTGTGGATTTCCTGGAGGGAGAGAACTCATGGAAATGGATTCCTCGTCGCTGACACCATCCTTGGCCGATTATCGGCCGGGTCAATATGTTTGCTCCGCCGGATTCGGCAAGCGTGCCGTTTGGTACGCGCTGAATGCCGTTCTGTTCGATTCCTGGCTCTGCCCCTTTTCCTCGCCGAAAACCTTCGTGCTGAGATGTTTCGGTGCCAAGATCGGGACAGGACTGGTCATTAAGCCGAGGGTCAATATCAAATATCCCTGGAATCTCACCATCGGCGACCATGTCTGGATCGGCGAGGGAGCGGGGATCGATAACCTCGCGCCGGTGCAGATAGGATCGAACGTCTGTATTTCCCAAGGAGCCATGCTGCTGACCGGTAATCACGACTATAAGGATAGAAAGTTCGGGTTAGTGCTGGGGGAAATACATATTGATGAAGGGGTGTGGATAGGCGCACGCTGTCTAGTCTGTCCGGGGGCCAAGTGCCGGCGCAATTCGGTACTGATGGCCGGCAGCGTTTTGAGCAAGGAGGCGGAAGCCAATGGAGTATATGGCGGAAATCCGGCGAAACGGATCAGGTATCGGGTTATCCGGGGATGAAAGACGCAGGATCGTCTTTATTAACCGGTTTTTTTATCCGGATCATTCGGCCACCAGTCAAATGTTGTCCGGGCTGGTTTTCGAGCTGGCAAAGGATTACCCCGTCTGGATTATCGCCAGCCGGCAGCTTTATGAGAATCCGAAAGCGGATTTGCCGCCCCGAGAAGTGATTTCGGGGGTCGTCGTGCGGAGAGTCCGCACCTCAGGGTTCGGACGCCATCGTCTGGCCGGGCGGGCGCTGGATTACGTCACCTTTTATCTCGGGGCGGCAGCCGCCCTCGTTCGCATCACTCGTCCGGGCGATCTCATCATCGCCAAGACCGATCCTCCCCTGATTTCCGTAATGGCGGTCGCCATCGCGGCGCTGCGCGGGTGTACCGTCTTCAATTGGATTCAGGATCTATTTCCGGAGGTCGCCTTGGTGCTCAAGGTCCGGGGAATGAATTGGGGCGCTCCGGTGCTGCGGCGGCTCAGGAACTGGTCGTTGCGGCGTGCCGCGGCGAACATCGTGCTGGGCGAGCGTATGCAGGAACGCTTGCAGGCCCAGGGCGTACCTCCTTCGCGTATCCGCGTGATCGCCAACTGGGCCGACGGCGAGTCGCTAAAGCCGATTGCGCCGGAGAACAATGCGCTTCGAGCGGAATGGGGGCTTGAGGACTCGTTCGTGGTCGGATATTCGGGCAATCTAGGACGAGCTCACGAGTTCGAGACCATTCTCGACGCGATCCGACGATTGCGTAATCGGCCCAAGATACGCTTTCTATTCATCGGCGGCGGAGCGCAACGCGCCGAAATCGAGCAATTCGTGCGCGAGCGGAATCTGCCCAATGTATTGTTCCGCCCGTATCAGCCCACGGAACAGCTGGCTTACAGCCTGAGCGCCGCGGATATCCACCTGGTTTCTCTTCGACCAGGACTCGAAGGGTTGATCGTCCCCAGCAAGTTTTACGGCGTCTGCGCTGCGGGAAGGGCCACGCTTTACGTGGGTGATCCGGAGGGAGACGTCCCGCGTATCATCCGCGGCGCCGGGTGCGGTCGTACGATCGAGTCGGGCGATGGCGCGAGCCTGGCGGAGATTATTGACGAATGGTCGAAGGACCCGGATACCGTTCGCGCGATGGGCCGACAAGCCAGGTCCGCGTTCGAGCGGAGCTTCGAAAAGCGACACGCGGTGCAAGCGTGGAGCGTCATGCTCGGCTCCTTGGCACCGGATAAAGCCGAGAATCGTGCCGCCGCGTCCGACGAGGTGAGTTTGTCGAAAAGTTTAAAATCCGACCATATCGGCTTGCCGTGAATGTTCAGACAGAAACTCATCTTTCGATGGGATGTTAACAAAGCCAGCTGGCGCGTTTTCGGCATCCGGTATGGGTATCAAGATTCCCCTGTCTTGCCGGCGAATAGGTTCATGCCGTCGCCCTGTTGGGGAAACTCTGAAAAAGCCCTCTCCGTTTGGGCAATGCCGTTAAGTTAAGGATATGGCCGAAAACAACGTTCCGATTCGTGTGTCCGGTGTAGGGTGGGTTAGGCGCGCATCGCACGGAACCAGCAAACTTCCTTTGGTGGTTCCGCGCGCCGTAACCCACCGGGCAAAGCCGCGGAACCGGTGGGTTACGGCGCGCGGAGAGTCCCGCGGCCACGGAATGGTTCGTGGCAGTGCGCGCCTAACCCACCCTACCATCGTTTTCAAGTAGAACGGGATGTTATTGGCGGCCAAGTCCTAAGGCCTGTCATTCCGGCATTCCCCGCCGGCATGACGGCTTAACTGAACGGCATTGTTCCTTTGGGAGAGGGTTGGGTGAGGACATTCTGACCCAAAGCATTACGCGGATAGTTTGCTTCTTTTGCAGAGTTGATCGGAGTTTTCTTAGTGCTTCGATCGAAAAGTGATAAGAATGAATATGAATGCCGATCTGATCGATATATGAAAACGCCATATATTCGAATGAGTTAATGGGTATCAAATGCCTATTAAAAGGATAAAGAATATGGTTGCAGCGAATTCGGCGGTGCAGTCCTGGAAAACCACTCCAGGATTTTGGATAGGACTTGCCTGCTTGATCGGCCTTTTGATCCTCACGTTTTTCGAGGAAATCGAAATGTTGATCGGAACATGGATCAGTAGCGAGGAATATAGCCATGGAATCCTGATTCCTTTTATAACCGCTTTCCTCATTTGGCAGAAAAAGAATGAGATCGCCGAAATACCCTTTACCGGATCATGGGCCGGGGTCGTCGTCGTTGTTCTGGGTCTGGCGCTTTATTTCATCGGCGAGTTGGCCACGCTTTATATCGTCATTCAATATGCCTTTCTGATTGTGTTGTGCGGACTTGTTCTGGCGGTAGCAGGACGACGCGTATTTAAGGAAGTCTGGGTTGCGTTGTTCTTGCTGGCTTTCGCGATTCCGTTGCCGAATTTTTTATATCAAGGACTCTCCACGAAATTGCAGCTGATTTCGTCGCAGCTCGGCGTTTCTCTGATCCGTCTCTGCGATATCAGCGTCTACCTCGAGGGAAATGTCATCGACCTCGGCGCGTACAAGCTACAGGTCGTGGAAGCGTGCAGTGGACTTCGATACCTGTTTCCGCTCATGAGCCTGGCGTTTATCTGCGCTGTCTTCTTCAAAGCAGCGTTTTGGAAACGGGCGGTGGTGTTTCTGTCGAGCCTTCCCATCACCGTTTTTATGAACAGCCTCCGCGTAGGCGTAATAGGCATCCTCGTGGAATATTGGGGCACGTCGATGGCGGAAGGGTTTCTGCATGATTTCGAGGGCTGGATCCTTTTCGTGGCGTGTACGGGCATTCTGATCGGCGAGATTTGGCTGTTGGCGCGGATCGGCAAAGACAAGCGGCCGTTGAGGGAAGTATTCGGCGTCACATTCCCGGCGCCTCTGCCAGCGGGCAGGTCGCTTCGGGAGCGGACCTTGCCACGGGAATTTTGGGTGGTCGGGGGCGTGCTGGTGGTTGCGGCCGGTTTAGCGTTGTCCCTCGAAAAAAGGGAAGAACTGGTTCCCCCGCGGCAGACGTTCGCGGAGTTTCCGATGAGGATGGACGCCTGGCAGGGACGGCGGGAGATCATGGAGCAGCAGTATATCGACGTGCTGAAGTTCGACGATTACATCCTGGCCAATTTCGCCAAGGATGGCACGCCGGCGGTGAATTTCTATTCGGCCTATTACGCTTCGCAGCGCAAGGGAGAGTCGGTGCATTCGCCGCGTTCCTGCATACCGGGCGGCGGATGGCAGATCAAGTCTTTGGAAATGGTGTCCGTTCCCGGCATCCGGCTGTACGGCGATGAGCTCCGGGTCAATCGGGTTCTGATCCATAAGGGCACGGACAGGCAACTGGTTTATTACTGGTTTCAACAGCGCGGCCGCAACATGACGAACGAGTATCTTGTCAAGTGGTATCTGTTCTGGGACGCGCTGACGCTAAACCGTAGCGACGGCGCACTGGTACGCCTTACGACTTATGTGCCGGAGGGCGAGAAGCTGGCGGAGGCAGAGGATCGCCTCGTCAGTTTTCTCGCCTTGCTGATACCGCGATTGGATCGGTACATCGCGAACTGAACGCCAGGATCGCATGCGCCGGCAAAACGGCAATCGTATCGATGCCCATCCCGTGATCTCCCCGGAACGGGAATTCGGCGAAAAGCGGAATACTAGGGGAACGAGAGGCTACGGCAAGTTGCCGTCGATATCACTGCAACGGATGTGTGGGGCTGCCTCGGTTTATGGTTCATTTCTTCGTCTTTCTCACCGCTTTGTTCGTCGCGATGGTTTTGGTCGCGGTATTCATGCGGCTGGCGCCTCGTCTGAGGTTTGTCGATGTGCCGGACGGACGCAAGATTCACAGCACCGCTATCCCTCGGATCGGCGGAATCGGCATGGTCTTGGGCGCTGTCGCGTCCGTTTTGGCCTGGATCGACTTGAGCCGAAGTACCGAGATGGTTCTTTTCGGCATCGGTGTGATCACTGCCTTCGGCCTGTGGGACGATCGCGTCGACCTCGATTACCGGATCAAGTTCGGCGGACAGTTATTGGCGATTGCAGTGGTGGTTTGGCTCGGCGGCGTGGTTATCGAAAGGTTGCCCGGGCTCGAGAGCGGAGAAATTCCGCGGTTTGTTTCCTACCCCTTGACCGTTTTTTTTCTCCTCGGGACCACCAACGCCACCAACCTGTCGGACGGCCTCGACGGGCTCGCCGCCGGCTTGAGTCTCCTAAGCCTCGCCTGCATCGCTTCCTTGGCCGATCTCGCGGAAGGCGACGAGCTGGTTTTTACAAGCCTGGCCATTATCGGCGCAACGCTGGGCTTTCTCCGTTACAACACCCATCCGGCCATGGTATTCATGGGCGATACCGGCAGTCAGTTCCTCGGGTTTAGCCTGGGCGTGCTGGCGCTGATGCTGACCGAGCAAGTGAATACGGCGCTGACACCAGGACTCGCGCTGCCCATTCTCGGACTGCCCATCATCGATACCTTGATGGTTATGGGGCAACGGATCGCCGAAGGCCGATCCCCGTTCAAACCGGACAAGAATCATTTCCACCATAAGCTTCTGGCCTTAGGGTTCGATCAGTACGAGGCGGTACTGATCATTTACGCCATACAATCTTTGTTCGTGGCGTCGGCCTATCTGCTTCGCTACGAGTCGTACTGGGTGATAGCGAGTTTTTATCTGGCTTTGAGCGCGGTGATCGTCCTGTTTTATCCGCTCGCCCGAATGCTTAACTGGCGGCTGCATAGCGGCATGCATCCCCGCGGTCCTTCGCCTGTAACGGCTTTTCTCAAGCGTGCGCGCGACCGGGCAAGGCTGGATCAAACCCCGAATCAGGTGCTCAGCCTGCTGATCACCGGATTTCTGGTGATGGGAAGCGTGGCGGCCAAGGAGCTGGCTCCCGATATCAGTTACTTCGTAGTCGCAAGCTTCGCGGCTTGGCTGCTCTTCCGTTTACTTCGACTGCCGGCGGTCAAATGGGTCGAGCGGTTCGTGATTTATTCCTGCGTCATCTTGGTGATTTATTCGATTGAACTCTCCGGTGTAATGGAGCGGCCCTTATGGCAAGCCGGGCTGAAATACTTTTTCCTGATCTTGGCGGCCGCTATTGCCGTGGGCGTGCGTTTCTCCGAACGCTATTATTTTTCCGTCACCCCGTCCGACTATCTGCTTGTGTTCATCCTGCTGGCGGCGGCCAACCTGCCGGTCTTCGGCGACGTGAACTACGCCAAGCTGGCGATCCAGTCGGCGGTGGTGCTTTACGGCGTGGAGTTTGTATTGCGAAGGCGAAGTGCCGCCAGCCGGGCCATATCGACCGGGGCCATGGTGGCCTTCGTGATCGTTGGGATCAAGACGCTTTAGGAGCAGGGTGGGGGAAGCGTCGCTGTCAGCCGAATTTCGGCAGCAGCACGAGCAGCCAAATAATCCCGGCCAACGCCAGCGACAGGAATACCGCCGCGGAACCCACGTCCTTCGCCCGGCCGGACAGTTCGTGGTGCTCGAAGCTGATCCGGTCGACCACGATTTCGATCCCGGTGTTGAGCAGTTCCACGATCAGGACCAGGAGAATACTCCCCACCAACAACGCCTTTTCGAAACCGGTTTGGCCGAGCCAGAACCCCAAGGGACCGGTAACCGCGAGCAGGTAAATCTCCTGACGGAAAGCTTCCTCGCTCAGCCAAACGGCCTTGAAGCCCTTCATGGAATTGAAAAAAGCCGCATTGATGCGCGCCCAGCCTGTGAGATTTTGACCTGCCATAAGTGAGTTGAAGGTTAGTTTTCAGAGGGTGATTAGGTGGTTTTCAGCTCTGATGTATTGTCTGAATTAAGGAAGCCGCCGTTGGCGGCGTTTTGTTTTAAAGCGGGTCTCGCCCCGCCGGCGAGTTCCTTTTCTTTGCTTGCCCAAAGAAAAGGAACCAAAAGAAAGGGCACCCGGATGGCGCCTCGCTCCTGCGCGTCACCGGCTTGAGCTGGGGTCGCCCGAAGGCCCATCCATGTGCCTCGGGCGACGCGCGCAATCCATTGCGCGCCCCTACGGGCTAATCCAGCTCAAGCCGGCGATGCTCAGGGCGCCATACGGGACAAAACTCCGTATAGTCGATCCGAAAATGCACTTGGACCCTGAGCTCTGCCCCCGTAAGGGTTTTTTATGTTCGAACTCAGCGCGGGTAGGCCGGGATAAGGCGGCAGCCGTTCCCGGCGTTTGGCCGCTAAAACCATCGCTGCCTTCGGCGGCAGCTTGGGTCGTGCTTCCGGACATCCATTGCCGCTATGCCAAGGCAAAAAAACGGTTTTTCGTATCCGAACTCACGCATCGATCCGGCGGACCTGGCTCCAGATGCCATCCACCCAGGATTTGTCGACCGTCTGGTCGCCTTGCAACAGCCAGTCGGCAACGGCTTGGGCGACATCGGGATAGTTGACCTGAATGGCCCGGCTTTGTTCGAGCCAGGCTTCGATGGTGGGGCCGTCCAAGGTTTGCATCACTTGCCCCAGTTGCAAGACCTCCAGGGCCAGCGCATTGGAGAGCTGCTCCGTCTGGCCGTGCAGAGGTTTGACCAGCAGCTTTTTGCCCAGATGGAGCGCTTCGCTGCTTAACTCGAATCCGGAATTGCAGATCACCCCGGCGGAATCGGCAAAATCCTGCTGAAATCCCTTTCTGGAAAGCTGCTTGACGTGGATGTGGTCGGGCCGAGGGTGGCGTTTGTCCAGCATGGCCGGGCTGTAGATGTGAAACTGATAATGGCGGAATTGTTTCAGCAACTGGACGACCTGGTTCACGTCCTCGAAGGGCAGGTACACGACGATCTTGTCCGGCTGGACCGTTGCCGGGTCGAGATCGGTTTCGATGATGGGCGGGAGGATGGGATGGTGGAAATGATGCCAATGAACGCCCAGGCCGACCGAGACCGGAGCGAAATACTTGAGCACCTGGCTGCCCAAGAAATCGGCTTTCGTCTTGGGAATATCGTAGCCGAAGGCGTATTGATGCCCGATGCCTACGGTTTTGACGCCCTGCAGCCGGGCGGCCCAGGCGGTTACCGGTTCGAAATCGCTGATCACGACGTCGTACCGGCTCAAATCCAGGGTTCTGACGTCGCGGACGAACGCCGGGAGGTTATTACGGAATGCGGTCTTGATGTACCGCACATTGCCGGCCTTGGTTTCGAAGGTGAGGCCGGCGCGCCATTGGTAGTCGCCGAAGACTTCCATTTCAAAGAGATTTTCCCAAGGGCGGCCGGTGAACAGATAAGTGACTTCGGCTCCGGCTTGCTTAAGTTTGGGCGCGATGGCACGGGCCCGGGTGATATGACCGTTGCCGGTCGCCTGAACGCCATAAAACACTTTCACGTCAACTGGATCTCCAAACTCAGAAGGGCCAAAAGGGTTCCCATCAGCGCGCCGATCAGCGTGTCGGTGGGAAAGTGAACGCCGAGTACCACCCGCGCCATGCCCATCAGCACCGCCCAGGCTATAAGCAGGGGCATGATGGCCGGGTGAAAGAAACTCAGCAGCGTGGCTACCAGGAACGCCGCCGATGTGTGGCCGGACGGAAAGCTGAAACGGTCGGACGGGATAATGAAGCTCGGAATGTTTAGGGCGGCCTGTGGCCGATCGCGCCGGCATAGATTCTTGAGGATGAAATAGACCGGCCGCTCGATCGCGAAGCCCAGTAACAGGCAAGTCAGTAGAACCGATTCAGTCGGCTGTCGGGTCCACGCCAGGGCCAGGGCGAGGATCAGGTACAAGTGTCCGTCGCCGGTTTTGGAGATGCACCGCGCGCAGCGAACGAGCACTCTTCGGGATTTCCGTTGCGTCACCCATAGAAACAAGTTGACATCGCAGGTTTGAATCGTCTGCATGAATTTCATGGCACGCTACTCCCTGAGGGTTACCCTTACACATTAGCCGTGGCAGATGACAGTCCCGTGACCGGGAGATGAAGGATTGATGACAGTGTTCGGGGTCGGAGATTAGGAATATCGCTGCCACCAGGCCGTCGCACGGGAGGCGGTTTTCGAAATGGGCGCCAGATAGCTTTCGAACAGCAGGGCGCAATCGCGCCAGGAATAGCGGAGGGCGTACTCGCGGCAGTCTTCGGGCTTGAGTTTCAGGGCCTCTGTGATGGCTTTTTTAAGGTCGTTGTCCAGACAGCCGACACGGCTGCTCAGAATCACGTCCTTCGGACCTTCCACCGGAAACGCCGCGACCGGAACGCCGCAGGCCAGAGCTTCCAGCATGACCAGGCCGAACGTGTCGGTCAGGCTGGGAAACACGAAGACATCGGCAGCCGCGAGATATCGGGCCAGTTCCTCGCCATGCTTGTAACCGACGAAACGGACTTCGGGATACTTTCGTTCAAGCTCCTCCCGCTGCGGCCCGTCTCCGACCACGTACTTGGTGCCCGGCAGATCCAGCTTGAGAAAGGCTTCGATGTTTTTTTCGATCGCCACCCGGCCGGTATAGAGCAGCACGGGGCGGGAGGCCGGAAGAAAATCCTTGCCTCGGGGACGGAACAGCTCCGTGTCCACCCCCCGCGACCACAACACCGGATTGCCGAATCCCCGCGTCTTCAGTTCCTCCAACAGCGTCGGCGTCGCGGTCATCAGCCGCTCGCTCCCGCCATGGAACCAGCGCAGAAAGGCATAGCCCAGGGAGAGCGGCAGACCGGTGCGGAGATGGATATATTCGGCGAAGCGGGTGTGAAACGAACTCGTGTACGGTAGCCCGCGCCGCTTGCAATAACTCCGGGCCGCCAGCCCCAGCGGGCCTTCGGTGGCGATATGGATCGCATCGGGTTGAAACTCGTCCAGCCGGGCACGGAGCTTCGGTCCGCAACCCAGCGCCAGCCGGATTTCGGGATAGCTCGGGCAGGCCCAGTTGCGAAACTGGTCCGGCGTAAAGGTTTCGACCGTGTGCCCGGCGGCGCGAAGTTGCTCGCAGACGGTTTGAAGCGTGGTGACGACGCCGTTAATTTGTGGGCGCCAGGCGTCCGTGATCAGGGCGAGTTTCAAGCGTGGAGTCCTCCAGGAGTTGAGTGCTTTCTTCCAGCCAGCGGAGGACCGAAAGGGCTCCGGCATGGTTTTCCGCCAGGGCGGTGCAGCTTTCCACCCAGTCCCCGCAGTTGCCGTACAGAATGCCCTGTTCCGCCATCCGTAGCGTGGCGTGGTGGATATGGCCGCAAATCACGCCGTCCAGCTTTTGCTCGTAGGCTTCGTGGATCAGCGCCCGTTCGAAATCGAAGATGAAGTTCACGGCGTTCTTCACCTTGTGTTTGATGTAGGCCGACATCGACCAGTAGGGAAACCCCAGGATGCGGCGGCCGTGATTGAACCAGCGGTTGACCTCGATCAGGAAGTCGTACGCGCCGCTGCCCAGAACGGCCAGCCAGCGGCTGGAGCAAACCACGCCGTCGAACTCGTCGCCGTGCAGCACCAGGAATCGGCCGCCGGCGGCGGTTTCGTGGACCCAGCGGGCATGAATCTCGATGCCGTTGAACACCGTGCCGATATAGCCCCGGAAGATTTCGTCGTGATTGCCCGGAATGTAGATCACCCGGGTGCCCCGAGCCGCCATCGCCATGACGGTGCGCACGATCTCGTTGTGCAGGCGAGGCCAGTAAAGCCCGTTTTTCAGCTTCCAGAAATCAATGATGTCGCCTACCAGATAAAGGCGTTCGCATTCGATATGACGGAGAAAATCGAGCAGGTATTCGTCCTTGCAACCTCTCGTTCCGAGATGCACGTCGGAAATCCAGACGGTACGGTATTTCAGCTTCATGGGTAGTCCTTGGGACGGTTGAAACTGGCGAACAGGTTAAACTCCGATTCTTAAGCCGCCGTGACGGATCGGTTACGAATTCATGACGGACCTGCTTTCAGCAAACCGGCGGCGGCGTGAAGAAATCTCCGGATCGAGCGCAGCCACGATCTGTTTGCGGGTCGTCTGGGCCAACTCGTCGCGGCCTACACCCGACGGGACGGCGCAGCAATAGTGCAGGTACAGGTCGATCCGTTCGAGCTTGAGTATCTCGATGAGGTGCGGCAGAAATTCGTCCTCGCCGACGAACGGAGCACATCGCTTCGCCGCGCCCCCGTAACGCAGGGCGACCGCCTGGACACGCACCCCCGCCAGTTGGGCCGGATGAAACAGCTTGCCGTGAAAGCGCAGCACCCGGTCCCCGGCTGTCGTGGTGCCTTCCGGAAACAGCACGAGGCGTTTGCCCTGGCGCAACTGCCAGGCCATTTGCTCGGCAACGGCGGCCGTTTGCGCGATATCGCCCCGGTCGATGAAGAGCGTGCCTATTCCCTTCGCGAGATAGCCCATGACCGGCCAGTCGGCGACCTCCCGTTTGGCGACGAACAGGCACGGGCCTTGCGCGCCCAGGGCGATAATGTCCAGCCAGGAAATGTGGTTGGCCACCACCAGTCGGGCGCTCGGGTCGGGATTGCCGCCGATGTGCACATGCAGGTTGAGAATCCGGCAGACGGCGCGGTTCCAGTTCACCACGATGGCGTCGTTCACAGCGGCCGCTCGTCTTCCTAACAGCCGGCTTAGCACCGGCATCACCGCGCCAACTGTTGCGACACCGATCAGGAACATGCCGGCAATTAGCGCGGCCTTAAGCCATTGCCGGCAGCGCTGCACGCGAATTCCCCTCCTTGGTGG
Source organism: Methylocaldum sp. (assembly GCF_035627495.1). GTDB lineage: Bacteria > Pseudomonadota > Gammaproteobacteria > Methylococcales > Methylococcaceae > Methylocaldum. The sequence goes on from NZ_DASPLO010000195.1 coordinate 47,246, forward strand.
CGATGAAGCGCTTTTCGTAGCGGGCCTGCATGCGGGAGAGGTCCAGCAGAATGAACACGTCCATGACGTTGAAATCCTCGTCCCAGAAGGGGTCGCCGCAAACCCAGCAGCCCAGCCGCAGATAGGCCTGCAACAAGGGCGGAATGCCGCTTTCATCCTGAACGCAGCGTTTGTGCGCCGGAACCGGAATTTTGGATCTTACGGAGAGCTCCGAGGGTCCGAACTGGTGCGGCTCGATCTGGCGGTAGACCGCATCGACCGCAAAGCCGCTGGGGCCCGGCGAGATGCTGGCGCAGCCCATCAGATAATTGAAATGCCCGTTGTAGACGTATTCCGCCAGCCCGTTCCACAAGGTACCCAGAACCACGCTCCCTCGGTGGGACGGGTCGACGCAGGTGCGGCCGATTTCCAGGAAGCGTCCGGACAAGGCCAAGACCTCGTCGAGGTGGAATTCGCCTTCGGAATAGAAACGTCCGAGGCGCGCGGCCTGGGAGTCGGTCAACAATCGGGTGCAGGCGACGATCTGCCCGGTTTGGGTGTCGCGCACCAAGAGATGATCGCAGTAATCGTCGACCTCGTCGTAATCGAGGCCTTCGATCCGGGAATGAAGGCGCGCTCCCATTTCTTCGGCGAAAACGTGGTAGCGCAGGGCCTGAGTGGCGCGGATGGTCGCCGGGTCGCGGGCGACTTCGGCGGCGTAACGGCGAGGACGGGACGAGAGAGAAATGGCGTCTTGTACTGACATGTAAGCTTCCGTCTGTGCTTCGATGGGACAGCACTTTACGGAGGCCGTATGACGCAAATATTGCGGTTAGATGACGAATTGATGACAAGCGCCGCAGGCGATCCGTTTTGGCTCGGAGCGTTTTTCGTCTCGGCGATTGATGTTCGGAAGCATGATTGAAGGTGCCGCTAACGCGGCGGTTTTATTCTAAAGCGGGGGCCGCCCCGCACGCGGGTCCCTTTCTTTTGTTTGGCCAAAAGAAAGGGACGAAAGAAAAGGCCACCCGAATGGCGCCCTAATTCCTGCGCGTCTCGCCTTGGATCGGGAGCGACAGAAGGGCCGTCCCTGGCCCTCTGTCGCCGCACGCAATCCATTGCGTGCCCCTGCGGGCAATTCCGATCCAAGGCTCCGATGCTCGGGGTCGCCATACGGGAGAAAAAGGCAGAACTCTCTATCGAACGATGTGCTATCTCGGCCTACATGCCGATAGAGTTGTTTAAAAGAACAAATATCGGAGTTTTTCCCGTTTGCCGCGCCGAGCACCGCAGCTTTCGGCCGGAACAGCCCTTAAGGGGCGCGGAATGGATTCCGCGCGTCGCCAGAGGGGCATGGAAGCCCCTTCTGGCGACCTCGGCCGAAAGCGAGGAGCGCAGGGATTCAAGCGGCAACCGGGCGGCTTTTCTTTTGGATACTTTTCTTTGGCCGTACAAAGAAAAGTATCTCGCCTGCGGGGCGAGACCCGCATCTAAAAAAACCGCCGCGTTAGCGGCACCTTTTAGAGATACCACCATTCCAGCCCCTGGCGCCGCAAGCGCTCGCGCTCGGTTTCGTCGAGCTCGGTCCAGGGTTCCGGCGAACGCACGGCGCGGTAGAACAGATCGAACAGGAACAAATGGCGTCTGAGCGTCCGCCGCACGCGATGCGGCAGGCGCGGATTGAAGACACCGAGGGCCGAGAATGCCTGCGACCAGTTCTTCTTCACCCAGAGCCATGAACCCAGTTCCAGGGTAAAGGGAATGTAGCGTCCGTCGGGCCGAACGGCGCGGTATTCATCGTAGAGGTAATCCCATAAGTCCCCGTGGGCGAGGTACTGGCGGGATTGCGGCTCGATGCAATAGACGTGATTGGGATGGGTCTTGTCGATCAGGTGTTTCAAGGCGGCGGCCTCCGCGAGAGACGGAAGCGGCTCCCGGGTTTTCGCGAAAGGAAACCACAGGCGATCGACCTTGCCGTAGCCGGAATGCACGTCGATGCTGAGCGCTGCCTGGGAGGGGAATATCTCGCGGCGCACCCAATCGCAAAGGGCTTGCGCCTCGATCTCCATGGCAGCACCTTCCTCCCCTTGATACCAGGGCAATCGGGGCGAAATGCGGTGGCCGCCGAACAAATGCCAGCGGGACAGTCCTTCCGCCCGTACCGGCGCGTTTCGCATGAGGTCGACCCGGTTGCCGTTGGAGCGCCGTTTGAGATACATGCCCACCGGATTGACCAAGGGCACCATCAGCAGGCGAGTAGTGGAGAGCATGTCCCGGGTCACGCGGTCCCAGCGAGCCATTTCCAACAGAGTCCGGAGGTACGAGGTCACGACTTGCGTCCCGATCCGCTCGAGCCCATGGACCCCGCCGAACAGCGCCAGCGTCGGCAAGGCGGGATCGGAGGGGCCGAACCGAAAGGCAAGCAGCGGAAACGATTCGCCATCGTGACTCAACTCCGCCAAAATCTCGACCCGCGCCCAATCCCAGCCCGCATTCACCACGTGCTCCGCGAGTATCAGAAGCTCTCGCAGCTCGGGGAGGGCGCGCATGACCGGACGGCTGAGCAATCCCTGTCGAGGCTCGAAGGACGTCGGTTCGCTGCCGGAGAATTCGATCATGGGTGTATTAAATGGCGTGATTCAGACGGTAGTGTCGTGGCTACGCTAAAGTGGTGCATATTAATGGATAAGTTCTTGTGGAAGGTATGCGCCACTTTAACGTGCGTATATAGAGTCGATATTACCGAAATGTCATTACAAAAAACGGCGCTGGCTTAAACACATTGCTCTCCCGTGAAATGGAAGTCGAGGCTCTGCTTCAGTCGCCGAGGCAGGGCCGGCAAAGACGAGCGCGGGATCAGGAAGGTCGAGAGATTGAACAAATCCTTGAAGATCCGCTTCTTGTCCACCGTTTCCCGCAGATAATCATGTCCGCTGCTTCCCCCGGTACCGATTTTGCCGCCCAGCATTCGCTGCGCCATCAAGGCGTGGCGGCTGCGCCACGTGGTGAAGTGTTCATCAATGTCCATCAAATGACTGAGCAGGCGGAACGGCAGGTGCAGAATCGGCTCGTCGCGGTAAAGCTGAATGAAGAGGGCCGAGAGCACCGAGGTTTGGCGGAGATGAAACAGTCCTTGCTCCTTCAGGTGCTCGAATCCTCGCGGGTCGAGCAGGGATTCGAATTTCCGCCGGGTATTGTCCAGCTCGGCAAGTTGCGCGCTTCGCTCGGAATCGGAAAATAAAGTATTTTCCTCGATTGAGCGCCGGTCTCTCGCCAGCATCGCCGCGACCGCCTGACGATAACTGTCCCAAAAGTCGAAATCCTCGAACTTGAGGAAAGGCATGCGCGCCAACCAGTCGTCCACCCGTTCGAAAAGGCTTGGTTCTCGGGCGATTCCTTGCAGGTATGCAACATCCTCGGATCTGAGACGGCCGGTGACCGGCTGTGGAACGTGAACGCCCAACCCTAAGCGCAATTCGATCTCGCGGAATTGCACGCTCTGAAATCCGGAAGCCGGAATCAGATAATCGCGAAAATCGAGAAAATCCAGCGGCGTTATGGTTTCCAGGACGTCGATTTGCTGATTCAAAACCTTTTGTATGGCAATGATGCGCTCAAGGCGGGCAACGATGACCCCCATGCTGTGTTCGTCCAAAGGCGTGACCGCGAATTCGGCGAGCACCGATTTGAGTTCGTGCAGGATTTGCTTGAACCAAATCTCGTAAGCCTGGTGCGTGATGATGAACAGCATCTCGTCGTGGGCTTCCCGGCCATGTTTGCGGCTTTCGGGCGTCTGCGCGTTCAAGAGGCGGTCGAGCTGGAGATAGTCGGCGTAGTAGATTTCTTTCGTGGAGCGCTCGTTCATTGGATGGTCTCCTCCAAGCGGATGTTGCGCGGATTTCGGGAGGTTTAGCTCGCTAGCGCATTTCCGGATTTTATGTATGGGTCTCCTATTTGTCCCGTTATGACGCGCTCAAGCATCGCCGCCTGGAGGCGGAGTAGAGCGTTTTCTGATTTGGTGTAGCGCCCGCGATAGCGGACGCTACACGTCATCGTCCCGTTAGAGCGCCCCCGAGCATTGGAGCTCGGTACCGGAATCGTCCGCAGGAGCACGCGAGGGATCGCGTGCGGCGATCGAGGCACACGGAGGTGCCTTCGATCGCCCCCGGTGCCGGGCGAAACGCGGAGGATCAGGGCGCTCTCCGGGTGCCCTTTCTTTTGGTTCCTTTTCTTTGGGCAAGCAAAGAAAAGGAACCCGCGGGCGGGGCGGCTCCCCGCTCTTAAAAGGTTTTCCGCCCTGGGCGGCACCTTTTATGCCAAAGCCTCAGCTCGCGAGCTCCGGCAGATTCCTGAAGAGTTCCAGCGCCTCGGGATTGGCGAGTGCGTCGCGATTTTTCACCGAGCGCCCGTGAATGACCTCGCGCACGGCGAGTTCCACGATTTTGCCCGAAAGCGTGCGGGGAATGTCGGCGACCTGCACGATCTTGGCCGGCACATGTCGCGGGCTCGTATTTTCGCGGATTTGCCGCTGGATCTTCGTGGCCAACGCCTCGTCCAGTTTCAGACCGTCGCGGAGGCGCACGAACAGCACGATGCGGACGTCATGGTCCCAGTCCTGGCCGACGACCAGGCTTTCGATGATCTCGTCGAGCCCTTCGACTTGCCGATAGATCTCGGCGGTGCCGATGCGCACGCCGCCCGGGTTCAGCACCGCATCGGAACGGCCATGAATGACGATGCCGCCGTGCGGCGTGATCTCGGCCCAGTCGCCGTGCCGCCAGACGCCTGGGTACCTGGAAAAATACGCCGCGCGGTACTTGCTTCCATCCGGGTCGTTCCAGAATCCTAGCGGCATCGAAGGGAAGGGCTTGGTGCAAACGAGTTCGCCTTTCGTGCCGACGATCGGCCGCCCGTTTTCGTCGAAGATCTCGACCGCCATGCCGAGAACCTTGGCCTGGATCTCGCCCCGCCGGACCGGGCCCATCGGATTGCCGCCCACGAAGCAGCCGATCAGATCGGCGCCGCCCGAGATCGAAGACAGGCAGACGTCGGATTTAACGCGCTCATAGACGTAATCGAAACTGCTCGGCGCCAGCGGCGAACCGGTCGAAAGAACGGTTCTCAGCGATGTCAGACGGTGCGTGCGTTTCGGTTCCAGTCCCGCCTTGAGCAAGGCATCGATGTATTTGGCCGAAGTGCCGAAATGGGTCATGCCTTCGGCATCGGCGAAATCGAACAGTACATTGCCCGAAGGGTGGAAGGGCGAACCGTCGTAAAGGAGCAGGGTGGCGCCGCAGGCGAGGGCGGAGGCCAGCCAGTTCCACATCATCCAGCCGCAGGTGGTGAAATAGAACACCCGATCGTTCGGCTTCACGTCGCATTGCAGCAGGAGTTCTTCTAGGTGCTTGAGCAGCGTGCCGCCGGCGCCGTGGACGATGCATTTCGGGACACCAGTGGTGCCGGAGGAATAGAGGATATAGAGCGGCGAGTCGAACGGCAGCCGGACGAAGGACATGTCGCGGGCTTGGTACGGCGCGAGATAATCGTCGAAGTGCATCGCGCGCCGGCCCAGTGGCTCAAGCTTCGGCTGCTCAGAGATATAGGGGACGATGACGATGCGTTCGAGCTTCGGCAGCTCGGCAACGATCGTGCGAAGCTTCTCGAGCGCGGAATGCTCTTTGCCGTTGTAAAAGCACCCGTCGGCGGCGATCAGAGCTTTGGGACCCACTTGCCCAAACCGGTCCAACACGCCTTGCACGCCGAAATCGGGCGAGCAGGAAGTGAATGTCGCTCCGACCGATGCGGCGGCAAGCATGGCGATCACGGTTTCCGGCAGGTTCGGCATGATGGCGGCGACCCGGTCGCCCGGCGCGACGCCGCCCGCTTCGAGAGCTTGCGCCAGGCGGCTGGTCCGGTCGTAAAGCTCGCGCCAGCTCAGCCGCCGGCGCACTCGATCTTCGCCCCAGAAAGCAATGGCGTCCCCATCGTCGCGGCGTTTGAGCAGATTCTCCGCGAAATTGAGCCGCGCCTCCGGAAAGAACCGCGCGCCGGGCATCTTGTCGCCGTCGCTCAAGATCCTCTCGCCGCGGGTCTCCGCCACGACTCCCGCGTAGTCCCAAACGCTCAGCCAGAACTTCTCCATCTCCTCCACCGAAAACCGGTGGAGCGCGGCATCGTCCGGCAGGTCGACGCTCCAGCGTTCCCGCAGAATATGCATGAAGCGGTAAAGATTCGTGCTTTCGATGCGCGAATGGGTGGGTTGCCAGAGCGGTTGATTCAAGACGGTGCTCCAGATTATTTCACTCTAACTCCAGCCGGCGGAGTTCTCCGTGAAAACCGGTTCGATAAGGAGTCGCTTTTGCGACAGTTGTTTGAATGTGGGTTTCCGAACCCGCGGTCGGGTTCCTTTCTTTTGCTCGGCCAAAAGAAAGGAACCAAAGAAAAGGCCGCCCGGTTGCCGCTTGTCTCCTGCGCGCCAGAGCTTTCGCCGGGAGTTGTCCGAAGGCATATCCCTATGCCTCGGACAACGCGCTTTATCCCTAAAGCGCCCCTCCGGGGTATTCCCGGCGAAAGCTCTGGTGCTCGGCGCGGCAAACGGGTTAAGAACACAATCGAATGCCGGGAACGCGTAGCCTGTCTGAGCAAAGCTAAAGGGCTTATTCCGGCCCCTACGCTCACGATCGGATTCGTCTTACGCCGCTTTCGCCAACGCCCGCCGCTGCTCATCCAGGCCGTCCCAAAAAACCGCCACGCCATTGAGCATCTCGTTGCCGTAACGGATGAAATCATCCTCGTCGATGTCGCGGGTGAAATAGAGTTCTTCCAGCTCTTCCTGGGTATGCTGGGCGTGCTGGGCTTCGAGGCGGTTGTGCCAGGTGAAGAAGGCTAGCGGCAAGGCCGAGCCCGTGCGCGCGTTGTAGCGGATCAAGCCGTCGATCAGTTCCTGCCAGAATCCGGCCGCCGCCCAATTTTCCACGGCATAGCTGGCGGCCTGGGTGATGGCGTAGTTCTCGTTGCCATAAAGCCGGATCAGTTCGTCGCAGAAATGGAGGGTGGACGGGGTGCCGTGTTTGCGGCCGCCGAGATCCTGAAACCCGAGACCGAGTTCTCCGGCAATTCGCAGCAGCCACTCGAAATGGGCCGCGCGGAAATGGAATGCGCCGCCTTCCACCGTGCCTTCGGTGGAGACCAGTTCGGGATCGACGTCATGGTCGGGATTGCGGGTGGCGGACGTCTTCCGCCCGGCATTGAAGACGACGCCGATCTCGTTGGCGAGAATTTCCTTGGAGGCTCGCATGCCTTCGAGGGAATCGGCATTGATCATCTTCTGAAGCTGGGCCGCCAGAAACTGGTTCGAGAACACCGAAAATTGGACGATGAATGCCCGGACTTGCTCGAACGTCTGCTCGCCCCGCTTGAACCAGGCGGTGTAGCGGTTGTCGGTGATAATCCGGTGCTTCAACAATTCGTCGTCGATGCGCCGCTGAAAGGCGAGAAACCGTTGAGCCTTATCGACCGTGTACCCCATTCGATTTGCCGTAAGCGCTTCGAGCGTCGGGGCGGTCAGGCCCGAGAGATGATGTTCCTCAGCATAGAGCTGAAGCTTGGGATTGGCGACAGCCATCATGGAACCTCCTGATAGCGCAAGAACCAAAGTTATTTCTTTGACCCGCGAAGTAGTTCCGAAATTCTTTTAGGCTTAAGAGGCGTCCGCCTGCTGCTCCGGTGCCGCGTCGCGGAATGCGGCGAGCGCAAGGCAGTTTTCATCGATCGCGCGAATCTTCGGAAACCCGCTCAGATCGCAGCCGAATCGCCGGGCGTTGAACACCTGCGGCACGAGGCAGATGTCCGCGAGGGTCGGCGCATCGCCGAAGCAAAATCGGCCGCCGCTGTCGTGCCGGGTAAGCTGTTCCTCGAAGGCTTCGAACCCTTCCTCGATCCAATGCCGAATCCAGGCGGTCCGGGCCGGTTCGTCCTGACCCAGCACGTCCGCGAGATAGCGGGTGACCCGGAGATTGTTCAAGGGGTGGATATCGCAGGCGAGGATCTGGGCAAGGGCGCGGACATAAGCTCGCTCGTCGCGGCGCCTCGGCAGCAGCGGAGGCTCGGGATATTTTTCGTTCAGGTACTCGATGATCGCCAAAGATTGCGTGAACACCATTCCCTTGTCCACCAGCGTCGGCACCAACCCCTGCGGGTTGATTTCCCGGTATTCGGGACGGCGCTGTTCGCCCTTCGCGAGATGCACGAATCGCGGCTGGTAAGCCAGCCTCTTGAGATTCAAGGCGATGCGGACGCGGTAGGCGGCCGAGCTTCGGAAGTAGGTATACAGCTCTAAGGCTGCCACGGCCGTACGTCCTGTTCGATGGCGCCGAAGACGGAACGCCCGTCCCGGTCGATCATCTCGATCCGCACCGTCTCGCCATGCCGGAGATAAGGCGTCCGGGCTTCGCCGGATTCGATCTGTTCGAGGACCCGCTTTTCGGCGATGCAGGAATAGCCCCGGCCTGTGTCCGCATTGCTGACGGTGCCCGAACCGACGATGGTGCCGGCGGGAAGGGGGCGGGTCTTGGCGGCGTGGGCGATCAGGGCGGGGAAGCCGAATTGCATGCCCTGGCCGGCATCGGGGTTGCCAACGAGAATGCCGCTCCGGTAGGTCAGCAGCGGAAGGTGGATCTTGCCGCCATCCCAGGCGTCTTCCAGTTCGTCGGGCGTCACGGCGATCGGGGAGAATGCCGGACCCGGCTTGCCGTGCAGGAACCCGAAGCCCTTCGCGAGTTCCTGGGGAATCAGGTTGCGCAGCGAAACGTCGTTGACCAGCATCAGCAATTTGATATGCGACGCCGCCTCTTCGGGCGTCGTTCCCATGGGCACGTCGTCGGTGATCGCCGCTACTTCCGCCTCGAAATCCAGCCCCCAGCTTTCGTCCGCAAGCCGGATCGGGTCTCGGGAGCCAAGGAATGCCGCGGATCCACCCTGGTACATCAGGGGATCGGTGTACAGGCTCGGCGGCATGGGCGCTCCGCGTGCCTTTCGGACGCGCTCGACATGGGAAAGATAGGCGCTGCCGTCCAGCCATTGATAGGCGCGGGGCAGAGGGGAGGCCAGCTCGGTGGGCCTCAGGGAAAGCCCATCGAGCTCGCGCTGATTGAGGGCACGGTACGTGGTTTCCAGTGCGGGAGCGGCGTCGGCCCAGTTCTCCAGCGCCGATTGCAGCGTGGCGAAACCGGATTCCGAGGCAGGTAACGCCGTTTTCAGCTCCCGGTCGACGATCACCAGAGTCCCGTCGCGGGCTCCGGATTTGAGTGACGCGAGTTTCATGCGGATTTCCACGAATCCACGTAGCCCTCCCACTCGACCCCGCGGGGCAGGTCGGCCACTTCGAGCGCGTCGCGGGCGTCGATCATGACCGCCACCTCGTCGGTTTCGGTGCGGGACGCCGTTTTCGCCGCCTGAAGAGCCTTGGGATGGGGGCCGTGGGTGATCCCGCTGGGATGCAGGGTCATCATGCCCGGATGGATGTTGTCGCGGGAGAAAAACTGTCCGCGGTGATAGAAGATCACCTCGTCGTAGTCGTCGTTGTTGTGGTAGAACGGCACCCGGAGCACGCCCGGATCGCTCTCCAGCGGCCGCGGGCAGAACGTGCACACGACGAAGCGTTCGGTGGCGAAGGTGGTGTGGGCCGAAGGCGGGACATGATAGCGATGGCTCATCAGCGGCCGGATATCGCGCCAGTTGAGCCGGACCGGCATCAGCGTGCCTTGCCAGCCGACGGCATCGAGCGGATTGAAAGGGTAGGTTATGGCGCTGAGCCGATCCCGCCGCTTTACGAGCACCCGCCAGGTCCGGTCCGACTGCTGGGCGAGAAAAGCCTCGTCGATTTTGGGCGTATCCAATACCGCCGGATCGAACACGGCGTGAGCGCCGACGATGCCTTTTTCGGGAAGCCGATAGGTGTTGTTGGACGCCTCGATCAGCAAGAAGACGGCCATGCGGGTAGTTTCGACGCGCCAGAGCGTGCCCCGCGGAATCACCAGATAGTCGCCTTCGGAAAAGGCGAGATGGCCGTAGTCGCAATAAAGATGTCCGGAGCCCTCGTGGACGAACAGCAATTCGTCGCCGTCGCCGTTCCGGACCAGATGGTCCATGGCGGAATAGGTATGCCAGACCCGAAGCTTGACGTGCAGATTGCCTAGTACCGGCGTGGCGTCCCACGGCGAGACGCTGGTTCCGGTGAGTTGATTCGTGTCGAAGGCGCGCGGCCTGAGGAAGCCTTCGACACTGATCCACCCGGTCGGCGGATGGCGATGGAGCATTTGGGTGGAAGGACCGTAAAAGCCTTCCCGTCCCAGCTCCCGTTCGAAAGTGCCCTCGGGCAGATCCGCGTGAGCCTGGCGGGCGGCGACGCCCTCGACCCTCGGCAGGGAAATCCAGCGCAACATCAGATTACTCCCCGTTTCATCTGGTCGTTTTCGATCGCCTCGAACAGCGCCTGGAAATTACCCTCGCCAAAGCCCTCGTTGCCCTTCCTTTGAATGATTTCGAAGAAAATCGGGCCGATTACGGTCTCGGTGAAGATTTGCAGAAGCAGGCCCGTTCCCTTTCTTTCCCTTTGATCTTGAGGGGACGTGTGCGGGCTGGGAATGCCGTCGATCAGGATACGGTTCCGCCGCAGGCGTTCGATATCCTCCCCGTGGCCCGGAACGCGGGACTCCACCCGCTCGTAATAGGTATCGGGCACATCCATGAAGCGGACGCCGTTGTCGCGGAGCCGCTCGACGGTCGCGTAGATGTCGTCCGTGGCCAGCGCAATGTGCTGAATGCCCTCGCCGTGATAGAGCTTGAGATACTCCTGAATCTGCGACTTGGGGTCGGAGGGCTCGTTGATGGGAATGCGGATTTTGCCGCAAGGACTCGCCATCGCCCGCGATTTCAACCCCGTCGCCTTGCCGTGGATATCGAAATAGCGGATTTCCTTGAAGCTGAAAATGCGCTCGTAGAAATTGGCCCATTCGTCCATATGGCCTTTGCGCACGTTATGGGTCAAATGATCGATGCGGGTGAGCCCGACCCCAAAAGGCTCTGCCGGCTCGTTCTCGACCGGGATGAAGTCCACATCGTAGATCGAACGGTCTCCGTAGCGGTCGACGAGATAGATCAAACTCCGCCCGATCCCCCGGATCGCCGGAATATTGAGCTCCATCGGCCCGGCTTCGCTGGGGGAGGGTTTGGCACCCAGTTCGAGCGCCCGCCGATAGGCCGCGGTGGCGTCTTCGACCCGGATCGCAAACGCGCAAATCGAGGATCCGTGGCGTTTGGCGAAGCGGTGCGCGAAGCTCCGGGGCTCGTGATTGATGACGAAATTGATTTCGCCCTGCCGATAGAGCACCACGTCCTTGGACCGGTGGCGGGCCACGGCCTCAAATCCCATCTGGCGGAAAAGCTTCGCCAGGGCTTGGGTGTCGGGGGCGGCGTATTCGATGAATTCAAATCCATCGGTCCTTATGGGGCGGACATTTTCGGTGATCATGTTGGATACCCCAGTGGCGGATCTTTTTAGATTCTTTATTCCAGTAAGACCCGTTTCACTGTGCAAAGATTCCCTCGGCCCGGTTGCGATAATCCCGGCGAGCTATTTTTACGCGCTGGCGGATGAGGGGATCGGAGTCGCCCTTCGTTTGTCGAACAAAAGGACCGTCGGACGTTTTTTGCGGCGGATGATCATAGTTACCGGCTTCAAGGAGGTGTTGTTTGCGTAACAAATCCACCGAAAGCAAAAAGAATGTCGGCATCGAGGAGCACAGGGATCGATCGATTCCAGTTCAATGGCTCGGGCATCGCCTGATGGAAAAGAGCACTTGGAGCGGTGTCAGCTTGGTCGTGATCTGCGTCCTGGTTCTCTTGGGCCTGCCCATCGTCAAAACCGTGGCCTGGATTGGTCTGTTGTACGGGCTGTACTCGATATTTTCGTCGGATTAGAGCACTCGACGAAGCTCTTCGTCCTTGATAACCGCTGAGAAACAGGCGGCAGCGTCGCCTGTTTCGGCCGGAGCAAGGGGAATAAATGCCGAAAGTTCTAGGTCCCTAGTGATGCTTATCCACGCTGCGTATTGTTAGAAATTCGGGCTAGCGTCCGGAGGCTTTATGGATTTACCGGCAAATGATTACCCGGCCGGGCTCTTGGGCATTCAAGAGCCGCCGTGTCTTTCGCTGTATCAGCCGACGCATCGGCATCACCCGGATAACCAGCAAGACCCGATCCGGTTTCGGAACCTTGTGAAGACACTGGAAGAATCGTTGTGGCGGGCCTATCCGGAAGAGCAAGTCCAGCCGCTTATCGAATCGTTCCTGGCCTTGGCCGGCGATCGCGGCTTCTGGAATCACACGCTGGACGGACTGGCCGTGCTGGCAGCTCCCGGCCTGTTCCGGGTCTATCGACTCCAGCGGCCGGTTCCCGAATTGGCGGTCGTGGCCGACAGCTTCCATACCAAACCCCTGCTGCGCATCCTCCAGTCGGCCGACCGCTACCAGGTCCTCGGCCTGAACCGGCGGGAGGTCAAGCTCTTCGAGGGAAACCGCGACGCCTTGGACGAAATCGAATTGGCCCCGGAGGTTCCAAGAACCATTACCGAGGCGCTCGGCGAGGAATTGACCGAACCGCATCTGACCATCTCCACCTATGGCTCGGGCCCCACGGGACCGGCAATGCACCATGGACAGGGCGCGAAAAAGGACGAGGTGGACCTCGATGCCGAGCGGTTCTTCCGCGCGGTCGACCGCGCCGTGCTGGAGCACCATTCGCGGCCTTCGGGCTTGCCCTTGCTGCTGGCGGCGTTGCCGGAACATCATCATCTTTTCCGCCAGGTCAGCCACAACCCGTTCCTGCTGGCGGAAGGCATCGATATCCATCCGGACGCGGTGTCCGCCGACGCGCTGCGCGAACGGGCCTGGCGGACGGTCGAGCCTTATTATTTGGCACGGCTGACCGAGTTGGTGGAGACATTCGGCGCGGCGAAAGCCAAGGGCCTAGGCGCCGACGATCCGGCGCAGGTCGCTGGAGCGGCCGTAGCCGGGCGGGTCGCGACGCTGCTGATCGATGCCGACTGCGAGGTTCCCGGCCGAATCGATCCCGCGACCGGCCGGGTTGAGTTCGGCAATTTGGCCCATCCCGAGGTCGATGACCTGCTCGATGATCTGGCGGAATGGGTCCTGAAGACCGGCGGTCAGGTCGTCGTCGTCCCCGCCGAACGGATGCCCACCGAGACGGGGGTTGCCGCAATCTACCGCTATTGAGACCGGACCGGATCGTTCCCCGACAGCCATGGCAAAAGGACGCTTCCATGCAGATTCAGTTCAACACCGACAGCAACATCGAAGGCCGCGATGAACTGGCCCGCTGGGTTGAAGACGCGACGGCGAAGGCTTTGGGCCATTTCGGCGACAGGATTACCCGGCTGGAAGTCCACCTCAGCGATATAAACGCTCACAAGAGCGGCCAAGACGACATACGCTGCCTGCTCGAGGCTCGCCCTGCGAGACGGAAACCGGTAGCGGTCAGCCACCGGGCGGGAACCATTGAACAGGCGGTCAACGGTGCTACGGAAAAGCTGAAGAGAGCGCTGGATTCCACCTTCAGCCGATTGGGCAGCCGCCAGCGAACAGCGACTTTCTCCGACGATTCCGGCGAATAATTCGCCCCGAACTTCACGCTTGCATGTTCGATGAATTCGAACCTGCCAATCGTTATGGGGCGGACATTTTCGGTGGTTATGTGAAAAACCTCAGTGGCGGATCTTCTTAGGTTCTTTGATCCATACGACCTCCTTGGTCGTGCAAGGATTCCAATGGCTCGACGAGTCGGTCGCGCGGCCTCTTCCAAATCAATGTCCGGCATCTTTTAGCGCCCGTTCGGATTCGGGGTAGTTCCACCGAATTGAAGACGGGTGGCAAGAACGGTTGTCAACGAAAATGATAATGGATATCATTTGCAACATGGTGATGTACCGTCCCCCCCGTTGTGAGACATGAGGAAAAAGTATGAGCCCTAACAACCGAGTTGAAACCGATCACCCGCATCGTCGGGGTGATGAGGGACCCGTTCGTTCGAAGCGCAGAGTCACGAGCGTGGAGTTGTTGGGCTCCGCCCGTGAAATCGTGATCGAACATGGCGGAGACGAATACCGCCTGCGCATAACCAGCAACGACAAACTTATTCTGACGAAATAGTTTCCGTTCGCGCCCGTAGGGGTGCGTAGAAGCTGTTTAAAACGTCGCGAGCCCCTTGGGATGGGTTGAGTAGGAATCGGAAATGGACAGGCGCAGCAGTTTTTCAACAGTTTCTTAGAGGGTGTTGTGTGCGAAGCGTCGCGAGCGGCCCGAGAGCAAGGAAACCGAGCACCGCGCGACGCCGTCATCGGGCCGCGCAATAGCTTCCCACACACCTTTGTAGCCAGCCACCCAGCCTCACGGCACAGGTAGCCAGCCAGACATCTTGGTTTAGTTACGCTTTTGTTGGTGAGGCAGCATTATGGGGGCAGCCGCTTATCCGCCGGGCCGATTTTCGTCCGGCATTCTGCAAGTCGATCGGTATTGGGGAATCCGTGCCGCGGGCATAGTGGGGGCCGTCCTGGTCCATGCCGCGATGCTTCCGATGCTAATCGAGGGCGAGTCGGTGCCGGCGGCGCAGAGTCCACAGGCGGCGCCGGTGATGGTCGATCTGATCTCGACGGCGCAACCGCGAACCGATGCGCCCCAGGCCGTACCGAAACCGGCGGAGCCGATCAAACCTAAGGCCGAAAAAACGCTCAAACCGAAAGCGAAACCGAAGCAGGCCCAACGGCCAGTCAAGCGTTCGCCGATTCTGTCGACGCCCAGCGAAGCAGCCGTGCAGCGGGCAACTGCTGAACAAGCACTGTCTCCACATCAAGTTCCGACCGAAACGGCGCCAGCCCCGGTGCCGCCGCCAGCCCCGGTCATTCCGCCGCGCTTCAACGCGAACTATCTCCGGAATCCGCCGCCGGCCTATCCCGTCCTTTCCCGCCGTCAGAGGGAGCAGGGCAAAGTGGTGCTCCGCGTTCTGGTGAGCGCCGGCGGCGGTGCCGAACGGGTCGATATCCGCACCTCCAGCGGATTCGACCGGCTCGATGCCGCCGCCCTCGAGGCCGTCAAGCAGTGGAAATTCGTTCCCGCCCGCCAGGGCGATCAGCCCGTGCCGGCGTGGGTGTTGGTCCCGATTTCATTCTCACTCGAAGGATAATCCTATGGAAACGACAGAAACCTTGGGTTTGACCCATTTTCTCGCGCAAAGCGACACGGTCGGCAAAGCGATCTTCGCGATTCTCGTCGCCATGTCCGTCGCGAGTTGGTACTTCATCGTGGCGAAGAACTTGCAGGCGCTGATCGCACGGCGCCGGACGGCCCGTTTTCTGGAGTCCTTCTGGAACGCCTCCTCCTTGCATGCCGTGGAGTTGCAACTGGAAGAGCACCATCCCGACGAACCGTTTTCCCATCTCGCCTATCACGCCCTGGTTTCGTCCCGGCATCATGCCCGGCATGGCGCGGGTCGGCTGAACGAAGCGGGCTCGGCGGCGGAGTTCCTGACGCGCTCCATGCGCCGGGTCATCGACGAAGAAACCGCGGCGCTCGAATGGGGTCTCACCGTGCTCGCATCTATCGGCAGCACCGCACCGTTTGTCGGCTTGTTCGGAACGGTCTGGGGTGTTTACCACGCCCTGGTCAACATCGGCATGAGCGGGCAGGGGAGCCTCGATCAGATCGCGGGCCCGGTGGGCGAAGCACTGATCATGACCGGCGCCGGCCTCGCCGTGGCTATTCCTGCCGTGCTGGCCTACAACGCCTTCGCCCGTTCGAACCGGTTGCTGCTGGCCAAGCTCGATGCGTTCGCCCACGACCTGTTCGCGTTTCTGACCACCGGCGCGCATTTCGTCGGGACCGAGGCCGATGCTCGAAGCGGCGCGGTCGGCGAAGCCGTTGCGGGAGGTGCATGATGGCGTTCGGAAGCTTCAGTCAGGGGCAGGGCGGCATGCGTCCTTCGGCCGAGATCAACATGATCCCTCTCATCGACATCATGCTGGTATTGCTGGTCATTTTCATGATCACGACGCCTTTGCTCACGCATAACGTCAAGATCGATCTGCCCAGAGCGGCTAGCCAGCCGAGCACGGACAAAGCCGAGCATATCGATTTGTCGATCGACGGAACCGGCCGGCTTTTCTGGAACAACGAAGCGATCGACCGGGCAGGGATGCGCGAGCGCTTCGCGGCGGCAGCGCAGCAACAGCCCCAGCCCGAGGTGCATCTGCGGGCCGATAAAACCACGGCTTATCAAATCATCGCCGAAGTCCTGGCCGCCTCGGCCAATGCCGGCGTGACGCGCATCGGCTTCGTCTCCGATCCGAACGAAGCCAAGCCTTGAATTTACAAATCAGCCACCCAGCCGTTTTCCAGCCAGGTAGCCAGCGATTCGACCTTTACCAGTTACCTAGGGGAAAACAGTTATGACTAATAAGAACAAATACCGGCTTAAAACGACTGCGTTCGCGGGAGCGCCTCTTGCCCTTGCCTTGGCATGCGCGGCCGATGGCGTCGTTGCCGCGGACGAGGACACCCCCACGCTCGACCAGGTCAAAGTGGTCGGTAAGATGGCAGAGCCGGACGGCGACACCAAAGGCTATGTCGCCAGACGCACCACGACGGCAACCAAAACCGACACTCCCCTGATCGACGTCCCGCAGTCGATCACCGTCATCACGCAGGAGTTGATCAAGGACCAGAACATGCAGAGCATCGCCGACACGGTCCGCTATGTGCCCGGTGTCGTCATGTCGCAAGGCGAAGGAAACCGGGACGCGGTGATTTTCCGCGGCAACGCGTCGACCGGCGATATGTACGTCGACGGCATACGCGACGATGTCCAGTATTTCCGCGATCTTTACAACATCGATCGGGTGGAGGTGCTGAAAGGCCCGAACGCGATGATTTTCGGCCGTGGCAGCTCCGGCGGTCTGATCAACCGGGTAACCAAGCAGGCGAACTGGGAGAACCCGCGCGAAGCGAGCTTTCAGGTCGGGTCTTGGGATAAATTCCGTTTGACCGGGGACTTCGGTCAGGCCATCAACGAAAATTTCGCCGTTCGTCTCACCAGTATGTGGGAGAGTTCCCGCAGCTTCCGCGAGGGCTTCCATGCCGAGCGCTGGGGCGTCAATCCGACGGTCGCCTGGCGTCTGGGAGATCAGACCCAAGTGATCTTCGGTTACGAACATTACGAGGACGATCGCGTCGCGGACCGCGGCATTCCCTCGTTCTCGGGCCGCCCGGTCGAAACCGACGTCGGCACGTTTTTCGGCGATCCGAGGCGCAGTCCGACCTGGGCGGACGTCGATGCATTCAGCGCCCTGATCGATCACGACTTCGGCAGCGGAATCAAATTCCGCAACCGCACCCGCTATGCCATCTACGACAAGTTCTACCAGAACATCTTTCCGGGAGCGGTCAATGCTGGCGGCAGCCAGGTGTCGATCTCGGCCTACAACAATGCAACCCAGCGCGAGAATTTCTTCAACCAGACCGATGTGACGTTTGAGCTGGAGACCGGTCCTTTCAAACACACCCTTTTGACCGGCGCCGAGTTCGGCCACCAGGAAACCGATAACTTCCGCGAGACCGGCTTTTTCACGGCAGTCGGTCCCAACACGACGTCGGTCAGGGTTCCCTTGGCGAATCCGAGATTTACCGGCCCCGTGACCTTCCGCCAGAATGCCACGGACGCGGACAATCACGGCCTTGCCACCATCGCCGCGGGCTATTTTCAGGATCAGATCGAGCTCACCAAGCACTGGCAGCTCGTGGCGGGGCTGCGCTACGACAGCTTCGAGGTCGATTTCCGCAACAACCGCAACGGTCAGACCTTTTACACCAACGACGACCTGTGGTCGCCGCGTGGAGGCTTGATCTTCAAGCCGTTCGACGCGCTCTCTTTGTATGCCAACTACAGCATCGCCTATGTGCCGCGGGCGGGCGATCAGTTGGCTTCGCTAACCCTGGCCAATAGTTCGTTGGAACCGGAAGAATTCAAGAACTACGAGGTGGGCGCGAAGTGGGATATCCGTCCCGACCTGTCAGCAACCCTGGCCTTCTATCAGCTCGATCGCCTCAATGCCATCGCCACCGATCCCAACAACCCGGCGGTGTCGTTCCTGGTCGACGGTCAGCGGACTCGGGGAATAGAGCTGGGAATGAGCGGCAACATCACCGACCAGTGGCGCGTCATCGGCGGATACGCCTACCAGGATGCCGAGATCACCGAGAGCCTCTCGGCCAGCGCCCCGAAAGGCAACAAGGTGGCCCAGATCCCGGAACACACCTTCTCGTTGTGGAACCGCTACGACTTTACGCCGCAGTGGGGCGTCGGCCTGGGCGCGGTATACCGTAGCGAAATGTTCGCGGCCACCGATAATCTTGTCACCCTGCCTGGCTTTCTCCGCTTCGATGGAGCCGTCTACTACACGATCAACGACAATGTCCAGGTGCAGGTAAATGTCGAAAACCTCTTCGACAAGGAGTATTTCGCTTCGGCACACAGCAACAACAACATCATGCCGGGCTCGCCGATCGCCGCCAACGCCGCGATACGGGTGAGATTTTGATGGGGGCCGCCGAGTTCGGCCTTTCGGCACCCCCGCCGCGCGTCAAACCCTCGGGAGGATACCTATTTCTCCCCAGGCGCTTGGCGCGCGGGGCATTTCTCAAATGGCTGCGCCGCGTTCATGCCTGGATCGGGCTATGGGGCGCGGCGCTGGGGCTTTTGTTCGGGACTACGGGGATCCTGCTCAACCATCGCGAGATGATGAAAATTCCGGTCGCCCGAATGGAGCAGAACATGGTTCAGCTGCCGCTGCCCGAACCGCGCCCTGCCGATCCTGAGGCTCTGGCCGAATGGCTCGGGCAGACGCTGAATTTCGCGTCGGGAAGATCGAAGAGTACGCTGGAGCCCGGCAAGACCGTCATCTGGAATGGGGTGGCCGTGCAGCAGCCGGCGCGCTGGCAGGTGGCTTTGCGCACGCCGCAACGCTTCGTGCAAGCGGAATATTGGGAGGGTAACGCTTTTGTCACCGTCAAGCGTGGCGAAGCCAATTTCTTCGCCTTGCTCAACAATCTGCACCGAGGCGTGAGCTTGGGCGCCGGCTGGATATTGCTGGTGGACACGCTAGCCGGCGGACTCGTCGTGCTCAGCCTGACCGGCGTGCTGCTGTGGACTCGCCTGCATGGCCGCCGGCTTGCCGCCGCCGGGCTCGGCCTCAGCTCTCTCGGCTTAGGACTATGGTTTGCCTGGCAGGCGTTGTAGGGGAAAGGCAATCTCGATCCGTGCGGATCAACGTCGGAGGGCTTGGAGAAAAACGCTCTGTTTTTTTCGGCCACCTCGCCGAAACGGATATTTCCGCCGCTGTTCAATCGCTATGAAGGGAACGCCAACGCCTTCGGCAATCGTATCAACAATGCGGTGCGCACCTTTCCCGCGACCGGCCGGCGGGTTCGCACCGACCTGTCGGCCATGCTGTTTCTTTGGATGTAGGCGGGTGCCTAATGTGGTGGTTGTAGTTGGCGCGCTCAGGCTGACTCGTGTTCGCTTCGAGAAGATGATCTCGAAAACCGGTCCCGGTTGAAATCGAAGGGCCTATCGTCCGTGCAACAGAAGATTGGAAAGCGCATTCCGGACGATCTTTTTGCCGGATCGGCGGTCATAGCAAATTAATAGGAAAAGAAGCCTATCCGAGCGACAAGGAGGCTCGACATGATTAAGCGCATACGCTTTTTCGTGACTTTTTTGGCTGTGACCGTTGCGAGTTTCGCCAGTCCTCCGGCATTCGCAGAAACAGGCGACTCCACGGAGGGAATCTTCGCCCGGACTGCCGGAGAGTACATGAGCGACAAGGCGATCGCCGTCGAGGTCAAATCGGCATTGCTGGCGGACCCGAGCACGAGCGGGATCGTCATTCAAGTCGAGACCGATAAGGGCATCGTGCAACTGGGCGGACTCGTCGACAGCGAGGCCGAAAAGAAGCGGGTGGTGGAGATTGCCCGCGGCGTTGAGGGTGTTATGGACGTCAAGCACAACATTAGCGTGGGAGGGGGCTTGCAGTAGCGCCCGCCGCACGTCTGAACGGTTGCCGACCTGCCGGACGCCGAAGTGGGAGGTAGCCTGTCGATGATCGCTTTCCTTGGGAAAAGATTATGTTGCGGTTCTTGAAATGGATAGCTGTCGGGCTCGGGACCTTGATCGCGACCTTGATCGGGATTTTGGTTCTCGCCGTCGTCCTTATCGTGGCCTTCTTCGACCTGAACACGCTTCGCGAGCCCCTGTCCACGGCGGTCAGCAAGTCCCTCGGCCGCGACTTCTCGATCAACGGCGATTTGAGCGCGGATTGGTCGTTGACGCCGCGCTTCACGATCAACGACGTGGAACTGGCCAATGCCCCCTGGGGGAGCGAACCGGAGATGTTCACCCTCGACCGGCTGGCCTTCGCCGTCCGGATTCCGGATCTCTTCAAGGGGCGCATCGTGCTTCCGGAAATCCGTGTCTCGAAACCCCGCATGTTGCTGGAACGGAACCCCGAGGGAATGGCCAACTGGGAGTTCGGCGACAAGGACAAGAAAGAGGAGCGGGATCGGGCCGAGAGTCCCATAAGCGAAAGGTGGTTTCCGAAAATCGACAGCCTCGCCATCGACGACGGACGGTTGTTGTTCCGCGATCCGACCATGGATACCCAACTGGACATGAATGTATCGACGGCGGTCGGAGAATCGGACGAGCAGGCGGTCGAACTGAACGGCCAGGGCCGACTGCAGCAGGAGCAATTCACGCTGAAGGTCAGAGGCGGTTCAGTGCTGGATCTTTGGAAAGAAGAGCAGCCCTTCCCGGTAAACGTCGAGGTCGCATACGGCAAGACCGAGGCCAAGGTGGCGGGCACGATAGCCGAACCCTTACAGCTTCAGGGCCCCGATTTGCGCTTCGAGGCGAAAGGGCCGGATCTTGCGGCGCTCGCCGCCGTCGTTCCCGTGTGGATACCGGAAACTCCGCCGTACCGGTTCAGGGGAAAGATTAACCGCGAGGGCGAACGCTGGCTTTTGAAGGGGTTCGAAGGCAATCTCGGCAATAGCGATCTCACCGGCGATCTCACGTTCATGATGCGGAAAGACCGGCCCTATCTGGTAGGCGATGTAGTTTCCCGCAAGCTCGACTTCAAGGATTTCGTGGGCATTTTCGGGGCCGATCCGACGCCGTCCCCCGAGGAGCCAGAACGTCCGCGGCTGCTCCCCGACAAGCCGTACCCTGTCGAGGGCTTGCGCACTGCCGACGGAGACATCCGCTTCCAGAGCAAAAACATCGTGACCCCGTGGATGCCAGTGGACGATGTATTCGTCGATATCAAAATGGATCGGGGCATGCTGACGATCCAGCCGGCAAAGCTTACCGTAGGCTACGGCGCGATCGACTCCAACGTGACGGTGAACGCGCGCGGCGAAAAATTACAGACCGAAGTCAAAGGAAAAATCGACAAGGTGCCCTTTAAGCGTCTGGCCGCGGGAACCCCGTTCGAACAGGAGACGGCCGGCACCTTTTTCGGGCGCCTGCATCTGACCACTGAGGGCAACTCGGTGGCGGAGATGGCCGCCCACGCAGACGGCGGCATCACGATTCTGATGGAGCAGGGCCGCATCAGCAACCTGATGATGGAACTCCTCGGGGTCGACATCGCCGAGAGCCTGCAGAAGCTCATAGGCAAAGACCCGAGCATTCCGGTGCGCTGCACCATCGCCGATTTTATCATCAGCGACGGCGTGGTGAAGACTCAGTTGTTCCTGATGGATACCACGGATACCAATGTTCTTTTGGAAGGCCAGGTCAATCTGGCCACCGAAGCGCTGGATCTCCGTCTGTCCGCTCATCCCAAGGACTTCAGTCCGTTCAGCGCGAGGACTCCCATCAAAATCGGCGGAAACCTGAAGAAGCCGCGGCCGTATCCGGAGCCCGCGCCACTCGCTGGCCGCGCCGCGGCCTCCGTAGCCCTGGGTGCGCTTTTGACTCCCGCCGCCGCGTTGATTCCCTGGGTCGAACTCGGCCTGGCCGAAGACAGCCAGTGCCACGCCCTAATCGATGCCGCCAGCACCAAGGAGAAGATTCCGAAAAAGGAACGAGAACAACAGGAACGGCCCTAAGCCGGTGTTGCGATACCTGGGCGGGTTTTTACCGAATCCGTCGTGATTGGTTGATGCTACGCGGCGACGGGTTCGATGTCGCTCTCGGGCACCCGCAAAATGCCGCCGGAAGGAAGTTCGATAAAACAATCGCCGCTGTTGAAGCGCGAATAGCGCGTGATCTTGGCGGGCTGACCGGGGTGGAGGTCCTTGAAAAAATCCGGTCGCTTGGGTTTATACAGTACGGTCGTACCGAGGGGGATTTTGGCGCTGGGTTGAGACAATCGGGGATTCATAGCTGTGGAAGATTTATCCATTATAGACGTAAAACCGATCGATCCGTTAATGAGATCGAGCGGGGCTGAACGGCTAGTCGGTGAAATCGATGGTGGAACGCGCTGGGGCCGTGGCCGATGAAGTCCAGCATAAGGTGTGACAAGGGAGTTTTAAGAGGCTCTATTCAATCCTTCTTCGCATGCCGTGTAAGCTCGTAAAGTTACGTACGGATTGCGATCCGAGGTTCCAAGCTCCTGTTCGGATAGACCGAACGGATTACAAGTCCGGGAGTGGTTGGAGACCCCGTAGGTTTCGGAAACTGCTGGAACGCACGGTATCGAGAAAGTCCAGCATGAAGGCCGATGCCGCCATTGCCTCGGTGGTCGCCGCGTGCAACGCGCTCCACAGGCCTTTTTTGCCGATGGGTTTTGCCAGAACGTAGTCCCGATCGAGATAGCTCTGCACCGTCCAGTTGGGCAAGGCCGCGATGCCGCGCCGGCTGGCCACCAGCTGCAAGATCGCCACGGTCAGCTCGGCGGTGCGCCGCTTCGGCTCTATCCCGACCGGCTTCAATACCTTGCGCACGATGTCCAGCATGTCTTCCGGCACCGGATAGCTGATCAAGGTTTCCTCGATGAAATCCTCCGGTTTCAGAAAGGGCTGGGATGCGAAGGGATGCTGCCGCGACACGAGGCCGACGATTTCAAAACTGAACAGAGGGTGGAAAACGAGCCCGGAGCGCGGTTGCGGCTCCGAAACCACCACCAGTTCCGCCCGATTTTCCAGCAATAGGGTCAATGGATCGGTGTGAAAGCCCGAGACCAGATCCAGTTCGATTTCCGGCCAGTGCTCCCGGAACTGGTCCATGGCCGGCATGAGCCAATCGAAACAGGTGTGGCACTCCACCGCGATGCGGAGCTGTCCGGCTTCGCCTTGGGCGATGCGCGCGATGTCCCGTTCCGCCTCTCCGACCAGTTTCATGACCGTTTCCGCGAGAGTGTGCAGGCGCTGGCCCGCCGGCGAGAGCCGCAGCGGCTGGCTCTTGCGCTCGAACAGGCTGACGCCGTAGTGCTCCTCCAGTTGTTTAATCTGATGCGAGATCGCCGACTGGGTGAGATATATCCGGGTCGCGGCGCGGGACAGGTTGCCGGTTTCCACCAGGGCCAGCAGGGTTTGCAAATGGCGCAGTTCCAAAATCGACTGAATCATGAATGAAATCGATGAAGATTATTAAAAAGTTGAGTTTGAATAATAATCACCGTGAACCGATCATGCCAGTTCCAAATCGACAAATATTAAGAAGAGGAGCAGGATTTTATGGCGGTGACGCATTCTTTGGGATTTCCCCGCATCGGCGCCCGGCGCGAGTTGAAACAGGCTCTGGAAGCCTATTGGGCCGGCAAGATCGGCCTTCCGGACTTGCGAGAAACCGGTCGGCAGTTGCGCGAACGGCATTGGAACCTCCAAGCCCGGGCCGGCATCGATCTGGTGCCGGTGGGCGATTTCGCCTACTACGATCAGATGCTGAATATGACGGCATTGCTGGGCGCGATTCCCGAACGCTTCGGTTTCGGCGATGAAACTCTGGGCCTCGACCGCTATTTCGAACTGGCCCGAGGCCAGAAAGATCAGCCGGCCATGGAAATGACCAAGTGGTTCGATACCAACTACCACTACATCGTCCCGGAATTCCATCGCGACACGTCGTTCCGCCTGGGCGTGGAATGGCTGTTCGAGGAGGTGGAGGAAGCCAAGGCCCTGAGGCTTAACCCAAAGCCCGTGCTGATCGGCCCCCTGACTTATTTGTTTTTGGGCAAGGCAAAGGAAACCGATTTCGATCGGCTGAGCTTGTTGCCCCGCTTGGTGCCGGTGTACGCGGAAATCCTTCGAAGGCTCAAGGACCAGGGCGTCTCGTGGGTACAGATGGATGAGCCGGCCCTCGTGCTGGATCTGCCCGCGGAATGGCTAGCCGGCTATCGCGAGGTTTACCGGACCCTGGCGGCGGCGGGGCCTCACGTTCTTCTGGCCACCTATTTCGATTCGGCGGCGGAGCGAGTGGAACTGCTGAAGTCCCTGCCGGTGGCCGGAGTGCACATCGACGCCGTCAGGGCGCCGGAGCAGGTGCCGGTCTTTGCCGGCGACTATCCTTCGGACAAGGTCCTGTCGCTGGGGCTCATCGACGGCCGCAACGTCTGGCGCACGGATCTTCGGCGCGCGCTGGCCTTGGCCGACACCGCCCGCGCTGGTTTGGGCGAGCGGCTGTGGCTGGCGCCGAGCTGCTCGCTGCTCCACGTGCCGGTGGATCTGGAGCCGGAATCCGAACTGGACCCGGAAATCAGAAGCTGGCTAGCCTTCGCCGTGCAGAAACTTCAGGAGCTGGCGACCGTGGACAAAGGCTTGCGGCTCGGTACGGAGGCCATCCGGACCGAACTGGGCGTGCAGGATCGGGCGTTGCAAAACCGCGCGACTTCGCCGCGGATTCACAACCCGGCGGTCAAGGCTCGTCTGGAACAACTGACCGAAGCGGATTTCCGGCGCTATTCGCCTTTTTCCGAACGGATTCCCTTGCAACGGGAACGGCTGCGGCTGCCCGCCTTTCCCACTACCACGATCGGCTCTTTCCCGCAGACCTCGGACATCCGGAAGGCCCGCGCCGATTACCGGAAAGGAGAACTGAACGAAGCCCTCTATCGCGAGGCCATGCGCACAGCCATCCGCGAAGCCGTGCACAAGCAGGAAGCGCTCGGCCTGGATCTTTTGGTGCACGGCGAAGCCGAGCGCAACGACATGGTGGAGTATTTCGGCGAGCAACTGGAAGGCTTCGCCTTTACCCGGCACGGTTGGGTGCAGAGTTACGGCTCCCGCTGCGTCAAGCCGCCGATCATCGTGGGCGACGTGTCGAGACCCAAAGCCATGACCGTGGAATGGATCGCCTATGCCCAGAGGCAGACCCGGAAACCCGTCAAAGGCATGCTGACCGGCCCCGTGACCATCCTGCAATGGTCTTTCGTGCGCGATGACCAGCCCCGCGCCGTCACCGCCCTGCAAGTCGCCCTGGCCATTCGCGACGAAGTCGGCGACCTGGAGCAGGCAGGCGTCGCGGCCATTCAGATCGACGAACCCGCCGTTCGCGAAGGTTTGCCGCTCAAGCGGCGGGACTGGGACGACTATCTGGACTGGGCGGTAAGAGCCTTCCGCCTGGCGTCTTCGGGCGTGGCGGACGATACCCAGATTCACACCCACATGTGCTACTCGGAGTTCGGCGATATCCTGCCGGCCATCGCCGCTTTGGATGCGGACGTGATCACCATCGAAACCTCCCGTTCCGACATGGATTTGCTGGCCGCCTTCCACGACTTCCGTTATCCCAATGATATCGGTCCCGGCGTCTACGACATCCATTCCCCCCGCGTACCGGAAAAAGAAGAGATGCTGCGTCTTCTGGAAAAAGCCTGCGAAGCCATCGCGCCGGAACGGCTCTGGGTCAACCCCGATTGCGGCCTCAAGACGCGTGGATGGCCGGAGGTCGAGCAGGCCCTGACCCATATGGTCGAGGCGGCGAGAACGCTCCGCGAGCGATGGGGCCCGGTCGCTTGAAATTACTCGATTCGTGAGGCGATCCGATTAAACGCGCCGTCTGTTCCGGAGCATTCGGATCACTTCCACGAGAGCTAGAGTCCGTGACACCGGGCCGCCAATACCCAGCCGGGAGACCGCTTTGAGCAGTTGTGCGGCGACATAAAGGCGGGCGGCCCTTCGGGCCCAGCGCGCTGACCGTGACGAAAAAGAGGTGTGGATCATGGCGATAGCAGAGCGTCGGTTCGCGGAAAAACCACTGCGTGGTGACGGGCTGAACCTCCGTGTTCCCGCCGGGTTCCGGCGAGCCCGGGTGGCCTCCCACCCGTCGGCCCCGTCACCACTCAGTGAAGGCTCTCACCGTCCTTGGAAACCTCCAGAGGACCATCGCTCCATTGGCGCTCTGGGCCGGAATGTCCCGTTCCGTACTCGGCGCGGCGGTCCGCGCACCCCGCGGGCGATGCCGGACTCCGGAGCCGAGTGGGGGATATTAGATCGCGTGGGATCGGTTCGGTAAATACGTGGGGCTACCTAATCCCGGCTCCCGCGCGGTGGCGGTTGGGGCGAGAGATCTGCGGCAAGAAAGCCAGCCGGGCTCATGAGCCGGTAAAACGATCCGAGACCGTGCGCCGGCCAATGCATAGAATGATCAAACCCAGCCTTTAGGTAGACCTCTCGGTCGTCCAGGCTTCGTATTCAGCGAGTTGCTGCTCGACCAGAAGCAGACAGACGCTCAACATCAGGGCATCGTCCGTGTACCCCAAAATCGGGATGACATCCGGAATGAGATCAATCGGACTCAGCACATAAAGGAGGGCGGCGACAATGGCCGAAAGGGCATACCAGGGGATTTGGCGATAGGTGCCGTTTAGATAGTCCCTCACCAGCGCAATCATCAGTCTGACATCGTTCAGGAAACGACCGAGAGGGCCTTTGGATTCAAACTTCTGCTTTATCTCGTCGGCCTTCGCGATTACCCTCTTGAAATCGCCCTCGGAGAGCTTTTTCGCATCGGCTTTAAGCCGTTCCTGGATGGCCCGTTTGGTGACCTTTCGTTTTAGCATCGCGTTTTCCTCTATAAGAGGCCATTGTGTCGTGGCCGAACGAGACGGCGCACATGGCCGGGGCGCCGGAGCGGAAGCGTGCGCCCGTTAATGTACCGGAACCGGCAACCGCACCACAAATTCGCTGCCCCGGCCAGAACCTTCGCTATGGGCTTCGACTCGCCCTCCATGCAATTCCACGATTTTTTGCACGATGGTCAAACCGATTCCAAGGCCGCCCTGGGCGCGATCCAGCGTCCGTTCGGCTTGAGTGAACACGTCAAAAAGATGTGGGAGCAAGGCGCCTGAGATGCCTTCCCCCGTATCTCGTACGGAAATGATGACTTCGTCATCTTTACAAGAAACGGTCAGCCAAATCCGGCCGCCTGCCGGCGTGTACTTCGCCGCGTTATCGAGAAGATTCGTAACCACTTGGGCGAGTCGCACGTGATCGCCTTCAAACCGGACGGGCTGCTCGGGCACCGAAACGGCAAAGGCATGGCGACGTTCTTCAATGAATGGCCGACTGGTCTCGATGGCCTGATCGATTACCCTAGCCAAATCCACCGGGGCTTTTCGCAGCGTCAGTTTGCCCTGGACAATCCGTGACACATCCAGGAGATCATCCACCAGCCGCGCCAAGTGGTTCACCTGGCGATCTATCATATCCCGCGCCCAGTTCAACTTAGGATCACCGGGATTAAGCTTGCCCAGGATGCGCACCGCATTCTGGATCGGTGCCAACGGATTCCGAAGCTCATGCCCGAGCATGGCAATGAATTCATTCTTGCGCTGGTCGGTCTCACGTAGCACTTCTTCCATATGCTTGCGCTCGGTGATGTCGGTGCTGATCCCCACGATCCCCGCCGGTCTTCCGGCGGCGTCCCGATAGGCGCCTTTATTGCTGAGATAAAGACGCTGTTTGCCGTTTGGCAGCCGGATGATTTCCTCGAACCGTTCGGTCCCTCCCTTGGCCAGGAGGCGGAGGTCGTTGTCCCGAAACTGTTGCGCCATCTCTCGCGGAAAGACCTCGAATTCCGTACGGCCGATGACGTCTTCGGACCGGAAGCTGAACAGGCGCAACAGCGCGTCATTACAGGCGAGATAGCGGCCCGCCTTGTCCTTGATGAAAATGGGACTATCGGTCGTGGCGAGTATGCACTCCAGCAATTCCGTGCGCTCGCGTAAGCGTGCCTCGCTTTCGAGCAGCGCCTCTTCGACACGCCGTCGGTGCAGCACGACCGCCGAGAGCGTGAACCCGATCAGGGTGGAGGATCCGATGAATGCCTGCAGCGAAAACAACGATTGATGCAGCGGCATCCCGGCAAAGGGGCCCGAGCCGAGTACCGTGGCAAGGATCGCGACCGCCGCGATTCCGGTCAGAGTGATGGCGACATGTTCTTGACCCATGCGAAACGCGGCATATAGCACAAAAGGAATCAACGTGTACGGGAGTGGCTTGATGATCGAACTCGGCAGCCAATGCCCGAATACCGCCAGGCCGCTTATCACGAGCAGTCCATAAAAACACAGAGGTTCAAGGCGAATGGGGATGGCGGTGTTTCTCGCTGATTGCCGAACTAATAGCAGCGAGGGGGTTATGACAAGGAGGCTGACGATATCCCCCAGCCACCACGTGATCCAATTGATGCCATAGGCCGATTCCTCGATCAGCCCATCCCAGTAAAGACTGGTTACGCCCAGAGTGGCCGCAATCACGCTACTGACGGCGGCGAAGAAAGCGAACAGGAAAACATGGCGAACGCGCTCGAAGGGGACGATAGGACGGCTGAATCGGTTGAGCAGGAACGCGCCCACGAGCGCTTCCACGGTATTGCCGAGACTGATACTCATGGCGCCCAAGGGAGAGACTTCCGTCGATGCATTCGCAAGACCGGCTCCTAGCCCGATACCCGGCCACAGACGACGCCCGAACACGAGCACGGCAGCCAGTGCGATTCCGGCTGGTGGCCAGACCACGCTGGCATTGCCGGGTGGTATAGCGAGTGACAATCCGAGCTTGGCAGTCAGAAAATAAGTACCCGCGAGCAATGCGACCTGCAATCCGTACAGTCCGGCGGGCGATCTCAGGATCGTATATAAGGGCAGCATGGCAGGTGAAGGCTAATGCGCCTCATTTGAATTCACCATTGGTGTGCAGACCGTGTGCGATGCCGATTCCGGACGGATAGCTCGCGCCCTTGCGTCGGAATTGGGTTGAAGACAACGATGTTTGCCCGAGTCCGGCGGCATCGAAGGTCGGCTCACCCGCTTTAGGCCAATAAACTGCCCGCGCGTTCCATCGAGCAAATCGAAAAAAGATCTGACCGCCATCGCTTGGCATGGCTAGAAGGCGCCGCGTCATGTACTCTCAATCTATGGCCGATATGCGGCAAGAACTGGAATTACGAGGGAACCGCAAGAACGCTTTACACCACAATTCTATATATGGGTGGTTCAGCGAGCGGACAGAAAAGTTCATGACCGACGAAATACGAGTATTCATTGATTCGGAGTCGCAAATTCTGATCGCTCGCCAGCAGGCACGCTTATTGGCGGCGGAGTTGGGCTTCTGGTCGGTCGAACAAAGCTTTATCGCCATGGCCATCTCGGAAGTGGCGCTCAACATCCTTCAATACGCCGGAAAGGGAGAAATCCTTCTGGACAAGGCGCAAAAGGAAGGCGCGCAAGGCATCATGGTCGTGGCTCGCGACGAGGGGCCAGGTATTCCCGATGTCGAACTGGCCATGCAGGAGGGTTATTCGACGAGCGGTAGTGCCGGGCTGGGCTTGGCGGGCGCCAAGCGGCTCATGGACGAGTTCAATGTCGTGTCCGAAGTCGGGAAGGGCACGACGGTGACGATGAAGAAATGGGTGCGATGAGCAGGGCCCTCTTGCCGGTCACTGCGTGAGACATCGCCGACCGATTTGAAAACTCCGAGCATGTCCCTGGCGCGGCGTCGAAGTGTGGAATCTTCGTGTTTCGACGCCGCTTCGCGGAGTTTATCCTGAGTGCGGTTGAAGGGCGCAACACAAGCAATTTCAGGATTTGTTCGGAGCTTCTTTTGAGCGGGGCCGATTGAATTGGGCGCCGGTCCGCGAGTCCAATAAGCCGGGAGCCTTTTTCGTCCCGAAGGATGCAGCGTCTTCCCAAGCAGACACCGCACGGCTGCATCTCGGAGACATGTGATGAATGAAGAAACAGTCGAACGTGGTGGACGTGAGCTAGCAGTGCAATACGTCGAGGCATTGCGGGACTATTTGGCCGGAGTGGAGGGGAATCCATTGTTGCGGGCCTATCGGCTGGGACGCAAAGCAATCGCGGAGAACGTGAGTCTTCCGGTTCTGGCCGCGATCCACCATAAAGCGCTGGCTGAGCTTTTGGCCCAAGCCGGTGCTCCCGCTGAAGACGTCGATATCGAATTGCAGGCCGAGGTATTTTTTCGGGAGGCTCTGGCACCCTTCGACAGGACGTCCTACGGCCATGGTGACACCATGACCAAAATGCACCTGCTCAACGAAAGCTTGGAGCGGACACACAAGCGTCTTACCGAAATCAACCGCAAAAAGGACCGAGCCATCGCCGAACTGCGGCAACGCGAAGAAGCGTTGCGCAGGAGCCACGACGAATTGGAAAAGCGGGCTAAGACACAGACCCTGGAGCTTACAGCGGCCGGAGTGACCCTGCGGGCGGAAATCGCCGAACGCAAGCTCACTGAGATCGCCTTGCGGGAAAGCGAAGCCCGGTTCCGGGCGATTTTCGAACGGGCCGGCATCGGCATTGCGCTCTTGGACAAGAACGGAAGAATCAGGGAATGCAACATCGCCCTGCAGGAGATGCTGGGCTTTGGCGCCGAGGAACTGCACGGCCGGGTTATTTTCGATCTGAGTTACCCGGAAGATCTCGAGATCAGCGCGCGGCAGTTTAAAGGCTTGGTCGAAGGCAGATACAAACACTACAACCTGGACAAGCGCTTTATCCGGAAAAACGGCACAGTGGTCTGGGTCCGCAAAATCGTTTCGGGAACCTACGGATTCAAGGGCGAACTGCAATTCGCCATCGATATGGTCGAGGACATCACCGAAAGCAAAGTTGCCGAGGAGTCGCTGCGGGAAAGCGAATCGCGGTTCCGCCAGGTCGTCGATATGACCTGCGAGTGGATCTGGGAGCAGGATGCTGACGGCCGCTACAGCTACTCCAGTGCCGCGGTGAAGAGTATTCTCGGTTATGACGCCAAGGAGATCATCGGAAAACCCTATTACGAGTTATTTTTCCCGGAAGACAGGGAACGCGTCGCGGCACTTGCGCCCGAGTTGATCGCCCGCGAGGAGCCTTTCCTCCGCCTGATCAACCGCTATCGGCACAAGGATGGCCGCGAAGTGTTTACCGAATCCACCGGAATCCCGCTCTCCGATAACCGGGGCCACTTGTTGAGGTGGCGCGGGGTGGATCACGACGTTACCGAACGCAAGCGTTTTGAGGATGCTCTAAGGCTTCGAGACCGGGCCATCGCGGCTTCCAGCGTCGGTATCATCATCACCGATCCTCATCAGCCGGGAAATCCCATCATCTACGCCAATCCCGCCTTTGTCCAGATGACGGGCAGCAGCCGGGACGAGGTGATCGGGTGGAATCCCCGCTTCCTGCAAGGCCCGGAGACCGATCCGAACGCGATCGAGGAAATTCGGAAGGCCGTGCGCGAAGAGCGCGATTGCCACCTGACGCTGAAAAATTACCGCAAGGACGGCACGCCGTTTTGGAACGAGCTGTTCATCTCTCCGGTGAGGGACGATCACGGCAAGCTGACTCATTTCATCGGTACGCAGACCGATGTCACGGCATTGCGGCGAATAGAAGAAGAACGCCACGAGATGGAAATCGCCCGGCAGATCCAGTTGTCCCTCTTGCCTAGCGTCCCGCTGCGGATGGATGGCGCTCTGGTGGCGGGGTATTGTCTGCCAGCCGTCCATGTAGGCGGCGATTATTTCGATTATTTCGCCACGGAAGAGGGGGTCGATATCGTGATAGCCGACGTTTCCGGGCACTCGGTGGGCGCTGCTCTGATCATGGCCGAAACCCGCAGCACTTTGAAGATGGGAACCGACTGGATGGCGAAAGGCCAGCCGAGGCTCCGCAACGGCGCGGAAAAGACCCTGTCGGTCTTGAACGATATCCTGTTCGAGGATTTGAACCGGGCCAGCTTTTTTATCTCCATGTTCTATCTGAGATACCACGCGGATACGCGCTGGATTACCTATGCCAATGCGGGGCACAATCGCCCGCTATTGCTGCGCAGAGGCGAGCGGAATTGTACGGAATTGGATGCCGAAGGGCTCATTTTAGGCGTTAAGAAAGGCGTAGCGTTTGAAGAGAAAGCGCTCTCTTTGAATGAGGGCGATATGGTGCTTCTTTATACCGATGGGGTTACCGAAGCTCGAAATAAACAGGGGGAATTTTTCGGTGAACCTCGTCTGTGCGAGCTTTTTATTACTCATTCTCAAGCTTCACCCCAAGAGCTTATCGAGATTATCGTCGACGAACTCGGGAAGTTTTGCCAAAGCCGGTCCTTCGATGACGATATTTCCCTCGTGGTGCTGAAGGTTGGCTAAGAGATTGTGAAAAACCGTCGCGAGCGACCCGAGTCCGCGCAGTAGGTTTTTTCACAACCTCTAAGGCGGGATTGTTTTTCGAGCGCTCTGGTCCAATGAATGGGTTTCGACTTGGCGAAAAGGTGCCTTGTGTCTACGTCGACTCAAACCGAAATTGAAAATGCCGCCGCGAAAGAACCGCCTTTGTTCAATTTGAGGCGTCTGGTTCTCGTGTTAGCGGGCTATGCGGTGCTGTACGTAGCGGTTCGCTGGTATGAGGGAGTTTATGCGTGGTCGACCGGGCTAGACGCCTTTGCGCCGGAGTTCGAGACCTACTGGATGAATCTTTTTTACGCGGAAATCGTGCTGGAAATCGTCGTGGCCGCTCTCTTGTGGGGATGGCTATGGCGGAGCCGAGATCGCAATTTGGAGAACTATTGGGCGCACTTCATCGACACCGAGACGGTGCTGATCAGAGCAAAAGGCGATGCCCTGCGGGAACTGCTATGGAAAACCCGTGATCGCAGTGTAGTGACATTGACCCCGCGCGAGGAGCTGCGCCGGAACATGACGCACCTGATCTGGCTGGCCGCCTATGCGTGGGCCTTCTACTGGGGAACGAGCTTCTTCACCGAACAGGATGCGACTTGGCATCAAACGGTCGTGCGCGATACCGACTTTACCCCCAATCACATCGTCGTGTTTTATCTAAGCTACCCGGTTTACATCATTACGGGTTTCGGGGCTTTTCTGTACGCGAAGACGCGCCTGCCCTTCTTCGCAAAAGGATTGTCCGTGCCCTACCTTTTTTCCGTGGTCGGTCCGTTCACGCTTTTGCCGAACGTCGGCTACAACGAATGGGGCCACACCTTCTGGTTCATGGAAGAGATATTTGCAGCGCCCTTGCACTATGGCTTCGTCGTTTTTGCCTGGTTTGCGCTGTCGATTGGAGGGGTATTGCTGCAGGTTTTTGCCAGCATTTTATATTTGATCAAAAAAGACCTTTGGTCTGAGTAACGTTCGATGGCGTCGAACGGTTGAAAGCGCGAACACGCCATGACGTGGAAATCCTTCTGGTTCAGAACTATGGCAGTAGCCACGTCAGCGGGACAAGGACGAACGCCGTTGAAATAGCGGCGGGGAGCAACGGCGCGTAGCGGTTCGGCCTTGCCAGATCGCCGATTTGCACAGCGAACAAGCTGTGGAGCGTGTCCGCGAGTTGATCGATCAGCGCGATATTGGCCTCGATTGCCCGGGTCGCCTCGGCAAAATAGGGTTTGAGTTTAAGGTCGATGTGTGCCGGCTGAATGACCCGTCCGTTGAGAAGATTCACGAATTGCCGGGTCGAGTCGCGGCAGTCCTTCAACCCCGCTTGCAGCTTTCGCCCGGCCGGCGAAGGAAGTTCCCGGAGCGCCGCCTCGGTCTCGTTCAGGAGAAAGTCGATGCGATGGGCCAAAAATGCGAGCTTGATGCGGGAGACCGGCGGGCATTTTCCGGCGGCGATCACGCCCGCCCCGAGTCCGCGTCCCTGCCCGATCTGCTCGATCAGTTCGGGAAGCCGGCGCACCAGAATTGCCGCCATGAGCTGATTGGACGGATCGGGATCAAACACTATTCCGGAGCAATCCGCCGCTTCCTCCATGAGATACAGAACCTCCCTGATGATCCGCGTGTGGGCGGCGAAACTCTCCGCGGGAGAGAGGTCGAAAAGGCCGCGCTTCAATTCTTGCCAGGAATCGTGAATGACATGCCATCGGGATAACTGCCTCGCATGGGCGTCGACATTTCCGACGGCGAGAGGAACTATCGCCTGCAATTGCTGCTCGATGTTCGTTTGAACGGTCGGCAGGCGCGTTCTGAACGTAGCGTCTCCGTTTAGGCAGGAATTGGCCATGCCCCGGTGTTGCTGAAGGCTGATCATCAGCTCTGTGGTTCGGCGTAAGTGGGCGATGCCCGCTCTTTTACGGTCGAGCAGAGTTTTTTCCATGTGCTGTTCGATAGCGATGAGGAGCAGCAGAAAGGTCGATACCAGAGTCAGGCCGGTCAGAATCGGAAACATGAATACCTCCTATAGATACGGGATCAGATTTGATAATGGTGAACCATCGTCTTAAGGTTCGTTGCCAGTTGTTCGAGATGCCGGGCGATGGCGGAGGTCTCCTGGGCGACCATCGTGCTTTCGTCGGCCTTCCCCGCGATTTGCTCGACATGCTGCGCGATGTCTTGGCTGACGACGCTCTGCTCGTGAGTGGCGGCGGCGATCGTGGTGATGCTTTGCACAGTCTGCAATGCGCCTTCGTGTATGGAGGCGAGAGAGATGGCTGCCTCGGCTGCCAGCGAGACGCCGGCCGATACCTGTTCGCTGCCGGTCCGCATCGCGCCCACGGCACGATGAATGTCGTCTTGGATGGATGCGATGGTTTGCCTGATTTCCTCCGTCGCATTGCGAGTGCGGGCGGCGAGCTGCCGGACCTCGTCGGCGACCACGGCGAAGCCTCGCCCCTGTTCGCCGGCACGGGCCGCCTCGATAGCGGCGTTGAGAGCGAGTAGATTGGTCTGATCCGCGATGTCGGTGATGACCTTGACGATGGCGCTGATTTCGTCGGAGCGCGCTCCAAGCGCCATGATCATTTCGGAAGATTGGCGGACCGAGTCGGCCAGCTTTTCCATCTCGCCGGAGGTGCGGCGGACGACGATCTCGCCTTGCGCGGACAATTCTCTGGCCCGATTGGAAATCCGCTCCGTTTCGCCGGCATGGCGGGCCACTTCGCTGATGCTGACCGACATTTCCTCCATGGCGGCCGCCGTGCTTCCGGCCGCTTCGAATTGAAGATTCGCGCTGTGTGCGACGCGACCGGTGGCGCCCGAGAGTTCGCCGGCGGCATTGCTCAGTTCCTCGGCCGACGCGACGACACTGGCGATGAAGCGGCCAAACTCGCGAGCCACGTTATTAAAGCCGTCCGCCACCTGCACCAACTCATCCCGTGAGCTTATTTCCGTTTGCGCGGTCAGATCGCCGGCGGCCAAGCGCTGGCCACTGTGAACCAAGGTGTGGACCGTCTGTCGCACCGACAGGTAGAAAGCGGCAAATAGATAGACCGAGAGTAATGCTGTGGTGACAGCGATCACGCCGACGAAACGGACTTTGCCGTCAAAGGCGGCAATACGATCCTCCAGCAATCGATCCAAAGTCGGCAAAACCGCATCGTAGAGGGTGATCTGCGCATCGATGGCGCGGGTTCCGGCGGAAAAATGGTCCGAAGGCGGTATGACGATGCGATCTCTGGAAATCAGCTCATTCCACTGTAAATCCAGAAAGGCCTTGAGATAGGCGAGACTCTCTCTAAGACTCTCTGTCAGCGCAGGTTTGATCGACGAATTCGTTTGGAAGACGACATCCATGCCGCGTTCGACCGCGCCGTGATTCTCCAGGCTGAGCGTGTTTAGCATGATCAGACGGGATTTCTCGTCATGATCGATCGCCTGCCGCGCGGCAATTCCGGTACCCAAGCCCCGCGCTTGCCCCAGATTTTCTATCAGGGCCGGGAGCTTGAGGATTGCGGCATCGACGAGGTAAGCGCTATCGAGAGCGGGATCCAGGATGAGATTGGACGTCTCGCCGACATGGCTGATTAACCCCTGTAAATTGGCGATAAGGGATGTGTGGGCGGCGAAATTTTCCTTCGATTCCACGCCGGAGGATTGATTTGCCAAGCGATTCCATTCTTGTTTGATGGCATCCCATTTAATCGTGGTGTGCAATGTGGAATCCAGCCGATTATCAATCTCGTCCACCGCGGTCATGGCGTGCTCGATGCCGGCTCGCAAGGCTCGGATATCACCGTCGAACGAACTGTCCCCGTTGAGTGCGGCATGGACCATGCCGCGGTGTTTTGGAAAATATCGGAGCAACGGCTGCAGCGTTTTTAGGTATTCCACGCCCGACCGTTCCTTGCGGGCGAATTCGCTGCCGGCGCTCATTTCGACAACCAGCAGGTACAGGTAAACGGCAAGCGGGAGGGCGAGGATTAAGCCGATGAATAAAAATTTATAAGGGAAGCGAAGGTGGCTCATTAAGACGATGGCGGGACGAAGTACGTTATACATAGATGTTCCGTTGGAATAAGAACCTGTTTAAAGCCTGTAAGGGTCCGGCGTAACGCGAGTCATGCTCGAAGAGGTCAGCCCGTGTTTTTGAGTACCATGCTGCCGGAACTAGACGCGTAAGCGATCATCGGGCAAAAAAAAGCGTCCAGCGAAGGTCGGAGTGACCGCCGATGGACGCCGTTGTCCGTTGATTGCGTGCCGCCTTTAGCACTTGTTTTGAGAATGGGAATACATAATGCATGCCATGCCCGAGCGTGGTGAGCTGGTCAATGCGATCTTCCAAATTCGGGGGACTATGGGCGGTATTTCGTATACCAAGGCAGGCATCGCTGGATAAATCTATTGCACGAAAAGAGGGGGCTGCGTGCACCAGAATCGAGCATGCTATGGCGTCAGCGGTTTAATCGGACGATCGTTCCAGCAAGCATTTGTGAGGGCGAATGCGGCAGTTTGCATTAACGAGCGCCGAGACCTTTGCGGGATTAATTTAGAAATCGGTCAAGGCAGAGAAAGGAGTAATGCGGTTTCACAAAATGCATCAAACACTACATTTTGGACCGGAGGAGCGATGAATAGCCAAGGTATCCGGCGGCGAGAAGCTTGAGCTGATGCAGCCCGGTCTATAGTGTTTGTACCTACGCTTCGACGGGTTCGATATCGCTCTCGGGTACTCGTAAAATGCCACCGGACGGCAGCTCAATGAAACAGCCTCCTATTTTAAAACGGGAATACCGACTAATGATGGCCGGCCTGCCGGCGTAACGGTTCTGGCCAAAGTCCGGCCGCTTGGGTTTATAAAGAACCCTTGTGCCGATCGCGAATTTCGGGCGCAGCTGGGGCGCGTGGCTATTCGCCGGGTAGAAGCGCTAAGACGAGGGGCTTTGCCAGGTACATTCGGACCGATCGCCGGACCTGAATGAAATGGAAAGATAAGAAGGGTGGGGCGTAGGAACTAAACTCGTGACTGATGAAATTCATGAGCACCGCGACACGTTTGTTACAAGGTCTTATTTAATCGCGAGCCTCCGGCCGTGTAAGTCCGCAACATTACGTAGGTGTACAGCGTGCGTTGATGTCGATGGGGCAAGATGGTTTTATAAGCTCAAAGCTTCATCGCGTACGAGCAAAATGCCCAGAACATCCGAGTTCGACCCTTTCGGTTAGATTAAAGCGGATATCCTTCGCTGCCGGACAGGAAGAGATTGCGCAACTCGCCCGGTGTCTCTCCGCTTTGGGTTGAGGTTCTCGGCTAGCTTGTCCGCGCCTTTGCCGACACTTGCAATCGTACGGTGGCGGTCTTGCCTGATCGGCAGAAACACCGTCCTCCGATCACTTGTATACGAGCTTCATCAGAATGATGCTCAGCGACAGGACAAGAGTCACTAAGTTGGACAAGATAATCGGGGCGGAGTGAAGCGCCAGCCCATAGATCAGCCAGAGCACGACGCCCAGGCTGAACAGCAGGAACATCCCGAAGGAGATGTCTTTCGCTGAACGGGACTTCCAGGTTTTGATAACCTGGGGAACAAATGACACCGTCGTCAGTGTTCCCGCCGCCAAGCCAATCAGATCGTTCGATTCCATAGTTTTCCACAATGTGTAGGGTAAATTCGACCGGAGCCAGAAGCCTTCAGGCTCGCCCCGAAAGGATAGGTGATGGGCGACACTGCGAACGGCTCGTTCATAGTAACGCTTCGATTCCCGTGAGCATCTGCAGACGAAAGCCTGGGCGTGCTGTCGCATCGAGCACTGTACGGACGCGCTGCGCCAATTGATCGGCATTCGCGCGTTTGGCTGAGTGTGGGGCTGGAGCGAGCCCCAGACGGTTAAGCCGCTGCCCCCGGAACCATTGCTCATTCATGAATGGCATCAGGGCTCGGCAGCGCTGGAACAGGGGCCTTCGAGAGCGGAACGTTTGTTGGTGGCGCCGGAACTGGACAATACAAATCCCGGAGTGAAACACCTCTGTATTTATCGTATCCGGTTGCCCGGTGCCTTGTCCGAAAGGTACTTGGCTCGGTGAGAAAAATAAGGAGTACCAGTCGATTGTTCTCAACCGGGTAGCACGTTCGGTGATCGAGACTGCCAAGGTCCACACAACCCGAAACACACGTTTGGGCGCAGCTTACAGGCTGCTGATGTTCGGCTCGAAATCCGGACGGTGCTTTTGCATCATGCGACCGGCGATATCGTTACGACTCGCTCACCAATATTCATGAGTTGGTCGAAGCGGTTGAGAAGCTGGCTGATATGAGACAGGTGACGCGTTTGAAGCGAGTGGTCGGCGTAAAATGGGTTTACGCAAAATGTTACGCGGCTACTCTTCAGGTGTTTGCGTAACGATTCGATCTAGTTGGTCGGGGTGAGAGGATTCGAACCTCCGGCCACTGCCTCCCGAAAGCAGTGCTCTACCAGGCTGAGCTACACCCCGAATAATGGATTTTAATAGCTTCGCTCGACCGATAAGTGGGCGAGCCGAATAAGAGCGTCCTTGTATTCCGATGCGGGCAGTACATTGAGCAGTTCAACCGCTCTCTCTGCTTCTTCCCTAGCGCGCCGTGCAGTGTACGCGATTGCGTCGGTAGATTCAACGATTTCGTAGACCTCGCGGAACGCGTTGCGATTGCCGTTCTCGATCGCGTCTCGGAGTACCGCGGCTTGCGATGCGTTGCCGTGCTCGATCGCATAGATTAGAGGCAGCGTCGGCTTGCCTTCCGCCAAGTCATCGCCGAGATTTTTTCCGAGCTCTTCGGGGTTCGCCATGTAATCCAAGGCATCATCGATCAACTGAAATGCAATGCCGAGGTGGAGGCCATAATTCTTCAGAGCGAGTTCAGTCGATTCGGCGGCACCGGTTAAAACGGCGGCAAGCTGTGCAGCAGCGCTGAACAAAATCGCGGTCTTGCGAGAGATGACTTCGAGGTATTTGTGCTCGGTTGTCGCCGGATTATTGCAATTTAGAAGCTGCAACACCTCACCCTCGGCGATGGCTGTGGTTGTGCGGGAGAGGATCTCCATGATGCGAATCTTCTGTACGCTTACCATCAATTCAAACGAGCGCGAGTACAGATAGTCGCCGACTAAAACGCTAGCCGAGTTTCCCCAAAGTGCATTAACGGTATTTTGTCCCCGTCGCAGGGTTGACTCGTCGACCACATCGTCGTGGAGCAGGGTGGCGGTATGAATGAATTCAATGACTGCCGCGAGGATAATGTGCTGTTGCCCTTGATATTGGAGGGCCTTGGAGACCAATAGTAACAACATCGGGCGCAGGCGTTTACCGCCGCTGTTTACGATATATCGGCCGATCTGATTGATGAGCAATACATCGGAACTGAGTTCACGAAGAATCAGTCGGTCGACGTCCGCGGTTTCTTCCTCTACCAAACGGCGGATATCCATAAAATCCGTTTTCGGACTTTGTGAGGCTGTCGAGTTGATCTGTGACGAAGTCGATATGGTCATTAAGGATGAACTCGCTCCCGCTGCGGCAGTGCCCTGCAAAATGCGGGAATGCTATGGATGAGAGATCGGCGTGTCAAGCTAAAACGGTATCGAGTTGTCGTTTAACGCAGCCGAGCACCGGTAGATGCGTCATAGACGGCCGTTGGACCGCGCAGATTCCCGAGCCGACCGGGGATGAGTAAAAGGTGCTCGGTTGAGAAGTGCTTCCGAACAGAAACGGGCGTACGGGCTGGCGGATGGCCGCTTCTGTTGGCGCTCGTCGAAACGATAGGTCCGCCGAAAGCGCGGCATAGGGCGGCCGCCACCGGGTGGTCTGTGACGCGAACGGCTACGGTCGGGTGCTCGCCTCTGAGCCAAGCCGGCACCCAGCCGGCGGCGGGAATTACCCAAGTGGCCGGTCCCGGCCATGTGGCCAGGATTTTATCCCGCATGATCTCGGTCGGTAGGTCAAGATAAGGTTCGATTTGGCCGAATTCAGCGGCGATGAGAATGAGCCCTTTCGCCGTGGGACGTTCTTTTAGTTCCAGCAAACCTAGCACCGCCCGTTGGTCGAGAGGGTTGCAGCCGAGGCCGTACACTCCCTCGGTCGGATAAGCAATGATTCCTCCACCACGCAGGTGGCTCACCGCGAGTCTCAGACGAAACCGCGAAAGCACGTCTTCTCGGGCCTGCCGGCAGCGTTAAGTTGCGGATTCGGCCAGTGGCTCACCTTCGTAGGGTGCTGCATAGCCACATTCCTTGCGAGGGCAGATTTTTTCCGTGCCTCGCCGTTTTGTTACTTTGAGCGTCAGGATTGGCCAGGCGCAGTTAGGACAGGGCTCTGCGATGGGCGGATTCCAGACCGCGTAGTTGCAACTCGGATAGGTGTTGCAGGAGAAGAATAATTTTCCGAAGCGCGACTTCCGCTTGATCAACTGCCCCTTATTGCATTCAGGACAACGTACTCCGGTGTCCTCCGGTTTTTCGAGTGGCTCGATGTGTTTGCATTTGGGATAGGTGCTGCAGCCTATGAATTTCCCAAATCTACCGGTTTTGATCACCAATGGCGAGGCGCATGCCGGACAGAGCTTTCCTTCCACAATCTCCGGTGCCGGCGGCGCAGCTTCGCCGTTCATATTGCGGGTGTACTTGCACTCAGGGTAATTGGTGCAACCTATAAAGCGACCGTTACGCCCCAAACGGATGGAAAGTTGTCCACCGCATTCCGGGCACGCCTCGTCGAGCGATTCGTGCGTGACATCCGCACGTCTTAAGCTTTCATCCTTGGTGTCGATCAGTGACTTGAACGGCTGCCAAAAGTCCCGCATCAGAGGAATCCAATTTCTTTCGCCGCGCGAAACGGCGTCCAGATCGTCCTCCAAATTGGCGGTGAAGTTGTAATCGACGTATTGGGTGAAGTGTTCCGTCAAGAATTTATTGACGATCCGCCCTACGTCGGTCGGATAAAACCGTTTGGTTTCCAGCACGACGTAATGACGCTGCTGTAGCGTTGAAATAATCGACGCGTAAGTTGAAGGGCGGCCGATGCCATATTCCTCCAAGGCCTTAACCAGGCTCGCTTCCGTGTAACGCGGTGGCGGTTCCGTGAAGTGCTGATCGGTGATGATGTCGTTCAAGTCGACCCATGCACCCTCTTTGAGTACCGGCAAGAAGCTTTCATCGTTTTCGCTAGGGACATCGTCCTTGCCTTCAAGGTACACGCTCATGAAGCCTGGATTCACCACTGTGGAGCCGGTTGCACGGAAAACCCCTTTCGTGCCGCAGGACAAATCAACCGAGACCGTTTTGATGGTGGCGTGAACCATCTGGCATGCAACGGTCCGTTTCCAGATTAGGTTGTAAAGCTTGTATTGCTCGGGGCTAAGATAGGGCTTAACCTGCTCTGGCAGCCGAAAAGCCGAAGTGGGCCGAATGGCCTCGTGGGCTTCTTGAGCGTTTTTGCTCTTCGTCTTGTAATGGGGGGGCTGCTTGGGTACGTTTTCGTCGCCGAATCGGGACGCGATAAGTTCGCGAAGTTCCTGCACCGCTTCGTTGGCGAGGTTGACCGAATCGGTACGCATGTACGTGATGAGTCCGGTGGTCTCACCGCCCAAATCGATGCCTTCATAAAGCTGCTGAGCGATAGCCATGGTGCGCTTGGTGGTGAAACCCAGCTTGCGCGCCGCTTCCTGTTGCAACGTGGATGTGATGAACGGTGCCGCGGGATTC
Organism: Methylocaldum sp.; assembly: GCF_035627495.1. Classification (GTDB taxonomy): domain Bacteria; phylum Pseudomonadota; class Gammaproteobacteria; order Methylococcales; family Methylococcaceae; genus Methylocaldum. Next base: position 89,703 of record NZ_DASPLO010000195.1, read on the forward strand.
CTCTTGCGCTCCTTCTCTTCGATCTTCACCACCTGAAGCTTGCCATTGGCTTCCGAAAGCAGTGCGTCTCTTGCTTGGCTCGCCTGTTCCTCATTGAGGATGCTAAATTGCTCCAGCTTAGCGCCATTCAGATTGATGAGCCGGGCACGGAACTTTTGGCCGTCGGCATCGAGATCGGCGTCGAGAGTCCAGTATTCCCGGATCGTGAAGTTTTCGATCTCGATTTCGCGCTCGACGATCATCCGCAGTGCCGGGCTTTGCACCCGTCCCGCCGAGAGGCCGCGCCGAATCTTCTTCCATAACAAGGGCGACAGTTTAAAGCCGACCAAGTAGTCCAGCGCCCGGCGCGCCTGCTGCGCGTTGATTAGGTCGATGGAGAGCGCTTTGGGATTTTGAATCGCTTCGAGAATGGCGCGTTTGGTGATTTCATGGAAAACGACACGGTGCACCGGTTTGTTGTCGAGTACCTGCCGGTTTTTCAGGATCTCGTAGATATGCCAAGAAATTGCCTCGCCTTCCCGGTCCGGGTCGGTCGCGAGGAACAGAGCGTTCGCTTTCTGAGCGGCCTTGGCGATGGTCTGTACGTGCTTCTCGTTTTTCTCGATGAGTTCATACTTCATCGAGAAATCATGATCGGGGTCTACTGCTCCTTCTTTGGGAACAAGGTCACGGACATGGCCATAGGACGCATAGACCTGAAAATCTCGGCCGAGATATTTTTCAATGGTCTTGGCTTTCGCCGGTGACTCAACAATGACCAGGTTTTGGCTCATCGAATTCTATAAGGTGCAAGCTATTCGTGTTAAGGACAATTCTCCGGTTTCTTCGGCAGAAAACATGGAGAAACGGGTGGCACATCAATGCAGATAGTTGGGCAGGCTCTCGTAGACGAGATTTTCCATGCGCGCGAAGGCGAGTTCCTCGTTGGGCTGGCTGAAAAGTACCATAAGTACAACCCACTTTAGGTTTTCCAAAGAGATCGTTTCTTCGTTGAATGCCATGACACGGTCGATGACCAGTTCGCGGCTGGCCGGTGTAAGGATGCCGCTTTGCTCCAGAAATAGCAGGAGACCGCGGCATTCGGCATCGAGCTTGGCGATCTCTTGGCCGGAAAAGATGCGAAACGCCGGCGAGGAAACAGGCTTGATCGCATTGTGCTCAGTTAATGATTCGAGCCATTCAAAGGCTTTGTTTACTTCGGTTTGCGGAAAACCCGCCTCTAAAAGCTCGGTGCGAATCATGTCGGGGTCTGGCGTTAGCTCGACATCATCATCCATATAGTTTTCGAAAAGATAAATCAGGACATCGAATACATTTTCTTTCATTGAGTGGTCTCAACTAAGGGATGGCGCAACGGCTAGGAAATTCATTGGGTCCGGAAGTAGCATCCTCCGGGCGTAGAGGCAACTTGACCTTGCAGTTCCAACAATAAAAGCATCGAAACGATAGCTTCCGGCGTATTTCCTGTGGCTGCCACTAGAGTATCCACAGAGGTTGGGTCATACGCAATATATTTCAAGAGTTCCATATGAGGTTGATCGTCTTCCGCTTCAGTTTGAGGTGGAGGCTTGTAGGCTTGGACGGATAACTGCGCCTCAAATTCCTCGATAATATCGTCAACCGTTTGGACCAGCTTTACCCCATTCTTTATCAAGTCGTTGCATCCGCGGGAAAGCGGATTGTAAATCGAGCCGGGAACGGCGAACACTTCACGCCCCTGTTCGGCCGCCAGGCGTGCGGTGATCAAGGAGCCCGACCGTGGGGCCGCTTCGACGACCAGGGTGCCTAAGGACAGGCCGCTGATGATGCGATTTCGGCGAGGGAAGTGATCGGCCTTGGGGCCGGTGCCGGGAGGAAATTCGGATACCAAGGCGCCGTTTCGCGCAATGATTTCATTAGCCAGACTTTGATGCTGGCGCGGATACACTTGATCCAAACCCGTGGCGGCAACGGCTATGGTGATACCGCCAGATTTAAGCGCTCCGGAATGTCCGGAAGCGTCGATTCCCAGCGCCAGCCCGCTGGTAACGGCAAACCCGGCCGAAACCAAGGCCGAAGCGATGTCACGCGCAATTCGTAAGCCCGATGGCGATGGATTTCGGCTCCCGACGATTGCAATCTGTCGGGAGGAAAGGGCGAGGATGTCTCCGTTAACGAAGATCAGCGGCGGCGGATCGGCTATTTCGCGTAATAGCGCTGGATATCGCGGATCGTGTAACGTTAGGCAAGCGCGGCCGGAGGCGCTCAGCCAGCGCAAATCGCTTTCCACTGTTTGCCAATCCGGATCGCGCAGATAGGCGATGGTTTTTTCTTTAAGACCCAAGGCGGCTAGGTCAGCCGCCTTGGTTTCGAACAGTATTCTCGGGGTGTGAAAGTGGGCGAGAATGGCGCAGAATCGTCGGCTTCCGATTAGCGGCGCCCGATGCAGCGCCAACCAGTAGCGCAGCTCTTCAGCGTTTTCCGGAGAAGCTACCGTCAAGGGGTCTTAACAGTGTCGAATACGTGTATCGCGCGGGTTGCGTTCATAACCAGCGCATAACTGACGCGCTCGTAGGGGCGGAAGATCATCAATAAGCCGGCTTTTTCGCTGGGCAGAGCTACGGTTTCACCGGCCCTTTGGCTGACGATATCCCGTACTGGGCGCCCGCTCTGATAAATATCAAGGACATGGCCGGTTTCCATGCCGTCGGCGGTTCCTTTGTCGACTACCACCACCTGGTATTGACCAATCTGTGAAACCCCGTCCACGACGCTGATGATATGCCCTTCGATGTTTTTCAGAGGAGCGTGCGGCTGGAAATAAAGCTCGATTCTTTCTTGCTCAACCGGCAAGAGCCGGTCGCCGATGATGGTTTCACGTTCGGCACGGGTCAAAAGCAGTGTCGCCGGGTCGCCCGTACGCTCCAATTGAGTGTCGGCGACATAAAGCGCTTCATAGCCGAGAACATCGCCGGTAACGGAATCCTTGTAGGCTTGTCCCGGTCTAAGAACGGTAAAAGCCTGGTTGGTGCTGTCTTTAATGGCGCGCACGTAAATCCGGTCGCCGATGCCGCCGACGATATGTTCGCCGGCAAAATTCACAATATAAGGCGCTTCTTCTAACTCGCGTTCATTGACGACTTTTGGCCTGGTCAAAAACTGGCGAATCGCGTCCATCGGGATGAGAGGTACGGCCTGGGCAAGCGGGCTGACTCTAACTTCCGGACTAAGGCGAATATCCGACGGCGTTTCGATTTGTAGACGCGGCTCGCCATTTACATAGCTTAGGGCAATGACGTCGCCCGGATAAATAAGTTGCGGATCACGGATTTCGGGATTGTTCTGCCAAATTTCCGGCCACTGCCAAGGTTTGTTCAAAAACTTGCCGGAAATGGCCCATAACGTATCCCCTTTGACTACGATATACCGGTCCGGGTGATCCGGATTTAGCTGGATTTGATCGGCTAACGCAATGCCGCCGAGCAACCATAAACCAACACCGATAAGAATTCGAAGCGTCATCTTGTCTCCTGCTCGTCACGCATGGCGCCGCCATTCAGGTGGGGAAAGTGCCGGACCCGGCGTAAAAATGTGTTCGCAATAAGGCATGTGCAACTTTCAAAAAGAAATCGGGTCTGTAAGAAACGGCGTTCAAAGTCTAGTTGAATTTCGTTAGAATTCCATTGGCTTAGGTATTTAGCGTCCACGATATAAGTTATGGCCATCTTAACCATTCTTGAATTTCCCGATGACCGGCTCCGCAAGAAGGCGGCTTCCGTGCAACTGGTCGATGAGTCGATCAAACGCCTTGTGGACGACATGTTCGAGACGATGTATGCCGCTCCTGGCGTAGGTCTTGCCGCAACGCAGGTCAATATCCAAAAACGCATTGTGGTAATCGATGTGTCCGAGGAAAAGGATGCCCCGGTTTGCCTGATTAATCCGGAAATCGTGGAAAAAAATGGGAGCGAGGAAATGGATGAGGGTTGCTTGTCCGTTCCCGGCATTTTCGAAAAAGTGGCCCGTGCCGAAACGGTTAAGATTCGAGCGTTGGATCGCAACGGCGACCCGTTCGAACTCGAAGCCGATGGCCTTCTCGCGGTCTGTATCCAGCATGAGATTGACCATTTGGATGGAAAGTTGTTCGTCGATTATCTCTCGCCATTGAAACGCCAGCTTGTCCGCAAGAAACTGAAAAAGGATCAACGGCAGCGGGCCGCGCAGCAGCCGCAGAAAGCACGGGCGGCGATCTGATTTTAAATCTCCCGATACTTTTGGGAGTAGGGTTCGCTCCAGGCGGAGCGAATCCTTCTTTTGTTTTGCGTAACAGCATGTGGTCAGGCTGTTGCGTCGTGGCAATTCACCATTTCCGCTTATGAAAATCGTTTTTGCCGGTACGCCGGAGTTTGCCGTTCCTACCCTGCGGATGCTTTTAAACGGGTCGCATGAGGTATGCGCGGTCTATACTCAGCCTGATCGCCCGGCGGGGCGAGGACAGAAGCTCACGGCAAGCCCGGTCAAACAATTGGCGCAGTGTCATGGCATTCCCATTTTTCAGCCAACGACTTTGAAGGACCCCGAGGAGCAGGAGCGACTTCGGTCGCATAAAGCGGATTTGATGGTGGTGGTTGCCTATGGACTCATTTTGCCTAAGATTGTCCTGGAGATTCCCCGGCTAGGCTGCGTCAACGTTCATGCTTCGTTGCTGCCCCGTTGGCGTGGCGCGGCGCCCATTCAACGGGCCGTTCTCGCCGGCGATGAAGTGACCGGTATTACTGTTATGGCGGTGGAGTCGCGCCTGGATGCCGGTCCTATGTTGCATAAGAAGAGCTGTAAAATCGCGCCCTTGGAAACCGCTGGAGAGTTGCATGATCGCCTGGCCCGGCTTGGCGCGGAAGCACTTGCGGAGGCTTTGCCCGGCATCGAGGCGGAGACGGTGCGGCCCGAAGTTCAGGACGAAACGCAGGTTACTTATGCAGCAAAGCTCGAAAAGTATGAGGCTCGGTTAGATTGGACGATGGCGGCTATAGATTTGGAGCGCCGGGTCAGAGCATTCAATCCCTGGCCGGTGGCTGAAACGCTTTACCGAGGAGAAATATTACGGGTTTGGCTGGCCGAAAGCTTGAACGAGCCTGTTACGGCCGAGCCGGGAACGGTTCTGGATCGTGAGAAGACGTTGGATATCGCTACCGGTAGCGGAGTGCTTCGACTGCTGGAAGTTCAGCTACCGGGAGGAAAGCGGATGCCGGCGCAGGCGTTTCTGAACGCCCATTCGGTTAAATCGGAACGTTTCACTTGATGGTGTCGAATTCACGCGAGCTGGCGGCGGATGTGCTCGTTCAAGTAGTAGGAGAGCGTAGAACGCTTACGCACGCGCTCGAAACCGTTCTGCCTAAAATTCCCCGAGACAATGACCGCGCTTTCGTGCAGGCCATGTGCTATGGCGTGTTGCGCTGGTATTGGCGGCTGGACTATCTGCTTAGGCTCCTGACGCGAAAGCCCATCAAGGATCTTGATCTTCGGATGTTGGCGCTGTTGGGTTTGTATCAGCTTAAGTACACTCGGGTTAAGCCCCATGCTGCGGTAGCTGAGACGGTATCGGCGGTACGGCGGAAAACCTGGGCGAAGCCGTTATTAAACGGAATTCTACGTACGTATCTTCGGGAACAATCGACGCTGGAGGCTCGGATAGAGGAAAACAAGACCGTTTCGGAAGCTCATCCGGAATGGTTGGTTTCGGAAATACAACGAGACTGGCCGGATCAGTACATCGAGGTTCTACGGCAAAACAACGTCGCTCCCCCTCTGGTTTTGCGGGTAAACCGCTTAATGCTCTCTAGGGCCGCCTATTTGGAGCAACTAGCGCAGGCTGGAATTTCAGCCCATCCTTCCCCTGTATGCGAAAGCGCCGTGATCCTCGAAAGCCCGGTGCCGGTGGAAAGTTTGCCGGGGTTCGCCAAGGGATGGATATCCGTGCAAGACGGCGCGGCCCAGTTGGCCGCGCCGCTCTTGGAGCTGAAGCCCGGTTTGCGAGTGCTCGATGTTTGTGCGGCCCCGGGCGGCAAGTTAATGCATATCCTTGAAACCTGTCCTGATTCAAAGGAAGTGGTCGCGATTGATATTTCTCCTGAGCGAATTACCAGGATTCACGAAAATCTTGCGCGTGCCGGTCTGAATGCCAAGGTATTGACCGCCGATGCCGCAGATCCGAAAAGTTGGTGGGACGGGCAGGCTTTTGACCGCATTTTGTTAGATGCGCCTTGTTCCGCCACCGGGGTCATACGCCGTCATCCGGACATTAAGGTGTTACGTACGTCGGGTGACATCCTGGCATTGGAGGATATACAGCGGCGGATTTTGGACGCGGTCTGGTCTATGCTGGCACCAGGCGGGTTGTTGCTTTACGCTACATGTTCTATTTTGCGGCAAGAAAACGAAGTGAGAATCGCCGACTTCCTCGAGACCCATTCCGACGCGCGAGAAATGCCCATTGAGGCGACTTGGGGGGTATCCGTAAATCATGGTCGGCAGATACTGACCGGCGAGCAGGGGATGGATGGTTTTTATTACGCCCGCATAGCGAAATCCTGCTAGTGCTCCGCCGCCTGAATCAATGGAGCTTTCTTATCGGCCTTTTACTGGCCTTCGATGCATCTTGCGCCGATTATGGATTTCGAATCATACGTGCCGAACTCGTGCCTTCCGAGGCCAACTACGTATTGAACGCGGACATCGATTACCGCTTCAGCGAGTCCGCCATCGAGGCCCTCAGGCATGGAGTTCCCCTGACTTTGGTTGTCCGCCTCAAGATCAAGCGCCAGCGCAGTTATTGGTTGGACGAGACGATTTGGAGCGAACTCCGGAAGTTCCGGATTCTTTATCATCCCTTGGGCAAATCGTTCCAGATCATCCACGAGGGCGGAAACACCGAAAGTTTTGCGAGCTTAACGGCCTTGCTGGACGCCATGGGCGCGATCCGTGGCTGGTCGGCATTGCCGGCGGATCGCATCGTCAAGGACAATAGCTACGAAGCGAGCCTGTTGGTGGATTTAGACATCGAGTCGTTGCCGCTTCCTTTGCGTCCGATCGCCTACGTTTCTCCTAGCTGGTATCTCGGGAGCTCCTGGTACCGATGGCGCGTCGCAGATTAAAACCGCCGCTTAGTTTAACGATCCTGGCGCTGTTTTCGGCGCTTTTGGCGTCGCTTCATTTGATGAGCACGGCGACCCAGGATGCATCCCAGCTCGGGAAGATGTATTCGTGGCTGGTGTTGATCAATTCGCTCGGGTCGGTACTGCTTTTAGGCTTGGTCGGGGTCAACGTCTATTGGTTGCTGAAACAACTGAAACGGAAGGCGGCGGGCTCTAATCTCACGGTCCGGATGGTGTTTCTGTTCACCCTGTTGAGCTTGGCTCCGGCTTCCATCGTGTTTTACTACTCCATGCAATTTCTTCAGCAGAATATCGACAGTTGGTTTGATGTCCGCATCGACCAGGCCATGGAGGACGCTCTGCAGCTGGGGCAAGCCGCTTTGGACGAACGTATGCGGGCCGTTTTGAAGCAGACCGAGCAAATAGCGGAAGGTCTGGAGGATTCGTCGGAGTCGATGGTTCCCATTCGCTTGGGAGAACTGCGCGACCATGCCGAGGAAGGCGAGTTGACAGTCTTTTCGAAGCAAGGGCGCATCATCGCGTTTATTGGAAGTCAAACGGGGCGAATCATCCCGGACTTTCCGGAAACGGGAGTTTTGTTGCAGGTGAAGCAGGGTAAGTCGTATGTAGGTCTCGAATCCGATGTTAGGGACAGCTTGCAGATCAGAGCGGTGGTCTCCGTCGCGGGGGATGACACGCAGTACCTACAAGGCATCTATTCGGTTCCGCTGCGTTTGGCGGATCTTGCGAAAACCGTCGAGTCAGCCTATGTCCATTACAAGGAGCTAACCTTCCTGCGCGGGTCTTTGAAGCTGACGTTTTCCCTGACGCTGTCCCTGGTGCTCTTGTTGAGCTTGTTAGCCGCCATCTGGTCTGCCTTTCTCAGCATTCGCCGCATCGTGGCGCCGGTACGGTATCTGGCCCAGGGTACGAGGGCTGTGGCCGAAGGAAATTACGAGAAACGCTTGCCGGTGAAGCGCAAGGATGAGCTGGGCTTTCTGGTCGAATCGTTCAATGCCATGACTCAAAAGATCGCCCAGGCCAGGGACGATGCGCAGCATTCCCGCCAGGAAGTCGAACGTCAGCGCGCTTATTTGGAAACCGTATTGGCAAATCTCTCTTCCGGAGTATTGAGCTTCGACGAATCGATGCGGTTACTGACCGCCAATCAGGCGGCGAACGCCATTCTCCACGCCGAATTCGACAAGAATGTCGGCGCTACCATCGGCGAACTGACGGAATCACAGCCGCATCTGGCCGATTTGATGGAGATCGTCGGAAACCGATTGGAAAAACAGAATGGCGTTTGGCGCGCAGAAATTCCCTTTCTCGGGCCGAAAGGACGTCAGGAACTGCTGTGCCGTGGAACGCCGCTATTCGGTTCGGACGGTGAATCGCAGGGTGCCGTCGTGGTGTTCGACGACGTTACCGCGCTGATCCAGGCTCAGCGGCAGGCCGCATGGAGCGAGGTGGCTCAGCGTCTGGCGCACGAGATAAAAAATCCGCTCACGCCGATTCAGCTTTCGGCTGAGCGCCTCAAGCACAAGCTGTCCAAGAATCTGGAAACAGCCGAAGCCGAAGTGCTGGATCGTGCCACCCGTACCATCGTGCAACAGGTGGAGGCCATGAAGATGATGGTCAATGCCTTCTCGGAATACGCCAAACCGTCCATTATTCAGTTGCAGCGGGTCGATATTGATGTTTTGATCGAGGAAGTGGTCGCGCTTTATCCGCCTCAGTCCGGTTTGGAGTTCGAACTCGATCTGGAGCCGGCTTTGCCTGCGGTTTACGCCGATCCGGTTAGGATTCGGCAGGTTTTGCACAACCTGATCAAGAACGCTCAGGAAGCCTTGGCTCCCGGGGTGTCGGGTAGAATGGACATCAGGACGCAGCTGGCGGAGGAAAACCATCACCATTACGTCGAGATTGAATTGCATGACAATGGTCCGGGTATTCCCCCGGAGCAGGCCGATCGAATTTTCGAGCCTTATGTAACAACCAAATCCAAGGGTACCGGATTGGGACTGGCGATCGTAAAGAAGATTGTTGAGGAACACGGCGGAAGCATCCGGCTGGACTCGGGGCGCGGTGAAGGCGCGCGCTTTATCATAAGAGTGCCCATCGCAAACGAAACGGCTGCGGTGCGTGGACTGGCGATGGAGGTATAAGCGGTGATCAAAGCGAATATTCTGGTGGTGGACGACGAGCCGGACATCCGTCACTTGCTTCAGGAAATTTTGGAAGACGAGGGGTATCAGGTTGCCGTAGCCGAGAACGCGAGTGTAGCGCGTAAGCTCAGAGCGGAGCGCATGCCGGACCTGATATTGCTGGACATCTGGATGCCCGACGAAGACGGCATCACTCTGCTAAAGGAATGGCTGCGGGATGATCAGCTTTGCCCCGTGATCATGATGTCCGGCCATGCGACAGTTGAAACTGCGGTCGAAGCCACGCGGCTGGGCGCCTACGACTTCTTGGAAAAGCCTTTGTCCCTGGCCAAGTTGCTGGTCACCGTCGAGCGAGCGTTGGAAAACGCTCGGCTTAAGCGGGAAAACATTGGTTTAAAGCGGCGGGTGGATATCCCGGTAGAGCCCATCGGCAAGAGCGCGGCCATCGAGCGCTTGCGCGATCAGATCAAGCGTTTGTCGCAGCACGACGCCCGCGTGTTGTTCGTGGGCGAACCCGGCTCCGGGAAAGAGACCTTGGCGCGTTATCTTCACGCCAATAGCCCGCGCCGCGACGGTCCTTTCGTGGACGTAGGAGTCGGTACGATCGCACCGCAGTACTCCGCGGTGGAATTTTTCGGCAGGATGGAAGACGGTCGCATTCATTATGGATTGTTGGAACAGGCACACGGCGGAACGCTATTCCTCGATGAGGTGGCCGACATGGAAGAGGAAACGCAGTTGCGTCTTCTTAGCGCGCTGGAGTCGAGTTCGTTTTCACGGGTGGGCGGCAGCGAGCTCATCAGCGTGGACGTACGCATTATCGTATCAACGCGTAAGTCGCTGGAGGAAGAGGTTCGGGCCGGCCGTTTCCGGCGCGAGCTCTACTATTTGCTGAATGTCGTCACGCTCAAAGTTCCGCCGTTGCGCGAGCACAGCGAAGACGTGCCTGAACTGCTCCGGTTTTATGTGGATTATTTCGTTAGTCGCGAAAAATTGCCCTTCCGGAAGTTTCCCGTGCCCGTCCAGAACTTTTTGCGCCATTATCCGTGGCATGGCAATATTCGCGAGCTGAAAAATCTGGTGCAGCGCCTCTTGATCCTCGGCAGCGGAGAAGAGGTGGAACTGGATGAGGTAAAGGCAGCGCTTGGTGAATCTTTAGGGGAAACCGGCGCAATTTTAAATCAACCCGATTTTTACGATCTGCCGCTTAAAGAGGCACGCGAACGATTCGAGAAGGCTTATCTCGAGTATCACCTGGAAAAATACAGTGGTAGCGTCGCCCGTCTTTCGCATGCCATAGGTCTCGAGCGTACCCATCTGTACCGCAAGCTCAATTCGCTGGGAATTAAATTCAGAGAAAGGCGATAGCACCGTTAGCTTCGCATCTCCCGGGTTTACCGCTTCCCATCTTCGTCTGTTCTAACTTCGGCTCTCAACAATGAAAATAATCATCCTAGGTGCTGGACAGGTCGGAAGCAGCGTGCTTGCCAGCCTGGCGAGCGAGGCTAACGATATCGTAATGATCGATACGCAACCCGCCTTATTGAAGAGTTTGCAGGACCGGTTCGACATCGGTACGGTTCAGGGCAATGCGGCGCATCCCACGGTCTTAAAGCGGGCCGGGGCGGATGAGGCCGATATGCTCATCGCCGTAACCAGTGACGATGAGACCAATATGTTGGCCTGCCAAATGGCGGATATCTTGTTCAAGATTCCGCGAAAGATCGCCCGAGTCCGGGCCATCGAATATTTCAGTTATCCGGGTATTTTCTCTCCGGAAACCATCCCGATCGACGTCGTTATCAGCCCCGAGCAGATCATCACTCAATTCATCGAGCGACTGCTCAAATATCCGGGGGCTTCGCAGGTTTTGGAGTTTGCCGAAGGGCGCGTTCGCCTGGTGTCGGTCAGTGCCCATCAAGGCGGGCCTCTCGTCGGGCGGGAAATCCGTGAGCTTCATCAGCACATGCCCAACGTTCATGCGCGCATCACGGCAATCTTTCGTAACGGCCAGCCGGTGATTCCCAACGGAAAAACCATCATTCAGGCGGACGATGAGGTATTTTTCGTCGCATCGTCCGAAGAAACCAAAGCTGTCATGAGCGAGCTCAGGGAGCTCGAAAGACCTTATAAGCGACTGATGTTCGCTGGCGGCGGGCACATCGGCAAGCGGGTGGCGCAGGCGCTGGAGGGCCGCTATCAGGTAAAGCTTATCGAAAAGGACTACAAGCGCGCCCAGAAAATCGCCGCCGATCTGACCAATACTGTGGTATTGGCGGGCGACGCCTCGGACAAAGAATTGTTGCTTAACGAAAACATCGAGAATACCGACATTTTTTGCGCCATTACCAACGACGACGAAGCCAATATTTTGTCTGCCATGTTGGCGAAACGCTTGGGGGCCCGGCGGGTAATCAGCCTAGTGAACAAGAGCGCCTATGCGGATCTCGTTAACACCTCGTTGGTCGATCTCGTCATTTCTCCCCAGCAGGCAACCATCGGGGCCTTGCTTCGCTATGTGAGGCGCGGTGACATCGTTCAGGTTTATTCCCTTCGGCATGGCGCTTCGGAAGCGATTGAAGCGATTGCGCATGGACGGCGCGGCAGCTCGAAGGTCGTAGGCATACCCATCGACAAGATCAAACTTCCGCCGGGTGTGGTCATGGGGGCTCTGGTGCGGGGCGATGAAGTGATTCAGGTTCATCACGACACGGTGATCGAGGAGGGCGATCACGTCATCATGTTCCTGCTCGATAAGAAATTGATTCCCATGGTGGAGCAAATCTTCCAGGAGGGAGACGCAGCCGCCTGATGCGAGGAGGGTTTTTGCGTGGCTGAAAACGAGCGCGAAATTCGAAGCAAATGGGACCGGATTTACCGCGCGGTTGGCGAGGTAACTCCGGAGCCCGCGCAAGTGCTGGCAGATAATGCGCATCTTCTTCCGCCTTCCGGCATCGCTCTGGACTTGGCCTGCGGGCTCGGAGGAAGCGCTTTATATCTGGCGCAGCGAGGGTTCGATACCCATGCGTGGGATATTTCTCCGGAGGCGATCAGCCGAGTAAACGTCTACGCGCGACAACTCGGTCTGACTCTTCACACCGAGGTTCGGGACATCGTCGGCCGCCCTCCGATGACGGAATTGTTCGATGTCATCGTCATCAGCCGCTTTTTAGAACGGTCCGTGGCCCAGTCTGTTACGAAGGTCCTGAAACCTGGCGGTTTGCTCTTCTATCAAACCTTTATCCGAGAAAAGACAACCGGGATCGGGCCGACAAATCCCGCTTATCTTCTTGATACGAACGAGTTGCTGAGTTTGTTCGGCAACCTCCGGCTCGTTTTTTATCGGGAAGAGGGACGAATCGGAGATATAGATCGAGGCTATCGCAACGAGGCTTTTTTTGTAGGTCAAAAAGCGTACGCGCCGAGTGGTCCGCCGGACTGTTTTGAGTCATACCTTCAGGAGTAGCAAGATGTCATCTGTAAAAAGTCTTCAGCCCCCACAGGCTTGGGATATGTTCAGGAGAAAAGGCGATGCCGTGCTGTTGGATGTCCGTGACCCTTTGGAGTTCTCCTATGTGGGGCATCCGTGCGGTGCGGTGAATGTTCCATGGAAAAGGGCACCGGACTGGAAGCCCAATCCGGATTTTGTGGATCAGGTTCGTCAAGTCGTTCCAAATGCCGACACGCCGTTGTTCGTGCTGTGCCGCAGCGGGCAACGCTCGCTGGACGCCGCTAATGCCTTAACAGCCGCAGGTTATTCGGATCTCACCAACATCGAGCAAGGCTTTGAGGGGCCGCTCGACGAACAGCGGCACCGCAGCACCATGGGCGGGTGGCGTTATCATGGCCTTCCCTGGGAGCAAAACTAAAAGGGAGGAGGCAACCAGTCTCTTGGAAACGCCTTGCGGATGTCGAAGCGAGGAGATTTTCTGGCATCGGATTCGGGGTTCCGCTCTGCATCCGGGTATGAAGACGTGAGTTGCGACAGTCCTCTATAGGCCGTTCTTCGTTTTGCAACATGACGATGTTACTGATACTCGTCTGGTGCGTCTTGAAAACTGCAACGAAGAACGGATGAAGGGTGTTTCCATGCAATTGAGTGACATCACGGTTGTGCTGCCTACGCTAAATGAAGAGAAAAACATCAGGAATTTTCTCGCGTCATTGCCCAACGCCTGTCATCTGATCCTAGTGGACGCTGGGGACGACAAGACCGCGGAAATCGTCGCTCAGCATCGCTTGCCGGAGTTTACTCAAGTTTTGAGGCTGAAAAGCACGATTTCCGAAGCTCGTCAGATCGGTGCGGGTTTAGCCAAAACCGAATGGCTCTTGTTTACGGACGCGGATGTGGTATTGGCGCCCGCTTATTTCCATGCACTCTCCAAATACGCGGAGTTCGACTGTATTTACGGCGCAAAACTATCGCATACTCGATTTCGCCGGTATTACCACTGGTTTGCCTACGGGCAGCGGTTGTCGCACAAAATAGGTATTCCTGCGGCCAGTGGTTCGAATCTGCTGGTCCGGCGCAGTATCGTGACCGATGTTGGCGGATTCGATCCCGAATTGATTTGCAACGAAGATTCGGAATTGGTCTGGCGCATAAAACGCGCTGGTTACCGGATCGCATTCGCACCGGACACGCCGGTATACGCAACGGATCACCGGCGTTTGGAGAAGGGCACGCTCCGCAAGACATTTCACTCCGTTTTCCGGTGTTCACTCCTTTATTGCGACCTAATCCCCGCCCGGTGGCGCAAACTGGATTGGGGTTACTGGTCGCATGCCCAGCAGGGCGAGAGCAGTGCGTCCGCTCAGGACTGAGTAGGCTTTTGAATGTGGTAAAATGACTGGTTTTACCTGGCCCCTGCCTCCATTACCTATCCTTTTCCCGATTTATGATCGAAAAACTTCGAAACATCGCTATCATCGCCCACGTAGACCATGGCAAAACGACCCTGGTCGACAAATTGCTTCAGCAGTCCGGTACCTTTGCCGCCCACGAAAAAGTGGAAGAACGGGTTATGGACTCGAACGCTCTGGAAAAGGAGCGGGGCATCACCATCCTGGCCAAGAATACCGCCCTCGACTGGAACGGCTATCACATCAACATCGTCGATACCCCTGGCCATGCCGATTTCGGCGGCGAGGTGGAGCGCGTCCTGTCCATGGTGGATTCGGTGCTGCTCTTGGTGGACGCGGTGGACGGCCCGATGCCGCAGACCCGTTTCGTGACGCAAAAGGCGTTCGCCTTGGGGCTGAAGCCCATTGTAGTCATCAACAAGATTGATCGCCCCGGTGCACGCGCCCATTGGGTGCTGGACCAGACCTTCGACCTGTTCGACCGGCTGGGGGCGACCGAGGAGCAGTTGGACTTCCCGGTCATTTACGCCTCGGCCCTGAACGGTTATGCCGGCCACGACCCGGATATCCGCGAAGGCAGCATGGACCCGCTGTTCGAGACCATCGTCGAGAAGGTGCATCCGCCTGCAGTCGACGAGGAGGGCGGTTTCCAGATGCAAATCAGCCAGCTGGATTACAACTCCTACGTGGGCGTCATCGGCATCGGCCGCATCCAGCGTGGCACCATCAAGACCAACACCCCGGTGGTGGTGGTCAGCCGCGACGGCAAGCAGCGCAACGCGCGCATCCTTCAGGTGTTCGGTTTCAAGGGCCTGGAAAGGGTCGAAGTGCCCGAGGCCGATGCCGGCGACATCATCGCCTTTACCGGCATCGATGCTCTGGAAATCTCCGATACCATTTGCGCGACCGACTGCGTCGAGGCGCTGCCGCCTCTGACCGTGGACGAACCCACCGTGAGCATGACCTTCCAGGTCAACAATTCGCCCTTCGCCGGTAAGGAAGGCAAGTTCGTCACTTCGCGCCAAATCCGCGAACGCCTCCAACGGGAATTGCTGCACAACGTCGCCCTGCGGGTGGAAGACACGGCCGACCCGGACAAATTCAAGGTCTCGGGACGCGGCGAGCTGCATCTCTCCATTCTGATCGAAAACATGCGCCGCGAGGGCTACGAGCTGGGCGTGTCGCGCCCCGAAGTCATCATCAAGGAGGTTGACGGCGAGCTCTGCGAACCCTATGAATTCGTGACCATCGAAGTGGAGGAGGCGAATCAGGGGGCGGTGATGGAGAAGCTGGGCGAGCGCAAGGGCGATCTGCTGAACATGGTGCCGGACGGGCAGGGCCGAGTACGTTTGGAATATATGATGCCGTCGCGCGGTCTGATTGGCTTCCAGACCGAATTCATGACCGCCACCTCGGGCACCGGTCTTTTGTACCACGTGTTCGACCATTATGGCCCGGTTAAGAAAGGCGATATCGGCCAGCGGATCAACGGTGTGATGATCTCCATGGTGGAGGGTAAGGCCCTAGGCTATGCGCTGTTCAATCTGCAAGAGCGCGGACGCCTATTCATCGAGCACGGCACGGAAGTTTACGAGGGCATGATCATCGGCATCCATTCGCGCGACAACGACCTGGTGGTGAACCCCACCAAGGCCAAGCAGTTGACCAATATCCGTGCCGCCGGCAGCGACGAAAACATCCTTCTGACTCCGCCCATCAAGCTCAGCCTGGAGCAGGCTCTGGAGTTCATCGATGATGACGAACTGGTGGAAGTGACGCCGAAATCCGTTCGGCTCAGAAAGAAGCTGCTTTTGGAGCATGAGCGCAAGAAAGCCAGCCGTGTAGCGTAAGCCTGATTCCGCGCGGCTTAATACTCGAGATTAATGATACCTGCCTTGGCCGTTTGTAAGGTGTTCGAAGCTCCTGTCGGCGGTCAAGGTCACTGAGGTGTGCGGCTCGGCTTTCAGTTAGATATTTTCAGTTAGATATAAAGAAGCAGAAGCATCAGAGCCATTCCCGTCAGCGCGATCTGCCAGCCGATAGAATCCCAGTTTATCCGGAAATGTCCCTTTTGGTCCTGCCACCAGACAGGAGCTGTCAATTTGGCCCGTTGAACAAAGTTGTTCACCTTTTTGAACCCGAAGAGGAGAAAAAGCATTAAAAGTCCGAACCCCAGCCACGCTGTAACTGCCTGAGCTTCATACGGGGTGAGTTCCAGGAGCGCCTCCAGCAAATGCTCCGCTACCAGTTCCATGGTTTCGAGCACGAGTTCTATCGCCGTGATGAGCAGATGCAGCAGCACGTCGCCCCAAAGTATGAGTACGAGCAATCCTGCTCCAATCACTACGGCTTTTTTCATAACTAGTCCTCTTTACCGTGCCTTTTGCGCACCGGTTCTCAAGCTGTCGCACAAAACGTTTGCCGAAGGTCAGGGTTTATCAAGTCCATTTCTCATCGGGTTTCCTGATTTGGCGTATTCCGGGTCCGGAATAGAACGCTGGCCCTATTTTTTTCAGTTTACAGACACGAGCTGCAATCTGCCATTTATTAAGCATCGAATAGACGATTTTCCGTAACGCGAAAACGATCGCATCGCTCTGGAGTGGTCTGCAAATCAGCCGGTTCCCGAACGTGTAGCGGCAGGATGGGCCATCTACTTATTAGAGCGCGAAGCGTGGCCACCGATACTCTCCTTCCTTTAATGGTGAGATGGCTTCTAAAAAACAGGGCAAGGGCATAGGAGTGAATTTACCAGCCGGCTTCTTTTTCCGGGGACGCGCTGATTTTGTGGATGGTTAAGTCGGCACCGGTGAATTCTTCCTCGGGGTCCAGGCGCAATCCGACTGTGAGCTTGAGAAGGCCATAAACCAAAAGACCGCCGGCCACAGCCACGAAAATGCCCAGACCGGTACCGATCAATTGCGATAAGAAACTGATACCGCCGATGCCGCCTAGTACAGACTGGCCAAAAATCCCGGCGGCTATTCCTCCCCAGGCACCGCAAAGTCCGTGCAAAGGCCAAACACCCAGCACATCGTCAATCTTCCATCGGTTCTGAGTCAGAGTGAACAAAACGACGAACAGAATCCCTGCGCCACCGCCTACAACCAATGCACCGATGGGGTGCATAAGATCGGATCCCGCACATACAGCAACTAAACCGGCCAACGGGCCGTTGTGTACGAAGCCGGGATCGTTGCGTCCCATTAGAAGAGCGGCCAAGGTTCCCCCGACCATAGCCATAAGAGAATTCAAGGCCACTAAACCGCTTGCTGCGTTTAGAGTTTGCGCCGACATTACGTTGAAGCCGAACCAGCCGACTGTAAGAATCCAGGCACCGAGCGCCAGAAACGGTATGCTCGAGGGCGGATGGGCCGAGATGTCACCGTTGCGATGATAACGGCCCCGGCGTGGCCCGAGCAGAATGGCGGCGACCAAGCCGATCCAGCCACCCACGGCATGCACCACTACCGAGCCGGCAAAATCGTGGAATGGAGCCCCGAAACCCTGCTCGAGCCAAGCCTGGACGCCGAAATTCTTGTTCCACGCAATGCCTTCAAAGAAAGGGTACACAAACCCTACCAACAAAAACGTAGCGGTGATTTGCGGGTTGAATTTGGCGCGTTCGGCAATGCCGCCGGACACGATAGCAGGGATAGCGGCTGCGAAGGTTAGCAAGAAGAAAAACTTGACCAATTCATAGCCGTTGTTTTGAGCCAACTGAGCCGCCCCATCGAAAAATTGGACGCCGTACGCGATGTAATAGCCGATGAAAAAATAGGCCACGCTAGACACGGCGAAGTCCGACAGGATTTTTACCAAGGCATTGACTTGATTCTTGCGGCGGACGGTGCCGACTTCCAGAAAGGCGAAACCGGCGTGCATCGCGAGCACCATGATCGCGCCGAGTAGCACGAACAATACATCATTGGTTTTGCTGACAGTTTCCATAAACGAGCTCTCTGATTTCAGGATGGGGTGTCGTAAGCAAAAAGCAGGCCTTTATGCTTCCGCGGCGTATGAGCCCAATGTGGGGCGTTCCTTCCCGAAACGGTGCGCCATTGCGTGATCCGATATGGTGCGTATGTTCCTGATGTGCACCAGAGAGGATCAGTCATTCGCGCGGAATAGGTTAATGCACGTAGATCTATTGTCTGAATCGATTCCTTTTCTCGGTGTCATACTCAGGAGTGTTTCGAAAACGAAACGCATTCCTTTAGAACAGACTTATTTTTGGACAGGAGGCGTTATGGCCGTCAAGCTCTTTGACTCGAGGGGCGTTTCCCTTGAAAAGCAAAGGTTCACATGGAAAGACATGGTTCA
This sequence comes from Methylocaldum sp., assembly GCF_035627495.1. Classification (GTDB taxonomy): domain Bacteria; phylum Pseudomonadota; class Gammaproteobacteria; order Methylococcales; family Methylococcaceae; genus Methylocaldum. Next base: position 108,187 of record NZ_DASPLO010000195.1, read on the forward strand.
GAAGCCGATCAGCAAGCTCGACGACGAGGCGTTCACACGGGTCAGAATCATCCTCATGAACGGATTGGAAACGGAGGCGCTACGTTTTCAGCACCTTTGCGCGCGGATGAACAAAGAACTTCAGGTGCCGCTGGCGAAGGTCAGGCGCGTCGAGCAGCACCAGCAAACCACCGTCAATTGGCTCATTTCCTCAGACCACTCGCCTTTGGAGACCACCATCGCCTATGAACAGGTAGCCGTCGAGGTCACGGCTGCGGTGGCGCAAAACGAGCCTGAGCCGTATCTCGCGCAGGTCTACCGCTTTGGATTATTGGAGGATTTTGACCATCTCTATCGTTATTCGGCGCTGCTGGATCGGCTGGAAGGCAAGGATGCGAATAACATCTTGCAATCCCATACAGACATCATTCCCGGACGACCTACGGCGGATGAACATCGGGCGCCGGAGAACGATCTGCGGGACCATTACGATCGCGCGAAAGCGGCCGCCGTCACCAAGCTTCATGCTACGACGATCATGGCCGCCGAGTATCAGACCCACGATTTCTACGCCAATATCGGGCCGATGTATGCCGATCCGGTCGCCCGCCAGTTGTACGCGGAGATCGCCTCGATCGAAGAGCAACACGTTACCCAGTACGAATCGATCATAGATCCCACCGAAACCTGGCTGGAGAAATGGCTGCTGCACGAGGCAACCGAGGCGTATAACTACTACAGCTGTGTGGAACAGGAGACAAATCCGCGTATCAAGGCCATTTGGGAGCGATTCCTGGACTATGAGCTAGGACACGTCGCCTATGTGTCAGAGCTGTTCAAAAAGCATGAGAGAAGGGATCCGACTGAGATCATTTCGGATACATTGCCCGACCCCATCCCATTCAAGAGCAACCGCGAATTCGTACGCAAGGTACTCAGCCAAGAAGTCGGCTTGCGTACTCGCGGCACCCAGTTCGTCGACAAAGCCCAGGAAGACCCGGCATCGCTGGATTATCGGCAGCAGATGAATTCCCAGGGCTCGCCGTCTCAAGCGGTGGCGGCGGGATACCAATGGTCTCCCGGGACCGAGCTGAATCGCAAGATCGCATAATCACGAAAAGCCTTGCAAGGAGTTGAACGATGGATCAATCAATCGAAATGACCATGAAGAATCGAACCGGCATCGGTATGTCACCTGTAGACAGCCAACGAATGATCGAGGCGGCAAATAATACCCCGCCAAGCTCCTCGGGAGACGAGTCGGCGCTGGCTATGGTTGACAGCACCTACATCCAGGGAGCTGAACCGGTGGGCTCGGTGCCTATGCCAGGCACCATGAAGGGTGCGGTCCAGGCAGCCGTCAACAAGCTTACCGGCAAACATCCCGAGGTCCTGATCGATAAGCTGGGGGAGCGCCTGGCGTTCGAGCGCACCGGTACACGGCTCTACGATTATCTCATTACCAAGTGTGAAACAACGGCGCAGGCCGATTCGCCGATCTCCGTCGATACGCTCAGGCGTTTTAGGCGGGAGGAGGCACAGCATTTTAAACTGGTCGCAAAGGCGCTAGAGTCCCTAGGGGCCGACCCGACTACACAGACCCCTGGCGCCGATGTTAGCGCAGTAGCGTCAAGCGGAGTGCTTCAGGTTATGAGCGATCCGCGCACCTCCGTCGATCAATCCTTGGAAGCAATACTCACCGCTGAGCTTGTCGATCACGCAGGCTGGGAACTACTCATCAGGTTGGCCGGTGAGATGGGGCTTGATGACATGGCCACCGATTTTCGGGCGGCACTCGCGGAGGAAGATGATCATCTGATGCAAGTACGCCAGTGGCATGAACAATCCACTCTGGCGCAAGCGGGCGTATAGGCGGCCTAATATCACTCTATGCGGCCGTCTCGGTATTTGCCACCTTTTTTTCAAGGTAAGCCTTGGTACGAGGCGGTCGCGTAGTCTTTCGATTCGATTAATGCGGAAAGCTAAAAGGGGCTTCTACAAGTAAGGCGGACAAGTTTCCATTTGCGCGGCGCACCTGTCGACTAAGGCGCCGCGCAACGGATATAGGCAAGAAGAAGGCAGGCCGGCCTATTTCTTTAGGCTACGGTATAACGAGGTTGCTAAATTGACGGCTTGGTCGAACAGGCTTTTACCAAGGCTTGCTCCATAGATTACGACATCCTTTGAGCTCATGCCTTTGAAGCGCTGTTTGAAATTGCTCACTAAAAACGGCGTCGCGAACAAACCAAGAGCTATGCCAATGATAAATGTGCCGGTATGGGAGGAGGGCTGTGATGCCGGTGACGGCTGAGCCACTACGGGTTGGGTAGCCACGGGCTGCACTGAGGAAGTGGCAGCTACCGTTTGAGTCGGGTCGTAGTTATCGGGAATGGCGAAGTCGGTCAAGCCGGGAATGCTTGGGAACGTGCCGCCTCCTTTGCCCACGACCAGTTGTCCTTTCATTCCCTTTTCCATATGTTGGGCAATGTCGCAGTGTACCAGATAGGTCCTGTCTTCCTTCGGCAGGATCAGCGTACCGCTTATCTTGCCCGGGCCGGTTACTTCCAAGTGGAACATGCCCTTGTCGTACATAAACTTCGGTAGTCCATGCATCATCCACTGATGACGAACATTATCCTCGTTGATGAAATGCACGGTGAGTCGCGTGCAGGGTTTGACGCGCCACTCCTGTTTGTCGAAAGCGAACATGGTGCCGGGAAAGTTCTTGGCGTATTTGTGGCCGGCTCTTACGGTGATCTCCGAGTCTTCGCTGATTTTGTTGCAGCCTCCGGGCAGTTTGTCCTTGTTTTGACCCATCACCATGCCGCCATCCATGTCCATAAGGTGGCCATCGCCGTGATCCATCAACATCTTGTGTTCTACGATTTCCCGTTGTTCCGCGGCAAAAGCCGACGAAGCGGTCAGGAAAGCGCTGAAAAGTATGAAATGCGTGAACTTTGACATGACGATCGGATGCCTCAATGCTTGCCTTTGGCTTGGGATGCGAGTTGGCTGATCATTGCGAGCACGCGCTCTCGGTATAGATAGAGCACATAACCTGCAATACCGAGCAGCAGTCCACTGAAAAGGCTGCTCCATGGACTGGACGATTGATCCGGCGCAACCGAGGCGGATTTAGCCAGCGCCACGTTCGTGGAAGCCGCTGCTTGCATGCCAGCAGGTTCGGCCAGACTACCCCACTCGTCTGCCCAATCTTGCCAGACCGGTATTTTTCTTTCCCAGAATTCCTTGGTGAAATATGGTTTCAGGTCCATGCCGTGGGTCTTGGGCGTACCGTTTTCATCCAGGTAGGATTTATACACGATGAGGCTTATGCTGCCGCCTTCACCCATGCCGTTGGTGGTAAAGGACTTTTCAACGTGGTCGTGAAACATCCAGACACCCGATCCAAAGCTGTGCAAACCGTCATCCGTCGTGTTTATCGACAGGTCCAGCCGTTGGGCCGGGGCCATCATGTAAACGTCACGGGTAACCTGAGCGCTGGGGTTCTGTTCAACGCCGTCATAGTGGGTTTCCGTGGCCTTATGGCCGTGCGTATGAAGCGCAAGTGTCTCCGTATGGCCGTTGAGAACGCGCAGCTTGATCTTCTCGTTAGGGTTCACCGTAATAAGGGATTCCCGAAGGGTATACGGGAAGGATCGTCCGTTCAGAACAAAGTAGTCGTCGCTCGCATCGGTGATGTCGTACTCCTGGTTCATCGCTCTCGCGATCAGGCGGGGATCGTTGGCCGACTGCGGGAGCTTGTGCAGCTCTTTGTCGATCGACTGGTAATGTAGGTCGTATTCCTGGCTGTATTTTTCGGATACGGCCACAGAAGGATGACGGACTTGGCCGGCGCCTACGTTGAAGGTTTGAACCCAGTTGTTCGGTCTGTTCTCTTCCACGATAAACATGCCTGCAAGCCCCATCGGAATATGCGTATGGGGTTGGACGTGGCAATGGTAATACATGGTGCCGGGCTGGCGCGGCTTAATCACGTAAGTCTTGCTTTGGCCCGGCATGATATCCATTTGACTGGTTTGACCTACGCCGTCGTTGCCCTCGCCGCCGTGGTCCATGTAGGGGTGGTCGACGCCGTGGAGATGTATTGAGTGGGGGAAATAATGGGTATTCTCCACCACCAGCCAGACCACGTCGCCTTGTTCAACGCGGATTGGTGCGGACGGCATGCGCAGCATGGGATTTGCTTCCACGCTGGCGAAGCTACGCGTCGACATATCGCGGGTTTTCGGAGCGAAGACCCAGAAGCTAGGTTGTATGCCGGGTGCGATATCGAAGGTGGGCACTACACCGGCGAAATCGGGCGAGTGCCCATTTACTTCCATGATTTCAAGTTTAATGATGATATGGTCGGGATCGCCGTCGTTGTCCATATCATTGGTTTTTGTGATCGCGTCCGCGGCCAGGCTGGACGTATCCATGATCGTTTGCATGGATATGTTATTGGTCCCCTTCACGAAGGCCGCGACATCGGCCGGATTATCCGGGTTGCAGACCCTCGACTCTTGAATGGTTACGCCCTCGATGACCTGCGCTTTACGCCATTCACCGGGAGCCCCGCTATTACAGAAAGGCTCTGCCTCGCCGACCTGAACTTTGGCGCTGGGTGGTGGAGTAGTAACCGCTCCGGCGACAGTGGATAAGGTCGATAAGGCGGAACCAAACAAGAATACGAGGGAACGTGTCTGCATTTTGAGTACCGTTGGGAACAGAGATTCGAAGACTTGACTAAGACTTGAAACGAACTGGCATTAGTCAGTCAATCCCACTTGAAAGTTCCTAAGATTTTTTCAGCATCCGATCGACGGCGCCTTTGAATGATGCATTGGAAAGATAAAAGATATAGCCGATTGCGATCAGAATCACGGCGATCACCACGTAGGTGCTGGTTGCAATTCCGGTTGCCGAAGCTCCGACGGCAAAAGGTACGTGGGCGTCTACTTTTTGTCCTTCATTGACCAGGGTCACGTGCGCTAGGTAATCGCCCGCTTCGGTGAAGTTGATCGTGGTGTTGGCCGTGCCGGTCGGATAGGTCGACGGCTCTTTGTAAAAAACGCGGGTTCCCTGAGGTTCTTTGGTAATTTCAAATTCAACCGTCATGTTCCGCAGCGCTTTTCCCTCGTAGTCGAACACCAAGGTGGCCGAACCCACTTCAGGAATGGAGTTGCAGTATTCTGTTGTTCCGGCTATCTGCGGTTGATAAGCGGTAAAATGCACCCAGTGGGGGCCAACCGGAATACGGCAAGCATCCAAATCGACGCCCGAAGCTCCTCCGTGCGCCCAGCTCGATACGGGGATCACGGCGGAAACGAGCAGGCTCAGAGCGAGCAAGCACTCTTTTAAGCAAATTAGTTTACGCATATCTCTTCCCTCACTTGGTGGATTATTGGATTTTTATATTTAATGATCGGGCAAGCCCGATAAAAGGCCCGTAGCTTGTCGACTTCCTTTCGCCTGCGAAAGAGCTAAAGGAATAAGCAAATATACATAAGCAGGCTGGCATATACAATGTTTCGGTGAGAGCCTGGTTCGGTGTTTGCTTTACGCGCCTGGTTTTGCCGGCTGATCGGCTGCGCCATAACTAACTGGTATTAAAGATCGGCATCTACGAGTTTGGTTTCGAAAAAAACGGCTTAGTCTGCTATCGGAAATCCTCTCGATCGCTGCTCGATATATAGCGAGCATCACTTGGACGGTGAATGAGAGGTTCGGTTCTTTTGGGCCACATCTATGCCCTCAATCGTGGGCCAGCAGACGGTCCAACTGACCGGCGCGCTCCAGTGCAGCGAGATCGTCGTAGCCGCCGACATGGTTTTCGCCGATGTAGATCTGGGGTACCGTTCGGCGTCTCGTCTTTTCCATCATTTCCAAGCGCCGTTCCGGCTCGATATCGACTCTGATCTTCTCGATATTTTCGACGCCTTTTTTCAAAAGCAGACGCTCCGCCATGACGCAATAGGGGCAGATGGCTGTGCTGTACATGATCACTTTAACCATTAAAGTATTTTCGTTTGATTTACGAGGCAGAATTCAGTGCCGCAGCAGATTCGAGGCGATGCCAGGGCATCTTGAGTTCTCTGGCACGTCAGGGCAGCAGACTTCACTAAAAGGAGAGCTGAAAATGTCCAAGGAAAAGACGAATTCTTTATGTGGCTTTTTCAAACGGGCACTGCAGATTGCGCATGGTCTCGTGCCGCGTGCGAATCATAAAGAAGTTTGCGTCCCATCGCCGGCTGGGACTTGCTATATTAGCGTATTCTAACATGAGGACTGTTATGACCACACATCGTTTGGTGCGGATTTTTGCGGGCTTTTTTGTTTTGCTGTCGTTGGCGTTGGGCGTAGAGGCCAGTCCACTGTTCGTAAACCAGAATTGGCTTTGGTTTACAGCGTTCGTGGGAGCTAACCTATTTCAGAGCGGATTCACCAAACTCTGTCCCTTGGAGACCGTATTAAAAAAGCTAGGTTTTAAGGAGTCCTGCTGATAGGCGACAGGGAACCGGTTCTGCTAACCGCGCTGTCTAATTAATCATCATGATGACGGCGAAGTTCAGTTCGTGCGGTCACCCCGTTCTACGGGACGTATTATACGAGTTGAACTTCGCTTTATTGTGGCCGATAAGTCGGAGTTGACGGATAGGGATATTTCCGGGTCGTTGAAGACTGAGGGAGCTTCGCTATGGATAGAGTCTGGTATTCGATTATTCGCGGAACGGTCGGTGTATTCCTGATGACGCTCGCGGCATGCGCCACTCAAGAGGCGGGGCAGCTTTACGCTAACACCAAGCAAACCACGGCAAAAGTCGAAGAAATAGATCTCCACGGTCGCCAGGTCTTTTTAAAAGATTCGTTGGGAAATAGGTTCACCGTGCTCATCGATCCTCGAGTCGAAAATCTCGCCAAGGTCAAGGTCGGCGATCAGGTAATCATCGGTTATTACGAGGCGCTTGCGGCGGAGATCAAGGATCCGGGCGAGGGTGTAAAGGGCGTCAAGGTTGGAGAAGGAAGCTCAATAACACAGTCCGGAGAGCGTCCAGCCGGGTCGGTGGGGCGCTCGGTCAAGGCGACGGTAAAGGTCTTGTCAGTCAACCAGGACACGAACACGGTAATGATTTCGAGCCCGAGTGGCCATGTGCACACGGTTGAAGTTAGAAATCCTCGGCTTCAAAAATATGTAAAAAAATTGGAGGCAGGGGATGAGGTCGAACTTACTTACACCGAAGCGGTCGCGGTAACCGTAGAGCCTGTCAAAAAGTGAGCCCTCGATCTTACCAGTCGCCTTCGCTTAGTGTGCTTCGCCCTAAAGTTCGGAAAAGTTTAGCTCTGAAGTTTTCGAGCCCATCGTCGCGTGCTGAGGAAAAAGGTACAGTGAATCCGGCATTTTTCCACATCAATTATTAGCTTTGGCCGGATAGCAGCGGCTGACGATACGATCCGAATTGGCGCTGGGCGTTCAACATGCCACTAAAGCGGTTCTAAGGCGGTTGGGAGTGCCTGCGGAAAACTTGTCGACACCGGCATTCGTTACGGGCAGGAATAGACAGACCACTTTCCGGCATGGCGGCCTTGTTCAGCGCCCAATATTCGAAAACCCGAAATCATCCCGCGTTTTCCATGCTCCAAAACAGATGTTATCCCAATTACACTCTACGCTACGGCGCAGATCTCTTCGGTATCGGTTCATCATGTGTCGAGAACAGACCGGCGGAGATATCTCTCAATAATTTCGGATTCTTTGTGATTTCACATAAACCACCAAAGTTACTGGTAATAAAATGAAAAAAACGTTACAGAAATTCTTTGGCTATTTCCTCATTGGCGCATTGGGTCTGTTGCCTATCGTCATCATCCTTCAGATCGTAATCTCCGTCGAAGGACTGCTCCGGGACTTCGTATTGAGTATCTTCGGACGCTACGAGAACTTCTTTATCCCCATTGGCTTGTTCATGGCAGCCATCCTAGTCCTGACGTATTTCGGCTATTTGCTCAAGCAGGACAAGGCTCATGTTTGGTATTACCTGGAGGATTTCCTTAATCGTATCCCGCTGCTCGGCACAATTTATAGGGTCACCAAGAAAATATTGAACCTGTTCCGGGGCGATGAGGAAGAGAAGCTGCGTGACGTGGTTTACATCGAATACCCCAAAGACGGCATTTGGGTACCGGCCTATGTAACCAACCGGATCGACGATCAGCTGGTGCTGTACATACCGACGTCGCCGAATCCGACCTCCGGCTTTACCGTGATTGTTCACGAATCGAAGACTAGGACGTCCGATATGAGCATCGAGCAAGCTTCGAGTTTCGTCATCAGCCTCGGTGTGGATATTCCGAGACCCGACGAAGCTTCTCGGCTCAAACCGGAGGTCGATAAGGTGGCACCTTGATCTTGGTTTCTGCTTAAGCTGGTGTTCCATCCATGGCTAAATCCTAAGGAGTGAACGTATGACTTCCCGCTCTGATCGTTTGAGAGAACTGCTTGCCAGACCCGGAATTCGCATTATGCCGGGCTGCCACGATGCCATGTCCGCCAAGCTGATTCAGGAAGCCGGTTTTGAGATGGGCTTTATGAGCGGTTTTGCGGTGTCGGCGACGCGCCTCGGTTTGCCTGATACGGGTCTGATTTCCTATGGAGAACTCGTGGAGCAGGGGCGCAATATTTGTAGCGCCGTCTCTATTCCCATGTTCGGCGACGGCGATACGGGCTTCGGCAATGCGCTCAATGTGAAGCGCACCGTGCAAGGTTACGCCCGCTCAGGATTCGCTTGCATCATGATCGAAGATCAGGTGGCTCCCAAGCGCTGCGGCCACACCAAGGGAAAAGTGATGGCGAGCAGGGACGAGGCTGCAATGCGGATTCGAGCGGCGGTTGACGTACGCGACGGCGGCGACGACATACTCATCATGGCGCGAACCGACTCACGGTCGGTATTAGGCCTGGAGGAAGCCATCGAGCGCTGTAAATTGTTCCGGGAGTTGGGAGCCGATATCACTTTTCTGGAAGCTCCGGAAAGCATCGAGGAGATGCGTCGCTACTGTGCCGAAGTGGATGGGCCGAAGATGGTCAATATGATCGAATACGGCAAGACGCCGGTATTGCCGCCCGAGCAACTGGAGGCGATCGGCTATAAGATCGCCGTATATCCGCTGACTTTGCTGAATGCCGGCATTCGCGCCATGCGCCAGGCTTTGAGCAGCATCAAACAAGGGCGGACGCCGGAGAACATCATGGACTTTGAGGAATTGAAATCGGCTGTCGGATTTCCGCAGTATTACGATGAGGAAAGCCGTTACCGGTATTGAATCGCAGTGCAGGAGCACCGCCGCGGCGCGACACGCTGGTTGAAACCTGGCCGAAGCGTTGCTCCAAAACTGTCCTAATTATTCTTTCGCGAGCTTTAACTCTCTAAGCTTCATCAAGGCATAAACCGATTCCAGATGGGGAATCGGAGCGCCCGCTTTCCGCCCCGCGCGCACGGCGTTGCCTAGAATGACTTCCGTCTCCATCGGCCGGCCAGCCTCGAAATCCAGCAACATGCTGGTTTTGTAGGGCGGCATGTTGTACGTGCTGTCGATGTTCTTGTCGACGATATCGGAGGGCAAGGTATGTCCCGTGGCTTTAGCGATCAGGCAAATCTCCTCCATGATGTTCCGCACGAAAGATTCCTGGGTCGAGAGTATGTCATTCGTGCTGAGACCCGCGGAGAGTACCGACAGCGGGTTGAAGGGAGCATTCCAAACGCATTTTTGCCAGCGGGCCGTGACGATATCCTCGGAGGCCGCGCAATTGATACCGGATTGCTCGAATGCGCTGCACAGTGCCCGAGCTTTTTCCGAAAGGCCTCGCGGATAATTGCCCAAGGCCAGCCGGCCGTAGGACTGATGCCAGATTTTGCCGGGTGCGGTGCGGGTGACGCAAATGAACGCGAGGCCGCTGATCAATTCGTTATTCGGAAAAGTCCTCGCGATTTCGTCTTCGATGTCGATGCCATTGGAAATGAGTACGATGGACGTATCGGGTCCCACGGCATCTTTTAGAAGGCCAACCCGGTCGGCTTGTTCGACCACTTTGATGCACAAGAGAACGTAATCGGGTTTTTCGGTCAATTCCGCCGCATTGCGCACGACGGCTTGAGGCCGGAAGTGATAGTTGCCCAGTTTGGTTTCGCTCGTGATTTCTATGCCGTGGACCTTGACGTGTTCGTAATCGGAGCGGGCCACGACCGAGACTTCGGCGCCCTGCTTGGCGAGCAGGGAACCGTAGAAGCTGCCGACGGCTCCGGTGCCTATGACGAGTACCTTCATGTCGTTTCTTCCAAATGGCTTTTGAGAAAAGGGATAGTGAGCTTGCGTTTCGCGGCCAAGGTCGCGTGGTCCAGTTCGTCCAGCAATCGCCTCAAAGAGGATAGGTCGCGACGGTAATGGGACAGCAAGAAACGCCCGACCTGCGGCGGCAGGTCCAAGCCGAGCGAGCGGGCATAAGAGCCGAGTACGATCAGCTTGTCCTCGTCGTTCAAAGGCTGCAGACGCAAGGTCAATCCCCAGCCCAAACGGGTTTTGAGGTCGGGCAGACGAATGGGAAGCTCTCCGGGCGGTGCCTGGGCGGCGACGATCAAGCGATTGCCAAGCTCTCGCAGCCGATTGAACAAGCTGAACAAAGCCTGCTCCCAAACGTCATCGCCGGCGATGGAATCCACATCGTCGAGGCAAACGATGTCCTGATGTTCGAGTCCATCGAGCACGGCGGGACCGTACTCCCGGAGGCTCGTTAATGGTAGATAGGAGACCGATAGGTCGCTCTGACACGCTTCCCGGCAGCAGGCATTGAGCAAATGGCTTTTGCCGGTTCCTGATTCGCCCCACAAAAAAATCAGCGGATCGCCGTAACCGCCGGCGGCATGTTTTAGGTGCGCAACGATTTCGGTATTGGCGCCCGAGTGGTATTGCTGGAAGCCCAGCTCGGGATTGAAGGCGAAGCGTAGGGGAAGTTGCTCCGCCATGATCTTAATGACGTTTGATTGAAGAAACGGCCGCCACAGTACTTCGCAGCATACTGGGAGTCAACAGGCTGAAGGCGTTCATCAAGACCGTGCCGAATGCGAGGTTATTTCACTTCGGCATTCTTTAGTGCCAACGCCATGCGAGCCAAGCGGGCTCCAAACGCTCGGCATAGTTTCCGCTCATCATCGCTAACGGCGTTGTCGCTTCCGGTGTGCCGGCTGGGTCCGTAAGGCGTGCCGCCGCTGGTGGTTTCAAGGAGGGCGCTTTCGCTGCTGGGGATGCCGACCAGAACCATGCCGTGGTGAAGCAAGGGCAGCAGCATGGTGATCAATGTTGCCTCTTGGCCCGCATGCATGGACGAGGTGGCCGTGAATACCCCGGCCGGCTTGCCGGACAGGGTGCCCGAAAACCATAAGGAGCTGGTGTTGTCGAGGAAATATTTAAGGGGCGCCGCCATGTTGCCGAAGTGAGTGGGACTGCCCAGAGCCAAGCCGTCACAGCTTTTTAGATCGTCGAGCGTTGCGTAAGGCGGGCCGGCGTTGGGAATGGCATCCTCGGTGGCTTGGCAGACCGGCGACACTTCCGGAACGGTGCGGACCTTAGCGACGGCGCCGGGAACTTCCTCGACGCCTCTGGCGATCAGATTGGCCATTTCCGCCGTGGAACCCCAGCGGCTGTAGTAGACGATTAGAACTTCAACCATGAAAAATTAAAGGAACAAAGCTTAAGCAAGTTAAGACGTATGAGCCGAATCGGCCCGGAGAAATGGTTCGAGATCTTGTCGGGCGCCGGGCTTAAAGAATCTGGAACACGTTTTCCGGCGGACGTCCGATGGCGGCCTTGTTGTTTGCCAGCACAATGGGGCGCTCGATAAGGATTGGGTTTTCCACCATCGCGGCAATCAGTGCTTTCCGATCCAGGTCGGGATTATCCAAGCCGGCTTCCTTGTAAGCCGCTTCGCCTTTGCGCATCAAATCACGCGGTTCCATGTCCAGCTTGGCCAGAATGGCTTCCAGCTCGGATGCGTTTGGCGGTGTCTTCAGATACTCGACTACCGCAGGCTCGATGCCCTTACTCTTAAGAAGCTCAAGAGTAGTCCGAGATTTGCTGCAGCGGGGATTGTGGTAAATCGTTACGGTCATGAGTGTGATTCTCGCGACGTTAGACGCCGCATGCCGAGTGATGATTTAGAGAGCTCGCCTTTGCCTGATCCGAAAAAAGCTGGGTAGCGCTGGTTTTATCCCAGACCCCCACGAGTTTTTTGTTCCCGTTCCTGCTCTTTGCCGATGATTTTAACCAGCTCGGTAAGTTCACCGGCGAGTATCTCGAGCAAGTCATCGCTGCTCAAAATGCCGGCCAATAGTCCCTGCTGATTCACTATGGGTATGCGGCGTACGCCTTTGGTGCGCATCCGCTGTACGGTCTCCCAGAGCCCGTCTTCCTCGCGGGCGATTGTCAGATCGTAACTCATAACATCGCCGACGGTGACGGAATTCGGATCGAGTTCCGCGGCAAGAATTTCAATCGCCAGATCGCGATCGGTGAGAATGCCGACGGGTTTGGCTCCGCCGTCGATGTCCTCGACCACTACGATGCTGCCCACGTGAAACTCGCGCATCAGCTTGGCCGCTTCAACGATCGAGTTTTCCTTTCTAACGATGACCGTATCCCGGTTGCAGAATTGTCCGACAGACATGGTCGTCCTCCACGCCGTTGATTGAATTACGGCCTTGTATTCTACCCGTTTGCATTGCGGGATGCAGAAAAAACCAAGTTTGGCGCTAATGGGGCAGGAAAACGTAGAACAACACGCCGCCCAGAATCAGCCTATAGACCACGAAGGGCAGCATGCCGGTACGGTCGAGGAGCTTCAGAAACCAATCGATAGTGACGTAGGCGACAATGCCGGATAGCAGGGCGCCCAGAAACATGTTCCACCACGATACGGCTTGGCCGGATTGGATCAGTTCATAGGTCTTGAGCAATCCCGCCAACGCGGTCACCGGTATCGACAGCAGAAACGAAAATCGGGCAGCGGCTTTGCGGTCCAGGCCGAGGAACAAACCTCCGGTAATCGTGATGCCGGAGCGGGATGTGCCGGGGATGAGCGCCACGGCTTGACAAACGCCGACAACCAATGCGTCTTTCCAGTTCAGGTCGGCATCGGTACGGCGTTCGGTGCTCACCTTTTGCGCCAGCCAAAGCACCAAGGCAAACACGATCGTGCTGGTCGCAATGACCACTGGGTTTCTCAGGACGGTCTCGACGTAATCATTGGCCACCAGTCCGGCGATGCCCACCGGGATGGTTCCGAGAATTACGTACCAGGCGAGTCTGGCATCGGTGCTCATGCCTTTTCCGGCGATCGAGCGAAACCACGCTTCCGCCATATCGCGCAAAGCGCCTGCATAATAGACGACGACCGCAGTGAGCGTTCCGATGTGGACGGCGACGTCGAAGGCTAAGCCTTGGTCATGCCATCCGAAGATCACCGGCATCAGGATGAGGTGAGCAGCGCTGGAAATGGGCAGAAACTCGGTCAGCCCTTGCAGCAGGGCCAGGTAATACACGTGATGACAATCCATGAGTACCCTTTAATCGTCTGAATAATCGGTGTCGACCAGTTCCCGCAAAACCGTAGTCGCGTAGGCCCCGGCGGGCAATGTAAATCGTAAGCGCAAGCTTGTCGGGTCGGATAATTCCCAGCGAAAGTCTTCCGGGCAAACCCGCAGCGGCCGGCGGGCCATATCGACGCCGTAGTCTTCGAGTCCGCGGCAGAGATCAGTCTCTTCCTCGGCTATAACCGCTTCTATGGCCAATGCCTGATCGGTAACGACAGGTGTGCCTCTGCCCCAGAGCACACCGCTGGGGTGGATTTCCTTGGCTTCGAGCCGTTGCGTTATATCCGGGGTAAAGGTTTCGGGCTTAAAAAAGCTGCGCGAATCCGGGAACATGAAGGCATCGCCGCTGACGGCCTGATCCCAGATGTTCTGCATCACGCGATTGGCGAGGATACGATTGAACAAGTAGGAACGGGCCGCCGACAAATAAATGCCGCGACGGTGCGTGTCCCCGCGTTCCAGGGTTCCCGCGAAGAGAGCCAGCGCCTTGACGACGTTCTGTCCGTCGCGGCCGAAACGCTGCGTCCCGAAATAGTTCGGAACGCCTCGTTCGCCGATTTGCTTCAGGCGTTGTTCCAATAATGAGGGGTCACTCTTCAATTCACGAACAGTGATCTCGAACCGGTTGCCGGTTGCCGGGCCTTTTTTCAGCTTGCGGCTATTGCGTCGGACTTCGAGTAGGCTGAGCGATGAGGATTCAAGTTGCTGCCAATCCGGCTCAGCCTTGCCCGGCAGCCATACGCTGTACCATTGAGCGGTTTTGCCGTGGCGGTCCTTAAGGCCGGCATAACCTATGTCCCGCGCGCGGATGCCGGCAAACCGGGCCAGTTGGCGGGCGACATATTCCGTATTCTCGCCACGCTTTTCGACGCGCAGAAAAACATGCTCGCCCTCGCCCGAAGGTTCGAAACCCAGCAATTCTTCGACGACAAAATCTTCCGGCGACGTTTTGATAACGCCGGTCCCGGCAGGGCCGCCGAAGGCATGGGGCAGGGCGGTGGTCAAATCGCCCATGGACGTTATTTTTTCTGTAGAAGCGCTACCGCATAGGCGGATATGCCTTCGCCCCGGCCCTCGAAACCCATGCCTTCGGTAGTGGTCGCCTTGACATTGACCGTTTCGTACGAAACATCGAGATCATTCGCGATGGTTGCCCGCATTTTTTCGATATAGGGTGCGAGCCGTGGCTTTTGCGCGACGATGGTCAGATCGACGTTGGCGACAGAGTAGCCGCGTTCCGCGATCTTGACGTAGACCTCGCGGAGAAGAACCCGGCTGTCTATGCCTTTGAAGCTCGGGTCGGAATCCGGAAAATGCCGGCCGATATCGCCGAGCGCCGCTGCCCCTAATAGCGCATCACACAGGGCATGTAAGGCAACATCGCCGTCCGAATGCGCCGCGAGGCTCTTTTCATAGTCTATGGCTATGCCTCCCAGGACCAGTTGGCCACCTTCTTTGAATCGATGCGCATCGTAACCTTGACCTATTCGTAGCATTGTCGCTCCAGGTAAAAAGCCGCCAGAGGCAAATCCTCCGGCCGCGTGATTTTGATGTTGTCCGGGCGTCCTTCCACGATTTTGGGGCGTAATCCCTGAAGCTCCAGGGCGCTGGCCTCGTCCGTCACGATCAGCTTTCGTTCGGCGGCATCGATCAGGGCGTGCTTGAGCATGCCGTAGCGGAACATTTGCGGCGTCAAGGCGCGCCAGATCCGGCTTCTGTCGATGGTCTCCACAATGTGGCCCGCTTCCGCACCCTTCAACGTATCCGTGACCGGTAGCGCCAATATGCCGCCGACCGGGTCGTCGCTAAGCCGATTCATTAGTTCCTGAACATCGCCGCGGGTAATGCAGAGCCGCGCCGCATCGTGTACCAGCACCCAATCGTCCTGTGTGGCCACGCCTTCGAGACTCGCCAGGGCGGAAAGGACGGAATCGGCGCGCTCCTTACCACCCGCCGCAACGTGAATTTTGGGATGCCGGGCACAGGGTAGTTCGGGCCAATAACCATCCTCGGACCCGAGAGCCACGACGATGCCAGCAAAGGCGTCGACTTCCAGCAATCGTTCCAAGGTATGCTGCAGCACCGGCTTGCCCAGAACTTGAAGGTATTGCTTCGGGACATCGGCCCCCATGCGTTTGCCCACCCCGGCTGCGGGAACGACGGCCCAGAATCGATGATTTCCGTGCAAGTTAGCCATGGGGAGACGCTAACGGGATTTTTCGATTTGTTGTGGCGCCGATTTGCGCTCGTGCGTCTTGTTTTTTGGCGTCTCAATTACTTGGACGAAAGTTTCGCCCTCCTTGATCATGCCGAGCTCTTGCCGGGCACGTTCCTCAATGGCGTCCGTACCTTCCTTCAAATCCTTCACGTCGGCTTCCAGCGCCGCGTTACGCTCGTACCGCTTTTCGCCCTCTTCCGTGAGCTTCTCGATACGGTTCTGCAATTCGTGCAATTCGGCGACTCCGCCGTCGCCCAGCCACAGCCGGTACTGGAGCAGCGCGATCAGCACCACCAAAAAGACAATCAGCTTTTTCACGCTGTCGTCGGACGGGGGCTTGCCTCTTAGAGGGTTTGACGGAACGCGCCGCGTCCCGCGTACCGGGCTTTGTCTCCCAACTGCTCCTCGATTTTGAGGAGTCGGTTGTATTTGGCGACTCTGTCGGAACGGCTGAGAGAGCCGGTCTTGATCTGTCCGGAACAGGTGGCTACGGCAAGATCTGCTATGGTGGTGTCTTCGGTTTCGCCGGAACGGTGCGAGACGACCGACGTATAACCGGCCTGGTGCGCTATGGCTATGGCTTCCAGGGTTTCCGTCAGAGTGCCGATTTGGTTGACCTTGATCAGGATGGAGTTGGCGATTTTAGCTTCGATGCCCTGCTTCAGGATGGCGGGATTCGTGACGAAAAGATCGTCGCCCACGAGCTGAATGCGTTGTCCGAGCCGATCGGTCAAAATGCCCCAGCCATGCCAGTCGTTTTCCGCCATGCCGTCTTCGATGGTGATGATGGGATATTTTTCGACCCAGGCGGCCAGGTAGCTTGCGAATTCGTCCGAATTAAACCGTTTGCCCTCGGATTCCAAACTATAGACACCGTCCTGGTAGAACTCGGAGCTGGCGACGTCCAGGCCAAGATAGATGTCTTTTCCGGCTTGATATCCTGCCCGCTCGATGGCTTCGAGAATGACGCCGATAGCGGATTCGTTGGAGGGAAGATTCGGCGCGAAGCCGCCTTCGTCCCCCACGCCAGTGCCGAGACCCTGTTCGGCCAACACTTTTTTTAGAGCGTGGAAAACTTCCGCGCCATAACGGAGAGCCTCCCTGAAGCTGGGCGCGCCGACGGGAAGGATCATGAATTCCTGCATATCCACGCTGTTGTCGGCGTGAGCGCCACCGTTGATGATGTTCATCATGGGCACCGGCAACAGGAACTCTCCGCTGCGGTTGAGGTAAGCATAGAGCGGCTTGCGGGCATGATTCGCCGCAGCGTGGGCGGTTGCCAGGGAGACTCCCAAGATTGCGTTGGCTCCCAGGCAGCCTTTGTTTTCGGTGCCGTCCAGTTCGATCATTTTGCGGTCGACCGCCGCCTGGTCATCGGCATCCATTCCCAAAACGGCCGGCCGGATTGCCGTTTTAACATTCTCAACGGCCTTTAAAACGCCTTTGCCCAAATAGCGGGCTTTATCGCCGTCCCGGAGTTCGATGGCTTCGCGCGTCCCGGTGGAGGCTCCAGAGGGCACCATAGCGGAGCCGATGGCTCCCGATTCAAGCATTACCTCTACGGCGACGGTAGGATTGCCTCTGGAGTCAAGCACCTCGTGTGCTCGTACTTCGGTAATTTTGCTCATATGTTCCGTTCCTGTGGTATCGGGGATGTCGCTGTGAAACTAATTCCGTCTAGACCATTCCGCGCTGCTTGACGATGCGGTCGATTTCGACCAGCGTTTCTAAAAGCTCCTTTATGCGAGCTAGAGGCCATGAATTGGGGCCGTCGCTTTTGGCCTTGTCCGGTTCGGGATGAGTTTCCATAAACAATCCGGAGATGCCGACCGCTATGGCTGCCTTGGCTAGCGTCGGTATAAATTCCCGCTGTCCTCCGGAAGCCGTGCCTTGACCGCCGGGTAACTGTACCGAGTGAGTGGCGTCGAACACCACGGGACAGCCGGTCTCGCGCATGATGACGAGAGCGCGCATGTCGGACACCAGATTGTTGTAACCGAACGAGACGCCGCGCTCACAAACGAGAATTTGTTCGTTTCCGGTGGCTCTTGCCTTATTGGTCACGTTCTTCATGTCCCATGGAGCCATGAACTGGCCTTTCTTGATATTGACCGGTTTGCCCTGGGCGCAGACGTCTTGAATGAAGTTGGTTTGCCGGCAGAGAAACGCCGGTGTCTGCAATACATCCACGACGGCGGCGACTTCGCCTAACGGGGTGTCCTCATGCACATCGGTTAATACCGGCACGCCGATACCTTGTTTTACCTTTTCGAGTACGCGTAGGCCTTCCTCGAGGCCGGGACCGCGGAAGCTTTCGTGCGACGAGCGGTTCGCTTTGTCGAAAGAGGATTTGTAGATGAAAGGGATGCCGAGGCTCGTGGCGATTTCTTTGAGCGTCCCTGCGGTATCCAAAGCGAGTTGTTCGCCTTCGATGACGCAGGTGCCGGCAATAAGGAAGAATGGCCGATCCAAGCCGGCTTCAAATCCACACAGTTGCATCAGTTCGCCTTCTTGTTTTGATGGTGCTCGGCGGCGGCGCGTACGAAGCCCGAGAAAAGGGGATGGCCGCCGCGCGGGGTGGAGGTGAATTCGGGATGGAACTGGCAGGCGAGAAACCATGGATGATCGGGAATCTCGATCATTTCGACCAAACGGCCGTCCAGGGATTTGCCGCAAACCCGCATTCCGGCATCTTCGAGAAGCTTGAGATAACGGTTGTTGAACTCGTACCGGTGGCGATGGCGCTCGTTGATGACATCCTTGCCATAGACTTGATGGCCTAAGCTGCCACCGACGAGCCGGCATTTTTGGCCGCCGAGGCGCATGGTTCCGCCCAGGTCAGATTGCGCATCCCGGTGCTCGATCGTGCCGGAGTCGTCGTGCCATTCCGTGATTAGGGCGATGACCGGGTGCGGCGTCTTCGGTAAAAACTCCGTGCTGTGAGCGCCTTCCAATCCCGCCACGTCGCGGGCGAATTCGATGACTGCCACTTGCATCCCCAAGCAAATGCCGAGGTAAGGGATTCTTTTCTCCCGTGCGTATTTGACCGTGGCGATCTTGCCTTCGACACCTCGTTCGCCGAAGCCTCCGGGTACCAGAATGGCGTCTACGCCTTCCAGCGAGTCGGTGCCTTTGTCCTCGATTTCTTCCGACTCGATGTCGCGAATTTTGACCTTGGTCTTGGTCTTAATGCCGGCGTGGATGAGTGCTTCGGTCAGGGATTTGTAGGCGTCGGAATGGTTGACGTACTTGCCCACCATGGCAATGGTCACCTCGTGCTCGGAGTGTTCCAAGGCATCGATCACCCTCTGCCATTCGGATAGATTGGCAGGGCCCGCGTCGAGCTTGAGTTTTTTCACCACGATGTCGTCCAAGCCCTGTTCGTGCAGCAGCAGCGGAATTCGATAGATGGTGTCCGCATCGACGGCGGAGATAACGGCATCCTCCCCGACGTTGGTGAAGAGGGCGATTTTTGTCCTCTCGGACTTGGGAATGATCCGGTCCGAGCGGCAAATGAGGATGTCGGGCTGTATGCCGATGGTTCGGAGTTCTTTCACCGAGTGCTGGGTAGGTTTGGTCTTGAGCTCGCCGGCGCTTGCAATATACGGAACCAGGGTTAAGTGAATGAACAGGCACTTATCGTCGCCCAATTCGACCCGCATCTGGCGGATGGCTTCCAGGAAAGGTTGGGATTCGATGTCGCCCACCGTTCCTCCGATTTCGATCAGAGCCACGTCATACCCTTCCGCGCTCAGCCGGATCACTCGCTTGATCTCGTCCGTGATATGGGGGATAACTTGCACCGTCGCGCCGAGATATTCGCCTTTCCGCTCTTTGCGGATGACGTTTTCGTAGATCTGCCCGGTGGTGCAACTGTTGACCTTGCCCATCGTGGTGCTTAGAAAACGCTCGTAATGACCGAGATCCAAATCGGTCTCCGCGCCGTCTTCGGTGACGAAGACTTCGCCGTGCTGAAATGGGCTCATGGTGCCAGGATCGACGTTGATATACGGGTCGAGCTTGGTGAGCGTGACCTTTAAGCCACGGGCTTCCAGGATTGCGGCAAGCGACGATGCGGCAATGCCTTTACCCAGGGAAGAGACGACGCCACCGGTAATGAAAATGTATTTGGTCATTCAAGGATAGGGATGTGGGCTGCGTAACAATCGCTGAAGCGGCGATCTTCGCGTCGGATGTCAATGGATTTATCCGCATATTCTACTCAACCTGAAGATCGGAGTCACCGCCCGGAACGGTTTCAATCAAACATTGAATCACGCTAACATGATGAAGATGCAACAACTCATACGGAGACTCTAGATGAACTGGGCGAGACTACTCATGGTACTCTGCGGGATAACGATGGTGTTTTCAGTCTCGGGATGTACTTGGGTCGAGCTTAAACCTCAGGGCGAAAAGATTCGTATGCTTACACCACCCGAGGTGGGGCGCTGCAAGTACCTGGGGCGCATTACGTCGAATACGGCGGCGACTATCGGTATCTTCGCCCGCAGCAAAAACACCGTGCAAGAGGAAGTCGATCGTCTCGCCCGCAATAATGCGGCGGACATGGGGGGCGACACCATCGTGCCGACCGGCCCCTTGATCGACGGTGAACAGTCCTTTAACGTTTACCGCTGCATCAACCCTTAGATAGCTAGAGGCATTGCGCCGGAAAAACACTTCGGCGCATGCCAACGGATCAACATGTTGCAGTCATCCGTTTTCCCGGCATAAGAATTGCACACCCACCATCCCGCCACTGCCGCAAGGTCATCGCCGATGTAAATCAACGGCGTCCGCGCCCGAATCCAGGGTGGAATGCCGGCTTCCTGAAACAGCTTTTTGAGATCGTGAGAACCTTCGCGCCCGGGCAATCGGCATGATTCGCCGCCTTGCCGGTAGCGGACGGTGATCGCTCCGGATCGCCATGCCGCTAACGAGATCCCCGTCCGTTTTTCGGGGGTGGCGCTGAGTTCGCCGTTTCCGTCCGGCAACTGGAGTGCCGCAACACCGTCCCACGGGATGATCGCGGCAGGGTGGAAAGGCTGGGTGGCAGGCATTACGAAGAGTTCTTCCCGATAACGCCGAATCTCACCTTCACTCCACCGGATTGCCGGATTTCGGTCAGGCTTGGCGTTCAGCGCTTCGTTCAATGCCCGTTCGATAGTGCGGGTCGACGGCATGCGGAAACCACGGCTCCGCAGCCACTCGCGCAGGATAAGGCGGCGATCCGGTTCCGAACACGCTTTCAGCCGATCCAGGACGAGGGTGTTTCGCTGTGGATGAACAACCGACTTGAGCAAATCCTCGGCGAGCGAGTTCAGCGATGCTTGAGCTTCGGCGCAATGTCGTGCGGTTCGGGCTAAGGTGTCTTTCGCTGCGGGCCACCGTTCTTCGAGCAGCGGGATTATCTCGTGACGAATGAAATTGCGGTCGTAACTCAAATCGCGGTTGCTGGGATCTTCGATCCAAGTCAACCCGTGTGCTTGGGCGTACTCGCGGAGTTGGCTGCGCGAAATGGAAAGCAGCGGCCGCAGCAGAAACCCTGGACCCAAGGGCGCGCGCTCCGGCATGGCGGCAAGTCCCGCGATACCCGATCCACGAAGCAACTGGAGCAGTAGCGTTTCGGCCTGATCGTCCCGATGTTGCGCGGTTAATACGACTTCGCTGTCGGAGAGGATTGCGATCAGGGCGCCATAGCGGGCGCTTCGGGCGGCATCCTCGGGGCTCTCGCCCGATTTGGCAGTGGCGTTGACGCGTAGGAGCCGAAACGGCATTCCAAGAGTCCGGCAGCTCGCTTCGCAGAAATTGGCCCAATCATCGGCGGCAGCTTGGAGACCGTGATGAACGTGTACGCCAGTAAAGTTCAAGTGCGGGCGCTTGGCCCTAAGTTCTGCGCAGAGATGAAGCAGAACATGAGAATCGAGCCCGCCGCTATACGCAATCCAGTAGCGGGGTGCCGGCGGATGGTGGCTTAGAGTTTGGTCGAGTGTTTCGGCGGAAAGATTCATGTAAGCCGAGACCGCAGGGGCGGGGCGGTTGATGTCCGCCCCGTATGCGAAGGCAGTCTAAGCGACGGCCTCCTCGAAAATTCCGTACCCCATCAGTCGCTCGTAACGTTGTTGCAGCAGAGTCTCGATAGGTGCGCGGCGCAGTTCTTCGAGATGCCGTTTCAGCGCCGCTTTAAGGTTGTCGCCGGTCTGCTTGCGATCGCGATGGGCGCCGCCTAATGGCTCGGGAACAATCTCGTCGATCAGTTCCAGTTCCTGCAGCCGGTCCGATGTGATGCCCATGGCTTCGGCGGCAAGTTCGGCCTTGTCCGCGCTTTTCCAGAGAATGGAGGCGCAGCCTTCCGGAGAAATTACGGAATACGTGCTGTACTGGAGCATCAGCAAGCGATCGCCCACGCCAATGGCCAGTGCGCCCCCCGAACCGCCTTCGCCGACTATGGTGCAAATTACTGGGGTGCGTAGTTTGGACATCTCGAAAAGGTTGCGAGCAATGGCCTCGCTCTGCCCCCGTTCCTCTGCGCCGATGCCCGGATAAGCGCCGGGCGTGTCGATAAAGCAGAGGATAGGGAGGCGAAATCTCTCAGCCAGATGCATCAGTCGCAGCGCTTTGCGGTAGCCCTCGGGACGCGGCATGCCGAAATTGCGATAGATTTTTTCTTTGGTATCGCGGCCTTTTTGATGGCCGATGATCAAAACCGGCAGTCCGTCGAGTTTGGCGAGTCCGCCCACGATCGCCGGATCGTCGGCGAATCCGCGATCCCCGTGAAGCTCGTGGAAATCCTCGAACATCAGATCGAGGTAATCCAGCGTATACGGGCGCTGAGGGTGTCGGGAAATCTGCGATATCTGCCACGCCGTCAATGAGGAGAATACCGATTCGGTAAGCTTGCGGCTTTTTTCCTCAAGCTTTGCGATTTCCTCGCTGATGTTGATTTCATTGTCGAATCCGACTCGTTTGAGTTCTTCGATCTTAGCTTCGAGTTCGGCAATGGGTTGTTCGAAGTCTAGGAATTTCAGGTCCATTTTATAGTTGTTTTAGGTGCACGGAGAGCGCCTAGTTTAACACCTCCGCAAGGAAATTCCGCAGGCTCTCCCAAGAGCGCCGATCTGCGGTCTCATCGTAAACCGTTCCGAACGACCGATCGTTGGCTAACGGGTTGGTAAAGGCATGCAGCGTATTTCCGTACATATGGATTTGCCAGTCGGCTTCGGCCTCGGTCAATTCTCTGGCTAGACTCACCACCTGTTCGGGCGGCGCCATAGGGTCGTCGTGGCCGTGCAACACCAGAACTTTGGCCTTAATCTTGTTGCCCGCCGTATTGCCGGGCGACATAAATAGACCGTGAAAGCTGACTGCGCCCCGGAGATCGGCGCCGGTTCGCGCGAGATCCAGTACGCATAAACCGCCGAAACAAAAGCCCATCGCCGCGATTCGTTTCGAGTCGACCTGGGGAAGTTTGCGGACGGTTTCCAGGGCGGCGGTGATCCGTTCCTGCAGCAAACGACGATCGTTCATGAATGGATTCATCAATCGCGCGTTTTCTTCGGGCCCGCTGCCGATAATGCCTTTCCCGTACATATCCAGCGCAAAGGCGGCGTAGCCCAGTTCGGCCAACTTGCGGGCTTTGTCGCAGACGAATTCATCACGCCCGGCCCAGGCATGGGAGATCAGCACGGCTGGCAGGGGTTGAGAGCGCCGATCGTCATAAGCGAAAAAGCCTTCCAGTTGAATGTCGTTATGGCGATAGTCGATGGTCTGAGTCGTAACGGCCATTAAGGGGGTCTCCAATTGCAAACGGGCCTTTAATCGGCCCCTTCCGAAAATATCGATTAACGATAGGCAAATAGTTTACGAGGATAATCCGCATCAGCGAGGCGAATCTTCGACTGAGAAAGAATGTCGCCATTCTTGATCTTCCCGTTCGAAGATGCGGTCGGCTTCCTCGGGTCCCCAGGAGCCAGCGGGATAAGTGTGAATGAATTCCCGCTCCACCGACCATGTTCTTATGATGGGATCGACAACCCGCCAGGCCCATTCCACTTCATCCGAGCGCAAGAACTGCGAGTGATCGCCGCCGATGACGTCGAGCAGAAGTGCTTCGTAGGCGTCCACTTGATAGCCGGCCTGATAACAGGTGCTGGCGTCCAGTTGCGTGGTCCGCGCGCGCATGCCGAGACCGGGCTCTCGAACTTGAACTTCGGCGCGAATACATTGCTCCGGCTGTATGCCCATCAGCAGCCAATTCGGGCGAAGCTCATCGATTTGAGTTTCACGAAACAATTGCTGGGGAGGGTGTTTAAAGCGAATGGCGATGAGAGAGCTGTTTCTCGCCAAGCGTTTCCCGGTCCGCAGGTAAAACGGCACGTTGCGCCAGCGCCAGTTGTCGATGTAAAGCTTTAGGGCGGCATATGTTTCGGTGGTGCTTTGCTTCTCTACGTGTCTTTCCTCTAAATACCCGGGTACCTCTTGATCCTTGAGGCGCCCGCGGGCGTATTGAGCACGGAAGGCGTGAGCATGGACGGCAGCTTTGGCGATGGGGCGAATGGACTTCAGCACCTTAACCTTCTCGTCCCGTATAGACTCGGCATCCATGATCGCCGGAGGTTCCATAGCCACCAAAGCCAACATCTGCATCAGATGGCTCTGGATCATGTCACGCAGCGCGCCGGCGGTGTCGTAATAGGCTGCCCGGTCTTCAACGCCCGCCGTTTCGCTGTGGGTGATTTGCACGTGATCGATGAGGTTGCGGTTCCACAACGGCTCCCACATGAGATTCGCGAAGCGGAATACGAAAATATTCTGTACTGTTTCCTTGCCCAGGTAATGATCGATGCGAAAGATCTGATGCTCGGCAAAATCGCGGTGTAGACAATGATCGAGAATCTGCGCGTCCTCCAGGTGATAGCCGAACGGCTTTTCCACCACGAGGCGTCGCCAGCCGGTAGTTTCTTGATTAAGGCCGCTAAACGCCAGATAGCCTGCCGCCTCTTTGTATTCTGAGGGGGGGAGGGATAGATAATACACGTGGTTGCGTGGAAACTCCGGTGTGGTTTCCAGTACTTGCTGGAGTCGCATCGACGACTCTGGATCGCTGATGTCCCCGGAGAAAAAATGCAGGCGGTTGCAGAAGCGGCCGAGAGCATCTTTGTCGAGATCGGTGCCCAATCGGTCTTCGAGTTCCCTGGAAACCTCGGCCCGCCAATAGGGCGTATCCCAGTCCCGTCTGCCGAAACCCAGTACGGTGACCGCTGCCGGTAACCGGCTGGCCTTGTCCAAGTGGTATAAGGCGGGTAGCAGTTTGTTGCGGGAAAGGTGGCCGGTAGCTCCAAAAATTGTAAAGACACATGCATCAAGCATCGTTCCCTCCCGACGATCGGTTATACCTTGGATGATACTTCTTAGTCCTGGTTCGGCCAATGCGGGAATAGTTGAGTTGAAAGGAATTTCATTGCCAATGAAATGGGGATTTGATAAGAATCCAGTTCATACCTCAACTCATACCGAATGTATAGATGACTGAAGCGCGACTGGATCAGATGTTTCGTTTAATAGACGAAGCCAATACACAAGACCCTAACAACGAAGCCTGGCAGGGCAATTCCTATCCCAAGGAATTGCTTTACGGGATGCGCATGACGGAGTGGCTCGATCGTCTCTGTCCGGATGCGCCGGATTTTTTGCGCATTGCGGCGCGTGGGCAACATATCAGGCGGTGGGAAGTTCCCCGGCAGACTTACCCGGACACGCGTGAGGGTTATCTGCAGTGGCGCAGCTATTTGTACGGCTTTCATGCTGATTGTGTTGCGGAACTGATGGCGCGGGCGGGATATGATTCGGTCGACATCGAGCGCGTCAGAAAAATTCTTCAGAAACGCGGTTTGAAAAACGATCCCGACGTTCAGTTGATCGAGGATGTCGCTTGCCTGGTGTTTCTCGACCACTACTTTGCCGCATTCGCAACGACTCATGATGAGGACAAGCTGATCGGCATCGTCCGCAAAACCTGGAAAAAGATGTCCGAGCGCGCACGGACCCGTGCTCTCGAGCTGGATTTTCCGAATTCGATCCGTGCGCTGCTCGCAACGGCTCTGGAAACGACATAGATCCAGCGTCAGGGCTTGGCGGCACATCCATGGCGAAGCCTCCACTCACGCGTTACGCGTGGCTTTTCATTTTGGCTGCGCTCACGACGATCGCTCTGAAAACCGAGGCTTATTAGACCGGCTCCGTGGGCTTGTTATCCGATGCGGCGGAGTCGCTGGTTAATTTGGTTGCGGCCGTTTTTGCGCTGGCGATACTCGCATTTGCGGCGCGACCTGCGGATGCGGGTCATACATTCGGTCACGGGAAGGCAGAGTATTTCGCCAGCGGCTTCGAGGGGGCGTTGATCCTTGTCGCGGCGGCGGGTATCGCGATGGCCGCTTGGGAGCGGTTCGTCCATCCGCAGCCGCTGGCAAAGCTCAACCTGGGAATGGCGGTATCGCTGGCGGCAGCGGCGGTCAATCTTGGCGTCGCTGTGACATTGATCCGGGCCGGGCGGAAGTACAACTTGATTATTCTGGAAGCCGACGGCCGTCATTTGATGACCGATGTGTGGACAACGGCGGCCATATTATTGGCGTTGGCCGGCGTCGCGATAACGGGCTGGGAGCTCCTGGACCCCATCATCGCCTTTTTGGCTTCGCTTCATATTGTCTGGGCGGGGATGGTCCTGGTGAGGCGCTCCGTCTCCGGCTTAATGGATGCCGCTCTGCCACCCGAAGAACAAGTCAAAATCGAGCAAATTCTCACTCCTTATTGGGAGCGAGGGTTTGAATTCCACGATTTCCGAACCCGCCAATCCGGCGCCCACCGATTCATGACCGTACATGTGTTAATTCCTGGGTCTTCACAGTCAAGGAAGGGCACGACTTGCTCGAACAGATCGAGGGCGAGATACGTGCCGCATTAAGCGATATTGCAGTTGTCACCCACTTGGAGCCGTTGGAAGACTCGGCATCTTATGCACACGATCAGCTTGGGCATAGTTCCCGTGCCAGCCAAAAAATGGCTGGGAACGATGAGCCGTCCCCGCATCGAGAAAAATTGGAATTGGAGAAAGAGTACGGTCTGCGTCCGGCCGTAAAGGGTTGCCGAGCAGCTTGATCGGAGCGTTATTGGTGGTCTTGGGAGGGGGGCTGCCAGTACGGTTGCGAAAGGCGTGTATGTCGACGTGGCGCTGGGTGCTAGTGCGGTCGGGTTGATTCTTGTGCTGAGCCGAAAGCGCAAGGCTTAGCTTAGAGGGCGGAGATCATCCGAAGGCGTCTGCGGCGATGACTTTCTGCCAACTCCGGGCATGCTCGGCTTCTTTTCGCCGATCGCCGTTCACGGGGGTTTCGCCTGTCGATACAGCTCTAAGCTGTTTTTCGGTTTGCGTATATTCGTACACGCCGGTGATCGAGATCGCATAGTCTGGCTGCAAGAAGCTATAGCAGTGGTTGATTAGGCTTGGAAAACCCGGTTCGCGACCTTGCAGCAGTTCGATTACGGCCACAGCACAAACTTTGGCCTGAGAGTTGGCGGCAAATGCCGATTTGGGCATGGGTGTCGCTATACAGGCATCGCCAATAATGTGCACATTGGGCACCAATGTCGACGCGAAGGTTCTGGGATCAATGGGGCACCAGCCGGATTGATCGGTCAGTCCAGCCTGGTGCGCGAGCTTGCCGGCTTTTTGGGGCGGAATCACGTTCAGCACGTCCGCGCGATGCTCGTCGAACTCGGTGTAGACCATACGCGTCTTGGCATCTACCCGTTCAATCTTTCCTTCCTTTTCTGCCGAAATCCATTCCACCATTTCCGGGTAAAGCTCTTGCCAGCCTTGAAGGAATAGCGATTGTTTAGAGAATTGGGTTTTCGCATCCAAAATAAGTACTTTGGAGCGCGGTTTGTGACGCTTTAGAAAATGGGCAATGAGTGAAGCCCGCTCGTAAGGTCCCGGTGGGCAGCGATACGGGTTATTGGGCGCAGTGATCAGAACCACGCCGCCGTTGGGCATGTATCGCAATTGGCGACGTAGAAGCATCGTCTGTTTGCCCGCTTTCCAGGCATGCGGCGCCGATAAGCTGGCGGTCTCGTCGTAGCCCTCGATAACATCCCAGCGGAAATCGATGCCCGGTGCGACGATTAGTCGATCGTAAGGTATGGCCGATCCATCCGCCAATATCACCGTACGCCGATTTACGTCGATAGCTTGGGCTTCAGCTTTTACCGTCTGAATTCCCCGAATATTTTCGAGGATGTCGTATTCCCGATAAAGTTCTTCGGGCTGTCGCAGGCCGGCGATAACCTCGTTCGATCCGGGGCAGGATAAATAATGGGCATGTTGCTCGACTAAGGTTACCTCGAGTTCCCGATTGAGCAGCTTGAGATACTTCGCAGCGGACGCTCCGGCGTATCCGCCGCCGATCACTGTTACTCTGGCTTTTTCGACCCGCAGTCTCGTCTGGGGCTGCCTTGCCGAACAGCCGAATATTCCAAGTGCCCCAATCGTCGAGGTCCATTTGATGAAATTCCTCCGGGACATTTGTGTCATGACCTCTCCTAGCGGCTCTTAAAGAACCGAGCTAGCGCCACAAAATCCTGGTGTTGATAGCCGCGCGCAATGCGATCCATCACCGTGGCTGAACGGTGACCCGACTGAAATTCCTCCATAGTACGGATGAATTCGGATTCGGGAATCCCAATGATTGCCGGAATCGAACCCATGCCTCGGCCTGATGAACCATGGCAGCCGCTGCAAGCGAGAGCGATTCCGGCGGTATCCGGGCGTTCAAGATCGTCGCTGAACACGGCTTGCGGAATCGAAATTGCGAAAGTAGCAGCACATGCCGACGCTTGCAGAAGCCGAATCAGTCGCATATCTGATCTATTTCGTAAAGAGGGCGTTAGGCTAGCGTACATCGCTGCAACAATTTTGGGAATCGCACTAGAAATTAACGCCTTGGGCGCCCTTTGTTCTCGGGCGATGTCGGTCGTGTTGTTCACGACTCTTTCCAGCGGATCGCGAAGGGAGTGCCGGATTTTTGAACGCGATTAGATCGCCCGGAAACGTTGGAGATTTCGCGCATCATCTCTTCTAAACAAAGAACCCAAAAATGCGGTTCAACACACCAATCAGCGTTGGTAAGCAGAGTTTTCCGACACATTAAATATGTACTTTTTCGTAGATGGACTGTTCCTTGACAAGGTATGAATGAGTGATAGACTGCAACGCACCCTAAAGGAGTGGGGCATTTTGTCGCAGGTGTTTCGGCGCCGCGGGGCAAGAGTGAAGAAGACAGGGACGCATGACGAGGCAACGGTGCGGCGACGCATCGC
>NZ_DASPLO010000196.1:0-33571 GCF_035627495.1 Methylocaldum sp.
CATCCGGTATCGTTGCCGGCCTTCGCGCCGGTGGTGTCGATCACGGCGCCCGAACCGACGGGTGCCGCCCTGAGTGTAACCTTGCCCAACGGCGTCAAACTGGAACTGCGCGGCGTTGGGGCGGACGATCTCTCACCCTTGCTGAGTTGTCTGGCCAAGCTGCCATGTTCCGCTTCGAACCGGGGCTGAAGGTCTATCTGCACCGCGAGCCGGTGGATGGCCGCAAGGCCATCAATGGATTGGCGCTGCTGGTGGAGCAGTCCTTGGGACTCGATCCCTTCGCGCCAGCGGTCTTCGTCTTCAGCAATCGGCGGCGGGATCGGGTCAAGCTCCTGTTGTGGGACCGTACCGGCTTCTGGCTGATGATCAAGCGGCTGGAAGCCGACCGCTTCCGCTGGCCGAAGGATGCGGCGGTCGTCGAACTCAGTGTGGAGCAACTGCACTGGCTGTTGACCGGCATTGACCTGGCGGTCATGCGGCCGCATCCGCAACGGCACTATGCGAAGGTTGGATAACCCCGAAGTCCCAGTACCGGTACAATAGGGGCGATGGCCACGACGATCACCCTCACCGCCGACGAATACGATGCCTTGCTGGCCGAGCGCGCGCGTCTGACGCAGCAACTGCGCGTCGTCACCGTCGAGCGCGATGTACTGAAAGAGCGGCTGGACGCCTTCCTGCGCCGGCTGTTCGCGGCCAAGTCCGAGGCGCGTAACGCCGCTCAAGGCGACCTGTTCCTCAACGAAGCCGAAGCCTTGGCGCCGGCCGGCACGCCGGTGGCCGAGGAAGTGGAAGCCGAGGGCATCGAAATCGCCGGCCATCTCCGCAAGAAGCGCGGCCGCAAACCGCTCGACCCGCATCTGCCGCGGGAGATCGTGCGCCATGAGCTGCCCGCATCCGAACGTGTCTGCGCCCATGACGGCACGGCATTGGTCGAAATCGGCGTCGACATCAGCGAGCAACTCGACATCATTCCCCAGCAAGTCCGGGTGATTCAGCATCAGCGCGTGAAGTATGCCTGTCCGTGCTGCGACGAGGGCATCCGGGTTTCCCCGGCACCGGCGCGCATCATCCCCAAGGGATTGCTCAGCGAATCGGCGCTGGCCTGGGTGGTCAGCGCGAAGTACCAAGATGCCCTGCCGCTGTATCGACAAGCCGCCCTGTTGGGCCGTTTCGGCGGCGATCTGTCGCGCAACACGCTGGCAGCGAGCATTGTGCGCGTGGGCGAAGCGGTCCAGCCGATCATCAACCTGCTGCGCGACCATCTACTCGAGGCCGACCTGGTGTTGGGCGACGAGACGGTCATCCAGGTGCTCAAGGAGCCGGGGCGATCAGCCCAGAGCAAAAGCTACCTGTGGGCTCAGATGACGGGTTCGGGCCCCCCGATTCGGCTGTTCGCCTATGCGCCTGGGCGCGGAGGAAACCAGGCCACTCATCTGTATGCGGGCATCAAGGCCGGTGCGGTGCTGATGAGCGACGGTTACGAGGTCTATAACGCCATCGCCGAAGCCAACGGCCTGACGCATTTGGGTTGCTGGGCACATGCCCGGCGTTACTTCGTCGAGGCCGAGGCGGTCATCCCGAAGGCCGCCCGCGGACCGGAGCAACCGGCGACGCAATTTATTGCGGCCATCGGCGAACTCTACGCGATCGAGGCCAAGGCCAAAGACTTCACCCCGCCGCAGCGTGGGCAACTGCGCAACGAACACAGCCGGCCGGTGCTGACGAAAATCGAAGCACTGCTCGTGCGGCATCTGCACCGCGTGATGCCGAACAGCTTGCTGGGCAAGGCGCTGCATTACCTCTCGGCGCAGTGGCCGAAGCTGATCCGCTTCGTCGGCAACGGCGCCTGGCCGATCGACAACAACCTGTGCGAAAACGCGATCCGTCCCTTCGTCGTGGGCCGCCGCAACTGGCTGTTTGCCGATACTGTCGCTGGGGCGAATGCCAGTGCCCATCTCTACTCGCTGATCGAAACGTGCAAGGCGAATCGCATTGATCCCTACACGTATCTCGTCGACTTGTTCCGGAAGCTGCCCTTGGCAACAACGGTCGACGAGTTCGAGAAACTCCTGCCCTGGCATCTCACCCAGCCCGTTGCGGCTACCTGACCCGATCGACTACAACCTCGTCTCGCCAAGCTCAAGGGCGTCGTTAAAAGAGCGCTTACCAATGAAAAGCTGTCGGGCTTTCTTTGACTTAGGTGAAAAGGAGTCAGTGAATAGAAAAGGGCAAGCTGTTACAGTTTTCTGCAGAAAGAAGTCGAACGTTTAAAGGCGCGACTGTTTCCGAGATGCCTTGTCTTAGAGTCGCCAACAAAACAAGAGGAATGCTTCACGCAACGCCACGTCGGATGGGATGAAGTCTCATCTCATCTGTCCACCGTTGGGAGAACCCATGGACCCCTCCTCATTCCGAACCCCGTGTGCGCGCACTAAGCCGAACGGCAGAGGCTCAGCTCCTACTCATCGTTGATTGAGTACCTCGCCATTTTCGTCGAAATCCATCCAGTTCCGATCGCCATCCGCATCGGTGATCTCGACGCGCTTCAATATGCCGTTGGCGTGGTATGCATAGCGGTGCTCCATTTCAACCTCCCCATAAACCAGCTTCTGGAGACCGACTAGACGATCCTGCTCGTCGAAATAGCCTCGGAAGAAGGTGTTCCGGTTCTCCAGTTGCTCCGGCTCAAGCTCGGTCAGCAGCTTAAGAGGCAGCTTCACACCGCTGTAGGTCAAAAAATATCGGCATTTTCCACGAATCTCGTCGGTCATGTTTTTTAGGAAACTGAATGTAGGAGGGGGTGATGCCGCATAACGGTCCATGGGATGAGTATCGTGCGGTTCACGGGAAGCAATTGGCGCAGGATTGCATTTAGCGATAGCCCTCCTCCCGCAACACGCGCTGCACAACCGGGCGTGCCAGCATGCGCTGGTAATGCGCCTGGCAGTTCGCCGGCAACGCGATTTTGAGTTTGTCTCCCCAAAATTCGACATAGAACAATGCCGCGTCGGCGATCGAGAAGCGGCCTGCCACATACTCCTTGCCGGCCAGCACATCGTTCATCACCGCGTAGCCCTTCTCGACGATTTCCATCCCGCGCGCCTTCACCGAGTTATGGTCGGCCTCGGTTGGCGTGAAGTTGGAGGTAGTGAAAAGACGCGCGAAACCCTGCATGTGGATCGTCCCGACGACATAATCCATGACCTCGATCACCCGCGCCTCGCCATCCGGATCGTCCGGCAACAGCTTCGCCTTCGGATTGGTGCGGGCGAGCCACCAGGCGATCGCCTGGAACTCGGTCAGCGCCGATCCGTCGTCACGCACCAGCGTAGGAATCGTCGATTTCGGATTAATGGCGAGATAGTCGGCCCGGTACTGATCGCCCGCCGGCAGGTTCACGATGTAAGCCTCGAAAGGCCGGTCGAGTTCCTCAAGCAGAATGTGGATGCCGGTCGAACACGAACCGGGCGTCATGTAGAGCTTCATGCGCTTTTCTCTTAAGAAGCCGTTTATAAACCTACGGCGCGAGCGTGATCCCCTACTCGACCTCCTCAGGCCAAGTACGCCATGACTCTTCGTGCCGTCCCGGAAGGCTTCCAGGTAGCAGAGATCGCACCAGCTTGAGAACACCAGGCCGCGGCAGCGGTGGGGCAAATGGCGAAGTCCCAAGCCAATGTCGTCTTCATGACAAAACCATACGGACTGTAAGTATTAGTACAAGAATCCCCAAGGATTCAACGGCATCGAAAGCGGATTAACCCGCTATTTAGCCGAACGTTTTGGAAGCAAGGCTGCGTCCGGAAGCATTCCGGTTCGTTCCAGGCCCGACAAATGCAAGTCTTGTTGATGGCCTGCCCATTCGGCGGGCGTCCATCAACCTGAGAGAATGACGATGACTGAAACTGCTCTCCACGATCGAATAGAAAAACTTCGACCCTTGGGCGAAGCGGTCTGCACCCGGCTGGAGGCGGAAATCCGGAAGCTCGACCTGCCCGAACGCGAGACGCGGGCGCGGCCGATTTTCGATCTGATCCGCTGTCATACCGAGAAAGATCCTTACAGCGGCGAGGAAACCCTACATGGCATCTGGACCAACCACCACGGGTACCGTATCGGCAGCATCAAATTCCACGGCAACGGCAGTTTCTACGCCGAGTTCGATGTGGCCGAGCCGCATCCGACCGACCCGCGCTGGTTCGTCGAAAGCGTGACGGCCTGGGGAGAAGGCGACACGCTCAAATCCGAGCCACAGCTCTTGAACGCCTTGGAATGAATCCATGATTAATCCCAGAGCGATTTACGAGTCTCTCATCGATTACGCTTCGCTGCCCGACCCGGTACGCGAAGTCGTCATCGGACCGATTTGGACCCTGTGCCGCACCGACCGGGGCATCGGCCTCGCCATGAGCCCGCAAATTCCCACCCGCACCCTGGAGTGGCCGGGCACCCTGTGCGGCCGACCGGTGAGCGAACTCGCGGCCTGGCTCGCGGAATGGGAGCCCTATCAAGCTGCGGTGGGCATGGCAGCGACCAATGCGGCGCTGGCCGATCTCTCCCCGCCGCCGGAGTCGATCCCGGTGACGCCCGGCTCGCTGCTCCCGCCGAACCTCTCGGTCTTCGAACATTTCCTGCCGGAACTGGCGGGCAAACGGGTCGTCGTGGTCGGCCGTTATCCCGGCCTGGCCCGGCTAGGCGAGCATTGCCGCCTCAGCGTATTGGAACGCAGCCCCGGCTTCGACGATTTCCCCGACCCCGCCTGCGAATTTCTCCTGCCCGAAGCCGACTGGGTATTTCTGACCGGAAGCTCCCTCACCAACAAGACCTTTCCGCGGCTAGCGGAGCTCTCGCGCTCGGCGCGATCCGTGCTGATGGGACCGACCGTGCCCTGGTTGCCGGAGTTGGCCGACTTCGGCATCGACGTCCTGGCCGGCGTCGAAGTGGTCGATCCCGAAGCCCTGCGCCGGACCGTGGCGGAAGGGGGCGGCGTCCGCATCTTCGATGGGCCGGTAGGCTATCGGCTGGCGGAGTTGGGCAGCGCCCACCGGCTGGAATGGCTGAAGCAGCGGATCGCCCGGGTATTCGCCGAAAAGGAACGCTTGAGCGCGCTAATGGATCAGTGGTATCGGGAGCGAAGCGAGCGGTTTCCCGAGTTCGACCGGCTGGAAAGCGCGCACCGGCGGCTATCCCGCCTGGACAGCGCCTATAAGCCGCTCTGGGATGCCCGCCAAGCGGGCTCGTGAAGTCCGAGGATATGTAGAAGTCTGGAGACTTGATCTGACGACGGTGTCTGATCGTCAATGACTTGAAGCGACCGATTGTGTTGAAAAAGCCATCCAAAGCGGCTCATCGGCTCGAATCCGCACAGATTTGATTTTTTGTTGATCGCAGTTTCAATAACTTACGATCTTGTTGACGCAGGAGTGAGCGGGATTTTTGCTGCTTGGCGACTTTTTCAACAAAAATGACCCTCAACGGACAGTTAGCGCCAACAGAGTGAGTTTCCGCTGTTCGGCCAGAGCTGACGGTCGGCAGTGGTGAGTGTGGCTCCGAGTGGATGTCTGCTTCTAGAATCCACCAGTAAGGGCTTCGACCCTGACCGATCATTCATGTGAATTGACAGTCCTCGTGTCCAACTGGGACAGGTGTCGGCAATTCATTGTCGTTAAATGCTTGGATGTTCCCCGCATTGACACGAAAATGATAGCCTTGTGGCTTTCAAGGACGGCCAATTTGCGTGGATGTTCATCCAAAAAGGTTTTTCAGGCTTAATGCTCGATTATTGAAAGTGGCTTCTTGTGGAAGTCTACCTGATATTTTCTTGGTACCAAGACAGATTAGGAATTCAAATTTGGAAGATTATTCGGCTGCTCATATATCTCGCCTCGCGGACGTCGAGGTGCTAATTGAATCTAAAACTAAAAGAACCACTGCTGCTGCGCATCTTGGTGGTGTCGCTGTTGAGTGTCGCCTCAAGGAGCTAGTAATTGGATACCATCAATTAACGGCCTGGGATCAAGCAAGCAAACGCCCAAAAGACACATGGAATGGACGGCCGATTCCTCGTCCCGGACATAGCCTCATTGGCGCAGTAAAGCTCATGTCAAAGTTGCACGAAAAAGCGCGTACTGATCCCCTATTTCTGACTCATCTTAACCGGGTCATCCACCCAACTGGAGCCACGGAAGCGGACTACATAGAACTCCGCTACTCAGCCTATGAGTTAGGCGATGACTCACTGATGGACTGGCGCAAGAGTTTTGATTATGTACTCGGGTGGTTGAAGAAAAATGAGGCGATGCTGTGATGAATGACGCACTCACTCTACGAAAACAACTCGATGACAAATTTGGGAACAGATACGAACTCGAAGTCGGTGCGGACAAGACAGCGATTATTCTGGTCATTGACGAGTCATTTTCTGGAAAGCCATGGGAAAAACGTCTGGAGCAGGTAGAATCATTGATCCGAGGCGCGGGGTTTAGTCCGGGAATCATGGAGCTATACACGTCGAAGGAAGCAGAAGAGAGAGGTCTTAGCATCTCAACGACAGAGACGCTTGCACCTGCAAATTGGGAATCGGCAGTATCGATGGTAGAGGCGGGGCGACAGCCCTCAGAAAAAATACCTCGGCGTAAGCCACGACGCGTGGTTTTCTATTCCTATAAGGGGGGAGTCGGACGAACAACCGCCTTGGTACACACGGCATTTCACTTGGCTCGCAATGGCGAACGAGTTGTTATCGTAGATATGGACGTCGAAGCGCCAGGACTTCACTCGGTGCTTCCTCATCCGGATGAACATGAGATTCAGGTGGGGCTCGTTGACTATCTCTGGGAACGTCAGGTCCGCCCTTACGATCCGGAAACGGGTGAAGGGATGGAAACTTGCTTAGTCGAAGTTGGCCGCGGAGATAGGTTGGCAATATCATATTCCGTCGAAGACCCAGTATCGCGCGCGCAGATACATGTAATCCCTGCGGGCGCAGTGGGCGCCAAATTTGTTCGGCGTCTTGCTACGCTTTCGTCCCAAGATGTCCTCAGCCGTTCCGATGATGCATGGTCACTGTTCGAAAAGGAACTTGTCGAACAAATTGAACCCGACGTTATGCTCATTGACGCTCGTACCGGACTTGGAGATTGGGGAGGTCTATCACTCCTTCGTCTCGCCGACGAAGCTTTTCTTATCCTCTATCCTAGCGACCAAAACGCGGAAGGGATCCGGTTCGTGCGCGAGACGCTAAGCCAACTTACCGGGATAAAAACGCATCTGGTTTTATCGCCGGTACCCGAAGGCGTCATCGGAATGGAACTTGTGGCACGATTTCTTCCGCTGCTAGGTATTGACGAAAGCAAGCAATCCGTCGAGGAAGACGAGCGACCTGAAGAAAAACAGCCTGTCGTCATTCATTACAACCCCAGTATCGCTTCGGCTCTTCGTTATCCAGTCGAATCCGCCATGGCTGACTACGCTCGGCTTGCGAATCTACTGCGCGACACCGAGACCGAAGGTAAAGTCGAGGCGACGATTCAACGGCTGGATCGCTGGAAAATTATTGAATCGCTTAAATTTCCAGAGCGCGACGCTAAGGCTATTGCTGCGGACGACTTCGAGCTTTTCTTCCAGAAAACATCGGACTTCGAGAAGTTTCTTGATGATGCCCGTTGGGTCGTTCGCGGACGCAAGGGAACGGGAAAATCGACCCTGTTTCACCTGTTCGTCGAACATAAAGAAAATGCAGCAAAGCGTGCAAGAGGAAGGCTCGAAGACATCGATATTCTTCCTGGTCACGGGCCAGCCCCAGGGGCGATATTCCGGCCGACTACTGATGAGTTCGAGGCCATTCGACGAGGATTGGACAAAGGTCATCACGATTGGCTTTCATTCTGGCGCGCGTACGCGATTATCCGGGTCTTTGCTTCCGCAAAGTCTACTCTCATCGAATCTGCTCTTAGTCGAACTGAGATGAAGGTGTTGCGCAGTCATCTTAACTCCTCCTTTCCTAGCGACTCCACCCAGCAATGGCGATCATTCCATACGACAGCCCTTTTGAGTCTGCTGGGAGACCCCCTTAATGGACTATGCCGCGATCTCATGATCGACATGAATAAAATTCTCGGCGAAAAAGGAAAAAAGCTATGGCTTCTTTACGACGATCTCGATCAGGACATTAAGGAGGATAGCGAATGGCAAGAGGAGGCGCTTGGCGGTTTGCTACGGCTCGCTTACGACTCTAACAACCGGGACCTCCACCACATTCGCTTCAAGATATTTCTCCGCGAGGACATATGGAGCAAGCTTGTTTTCACTAATAAAAGCCATTTTGGAGAAGCTCGCACTCTTCTATTGCAGTGGAAAGTTGATGATTTCCTTCGACTGGCGTACAGATTGGCGACGGGTGGTTCGCCAGAATTCAGGGCGCTGGCACAACGAGATTTCCCCCTAACGGATTCGGAAGTGGACACAGCCAATGAGGAAGAACTTCGCAAGGCTCTCGCACCCCTTTGGGGGCTGAATCAGGAAAAGAAAAAAAATGCCTTTGCCGCGAGATGGGTCTATAACCGCATGACGGATGCTCGTGACAACACTTATCCGCGGTCGCTCACGGTTCTCTTGAATGCAGCTCGCGAAGAAGAACTTCGAGGGCGAAACAACAAACCGGCATCCACTAAACCGGCACCTATGGACAGACTGCTTAGTCCTCGTGCAATGCAAGCTGGTCTGACTGCCGCATCCTATGCGCGAGTGAACGAACTTAAGAACGAATACCCGGATTTAATCCCCTTTCTAGAAGATATCGAGAAGAACAATACGCTCCGCTCTCAGTTCAAACGTGAAGAATTAAGCAAAGTTTGGGAGGCAACTTCTCGGAGCAAATATCCAACGTTCGAATCCTTCGTCACGAAACTCAAAGATGCTGGTCTTTTGGAGGAGAAGAAGAGAGGGGAAACTTATGACTATGGAATCGCGAGTCTCTATATTGATGGTCTTGGAGTTAGGCGCGTTCAGGGAGAGAAAAAGTAAAGACCGAAATGTGTACTTAATCACCTAAACTGTTACGTCATGCCTGTTTCTGACCGATAGCGCCAGCTGGAGCACAGATCGGTAAAGCTGCCGTTGATGAAAACGCTCCGCCTGATCGCCAATGCTTCGCCAATGGTCCTTTGGCGTAGTGTTCGTCAATGGATGTGCATTTCCCGATTGTTTGCCCTGTCGCTTCTTTGCAGCAGATACCTATCCGGGTCTCCAGGTACGGGCGTGCCGTCGTGGCTGAGATAGAGCAAAGTACCTTCATCTTTAATGGCGAGCCGACGCTGAGGGGCCTCTTTGTTGGGGGTCAACAAGACGATACCTTTGGTGTCGTCCCATGCGTATTTGCCTTTTTCGAAGGACTCTCGGTTTTGCGGCTTTGCGGGTTGGATGACCAAAAGATAATTGTTCTTGGCATTCAAAGACAGGGTCATTTTCAGACCGTTGCAATTTTCGTCCTGACACGGCAGGTAGCCGTAAAAGACGCCCCGAAATTGACCTGTCGCCTCCTTGGGACTGGCATGAGCCGAATGATCCATGGCACCGGGCTGGCCCAGTTCGCGAGCTTTGAGCGCTTGTTCTTGGATTTGCATATCGGTTTCCGCCCAAGCGGCGTTGAGCGAGGACAGCAATGCGCCGAAAACAATGATTAACGCCTTTTTCGTCATTTTTCTGTTCAATGCTTTCATAAGGGATTTCTCTTGTTCTATGTCCGAAACTCGCGTCGCCAATGAGGCGGACATGCATGTGACATTGTACGCCACCTAGGGCGTGTTAACTTGATGGTCACGTTCTGTCTTGTCGTGTGCCAGCAATTGGAATTGGGGGTTCAATGGCGCCTTCGGGAACGATGGGATCAATTTCGAACCGCACTTGCTCACGCTGTCTGCGTATAAAACGGTCACATTTTTCAACGAAGCCCGAAAACCAGGCGCAAAAAAACCGCGGAACGGCTGCCTAACATCCGTCCCGCGGCACAAAATGGCGAAGACCAGACGCCCAATGCCTTTAGAGCGATGGTTTCTCTCCGCCGAACACGCTCGTGTCAGCTTTCCCGTATCGGGTCGTTCTCCGAACCGGAGCAGAGGGTTCTATAGACAAACCTCCTGGCCGCTGCCGCTTGCTGGCAGCGGATACATGGCCACGTCACCCGCCTGCTCCGCCGGGATGCTTCGGTTACCCGATTCGCCGCGACGCAGCAGTGCGCGAATCTCGCGATTGCACTTGCCGCAACCGGTGCCGGCCTTGAGGCAGGCGGTGATGTCCTTGCGCGTGCACGCCCCCGAACGTATCGCTTCGCAGATTTGGCGTTCGGTAACGGCTTTGCAGATGCAGATATACATAAGAGATGCCTCAATTCTTCATTGCTCAATCACGGGGCATCGGATGAGTCTCGAAAAGATAATCGAGCCATAAATTGGACACTTTCTCCAAGGTCGTGTTCTGCCGCAAACGGGTGTTCAGGTGCGGGAAATCGACCTGGTCCAGTTCCTGGTCCTGGTTGTAGCAGGTGTAGACGAAGCGCTCCTTGCCGGTCGCCGGATCCACCTGCTTGCACATGCACTGGGCACAGACGCCCTTCATCATGCATTGCATCGGCGAGTTGATGGAGCCGATGGCCACGTGGTCTGCCTTGAGGTAAGGCTTGAGCGTATCGAACCGCGCAGCCTTCACTGCCGCCATCATGCGGTCCGAACCGATCGCGATGATGCGGTCGGCGGCATCGAGGGGAATGGGAATCTCGCCCAGTGCGCCGCTGCCATAAGCCACCATGGCTTCGACGATGTTGCCGACGAAGGTTTTGTCCTGCGGCCGCGTCGTGGGAATCGCCGCGCTGCCGCCCGCCTTGTCGACGGACCAGACGATCACGTCGGAAGCTTCCTCGATCTCCTTGACCTTGAAGAGATCCTGGGCGCTCCGGTAGCCGGCGAAGTACAGCACCCGGTTGCCGGCCTCGCGGAGCGCCTTGCCGATGGAGAACAGCACGGCGTTGCCGAGGCCCCCGCCCAAGAGAAGCACGGTTTCGCCCTCGGGAATTTCGGTAGGTGCGCCGGTCGGTCCCATGAGCACCACGGGGTCGCCCGGTTTCCAGGTGGCGCAGAGGCGCGAGGAGGTACCCATTTCCAGGGCGATGACGCCGACTAGGCCTTTTTCCCGGTCCACCCAGGCGCCGGTGAGGGCGATACCCTCCGTCGCCAGCGAGGTGCCGTTCAGCCGCGGCGCGTAGGACTCGAAGTTCTGTACCCGATAGAACTGCCCCGGCTGGAACTTGCGGGCGGCCATGGGGGCCTCGATGGTAATCTCGATAATGGTGGGCGTCAGCCGCTGGACCTCCACGACCTTAGCCACGAGCAATCCGTCCAACCGCGCCTGAAAGGCCGCGAGTTCCGCATCCCGCTCGGGTTGTGCCGAGGCGTCGAGCCCGCGGAGCTCCTCCTCGAACAGCTTGACCACGTAGGGAAAACCATCCTTCGCGCTGGCCATGGCCTTGACCACGTTGCCGGCGTAAACCGGGTGATTGTCGCCGTAGTAAGTGATGTACTTGCCCTCCTTTTCATAGGAGGTGAACGGCGCCGGGATCAATTCTTTCGGCATGCCCCAGCCGTTCTTGGCTTCCATCTGCGGCGGGCCGTTCTCGCTCCAGACGGGTTCGAAGCGCTGGAAGAAACTGCCGTCGGCCTGGAAGGTGCCGGGGAATTCGCTTTCGTAGATGGTGTTCGGCGAGGTGCCCGCGGCGACCAGGAGGGTGCGCAAAGGCACCGTGGGCTGTTCGCCCGAATCGACCCATCGCCCGTCGTCGCGCTTGACGAGCTTTTCGAAACGCACCGCCCGGAGATAACCATAGTCGTCGGTGAGGGCTTCCTGCGGGTTCATGCCTTCGGCGAACACCAAGCCCTCTTCCATTGCCTTGATGATTTCTTCGTGGTTCTGGCGATAGGCCGGCGAATCGTTCATACCCTTGCGGTAGAACAGCGTTACGCCGCCCCATTGCCGAATCAGCGGTTCGAAATCCGGCGCTTCGCCGGCGGCCTTGGCGCAGTTGCGTTCTGCCCTCACGGCCCGGCCATGGGTGAGAAACTCGTCGAGGATAATGGTTTCTTCCGCGTCCAGGCGTCCGCGTACCTGCGCTTCCCCGTAACGGACGGCCAGCTGCTCGTACCGGTCCAGCGTTTTTTCCACCTGCACCGGGTAATAAGCCAGGAGTTCGGTCACCGCATCGGTAGCGGTGAGCCCGCCCCCGATGACACCGGCAGGCAGCCGCACCTGGAGATTGGCGAGGGAGGACTGCTTGGCCGCTCCGGAGAGCTGCAGCGCCATGAGGAAATCCGAGGCCTTGCGAATACCGCGGGTCAGATTGTTCTTGAGGCCGATCATGGTCGGCTTGCCGGCGCCTGAGGCGATGGCAATATGGTCGAAGCCCAGCGCCCAGGCATCGTCGATGGATAGGGTGCTCCCCAGCCGCACCCCGCCGTAGACGCTGAAATTCCCGCGCCGGGCCAGCGTCAGGTAGATCACCTTGAGGAAATTCTTGTCCCAGCGCACGGTGATGCCGTACTCGGCGACGCCGCCGAAACCCATCAGGACGCGCTCGTCGAGGTTCTCGTACAGCATGTGGAAGTCGTCCACCGCCTCGGGCAGCCCCGCATCCTTCCCGGTCAGTTCTTCCGGCAGGGGCTCGACTTTCAGGGCGTCGATGGCCACCACGCCGAAGCCCTCGTTCAGGAGATAGTGGGAAAGCGTATAGCCGGCCGGCCCCAAGCCCACCACCAGCACTTTTTTCCCGTTGTAAGGCAGAGCATGGGGACGCTTGAGGTTCAAGGGATTCCAGCGGGTCAACAGACTGTAAATCTCGAAGCCGTAAGGCATGAACAGCACATCGGTGAGGATGTTGGTCTCCACCTGCGGAATATTGACCGGCTCGGTGACGCGCTGGAACACGCAGGCCTTCATGCATTCGTTGCAGATGCGATGCCCGGTGCCGGGCGCCATGGGGTTGTCGGCCACGATCATGGCCAGAGCGGCGATATTGTCTCCCTGCCGCTTCAGGGCGAAGGCTTCCGAGATGCGCTCTTCCAAAGGACATCCGATCTGCGTGACATCCAGGGGATTGTGGCGGAACTCGCCCTCCTTGGTGCGCTGCCCCTTGGAGCAGTAATCGTTGTTGCGGTCGTGGCAGATGACGCAGCGGTCCACCTCGTAATTCGCCTCGCGGGCAGCGGCTCGAAGGTCGGTCAGGCCGAAACCGTCGCGCCGCCGGCGCTTGTCCGGAGGCCCTGCCAGCACCTCGTATCCTTCCCGTTGTTCGGTATGGCACTCCACCAGATGCTCATAGTTGATGCGCTCGGGCTGTTTCAATGAAAACCAATCGGCGA
Source organism: Methylocaldum sp. (assembly GCF_035627495.1). Classification (GTDB taxonomy): domain Bacteria; phylum Pseudomonadota; class Gammaproteobacteria; order Methylococcales; family Methylococcaceae; genus Methylocaldum. The sequence continues at coordinate 13,404 of NZ_DASPLO010000196.1, forward strand.
CCTCTGCGCGGGTCGCGGGATCGTTGAGTGCGGCATAGGTCCAGCGTTCGATGGGATCGAGAAGCCGCTCGATGAAGGCCGGCTGGTCAGCCTCCGACAGAGCCGCCGCGAAACGCCGGCGCGCGCCGTCGTCGGCTTCCAGCTTTCGGCGCAGCGCGGCCGTATCGGCGTCCGCATCGCCCGCATAGTCGCCGGGTTCCCCTTTGGCTTTCGCCTGGTAATGCTTCGCCAATGTTTCCAGACGAACGGCGACCGTAGCCAGCGCCTGTTCCGGATCAAGGCTCACAGCGGCGTCCGGAAAGACTACCCGCTTCAAGTCTTCGATTGCGGCGGCCAGTTCCTCCTTATTAAAGGTCGCTAACGCTTCGGCGGTGAACTTCTGGGCAGCGCGTTTGACCACCGTGTTTTTAAAAGTGAAAACGCTTTCGAACTCGCGGGCCGCTGCGCCCCGTTGAGCTTCCCGTTCTTCCTCCACATTGAACAGGCGCGCCACGAAACGGCCTAGGTGAGGCGCGACCCGGAGCAGCGCATTGGCCATCTCGGCCGGAGGCAGTTTCTCGTCTTTATCCGTGCGGCAAATGTTATAGGTACGGTAGGCCTCGGGGTCTTCCGCTTCCAAAGTCCGATCGAAGACTTCGGAAAGCTCTTTAAGGCGCATGGGATCGTACAGGTCCCGGTAGCTGAACCCGGGAATACCTAAGGTAAAGTCGCGTCGGGCGAACGGGTCGCCTGCTGTGGCACTGCGCTTTGTAAGGTCCATAATCGGATTTACCCCTGAACTCGTACGGTCTTTTGGTACGCAGGCTCAAGCAGAAGGCATGCCATCAATTGATTCCCACAGCAAACCGACCAAGAATAAGCATTTCTACCAACTCCCCGAATGAAAGCAGGCTGTTGCATTTGTTACGAACCGCGGGTGATTTGGCGATTTTTGTAGCGAACGTGACAAACGGGAGATCGGACGGGGAATGACGAGCAGCGGAAAGGACTCCGCAATGCCGGGACTTGGCTAGCTTCGGCTTTGCCTTACGAGCCGGACGATAAAACCGGCGGATAGCCCTACATCGAGACATTCCGGATCGATTTTGTTTAAAACCTGACAAACGTCCGCGCCAGGCTTTCGATAATTTTTCTTTATTAATCGGCGACTTGTAGACACATGCCGTGTTGGTACAGCCCTTGCTTAAGCTAATGCAACCCAGCAAGGCTTACCGCTCGGGGCGAGCGGCCCGGTTCTTGTTGACAGCGAACCCGGAGAAACCATGCCCATGAAACTACCGATTTATCTCGATTATTCGGCGACGACCCCGGTTGATCCACGCGTCGCGGAAAAGATGATTCCCTTCTTGACGGAAGCATTCGGCAATCCCGCCAGCCGGTCCCACGCCTTCGGCTGGACCGCCGAAAAGGCGGTGGAAGACGCTCGGGAGGAAGTCGCGAAACTGGTCAATGCCGATCCCAAGGAAATCGTCTGGACCTCCGGCGCAACCGAATCGGACAACCTGGCCATCAAGGGAGCGGCTCATTTCTACGAGACCAAGGGTCGCCATCTCATCACCGTCAAGACCGAGCACAAGGCGGTGCTCGATACCATGCGGGAATTGGAAGCCCAGGGTTTCGAGGTGACCTATCTCGATCCGCTACCCAACGGCCTCCTGGATCTGGAGGCGTTTCGGGCCGCGATCCGTCCCGACACCAGCCTCGCCTCGGTGATGCACGTCAACAACGAAATCGGCGTGGTGCAGGATATTGCCGCCATCGGCGCGATCTGCCGCGAGCATCGCGTGATCTTCCACGTCGACGCCGCGCAATCCACCGGCAAAGTCGAGATCGATCTCGCCCGGCTGCCGGTCGACCTGATGTCTTTTTCCGCCCACAAGACCTACGGGCCCAAGGGCATCGGCGCGCTGTACGTGCGCCGCCAGCCGCGGGTGCGCCTCAAGGCGATGATGCATGGCGGCGGGCACGAGCGGGGCTTGCGTTCCGGCACCCTGGCCACGCACCAAATCGTCGGCATGGGCGAAGCTTTCCGTCTGGCCCGCGAGGAAATGGCCGAGGAATCGAAGCGGATCGGCGGCCTCCGGGACAAGCTGCTCGCGGCCGTCAAGGATCTCGAAGAGGTCTATATCAATGGCGACCTGGAACAGCGGGTACCGCATAACCTCAACGTGAGCTTCAACTACGTCGAAGGCGAATCCCTGATGATGGCCCTCAAGGATCTCGCCGTATCCAGCGGTTCCGCCTGTACCTCCGCCAGCCTCGAGCCCTCCTATGTCCTCAGGGCGCTGGGACGCAGCGACGAGCTGGCGCACAGCTCCCTCCGGTTCACCTTCGGCCGTTACACCACCGAAGCGGACGTGGATTTCGCGATCTCCCTGATCAAGGAAAAAGTCGAGCGCCTGCGCGACCTCTCTCCGTTGTGGGAAATGTACAAGGACGGTATCGATATCAATTCAGTGCAATGGGCTGCCGCGCATTAAGCGGAATTCGTAAATCACCAACCAGTTGGAGAGCATCATGGCGTACAACGAGAAAGTCATCGATCACTATGAAAACCCGCGCAACGTGGGAACCTTCGGCAAAGAGGAAGACGGAGTCGGCACCGGCGTCGTCGGCGCGCCCGCCTGCGGCGACGTGATGAAGCTGCAGATCAAGGTCAACGACGACGGCGTAATTGAAGACGCCAAGTTCAAAACCTACGGCTGCGGTTCGGCGATCGCGTCCAGCTCCCTGGTCACCGAATGGGTGAAGGGCAAAACCGTCGAGGAAGCCCTGGCCATCAAAAATACCGAAATCGCCGAAGCCCTGGCTCTGCCGCCGGTCAAAATCCACTGCTCGGTCCTCGCCGAGGATGCCATCAAGGCCGCCGTCAACGATTATCGGGCGAAAAGCGGCGTGGACGACGCCGGTTACGACATTTGCAAATCCGCCGCATAACGAGGACAGCATCATGAACGCAGTGAACGCCATGGTTGACATTCAAGACCTGACACCGCCGCCCCCTCCCCTCATCTTCAGCAGCAACGCGGCCAACAAGGTCAGCGAGCTCATCGCCGAAGAAGGCAATCCGGATCTGAAGCTTCGGGTTTATGTCTCGGGTGGCGGTTGTTCCGGCTTTCAGTACGGTTTCTCCTTCGAGGAAACCATTGCCGACGACGACACCACGGTCGAGACGGACGGGGTGACTCTCATGGTCGACCCGGCCAGCCTGCAATATCTCGCTGGGGCCGAAATCGACTACCAGGAAGGGCTGGAAGGTTCGCGGTTCGTGATCAAGAACCCGAATGCCGCTTCGTCCTGCAGTTGCGGCAGCTCGTTCTCGATAGCCTCCGGTTGTTCCTCCCAGTCCCAGTGAACTACGGCGATAAAACGGGAGTTCAGATTATGGCAGTAACCTTGACGGAAAAAGCGGCGCGCCAAGTGCAAAAGCATTTGGCCGCCCGTGGCGCCGGCTTGGGCCTTAGAGTGGCCGTCAAGACCTCGGGGTGCTCGGGTCTCGCGTACACCCTGGAGTTCGTCGACGAATCGGCCCCGGAAGACCAAACCTTCGAGAGCTTCGGCGTCACCGTGCTGGTCGATCCGAAAAGCCTGGCCTATCTCGAAGGGACGGAGCTGGATTATGTGCGGGAGGGTTTGAACGAAGGCTTCAAGTTCAATAATCCCAACGTGAAGAACCAGTGCGGCTGCGGCGAGAGTTTCAACGTTTAGGTGTAATGATGACTCCGGCGGCGACACGCAATTACTTCGAGTTGTTTCAATTGCCAGCCATGTTCCAACTGGATCTCGACCAACTCGACAGCCATTACCGGGAGATTCAGGCCCGCGTGCATCCCGACAAGGCCGCGCACTTGAGCGATACCGAAAAGCGTCTGTTCCTGCAATGGGCGACTTTCGCCAACGAGGCCTACCGTACCTTGAAACTGCCCTTGGAGCGGGCGCGCTATCTTCTCCGGATTCACGGCGTGGATACCCGGGAAGAGGATAATACGGCGATGCCCGCGGAGTTCCTGCTGGAGCAGATCGAATGGCGCGAGGAATTGCAGGAAGCGCTGGCTCTGCGCAGCCAGCCGGCACTGGATAGGCTGGCGCTGCGCCTCCGGACGGAGATGGATAGTTTATTCGGTTCGCTCGCCACCCTGCTCGACGTCGAGCAGCGTCATCCGGCGGCGGCGGACCTGGTACGCCAACTGGCGTTTCTCGAAAAGCTAGGCCGCGATCTCGATCAGGCCCAGGCTGTATTGGAGGACTGATGCTGCTGCAAATTTCCGAGCCCGGCGCAAAAGCTCCCGCCAAGCCGCGACGGCTGGCGGTGGGCATCGATCTCGGCACCACCCACTCGCTGGTGGCCACTGTCCGCGAGGACCGTCCGGTCGTACTCGAAGACGCTCAGGGGCGCGTCCTGTTGCCGTCGGTGGTGCACTACCATGCCGACCACCGGGTGGACGTCGGCTACGAAGCCGGGGTCTGGCAGAGCGACGACCCCGCGAACACTTTCGTTTCGGTCAAGCGCTACATGGGCCGTGGCCGTGACGATCTGCCGGAACGGACCGGCACCCCCTACCGATTTGCCGACACCCCCGGCATGGTACAGTTCGAAACCCAGGCGGGGACGGTGAGCCCGGTACAGGTCTCGGCTGAAATTCTCAAAGCCTTGCGCGAGCGGGCGGTCCGGTCCTTGGGTGACGAACTCACCGGCGCGGTGATCACGGTCCCCGCCTATTTCGACGAAGCCCAGCGCCAAGCCACCAAGGATGCCGCGAAGCTCGCCGGACTCGAAGTGTTCCGCCTGTTGAACGAACCCACCGCGGCGGCCGTCGCTTACGGACTCGATCAAGAGGCCGAAGGCGTTTACGCCGTTTATGACCTGGGTGGCGGTACCTTCGATATTTCGATACTCAAACTCACCCGCGGCATTTTCGAAGTGCTGGCCACCAACGGCGATCCGGCGCTGGGCGGAGACGATTTCGACTACGCGATTTATGACTGGCTGCTCCGGGAAACCGGCATCCCGTCTCCGACCGCGGGCGATGCGCGCCGGCTCCTCGGCGCGGCGCGGGCGGCCAAGGAGCGTCTCTCCGAGCTGCCCAGGACGCAATTCAATGCCGCACTGTCCAACGGCACCGTGGTGGATCGCACATTGTCCCGGGAAACCTTCGATGTCTTGACCGAAGCCCTGGTGAAAAGAACGCTGGCGCCAGTGCGAAAGGCACTCCGCGATGCGGGGCTGTCCATCAAGGACATCAAGGGCGTCGTTTTGGTGGGCGGAGCCACCCGCATGCCCTGCATCCGCAAGGCGGTAGCCGAGTTCTTTCAACAACCGCCGCTCACCAATCTGGATCCGGACAAGGTGGTGGCCATCGGCGCCGCCCTACAGGCGAATGCCTTGGTCGGCAACCGTGCCGGCGACGATTGGCTGTTGCTGGATGTGATCCCGCTCTCCCTTGGCATCGAAACGATGGGCGGCCTGGCCGAGAAGATCATTCCCCGGAACTCCACCCTGCCAGTGGCGCGCGCGCAGGAATTCACCACCTGGAAGGATGGCCAGACCGCCATGAGCATCCATGTGGTGCAAGGCGAGCGCGAACTGGTCAGCGAATGCCGCTCGCTGGCGCGATTCGAACTGCGGGGCATTCCCCCCATGGTGGCGGGCGCCGCCCGCGTCCGGGTAACCTTCCAGGTGGACGCCGACGGCTTGCTGAACGTGTCGGCCGCGGAACAAATCAGCGGGGTCGAATCCAAAATCGAGGTCAAACCGTCCTACGGTCTGAACGACGGCGACATCACCCGCATGATCGAGGACTCTTACCGGCACGCCCAGGACGATATCGTGGCGCGACGCTTGCGTGAACAGAAAGTCGAGGCGGCGCGCCTAATCGAAGCCACCGAAGCGGCGCTGGCCGAAGACGGCGGACTCCTGTCCGCGGACGAACTGGCTGTCATTACGCAGGGGATGGGAGTTCTGCGCGAAACCGTCGAGGGCTCCGACTGGGAAGCGATCAAAAAAGCCGCCGATGCACTGAACGAGGCGAGCACCGAGTTCGCCGGCCGGCGCATGGACTACAGCATCAAAACCGCATTGACCGGACAGAAACTCGAAGAACTGCGCGTATGAGCATGAACACACCGCAGAAAACCCGCGTTTTCGTAGCTTTTGTAGGGTGGGTTAGGCGCGTACAGACACGGCGTTTCCATCTCGCACCGGCCTCCCCGCGCGCCGTAACCCACCATGCCGGCGTCACACCTCGAACGGTGGGTTACGACGCGCACGAAGCTTCATGGAAATCGATCGGCTCCGAGGTGATGCGCGTCTAACCCACCCTACATGAAGCCTGAGATTGACTAATGCTTTGGAAGAAGAGATGAACGTACGCCCCGACAACAGGCTCGAGAAAGGTAGCACCTGACCATGCCGAACATTACCGTCCTGCCTAACACCGAACTCTGCCCGGAAGGCGCCGTCGTAGCCGCCCGCAAGGGACAGACCATCTGCGAGGCGCTGCAGGCCGCGGGCATCGAGATCGAGCACGCCTGTGAACATGCCTGCGCCTGTTCCACCTGCCATGTCATCGTGCGGGAAGGATTCGCAACTTTGGACAGCGCCGACGAAGGCGAGGAAGACATGCTGGACCGCGCCTGGGGTCTCGAGCCGCATTCCAGGCTGGCCTGCCAGGCTTTCGTCAAAGGCGCCGATCTGACCATCGAGATTCCGCGCTACAGCCGGAACCTCGCGAAAGAAAAGAAGGCTTAACCATGAATCCGCGGAAGGTCATCGTCAACGACACCACCCTTCGGGACGGCGAGCAGACCGCCGGGGTTGCCTTCAACGCGGAGGAAAAGCTTGCCATCGCGAGCGCTCTGGCCGCCGCCGGCGTTCCGGAAATGGAAATCGGCATCCCGATGATGGGACCGGAGGAACGGGAGATCATTGGCGCCATTGCGGGGCTCCGCCTGCCCGCTCGGCTCATGGTATGGGGCCGGATGTGCGAGGCCGATCTGGAAGCGGCTGCCGGCAGCGGAGCCCATCTGGTCAATCTGTCGATTCCGGTTTCGGATATCCAGCTGCTTCATAAGCTCGGCCGCGATCGCGACTGGGCGATCGCGGCCGTGGCCCGCATCGTGGAACGCGCGCTGGATACCGGCATGGATGTTTGCGTAGGTGCCGAGGACGCTTCCCGGGCGGATCCGGATTTTCTGCTGAGAATGGCGGAAACCGCACAACGGGCCGGCGCCCGCCGCATCCGCTTCGCCGATACCCTGGGGCTGCTGGACCCCATCTCCGCTTACGAACGCATCCGGCGCCTCGCGGAAGCCGTGGATCTCGAGATCGAAATGCACGCCCACAACGACTTTGGCCTCGCCACCGCCAATACCCTGGTCGCGATCCAGGCCGGGGCGAGCCACGTCAACACCACGGTCAACGGCCTTGGCGAACGGGCCGGCAACGCCGCCCTCGAGGAGACGGTCATGGCTTTGCACCAGTTATACCAACGGCCTACCGGCATCGACGTGAGCCGATTCGGAGCCATTTCAGAGCTCGTGGCCCAGGCTTCGGGACGTCCTGTGGCACCCAACAAGAGCATCGTCGGCGAGGCCGTTTTCACCCATGAGGCGGGTATCCACGTGGATGGCCTCTTGAAGAATGTACTCAACTATCAAGGCGTAAATCCCAAGGATCTGGGGCGCGAGCATCGAGTGGTGCTGGGCAAGCATTCGGGATCGCATGCCGTCATCCAGCGCTATCGCGAACTTGGGATCGACCTGAGCGAAATCGCCGCCGCTCAGCTATTGAAGCGGATACGCTTTCATGCGAATCAGACCAAACGGTCGCCAAGCACCGCCGAGCTCCAGAGTTTTTACCGGGAAACGGCTATGCTCGAGCGTTTCCCCAACCTGCCCGGCTGACCCGATACGCGCACGACCCGGAAACAACCCCGAAGAGGAATAATTCATGAATCCTGTACTGCAACGCATAGAAAGTTTCTCCGCAGCCGAGGAGTTCTTCGATTTCTTCGGCATCGCGTATCGACCCGAGGTCCTGCACGTCAACCGCCTGCATATCCTGAAACGCTTCAACCAATACCTCTCCAGAACGCCGATTCCCGATGATCTGGACGAAACATCGGCCTGGAACATCTGCAAGGAGCATCTGACCCGGGCCCATGATGATTTTGTGACCTCCAATGCGGCCCAGGAAAAAGTGTTCAAGGTCTTCCAGGATCAGGAGGGCAAGAGCATTTCCCTGGACAGCATGAAGGCCAGCCTCGTTACCCGGAAACAAACCGGCTAGCGGATAGCAGCCCAGGCGCGGTGTAGAAGAAAGCCGTTTAATTACAATTCGAGGAACCACGATGCCGAAACCCGCCAAACACGTGTTCGTCTGCGCCCAGGCCAGGCCCCCAGGTCATCCCCGCGGATCCTGCGCGCAACTGGGCTGCGCGGCGGTACTTCAGACTTTCGCCCAACAGTTCGAGCAAGGGCAGCTCCACGGAAAATTCGCGCTGACCAGCACCGGCTGTCTCGGTGCTTGCGATTACGGCCCAACGGTCATCGTCTACCCCGAGGGAGTGATGTACACCAAGGTCAAACCGGAAGACGTGGGCGAGATCGTTACCGAGCACCTGGAAAAGGGCATACCGGTGGAGCGTCTGCTCGCGCCCGAAGCGGTATGGTCCTGAAGGAACCCGATCGGACAGCAACGAATGACCATGCGTGAAGCGTTTTATGCCGGTACGGTGCCGCCCAAGGCGGGCGGCTTGCTCGAGGAGGCCATGAGCGCCTACGCCGACACGTCACGAGCCGAGGCGCTGTTGCGGCAGGCGCGACACGAGGCGCCGGAAGCTCTGCCGGTGTATTTCTCGCTCTACAAGTTTTATTTCTACAAAGGCCGACTGGCGGATGCCGAGGAAGCGGCGCGCTCGGCATTGGAAACCGCCGCCCGGCAAGGCGGCTTTCCCGACATCTACGAGACGCTCACGCCGGAGACCACCGATTGGACCCGGCATGACACTCCTCAGCATTTCTACCTTTTTTCCCTCAAGGCGCTGGCGTTTATCCGTCTCCGCCAGGGGGACGTCGAGTGCTGCGAGAGGATACTCGACAAATTAAGGGAGCTGGACAGCGCCGATACGGTGGGTGGGTCGGTGATCGGCTCCCTCGCCGCGGGACTGTGATCCGTCATGGGGGTTATCCGATCGACGAGATCCCTGCGACGTATTGAGTTTTCAATCCACTAAAACACACAGAGGTAATCACATGTCGACTCTAACCATAATGCCATCCGGAAAAACCATCGAGGTCAAGGAAGGAACCAGCCTTCTGGAGGCCATCCTGGCCGCCGACGAAAACATCATGCACAAGTGCGGCGGCAACGCTGAATGCGGCAGTTGTCATATCTTCGTGCAAACCGGCAAGAAGGGACTGTCGAGAACCGCGGCTCCGGAGCACGCAAAACTGGACACCATTGTCGGCGTCGGCTCCAAATCTCGGTTGGCCTGTCAGACCAAGGTCTTGGGAACGGAAGACATTACCGTCGAACTGCTGGGCTTTGCTTCCGGGTTTTGATGTCCTCGTCCCTTGGCTGATTAGCGTTACGCCCGTCTGCGGCCTTACCTTATCTTTGGAACTCGATATGAGCATTGAAAACACCATCCGCGAACAGCTCGCCACCCATCCGGTCATTCTGTACATGAAAGGGGTGCCCGAGATGCCGCAATGCGGTTTTTCCGCCAAGGCCGTAGCGGCGCTCCAGGCCACCGGAATTCCCTTCGCTTACGTCAACGTGCTCCAGGCACCTTCCATTCGGGAAAAGTTGCCCGGCATCTCGGAGTGGCCCACCTTCCCCCAGCTGTTCGTGAATGGCGAACTCATCGGCGGCAGCGATATCGTTGCGGAGATCGCCCAAAAGGGCGAACTCAAACCCATGCTGGAAAAAGCCGTTGCCGGCAAAGAAGCCGGTTGACGGTCATGGAAATCGCCGAAGTCCGTAACCTCATCGAAGCCGGCATTCCGAACTGCCAGCTCTCCGTTTCCGGCGAGGGCTGCAATTTTTCGGTAGTCGTGGTCGGAGAGGTTTTCGAGAGTCTGACGCAGGTCCAGCGCCAGCAAAAGGTGCTGGCGGCGGTCAGGGAACCGTTGGCGACCGGTGCGTTGCACGCCATCAGCATGAAAGTCTATACGCCCTCGGAATGGAGCCGGGAACGGGAAAACGGCGCGGCCGACGACCTCCTAACGCCCTCCGGGCCGGCGGATTAGTTTTCGTTCAACCGACAAGATATCTATGCCGATCTACGATTACCATTGCAGCCAATGCGATAAAACCTTCGAACTGCTGGTTAGCCAGTCCGCCGTTCCGGCCTGCCCGGAATGCGGGAATCAATCCATGGAAAAACTGCCGTCGCTGACGGCGCCCAAGGGTAAGACGGCGGGCCTCGTGTCCCGAGCCCGGGCGCAAGCGGCACGCCAAGGGCATTTCAGCAATTACGCGCCATCGGAGCGTCCGCGCGTCAAACCCTAAGGCGCGAACGACGAGCACAACCAATCCCAGGATAAAAAAGCCGCCATGAGTACCTATGTTAAAACCACTGCGGACGGCCGGAAGGTCGAGGTCATGGGAACTGCCGTTTATCTTGCCGGCAAGAAAGAGACCGATCGGCTGATCCCGGTCCAGGAGCACCCAAACCGGGCCGCCATTTTGAACGCCGTGCCGAATGCCACCCACATGGCCGGCCGTTTACCGCTGACGGCGGAAGAGGCCGCCATTGCCCAAACCGCGCTGGAAGCGGCCAAAGCCGCCTACGATGCCAGTCCGCTGGGCATCGCGGAGCGCATCCGAACGACCCAAAAAAACGCAATTGCGAACCGGGACTGAATCGCTGCCTGCTACCCCGCCGTACTTGGGGGCACCTCACGAGAACGACAGAATCTACCCTAACAACCCATTGGCGCCGTTCGACAGCACGAGATCAAATGACCGCTTACAGAGGCTGAGCAGACAAATCTCCAAAGATGGCGGCTGCTAGCCTATCGGCCAGAGCGGACAGTGACAGAACATGAGCAAGGACTCTAATCCGTTGCTGCTCGGGTACTACTCCGAGAGGGCTAACTATTAAAACAAAGAGTTATCCGCATAGCGCTAGTAACCCTTTGTTCTTTGGTAGGAAGGAAGTAGGAAACCTGGTGGTTTTGCTACAAGCGCCGCCTATCACCCCGAAGTCCCCGGTGCATTGAGAGCAGTATTGGCTTCGTGTTCGGTGCCAATTGGTACGACCTGATCCCATTATTGCTAGGAGTTGCTAATATCATAGGCTATTCCAAAACAATAACGGAATTGAGCCGTGCATGACCACTCATTCAATAGAGCATCCATTTCGCGGGCTCTAAGAAAGAGCGACTTTAGGAAAAACAAAAGTCTCTATGTTGAAGCGAATAAATTAGCCATCCTCGATTCCGCCGTTATCTCGGCACAAACTGCCTACAGCGGTAGCAATCCGCTCACCTATTTTGAGAGGGGTGACAAACGAATCTATCGCGCCAACCATTTAACTCACGAGCTAGTTCTCCGCCAAGTTAATTCAAACATCAAGCGACTTACCAGAATTCGGCAGCCCAATAGGGAGTCCATAGTTGAGATATTAACCCACTTGGTTTCCGAGGGAGTTCCTTATCGCCTATATCGACTGGACATCGAGAGTTTCTACGAGTCTTTCTCAACTGATGAGGTTTTTAAGACCGTCAGTTCTCTACCTGGCATTAGCCCGTCTACACGACATTTAGTAGGGGAATTGCTGTGCCACTTCAAAGCGTCGGGGGGAACCGGTATACCACGCGGCCTTGCCGTAAGTGCCACGCTAGCCGATCTGATGATGCAGCCTTTTGACTACAAGCTAAAAATGCTTACAGGGGTCTATTTCTACGAACGATATGTAGACGATATTCTCATAATAACTAACACCAAAGAGCACGAGCGTGTTTTTCTTAATAACCTTAAAGCACTCTTACCTTCAGGACTCTCATTTCACAACAACAACAAGAAAAGCATTAATTCCCTACTATCGATTGTTAGCCCTACCAAGCAAGCGGCTTTAACCAAGCCTTTATTTGAGTGTAGTTACCTTGGGTACCGCATTAGCGTTTATGAACCAGGAAAGATCAAAGACCTAAGACCAGAACGCCATACCCGCTCCGTTAAAGTTGGAATCGCAACATCGAAGTTAAAGAAAATCAAGTTCCGAATAATTCGCTCGCTACTCGCTTTCTTAAACGACGGCAATTTTAACCTACTAGTTTTACGCATAAAATTCTTAACTTCAAATTTTAGCGTTAGAGATATAAACAGAGACAAAAACAAGATGGCTGGCATTTATTACAGCTACCCACAAATAACGAGTGACTCGGACAATGGACTTATCGAACTTGATGACTTTCTACGCCGATCTGTCCTAAATAGGCATGGCAGGCCATTCTCAAAAATAGCGACCATCTTAACGTCCGCCCAGAAGAGAAAGTTATTGTGCCACAGCTTCAAGCGAGGCCATGCGGAGCGCTTCTTCGTATATTTTCATCCTAGCACTATCAAAGACATACAAAGGTGCTGGGAAAATGACTAGGAACAGGACGCCAAACTGCATAAACAAAAGTGACTGCGCACGGGTGTTAGTCACTGAAACGGCACCGTATGAAACTCCTATTATATTTTCAAATGACGGGCTGTACTTAAACATCAAGAAAATCCAAAAATCGAATCAAATCTTTGATTTTTTACTGGACAGCTTGGTCGTTGGGGACACCAAATCATTCACAGTTCCATTCTCTTATAAAATTCGCAAGAACTCCTTGGAGTTTCGACGGCTATCGTTGATACACCCCCGGTCACAATGGAATATCAAGAATTTTTATAAGAAGTATCAAAAATTGATACTTCATTACTGCACAAAAAGCCCGGCATCAATCCGATCGCCTCAAAAGGTCGCGAGCACCTTCTATACCAAAACCGCATGGGAAAATATAAACCAATACAAGACTGGCGGCATTACCGAGGCATGGGTCGATCGCTATAGCAAGCATAGCCCATCATTTTTTTCCTACAGGGGATATGATCGACTCTACAAGTTCTTTGACTCTAAGACTTTTTTTGATTTGGAAAAGCATTTCTCAACCCTTGTCACACTTGATGTATCAAAGTGTTTTGATAGCATCTATACGCACAGCCTCTCTTGGGCACTGAAGGACAAGCCCTTCACAAAAGAGCACGTATCCGTGGATACAACTTTCGCCCAACAATTCGATGCTTTAATGCGGCATACCAACCATAACGAGACGAATGGGATAGTTATTGGGCCGGAGCTTAGCCGTATTTTCGCCGAACTTATATTTCAAGCGATCGATTTACGTACCATAAAAAAGTTAGAAAACGGGCAGCGAAAACTCGTTTTTGATGTTGACTATTCGTTTAGGCGCTACGTTGACGACGTTTTTATTTTCACGAATGACGATGAAACCGCCAAGGCTGTTTATGAGTGCTACAGTGACGCCCTGGTCGCTTTCAACCTCCACGCGAATACAGCCAAATCGATTCGAATTATAAGGCCATTTATAACGCTAAAATCCCGCGTGACGCGTGAAGCCAGCCGGCTTGCGAATGAATTCTCGGATAAGTTTTTAGCCGAATCCAACGACAGGCAGTCTCTGACTCCAAAGAAAATCCATAGTAAGTGGAAGCTTACCCGCAGCTTCATTAGTCAGATTAAAGCTCTCTGCTCGTACAACTCCGTCAATTATGATGAGGTTTCATCTTATCTAATTTCTGTTTTTACTGAGCGCGTAAAGAAACTTGCCAATGTACAGGCCGAGCTATCAAATAGTGCAGAAGCAGAGGTTTACAGAGACGCTAGTCTGATTTTATTGGAAGTCTTATATTTTCTCTACAGTGTATCTCCGTCAGTTAGCGCATCGTATAAGCTTTCAACAGCAATAATTATTCTCGTCCGCTTTAGCGTTAAACACCTTGGCTGCACGAGCGAGACCATCAAGCAAAAAATATATGAGCTATCAGAGCAGCTATTGGTAGGAAGCAATGTACGGAGTGCTGACGAGATAGACCATTTTCTCCCTCTAGAATCTATCAACATCCTCTTAGCGATACGTGAGCTAGGCGAAGGTTACTTACTCCCTCCTGAAGTAATTAATAGGCTGTTTGACAGGGATGACAACCTTTCTTATTTTGATATTGTCTCGTGTTTATTTTATATTCGTGACGATAAGCGTTATGTCAAGGCAAAAAAAAGCATCGTGGCAAAGGCGAACAATAAAATAAAAGACCTTTCCGACATCCGCATCAACACTGAAAAGGCCCACCTCCTTGCGGACCTCTTGAGCTGCCCCTTTGTACATGATGCTGAAAAAAGTCGGTGGATTGATAGACTTTATAGCCATCTTAGCCTGCCCCAACCAACCCGCTCAGACATAGCCGACTTTCTCGCGAACAGCGGCACCAAATTCTGGTTCGTGAACTGGAAAGAGGTAGATCTCTTGCGTTCTTTAGAAAAGAAGGAATTGAAACAGGCATATTGAGACGTTATATTTAAAGGTGAAGGGTTGCACAAGTTCTCCTCTGGCGCTGGCTGTTCGTAGCGTCTGCTTCATGACTTCCTGCGGGGATGATTGATTTTCTGTTTCAGATCAAACTTGCCGTTCCAGTCTGGATCTGTAAGTTTGATGGGAACATGAGCGGTATGTCCGCATACTGCACACACCAAGCGAACGAGTGTCACACCCTTCGCCCCTAACTACACAGTCTCAACCCATTCCGCTCTCGGTTCATTTGCTGTTTTGGCTACATGTGCCTTAGCATTTCATTAGACACTTTCATATTGGATTAGCTTTAAACAAATTGCTCCGGATTCCATTGATTCTTCTGAGTGGCGGCTCTGGCCGATTTTGAGACCGTCGTTATACGGACCCTGAGCTTCCGCTTTTGGCCGTTATGCGACCGCCGGTGAATAGAGCAATGCTTACCCCAGACCGGATTGGTTTAGGGGGTAATGGTCCGAAGCGGAGTACGCGCCAGGGTTCCCACAAATGACTTGACACCGTGCCTGATGCCTTCTGTTTTGTCTCCACCTGCGCTATCGCGCAGACTCCGACAAAACAGCCGGCCCTACGGCTACGCGGAGGTCGTCGCACTCCGCTCCGCTGCCGCTACGCTTCCTGTACTCCTTCGATGAGTACATTGTGGAATTTTGCATGGACTTGGGCGCTGGCTGTACTGAAGTCAGCCTGAGCGCGGTTGGAAAAAAATCGGAAAGAGGGGCGAAAAAATCCCGGCACCTGCACAAGGCGCAAGCCGGCGTACCGAACGAGCACTTGGCGGGAGGTGCGGCGATCGATCTTGCTGCCGAGTTGAGCTCCAGGTAGGCTAAGTCTTAGCTAAGCAATGCTCGGCGAGGCATTGCCCGAGGGGAAGGCGAATCGATGGTGGCTTTTACTGTTATAAGCAGTATCTATTTGTAAAGGATTCTAGGATCGCCTGCGTCCGCGGAGATCCTGCGGGGTGCGGAAAATGAGTAGGAAGTCGATCACCTATCAAAACCCTCAAGTCCCGCACGTCGAACCAAGTAATTCTGATGCTCTTCAACTCCTACCAATTTATCTTTTTATTACTCCCTATTTCTCTGTTCGGCTTCTTTGCCATCGGAAGTCGCGGCCATCACAGAGTTGCCATCACCTGGCTGATCGGTGTGTCGCTCTTCTTCTACGCGTGGTGGAATCCCGCCTACTTGGGATTACTCTTGGCCTCCATTTTGTTCAACTACGCTCTTGGTATTTCCCTGAGCGGCGAAAGTTATCCCTCTTCGAAAAAATGGCTATTGATCTTCGGTATTGCCGTCAATTTGTCGCTCCTGGGATATTATAAATATGCGAACTTTTTCGTCGAAAATATCAATTTTCTATTCGGCGATATTCTCGGCGCGGAGGCCATCATATTGCCCCTCGGCATCTCGTTCATCACCTTTCAGAAAATCGCCTATCTCGTCGATGCCTATAAGGGCGGAACCAAGGAGTATAACTTTCTCCACTTCTGCCTCTTCGTCACCTTCTTTCCCCAGTTGATCGCGGGTCCCATCGTGCACCATCATGAAATGATGCCGCAATTCGCCCGGGATGACCTCTATAAGCTGAACATCAGACGCCATGCCGTCGGCTTCACCATTTTCGCCATCGGTCTCTTCAAGAAAGTGGTGCTGGCCGATGGCATCGCTGCCTATGCCACGCCAGCATTCAACGCAGCCGATAGCGGCATTGCGCTGACCTTTTTCGAGGCGTGGGCGGGCGCCTTGGCCTATACCCTCCAGCTCTACTTCGACTTCTCGGGTTATTCCGACATGGCCATCGGGTTGGCCAGGATGTTTGGCATTCGGCTGCCCCTCAACTTCAATTCGCCCTACAAGTCCACCAATATCATCGACTTCTGGCGGCGCTGGCACATGACGCTCTCCCGCTTTATGCGGGATTATCTCTACATTCCTCTCGGAGGGAACAAGAAGGGGCCGGTGAGACGTTATGTCAATCTCATGATCGCGATGCTGCTCGGCGGCCTGTGGCACGGCGCCGGCTGGAACTTTGTGGTGTGGGGCGGACTGCATGGCATCTTTCTCATCGTCAATCATGCCTGGCGCTCGCTGTTCGGTGGTCAGGCCGCAACCGGCCGGTTGGGAAAGGCATTCGGTTGGACAGTGACATTCATCGCGGTGGTCTCCGCCTGGGTGCCTTTTCGGGCGGAGACCATAACCGGCACGAAGAGCATGTGGCTCGGAATGATCGGAGCCAATGGTGTATCACTGGAACCCGAGGCCCTCCGGGTTCTTGGACGTTTCGGCGAGTGGCTGCAGGGGATAGGGGTCACGTTCGATGGGGTTTTTGCGCACGTGGCCGGTGCTAAACCCGAGGTGGCAGGCGCATGGCTATTGGCATTGACGATGTTCATTCTGTTTCTGCCCAATACCCAACAACTCATGCGTAATTATCACCCGGCATTCGAAACCTACAAGGGCGAGATACATCGTTTTCGCTGGAGATGGATGGAATGGCGCCCGACGCCCATGTGGGCTTATCTCACCCTGTTAGTCTTTGTATTTGATGTACTGAGTCTCACCAAAGTCAGTGAGTTTCTCTATTTTCAATTCTGAGAATCCGTGAATAACCCTGCCACAAAGCCCGATTCCGTCTCTTTATCCCACGTCCGATTCGCGGGGCCCGCTACGATTTCTTCACGGCTTCTGGGCAGGGGCCCATTGACGCCGAGCGAACGCCAGTTTGCGGCTTATCTCGATACGATCGGTATTGGTGCCGTTGTTCTCTTGGCTCTCATCATCCTGATGAATTACCTGGTGAACCCTTTTTCCATTTTCGGTTCTCCCAGTTGGGAAGGGATCAATGCCAACAAACCCGAATTATTCAAGCATCTGCGGCTGACCAAAGCCCATGCCGTTAAAGCGCGAAAACCCGACGCACTGGTGATTGGCAGCTCCCGTACCGAACATGGCCTTGATCCTGAACATCCGGCACTGTTCCCTGAATTTAATACTTACAATTTGGCGCTGAATGGAGCGACTATCTATGAGAACCTGCGCTATTTCCAGCACGCCAATGCGGAACGACGATTAAGGAAAGTCGTGCTGGCCATCGACTTCTTCCAATTCAATGCCTATAGACCTCCTGGTCCGGACTTCACTGAGAAACGATTAGCATCGGATATTCACGGGGACAAGCGGAATATCGCCATAATAACGGACATGCTGGAAACCTTGGCATCCGTTGACGCAACGACGGCAAGCCTCAAGACCCTTTTTCAACAGACCAATCGCGATAATGTGATTCTGCCGCGCGGACAAGTGGAACAGCCAGACAAGGAAGCCATCATGATGATGCACGGAGGAAGACACGAAGCGGCTCTTTATAGCGAACTGAACTACGTGACTCATCTGTATTTCCCAAGGCCGCACAAGAAATTCGACTTCGTTTCGGAAGACGGAAGCATAAATACGTTTGATTACTTTCGAAGGATTCTTGAAGACGCTCACCGGAGCAAGATTGAATTCTATATTCTCATTTCGCCGGCTCACGCACGGCAATGGGAACTGACGGCCAGCACGGGGCTCTGGGATGAATGGGAGACTTGGAAAAGAAAGATCGTCCGACTCAATGAAGAGGTTGCGCGAGAGCGCAGGCGCAAACCCTTCCCACTATGGGACTTTTCCGGTTACAACACATATACGACGGAGGCGGTGCCGGCTTTAGGAGACCAGGAAACCATGATGCGCTGGTTTTGGGAGTCTTCTCACTATCGAAAAGAGCTGGGAGACCTGGTGCTTGATCGTGTCTTGAATTATTCAGAGGCAGATCGCCAAATCGCCGACGATTTCGGCGTTTTGCTTACCTCCGAGAATATTGAAACGCATCTGGCGAGTATCCGCGACGCTCATCAGCGGTATCGCCAATCTCATCAAGAAGAAGTGGAAGAGATCGAAGAGCTGGTTAAGAAGTATCAGACCCATTGAGAGCATCTGCGGGTAGTGAAAATCGGACGATTCACTTCAACGTAGCTATGTCCTAGCAAGCATCACACGCTGTTCGGCCGAGTGCCCGGCTGAGGGGCTGTCGTACCGAGAGGAAGATCGGCTCGATCGGTGACCGAGAGCTTACACCATTCGCTTCCCAAGGCTCTCGGCTTTGCGGATGAGCATGAACCGCGTTTGGCGCGGGTGCAGCCCGAACCGCATGTTTCCAACGAGGGGTTCATAGATGACTCTTCTCGGACATGCCACCGGAAAATGTTATCGAACCAAGCCGACTCGGCGCGTACAGGGATCGAGAAGCGAAGTGACCGGCCGCATTATGCACTCGGTTCCGTCGCGGAATCAGAGGCTCACACCGATGGTATCGGCTCACTTGTTATCCCAGGGCTTTTGCATGTGTTCTGGACTATGGGGAAAGCCCTCCAGGAGGGGACCGTTACGGCGACGCGATGCTCGGCGAACGAACTTTGGGACAGCCATCCGATCACAAAACAGTCTTGACTGAGAGGCAGCAAGGTGGTAAACCAATTACGCCTGAAATGGGCAATAACGGAATGGGTAATAACGGAGGAAATCATGAAGAAACTACTTGCTGCGGTTTGTCTCGTCTTTGCTGCCATTGGCGTAATCGGATGCGGAAGCTCGCCTGACGGGGATTCCCAAAAATTATCGAATACAACCGTATCTCCTCAGCTATAACTAGTACGTGATCCTCCTTCCAAAAAGACCTACCTTCGGGTAGGTCTTTTTTTATTTGTTGGGGTAATTCAGACAGGGGTGTAAAGAGGCCCCGGCCCCACACAGTCCGCTAGGGCGAGACTTGATCGGACGGCGTAGCCCGTGGTCCTGCTCGGAGCGAGTAATCTGGCCTGGGTCGTCAATAGTGGACGCCATCGGTTAAGTGCTCACCTTTTTTGCCTGTGCCTGCTGGAAGGCGATGGGTGAGCGGTTGCCGAGCCGCGAATGCCGTCTTTGACGGTTGTAGAAGAGTTCGATGTACTCGCTAATCTCTGCGATCGCCTCCGCCTGTGTGGCATAACGCCGGTGATGGACGAGCCCTTGTTTTAATGTCCCCCAGAAGCTCTCCATCGGCGCATTGTCGTAACAGTTCCCCTTGCGGCTCATGGACACCTCCATCTTGAATTGTCGCAGCAGCCGTTGATACCCGTACGAACAATACTGGTTGCCGCGGTCGGAGTGATGGATTAGCCCCGGCCTCGGTCGCTTGAGCTTCACAGCGCGGATCAAGGCTTGGCTCACCAACGCCTGGGCATGCGGCTGCCCATCGCATAACCGACAATCTCGCAGGCGTAGAGATCCTTGATCCCCGCCAGGTAGAGCCAACCTCCGTTCGTCGCGATAGAGGTCAGGTTAGTCACCCAGGCCTGGTTTGGCCGATTCATGGCAAAGTCCTGATTCATGAACGCGTACTTTGCAGTGACTCCTTGGCAAAGTACGCGAGTAATGGTCAAATTTTGTGTACGGGGCGGACTCAGGCGGCGATTTTCTCGGCGTCTTCCCGAACTCCGTCCTTGAACACGACTCCCTCGATAACCTGAGCCAAGCGGGGAATGCCATTGAGTTTTCGCCAGTGCC
>NZ_DASPLO010000197.1:0-74681 GCF_035627495.1 Methylocaldum sp.
TCCCTGGACTCTTCAACCGAATGACCTTATCTTCACTCATGGCGTATTCGCTCCTCTCAACAGGAATGGATGACCTCGAAGACCATCCAGAATACGCCGCCTACCTCAGCCCCTCATCCACAACTTTCGAGCATAACTCTACATTCCGACTTCATCGGTTTTTCCCTTGATTGCTATGCTTCTGGACGTTGATGGATCAATTGCGACAAGGGAGGACTCACCTTTTCTGTTAACGGCAACAAAGATTCCTGAGTTACCTTCCTCGTTTACAACTTGGAATATAGACTCTCCGTTATCTTTTAAACCAAGAATTGCACGCTTTCTACCTCCCTTATCCAGCAGCGCGAAATCTACCCCACCGTCTGTGTTCGTTGATAGAACTGCACGACTGTTTCCAGAGATATCGATGAGTTCCAGCTTCTGACCTTTTAAGGTATTAGGGTGCCTGTTTTGCCAGTTGCTTATAGCGATCGCTGTAATAGAACCGATCAGCGCCGCAAGCACTGCCACGAAAATGAGCGTAGCTACTCCAAAGTGATGCTGTTTTGGTGTCATCGGTTCTTTTGTACGATTAAAGCGATTATCTAGAGCTGACTATAGATCCCAATGTGCTTGGGACTTTGTTTTAAGGCTAGTGTAGCTTGTGCCAGATTGTCTGCATTGATTAAGCCGTAACGTGTCACACGAATGAGGCAGTTGAGTGGAAAACACACCTCAATTCAGTACAGGCTGATCGTTGTGTAATCCAAAGCTTACATGCTTGTAAAACTAGGCTGATTGACTGCTGTAACTTGCCCGCGACAACATTTGCAACTATTGGCAAATAGACTTTAGTATCCTAGCTTTCTCGAAGCAATCCTTACTACTCATTCCTAGTAGGTAATAATAAGAATAGGCATGAAAATTTTTTCGTTGATCAAGCTAATTGCCGCTGTTGCCTTTTCGGCAGCTCCTGCCGTTTTACAAGCCGACACCGTCTACCGATGGGTGGACGTGGAAGGTAAAGTTCACTACACCGATCGCCCGATCGCAAATTCCCAACCCGTCGAAATCAAGCGGCAGGCCCCGAAAACGCAAGAGGACGTGCAGCGCGAATATTCAAAATACCAAGCCGACATTGGGATGCAGAGGACCTTGTCTGAGCTGGAACATGACAGGGTAGAGTGCGAGCGGTACAAGCGGATGGAGAGTATGTTGAGCACCGATGCGTGGGTGATCAGCGAGGCTAGGGCGGGACGGCAGCGATACTGCCATTAGCCGAAGGTTAGTCTTAAATGCGAATTAAGAGCTAGCTGAGCAGGCGCCAGCCCAGTGGTGTCTCCTAAGGAGTATTCCGCAACACTCCACCGAGAGACGACCATGGACTGGCAATCCCAACTCATCACGTTGTACCTGACTGTGTGACCTTTACCGCCAAGAGCTCTGGGTGCATGTGCAACGCTTTGCACCCCATGCCGATCTCCGCTTTACGGACGAAGAGGTCATCACGCTTTACGTCTTTGGCATTATCGATCACAAGCACAAGATCAAGACGCTCTATGATCATGCCGACCGCTATTGGCGGGATTGGTTTCCTCGTCTGCCGAGCTATGCCGCTTACGTGCAGCGTCTGAATCGACTGGCGGAGGTGTTTCCCGCGCTCTTGGACAAACTCAGTCCGGCTGGCGCCCCTGCGGTCTCTACCGGCGTCGCCGATTCTTTCCCGGTGGTGCTGGCCCAGCAGAGTCGGCGGTTCACCGCCAAGGTCGCCCTCGAAGTGGCGAATAGCGGGTATTGTCCGACCAAGCATCTCTATTACCACGGTGTAAAAGTCCATGCGATCGGCGATTACCGGTCGGGAACCTTGCCGTTGCCCCGGTATCTCGGGGTGACCCCGGCGAGCCTGAACGACGGCCCGGTTCTCGAACAGGTCGCACCGGCGCTCGCCTACCGGAACCTCTTTGCCGACAAAGCCTATGCCTATCTCTCGCGTCAGGCCTCGCTCCCGTTTACCGTCTACACGCCTGTCCGAAAAACCCCGGGGCAGGCGCACTTCGACGCCGCGGACCGGCTGTTCTCGACGGCCGTGTCACGGATTCGCCAACCGATCGAAGCGTTGTTCCACTGGATTCAAGAGAAAACCGGGATCGAAGTTGCCAGCAAGGTCCGCTCCTACCGAGGGCTCCTCGTTCACGTCTTTGGCCGACTCGCCGCCATGTTCCTATTGAAAGGGTGGCCAGACAGCGCTTAATTCGCATTTAAGTCGCACGAGCCTTGCTGACGCGGTAGATCAGCCCACACCGCTCAATCAATCGAACCGCGAGAACAGAACAACAGCGACACCGACAAGCGCACTGTCGCCGTAGCTCGAGCGGTTAAACCGCCCAAATCGGCTCAGGATACGGCCAGTGAACGGTTTCAGTGTAAGGATTGAAGGCACCATAAGCGGCAGGAGCCGACGAGTAAGCCAAGAACTCTTGATAAATAGTGTTTGGGGTCGCGTGGTTGACCTGGCTGTTATAGCTCAGGGCGGATTTCAGATAGTAGACGTCCGAGTACAAGATGTTATCCACCGAGCCGTCTTCTTCCCGATAGGCCTTGGCCAGGTGGGCTGCCACCTTGTTTCCGTAGAGGGCTAACTGGAATTTGACCGCGGCGATGTCATCGACTTGAGCGGTCGAGGCATCTAACAGAGTGGCCAGAATTCTGTCGGGTAGCTGATACCGATCCCAGTCAATCCGCCCGGGAGGTCCGCTAACGCTACCGATGTAGAACCCGACAGAGGTTGTACCGGGTAAGTAGGTCTCTCCGGTCTGCGTTTCTTCATGCCAGACGAAGTCGGCAGGAGCGACTCCAGCGGCGGAATAGGAAGTGTTGAACTGCTCTGCAGAGACGGTGTTCGTCCAAGTGATGTTGT
Organism: Methylocaldum sp.; assembly: GCF_035627495.1. Classification (GTDB taxonomy): domain Bacteria; phylum Pseudomonadota; class Gammaproteobacteria; order Methylococcales; family Methylococcaceae; genus Methylocaldum. The sequence continues at coordinate 2,897 of NZ_DASPLO010000197.1, forward strand.
AGCCGTTCCAGGTGCTGTTGCTGCTCCCAGTGTAGGTCACCGTTTTCTGCTGGGAGCCTACCGAGATCGTCACCGTAGCGCTGGTAGACGTGTTTCCGGTAAAGCCGGTAACGCTGCTGCCCGAAACAGCGTAGTCTGTAGAGCCCGTGATTACTTGAGAGAGGCTCAGTTTGGTCTCGACCAAAGTGTTCGACTTGTCGTAAACCATCCTTAGGACGCGATCGGATATGATGACCGTATCGTCGGCGGTCGGTCGTCCGTACACGGGGTACCCGCTGCTGTCTGTTGTCACCAACTCTAGCGGAGCGATAGAGTGCGTATAGGTGCCAAGCGTCTGCTCCCGCGTCTTCAAGACCGTACAGGACGCCGTGATCTTCGGGGACCCGTTGGGATTGTGTTCCAGGGCGAGTTCGACAAACCCTAAAGGCCAAAAGACGATGGCGTTGTACTTGTAGCCATCCCAGTCCGACCAGCGACCAAGGGACGGGACGGCAGCGCTCCGGGCCTGGGTGTCGTAGAGCCCCAGGATCGCCTTGTCCCCGGAGGAGGTCGTATCCAGCACTAGGGCTGATGTCGCCTTGAACGTCCTCGTGGCCGGGTCGTCGTTTTGCAAATCGATGATCCCGGAGTAAAACAAGGTCGGCGTGGCTTGCCCCAGATCACTGAGCGACACGGGAGTAGTGAATACCTCCGGCGCCGTCCCGAATTCGCCGAACCGGGTGGCCGAGATCGAACCACCCAGTTGGTTTCCGTTCGTGATCGTGATCCCGCTGACATCAATCAGCCAGCGGCTACCGTCCGTCCCGAAGAACAGGAAGCGCTTGTCGGGGGAGCCTAAAGACTTTCCGTAAAAGTGGCCGCCATAGATGATGGAGTCATTGCGCCATTCGTAACCGTGGTCTTGGTCCCAGGCCAGTTGCTCTGGGGTTCGAACGACGGGCGCGATTCCGGGCTTTTTGATGTAGAAGGAGGTGAAACTGCTCGGGGTGGCCAGAGGAAGATAATACCGGGAATAGTCGGGGGACCAGAAGACTTGCTTCCCATCGGGCAGGTAGAGGTTGCCCAACTTATTGATGATCTGAGCCGTCTCGGGGAGCAAGAGCTTGCCGCCCACCAAGAGGCCGTGGTGGGGGTTGCCCCAGATACCCAGCGCATTCTCTTGGATAATGTGGTCGAGCTGGATCACGGCGTTTCCTCTGACTGGATTTGTGCGGAAGTATCGTCTTTGACGAAATCGTCGAGCGAAAACAGGCTATCTGATGTGCAGTCAGAGTATGAGGGGCCGAATGAAAATAGGCCGTCATATGAGAAAAATTCTTCGCTTTCCATCGATGTTCTCCTTAATCGAATTGCTGGGACAGCGTCAGTGATTGAGATCGCTGACACTGTCCATGGTGAGTGGTTGCCGGATCGGGGCGTTACCAAGGCGGGCGACGGCGCTGTACTCTTAGCCGGCCTGCCCCTCGGACCGCAGCGGTGGACGAGGGGAGGTAGATGACGCTGGTTATCGACATTTCATTAAACGCCATAAACGAGAACGCCGTCGATCTCTCTGTAAGCCGGGATGTGCAAAAGTGGCGCGAGTGCTCCGGGGTTCTGTACCCACTCTCTCAGCGGCTGGGCTTCGAGAAAGGTAGAGCACCTAAGAAACTCCCCAAGGCTCGTGGCGCATAGGACATCGCCCCTCCAGTAGCCTAACGGCAGGGCTCGTTTTACCCTGGCCGCGCTAATGAAGTCCCGGCCTATAAGCTCGTGCCGTCTGACAATGCCTTCGCGCCCCCTTGTCGTAAAGACATACCGATCGGTGTTCCCGTCTCCAGTCGGAAAAACTTCTCGATCCAGAATCACAAACGGTGCCACGACCCTCCTGGGGCGTAGTTCGACGGGGGTTTTATCGATTGCCAAAAGCCATCCCCAATATATGCCTTCCGGCGTTGGAATCAGGATGCGATAGCGAAGGGTTTCTTCATTCATTGCGGACCTCCTTGTCCAGCGGTTGAAAAAATTAGCTCATTGCTCGGTCGGCGGTTCGACCGGCAGATCGATAACGGTGGCGCTGTCAGGTTGAGGTTTGGTGCTCACCGCTTTGTCGGCCAAGGCCAGAACGAACAGCGCTGCCCGTAGCCGCTCCGACGGGCGGTGTTTGTGGGACAGAGCCGATTCGACGACGTCGAGCGCCTGACGCACCAGATTGGGCAGCCTTTGGGCCAGCTCTCGTTCAGCCTCCTGCCGCAGACGGGAGAGTTCTTCTTGAGCCGCGGGGCTTCTAATAAACCGGCTCAAGCTCCCCGGATGCCAGCCCACTTCCTTCGCGATCGCGGTCTTGTTCATTGTGCCCTCGGCCACTCTAAACAAAATTCTGCGGTGGATATCGTTGATTTTTTTCACTATTTTGAACCTCCATGTTCGGGGATAGGTGCAACCCGTTAATTTACAAGGGATAGATTCCTAACCTGTGCCGCCTGTGCCATTTTTGCCCCTACCTGTGCCACTTATATTATTGATTTACAATATATATTTGAAGGTGGAACAAGTGGAACAAGTGGAACAAGTGGAACAAGTGGAACAGGTAGAACAGGTAGTAGAGTTAGAAATAAAATTAACGGTGAGTGCATGAAAAAATTTTCTATAGGGAAATTTACCCCCGTGCTCCATCTGTTCCACCTGTGCCATCCCCCTGAACCCCTTTGGCGTTAAGGGGTTCAGCGGCACAGGTGCCTTGTGCCAGCGCCTGTGCCGGCACAAGGTATAGGCACAAGCCGATCACTCCAGCGTGTCCCATGGGATCTCTGCCCCGATGTGTGCGGCAAAATCCGCCCGGCATAGATCCAGCGGCGGCAGCTTGTACAAGCGCTTGCGTCCACCATCAATGCGCGGCTGGATAACACCTAGAGTTGACATCATGGCCTTTAACGCCCGCCCCAAGGTTTCTGTGCTGGCTGGGTGCCGAATGCCGTGTTGTTTGCACCAGTTGTGATAAACTTCTTGCACGGCGGTTTTCTGCACAGTCGCAGGCCAGATTTCCATCTCTTCTGCCGAAGTGCCCTCCGTCTCGCCTCCTGGGATGGTGCCCTGGACCAACGTATCGAACCACCACCTTATCGGCGAATCTGCCGACCGTACTTTCAGGTCCCAAGCGCTGGCGCCGTCCGGTAGCTTCCTAATGTTGAAGTCGGTCAGGTCAACCTCCATCAGCTCGTGGAGTAGGGCGGCCACTCCCCCCGCGGCCATCTGCTTGTACAGCTGATCGAAAAATTGATGGTTGTTACGGTATGTGTCCTTCGCATCAAGGATCAGGTATCGTCTGTCATCCAACCCCACCGGGGCGCACCATTGCTCATTCGACGAAAGAAATAGCCGCGCGAAGTTGCTGATTTCCACCGGCTCCCGCCCCTTCCGTTCGATCATTTGCCGGCCGTCAGTAATCAAGGATTTCAACTTGCCTTCGGCCGCCCGGTCTCCGCCCCAGACGGCCTCCACCAAGTGGATGACGACTTTGCCGGCAAGCGCTGAATTAAACCGTCCGAGAAGCCGACCCATGTCCGAGAGCGTTGTGAAATGGGGTCCAAACAGCCGCCCGTAATGGTCCACATAGCTGTTTTTGCCAATGCCCTGGCCACCTCGAAGTACCACCGCTACCCCTGGCAGTTCCCAGGGTTTTTGCACCCCGTGGGCCAAATACTTCCTCGAGTAGTCGAAAAAGGTGTCATTTCCAGCGCAAATCGATTCGAACGTCAGCTCCCAGAAGAAGCCGCAGTCCCCGGATTTCGGCTTAACAGCAAACCCGCGCCACAGGTTGAGGTTTTCCGGGTTGCCTCGCTCGCCTGGTGTAAATTCAAGATCCAAGTACTCTCGGCGTTTCCGGTTTCTGAACCAAAGCTGACCTCTGTTGCACGGTTTACGGCCGCCTCTGACGTCCGTCATCCAGTACGGCTTATTTTCGAACCAGTCGAAAAACTCCTGTTTTTTAAGGATTTTCAGATCAGGCGCTGACAGGTCTATGACGCCGTTGAGGTCACGGACGAAAGCAAATTGCCTGTTGATCTCGTCCACCACCGCGCCGATATCCAGCTCCGTCAGTGCCTCCGCAACCGCAGCCCGTGGTATCCACATCAATTCCCTGGCGGCCTCGGCGAGCTGCCGTTTTGCCTCCTCGGGATCGAGGTGCCACAGGTCGTTGAAGTCAAAGTTGTCATGCTCTTGGCCGTCCGGGTGCTTGGGCGAGACGACCAGGGCGGGAATAGCGTCGTCGGCGTTGGCCACCGTCGATTCCATGGTGACTTGGGCGGCTTGCTGTGCCTTTTTCAGCGGATCCGTTTCACCCGCTACCACGCCGTCTGCTACGATCAGCACCCGCTCAGGGGTAAACCCGCATTCCCCATGTGCCACCAGATAGGCCACCCGCGGCAACTGACCGCAGTCGAACGCTACGACTGCCCGAACACCTAGCAGGTGTGCCACCGTGCACGCCGTCGCCCAGCCCTCACAAACGGCAACAACCGACTCGATCAGCAAATTTTCCGGCTCGACAACGATGAAGCTCCATTTCTTGCTTGCACCCGTGGTGGGTCTCTTGTCGCCGTCCGCTGAAATGTGTTGACAACTGTAGGGTTCTAGGCCAAAACGGTAAGCAGCGTTATACGTTCCGATCTTCAAACGGCTCTCGACCTCCGGGTACCAGATCGCGCCGTACGGCGGGATCGTTTCCCCTGTCGCCGGGTGTCGCAGCTTCCTGAGAACGTAGGGGTGTTCTGCCGCTCGGTTAGCCGGTGGCTCAGTCTTGAAAAGGTAAGCCAGCACTCTTTCGAAATCCCGATCTTGCTTAACCCGGTCCTCAATCTCCGTAGCGTGGAGTTCGTCGCGGATCGCGCGCCACAAGGGGCCATCCCCGCGCACGGACTCCACTTCGCCAAGAAGCACAGCTTGGTCCTCAGGAGACGCTTTCACAAACCGGCAGAACCACTTTAGATCAATAGGTTTTGCGGTTTTCCAGACTCCCCGGATCTCGGCCGGCGTTGTCTCGTTTTTAGCGCGTCCCGCAGCCTGGGCGCGGTGCATCATGATTGCCCGTAGCACATCCTCGGAGTCGAGCTTATGGACGAGCGCCAGCTTTTTGCCAGATGAGCAAATCCGGAGCAGGTTTAGGTGTTTGCAAGCTGGATCAGTGCCGCCTAGCAGACGCTTGAAGACTTCGAGCGGGGTTTCTTGGATTTGGTCGTCGGCCGCGGCCGGAATAGTGGTAGTTTTCATTGAGATATACCCCAAATAGGTTTGGGGCGCCGAAAGGCTTTGTGATAGCGGCTAGAGGCCCTATAATCTTGTACGTCAGATTGATCTTTTTAGGGTCTAGCGCGGCTCACAAGTCCTTTTGTGCGCCGCGTTTTTGTTAGGCCGCTTTCCTGGCTGAATCCCGCTCTGCCATCCGCTCGGCAAGAAAGTCGTCGATTTCTGCTTTGATCCAACCAGATGCCCGTGCACCCTCAGCCAATTTAACTGGTCGTGGAAACTTGCCGACCGCAGCCCATCGATAAAGGGTGCTCAAGGGGATGTCGACGTACGCGGATGTCGGTTTCGGACGAAGGATTTGTCGCTGTGACATGATGCTGGGGTCTCCTTGAGGAGGTTTGCCCAGCCGGAAGAAGGGATTTACGCGCAGCCGGGCCAAAAGTTGATGAAAAATGGCATTTTCATTGGCATCGGCATTTGCAGTGTCATTGCCCCTAATGGGGAGTTGGTGCAGGATAATCTGCTCCAATGGTGAAACAATATAGTAGGCAGCGCGGCGACTGTCAACTTTCTGAGACAATCTGCATTACCCAACCCGCTTGATCGGCACCACGTCCGCCCCACGTTTCAGCCCATCCAGGTAATCCGCCCACGCTTGCATCATCTTCCGGCGTTCAACCAAGTGCGCCGTCCGGTTGTAAGCTCTACCGTTCGGATCGCGCACGGCATGAGCAAGCTGGTGCTCGATGAAGTCGGGGCGGAAGCCCAAGACTTCATCAAGTACTGTCCTCGCCATCGCCCGGAAGCCGTGGACGCTCATTTCGTCTTTGCCAAATCCCATGCGCCGCAGCGCCGCGAGTAACGCCATATCTGATATGGGAGCATCGCCATTAGGTGTCCGAGCGGACGGAAACACGAACCGTCCATGTCCAGTAAGAGGGTGGAGTTCACGCAATATCTCAACGGCTTGAGTCGCCAGTGGGACAATATGCGGCGTTTTGGTCTTGGTAACGGTGTAACTCCATTCTGCCGCGTCCAGGTCGATATGCGCCCACTCCGCCGCACGAAGCTCTCCGGGACGAACGAATACCAGCGGAGCCAACCGCAAGGCGCACTTCACCGGAAATGTGCCTTCGAATGCGTCGATCGCTCGCAACAATTCGCCTACCTTCCTCGGATCGGTAACGGCCGCGAAATGTCCGAGCTTTGCGGGCGGAAGTGCGCCTTTCAGGTCGGCGGAAATGTCGCGATCAGCCCGCCCGGTCGCAATGGCGTAACGAAAAATCTGCCCGCAGTTCTGTAAAACTCTATGCGCTGTTTCCAGCGCTCGCCCTTCAATTCGGCGCAATACAGCTAGCAGTTCCGGCGCGGTAATTTCTCGGATCAGCCGTTTTCCGAGCCACGGAAAGATATCTCGTTCCAATCGCCGGATGATTTTATCCGAGTGGCTTTCTGCCCAATTGGGCGCGAACTTTATGAACCACTCGCGGGCGATAGCCTCGAAGGTTTCGGACTCAGCGGTCTTGATTGCTTTCTTCTCTACTCCAGGATCAACACCTTGGGCAATCCGTCTGCGGGCCTCATCGCGCTTGCCGCGGGCTTCTTTGAGACTGACATCCGGGTACGCACCAAATGCCAGCGTCTTACGTTTCCTCTCGAAACGGTAATCGAAACGCCAATACTTTCCCGCCGGCTTAACCAGCAGGTACAGCCCTTTTTCATCGGCCAGCTTGTAAGGCTTGTCTTTGGCTTTGGCGTTGCGAACGGCGGTATCCGATAGCGGCATGGTTTTCCCCTAGATCAGTTTTGAGCAGGTTCCAGCCCGCGCCACGTCGAGCCTCTGAGCATTATGACGGTACTCGATCCGGTGAGTAGGGCGGGTTCCGCCAAAAGTACCGACAAGAAAGACGGTATGTCAAGGAATGCTGTAAGACAGTATGAGACATCAAAAAACCCGCCATGCCTTGCGTCATGCGGGTTTTGATTCTTTTTGAGATGTCTTGAATTATAAGCTTGGTGGACCGGAGGAGGATCGAACTCCCGACCTCTGCATTGCGAACGCAGCGCTCTCCCAGCTGAGCTACCGGCCCAAGGGCGACGAAAGGATCAAGTATGATTCTTGGAATACGATACGCTTCGACACCATTCCTCTCAACCCCCGACTTATCCTGTCATTATTACATGGATGTCCTTCATTTATCATGACGCCCAGAGGGGCAATGAGTTCAAGTGAGACGAATAAGAACTAAGTTTCCGATTAGGGCTATCACGAACAGTGTGACCGGGCAATGCGCTGCAGGGTATCCACCCCGCAGGCCCGTCCGATCTTCTTCTTTATAAATCGTAATGCCCCCCACGATAGTCTTAGCGTTGTGTAATCTGCGCCGGCCCATTGCCTTTCGCGGTGGCCGCGGTGACGGTGTGCGGACCAAGCTCCGGTTGGCCGGAGTAGGCTCGCGCGATCAGCGGCGTCAGCGTCGGCTCGAGGGATTTGAGCACCTGCACCGGTAGGGCGCTCGTGAAGCGATAGCGTGCTGCTGCTGGTCCAGTCACGTAAGCGGTCACCGTCCCGAAGTGACGATCACCCAGCATGAAGGCAAAGGTCGCAGTGCGACTAATGACCTGGGTTGCGATCAGCCGCCCGCCGGGTCCGAAAATCTCGCGCTGATGATCTCCCGTCCCGGTCTTGCCGGCCATGACGAGAGGCGTACCGGTAGGGTCCTTGTACACGCCCTTGACCCGTGCCGCGGTGCCGCGCTCGACGACGTCGATCAGGGCACTGCGCGCGGCTGCCGCCACCTCCGGCGACAACACCCGTCTGCCTTGTGCCTGCGTCAGCTGCATGAGCGTCTCGTAAGGCGTATCCGCTGCGAAGTGCAGGGCGTCGAAGCGCATCATCGGGAGGCGCGTGCCATCGTTCAACAGGATGCCCATCAATTCGGCGAGTGCGGCCGGACGGTCTCCCGAGGCGCCGATGGCGCTGGCATAGGAAGGCGTCAGACCCCCGAAGGGGTAACCGAGCCGTTTCCACGCCCGGTGGATTTGGGCAAAAGCCTCGTATTCGAGCAGGGTTCGAATGCGCTTGTCTTGCGCCTGGCGGCGGCTGGTTTTGAATAGCCAGCGATACACCTGTTGACGCTCCTGTGCGCTAGCACCGATGACCTCGCCGAGGGTGGCGTTCGGGTGCTCGACCAGATAGCTCACCAACCAAAGCTCAAGGGGGTGGATACGCGCGATATACCCGCGATCCTGCAGGTCGAAGCGCTCCTTGGAGTATTTTTCATAAAGGTCCGTGATGTCTTCGGCGGAGAGGCCCTGGCCTACATGGTGTGCCTGTAAATAGTCCCGAAGAGCGGCGGCGTCATGATGCGGATAGACCGAGCGGTATACGGTGGCTAGGCGTTTGGGAACGGGATGCACACTCCCGGTAAGGAGGTCCAGGGCTTCCTGCTGGGTTTTGTTCCGGTACTTGGCATAAAAGCGGCGCAGATACGCTTTCCCTTCCTGGTCCGCGAAGTGCTCCAGATATTGCCGGCGCTTCCCGCTGTCCTCCGCATCCATCCAGCGTGCCACGCCCTCGGGCTTATACAGGTGATGGTAGACGACGTCGCGCATGAGCCGGATGAAGACCAAGTTCACCGATTCCTGCAGAGCCTCGCGCAGGGACATCGTCCGGCCATTATCTTCCTTCTTGAAATTGACAAAGGTGTGGAGCCCGCCACCCGTGAAAAAGGCCTCCCCGGGGCTGGCCGAGTAGCGGCGCTCCAGGGCCGCCTCCAGTACTGCTGACAGCCCGATCTTGCGGTTCGCAAGGAGCTGATCGATTACCCACCGCGACAGGTGATCGCGTGGGTGGATCTCCATCCTGCGCAAGGTCTCACTCGATTGTCCGGCATACTGGTCATAGAGTTCCGCAATGATCTCCAGGTAATGCACCAGGGTGCGCAGCTTGGCGGTCGAGCCGAGGTCCAGCCGGATGCCCTCGTTCACATCGAGCGGCTGCTCATTGTTGTCGGCCTGCACCCGCAGCAGGTTTCCTTGGCTGCTGCGTTCGTAGAGGACGAGGCTGTAGATGATCTCGCCAAAGTCATTGTCGGTGCTGAGGAGCCGGAAACCCAAAACGCCCGCGGCACGCGCCTGCTCGGGATCGCGCAGCCTGTGCAAAGCCTCGGCTACCGCCTGCTGGATGCCCCGGTCGATGGTCGACCGCGCGGTCAGGTCTAACCGGTCAAGGTCGTAAATCCGGCTCACACCTAACGCAGTGGCAAGCCGGGCGCGCAATACGCTTTCGGTCTTGCGATCGATGAAGGGGGCCGTGGACGTGAGGCTGGGCGGCACGCTCATACCGCCTGGCACTCGCAGCGCAGCATCGCGTAGTGCCGCTGGGATGACCCCGTGCGCGGCCAGCACGCGCAGGTGGCTGTCGGCCAGCGTCTCCAGGGCGGCACGCCCTCCCAGGAGATAGTACGCAGGGCGACGTTGCGCCAGCAGGAGGCACAGCACCTGGCGATAGGCCAGCGCCTGTTCCGCGGTGACTCCCTCGCCGGTGTAAATGTTCGCGGCGCTGAGCAAGTGGTTCACCGCAGCAAAATCCGATCCGAACCAGGCCAACAAACCGTCGCCGAGTCCATGTACCTCGCCGGATTCCGGTGCGGCGGCGAGCGGCATGGAATTCAGGTAGGCCTGAGCGATGGCACGCCGCGCCTTCCTGGTGTCGGGGCCCCAGAGGTAAGCGCGCAGGGAGGCGCTGCTCATCTGCCGCAGCTTTTCCTCGGGGGAGTCCGTGCGGCCACCGGGGGAATGGCGGTATTTCTCCATCTGAGTGGCGAGGGTACTGCCGCCGGCAACGTTGATGTTGGCCCCGAGCTTACGCGCGATTAGCTCCATGGCCGCCCGTGCGAAGCGGTCCCACTCGACCGCAGGATTGAGGTGCGGGTAACGGTCATCGAGCAACTCCCGATTCTCGATGAAGAGTAACGTTTTGATCACCAAAGGCGGGATGGCGTCGAAGTCAGGATAGATCCGTGTGGGATAGGCCTTATCAAACAGGACTTCGTCATCGCGATCGAGCATCTTGAGACCGGCCTGGGTCTTCTCGAAATAGGTGGCGTAAAAGCCCCTGTCCACCGCACGCAGCAACTCCGGCGAGAACCGTGCCTGCGCGGTTATGGAGAAGCCGAGGTTCCGGAGACGCTGCTGAAAGCTCGGAAGGGCAGTGTACCCGAGCCGCTCATCGTATGGCCCGGCGCTCGGATAGCGGATGGCGGGGCTACCTCCCGGCTCCACCCGGAAGCGCAGCTGCTCGTCAATCGAGGAGAAATAGCGCGCTTGGAAATCCGATGTCTTGATTTCCTTGACGGTATAAATGGCACTTAGCGCCAGCATTGCCGCGGCCGTGCTCCAAACCGTGATCCTGAACAGTACGCCGCCGAGTTCGCTCATATAAGCAAAAGGCCCTCCCGCCTCCCCGAAGAATTAACCGCAATAATAGACCCAAACAGAGCATCGCGAATTTCGGACGCGCCCCACGATTGCTAGATAAATTTCCATTCGACGCCAATGGGGTCCGAGGTAGAGTCTATGGAAGTGCTGCGTTTTGTTTCCTGTGGTCATGTTAGCCGCCTCCCGGTCAGCCTGCAGCCTTGCGGCTATTTGCAATCTGCCGGTTCAGTCAATCATTCACCTCCGCTTTCTCAACCGAATCTACGCCGGCTGCCAGTCGGCGTTGATTTTACCGTCAACAAGGCCGATGCGCCGGTCGGCGGCCGCGGCGAACGAGGCGTCGTGCGTCACGGCGACCACCGTCTTGCCCATCTGGTGAGCCAGGTCGTGCAGAATCTGCCGCACCGTGCCGCCCGATACCGAGTCGAGATTGCCGGTCGGCTCATCGGCCAGAACGATCAGGGGGTCGTTGGCCAGCGCGCGAGCGATGGCGACGCGTTGGCGCTGGCCCCCCGAAAGTTGGTGCGGATATTTTGCGCTTTGATCGGCGACGCCCAGCCGAGCCAGCAACTCCATGCCGCGCGAACGGGCGGCTGCCTCGCCGAGCTTGCCGAGCCGCCGCATCGGCAGCGTAACGTTGTCGAGCACCGAGAACTCGGCGAGCAGGAAATGGAACTGAAATACGAATCCCAGTTTCTCCAGCCGGCGGTTCGCCAACTCGTCCTCGCCGTACGCCGAAGTATCCTCGCCGTCGAGCCACACCCGTCCCGACGTCGGGACATCGAGCAGACCGAGCAGATAGAGCAGCGAGGACTTGCCGGAACCGGAAGGCCCCATGATGCAGACGAACTCGCCCTGCTCGATCTCGAGGTTGATGTCGTCCACCAGAGTCACCGGCACTTCCCCGGCCAGCGTGCGCACCAGGTGTTCGGCGCGCAGGACCGCCGTCATGCGGCGCCCCGCAGAATCTCCACCGGATGCACGCGGCCCGCGCGGCGCGCCGGGAGATAGGCGGCGAGAATGCACGAGACGAGTGCAAAGGCGGTGGCGAGGGCGAATTGTTCCGGCCCCCACCAAATCGGCATCTGCACTTTTTCCGTGACTCCCGGCGGCCTGAACTCGATCGTCGAGAGTACCTTCATGAGTCCGGCTCCCAAGGCCAGGCCGAATACGCTGCCCACGACGCCGATGATGATCCCTTCGAGCAGGAAGATGAGCCGCACGTCGCGGGCGTGAAAGCCCATGGACTTCAAGATCGCGATATCGCGGGTTTTTTCCAGCACGATGGTCGACAGGGTGTTGTATATGCCGAAGGACGCCACGATGAGGATCGCCGACACCACGCTGTACATGATGATGTTGCGTACGATCAGCACGCTCAAGATGTCCTCGGAGGCTTCGATCCACGACACCGATTTGTAGCCGGCGACGGCTTCGATGCGCTGGGCGGCATCGCGGGCCGCGTAGGGGTCGTCGAGCTGGATGATCAAGCGGTTGACCCGATTGGGCCGGTCGAACATCACCTGCGCGCGCTTCAGCAAGGTGAACGTCTGGGTCTCGTCATAATTCGCGTTGCCGGTGCGGAAGATGCCGACCACTTTCATCGGGCGGCTGGCGCCGCTCGCGGCCACCACGTTCACGTTGCGGCCCAGGCCGAGGTTGAATTTCTGCGCCAGCCCCATGCCGATCACGATTCCGTTCGGGTTGGCCGCGAGCGCGTCGAGCGAGCCTTCGATCATCTTCTCCTGGATCGTGGACACCGTTTTCATCTTGTCCGGCACCACGCCTGAGAGGGTGACGCTTTCCTGCCGGCCGGCGAAGACGAGCACGGCCGAGCCGACAAGTACCGGCGCAACCCGCAGCCCGGGCAAGGACTCGATGAACTCGAGCTTCTCGCGGTAACCGCGGATGCCGCGCGTCTCCGTCTGCGGCTTGACGTTGCTGACCCACACCGCGCCGCTCGCCCAGCGCAGCTCCGCCGGCTGCGTCCGGGGTAAGCGGTATTCGTCGTAGACCGTTATATGCGGGCTGTTGTCGATGAGACGCTTGATGAAGTCCTTCTCGGAACCGCGCATCAGGGACGACACCGCCAGGAAGAAGGCGACACCGAGGATGACCCCGGTGAGCGATACGAGGGTCTGGCGCTTGCGGCCGGTAAGGTGCGTCAGTGCCACCTGGAGCTGGATGCGCATCAGGACACCGGCGCGGGAGATGACGAGTGGATACGGGCGGCGCGGCCCTCGCGAAGGTTTTCCGAAGGCGTCTTCACGACCTGGGTATCCGGCGAGAGTCCCTCGATGATTTCGGTACGAACGGCGCCGGCCACTCCGGTGCGTACCGGCTGCCGGCGGAGCCTCCCGTCCGATACGACCCATACGACACCGTTCTGAACGGCGGTGGACGGTATCAGCAGGGCGTTTTTCCGTTCGGAAACGATTAGGTTGGCATCGACCGTCATGCCCACTTGCAACTTCTCCGGGTCGGCGAGCCGGATGCGAACCCGATAACTGCGTGCGATCGGGTCGCCCTTGGGCGTGATTTCTTGCACTTCGCCGTCAAACACTTGGTTTGGCAGGGCGTCGGCGTGCAGTAGCGCCTTCTGCCCCACCTGCACCCGCGGAATGTCTTCTTCATCCACCTCGGCGGTGACGCGCAAGGGCGCGCAGCAGGAAAGATAGAACACGGCTTGCCCTACGGGAATAAACTGACCAACCTCCCCGTCGCGCCGGATGATCAGGCCGTCGGCGGGCGCCGTGAGGATCATGAAGTCGCGCTGGGCACTGGCGCGCTTCAGCGCCGCCTCGGCCGCTTCCAGATCCGAGCGCGCCCGGTCCAGTTCGACTTTGGCCAAGACGTTGCGATGCACCAGTTCCTGCAAGCGCTGATAGTGTGTGCGCGCGAACCGCGCACGCGCGGCCAGTTCCTTGACGATATTACTCAAATCCGAATCGTCGAGGCGGGCAAGTACCTGTCCCTTGCGCACTCGGCTCCCCTCGTCGACATTGAGTTCGATCAAGTGCCCGGCCTGCCGCGGCGCGATCGGCAGCATGACCGATGGTTCCACGGTGCCGGTCGCGTAAATCGCCTCCACTGCCGGACCGCGCGTCGGTGCCACGACGGTGACGGCGACAGGCCCCTCGCGCCACCAGAAAATTCCGCCGGCTGCGGCAAGCACGCCGATGGCGAGCGTCCAAATCCATTTTTTTGGCATTATTTTTTAAGGCAGCAACTGGTGTTGCCGATTGAGAAGGACATCGCTGTCATCGCTGTCATCGCTGTCATCGCTGCATCGTGGAATAAGGCTTAGTAAAGCATCGAGCCAGATCAATGTGCTTCGATACTCGACTTATCCACCTCCCGCTTTTTCTGACGGAACACGATGGTCCATTCAAGGCGATTTCGGAATCAAGAGGAGTAGGCAGTTTATGTTAGCTACAGGCGAGAAGGCACGCGCAAAACGACTCGATGCCCAAGTGGTCCTTCGATGACCGTCATATCGGCTGACGAACTAGGAAAGCCCCCGCAGCGAGATAGGCTTCTGCTGCAAGCATCTATGATGTCACGGCAATATCGCGGTTTCAATGACTCGGTTTCTTATTTCTCAGCCGTTCTCCATATCAATGGATCATAGGGGCGGGCGCTAATCACTTTGTTTTCCAGAGCGTCTGCTTTTGGCGGGCAAGCGCCCTTTCGCTTAGGGCAGAGGCTGATCTTCGCGGGCTTCGTATAGGGTTAGCCCTGCGTGAACAGGTCCAATTGTCCCGTTACCGGACGCTGCGCATTTTCCAGGATTGAAAAGCTGACGCCTAGCAGCCGGACCTTACGGCTGCCGGCTTCGGTGCGGTCGAGGAGTTCGGCGAGATGGGGGAGGACATCGCGGGTCTCGCAGATGGGGCGGCCCAAGGTTCGGGCGCGGGTGACCTGTTCGAAGTCGTCGTATTTGACCTTAACGGTCAGCGCGCTGGCCTGGAGTCCGTGCCGGGCGAGTTTCTTCAGGACACCCTCGGCCAGTTTGGCCAGGTGCTCGCGCATTTCGGTTTTGTCCGACAGGTCGGCGGGAAAGGTCGTTTCCGCACCCCAGGATTTCCTGGGACGATTGGGGATGACCGGCCGCTCGTCGATGCCGCGGGCGATCCGGTAGTAGTACGCGCCGGCCTTGCCGAACTGCTGTGTCAATGTGGCCAGCGGCAGGCGCTCCAAGTCACGGCCACAGTGGATGCCGAGTGCGAGCATCTTCGCTTCGGTGGCTTTGCCGATGCCGTGGAAAGCGCCAATAGGCAGTTCCGCAATGACGGTTCGCCCCTGCTCCGGCGGAATCAGGCAAAGTCCGTCGGGTTTGTGGCGGTCGGAGGCAATCTTGGCGAGGAACTTGTTGTAAGAGACCCCTGCGGAGGCGGTGAGGTGAGTCAATTCCCGGATGCGGCGCTTGATCTCCTCGGCCATCCGCGTGGCAGAGCCTTGGAAAAGCGAGCTAGCCGTGACATCCAGATAGGCTTCGTCCAGGGAAATGGCTTCGACTTGATCCGTGACGTCCTGGAAGATGGCGCGAATGTCGGTCGAGACCGCCCGATACACTTCGAACCGGGGTCGGAGGAACACCGCTTTGGAACACAGCCGGTAAGCCTTAGCCGCGGACATGGCCGAGCGGATACCGAACGCCCGCGCCTCATAGCTGCACGTCGCCACCACCCCGCGCGAGTTCGGGGCACCGCCGACCACCACGGGTTTGCCCCGGAGTTCTGGAAAGTCCCGCTGCTCCACCGCCGCATAGAAGGCATCCATGTCGATGTGGATGATCTTTCGGGGGCGCTGGGCTGGCGGGACTTGATTAGAACCATTCACACTTACGCAGCCAGTCTTGAATGAGGTTACCGAGATCACTCCCAAAGGATACTCGGACCTCGATGTCATCCAAAATGATGAGTCCCGCTGAGTGGCGGTTGGGCAAAGGACGCTTAGTGCCCAAAGTTGCCGGTCGGAGTTTACAGAAGCCGTCGTTCGCCAATAAGGCTTCCCGAAGTGCTGTTGCTGTCGAACTGAGGCAGGTAGCGTGTTGGCGGTGGTTGGTCTGATCGCGAACTCTTTCCCTTTGGGACTTAAAGGGTAATGACGGGTACCGTTCTGGACGTTCGTCCATCAACAGCATGGACCTGGGGCGATGTACAGGTCGACCCGGCAAAGCGATTGCTTGCCGCCGTACCCAATAGCGGGAGTCGATGCTACTGTTCATCCGGAGCAGGCCGGGGTTCGAAGTATATCTTCGCAGTTGTCCGAGCCAAATCCTCCGGCGTTCCCCCATGACCCTGAATTTTGAATTCGGCCTTCGTCCGCTCATAGATGTGTGCGGCCTGGGTTAGGTCTAACATTCCAACATTCGTCTATTAAGGTGGCCATAAAATTCACGAGTCCCGTTCGCGTTGAGCGCAGAACGCGAAGCGTCCGAAGTCGAACCAGCGGGGCCAGCCCTTCGACAAGCTCAAGGCGAACGTATTTAAGGGGCGGATTAATAAAGGAAGTTCTGATCAGGCCCTATTTCCCGGCGCCCACACTCCGGTTTGGGGGCCGTATCCGTGAAGTCCCGGCTTCACGAACCAATTATGGAAGCTAAAGATTTCGAAACAGCTCTCCCAAGCTAGAGACTTGAAACGAGCAACGTTACCTAACGCGTTTACCATGACAGATCACCGCACCCCCACAGCCCATCAGCCTCTGTCCAGAAAGACGATGATGCTGTACGCACTGCCGCATCTGACCGATGCGGTCATGACCTTGCCGATGGCGCTGTTTATACCGGCTTTTTACTCCAGTGAGCTGGGATTGCCGTTGGCTGGCGTGGGGGCGATGATCGCTGTCTCGCGCATCGTCGATGTGATTTCCGATCCCTTGATCGGCGTCGTCAGTGACCGCCTGCATACCCGCTGGGGCAGACGAAAGCCCTGGTTGGCCGCGGGAACCCCGATCATCATGCTGGCGACCTGGATGCTATTCGTTCCGGCCGGTCAAGTTTCACTCACCTACCTGATGATCTGGGCCTGCCTGCTGTCGATCGGATACTCGGTATTCGATTTGCCTTACAAAGCCTGGGGCGCCGAGCTGTCGACCGGCTATGCGGAACGTTCCCGCATTGCCGCCTGGCGCGAAGGATTCGGCGCTGCCGGCCAATTTATGTTCCTCGCCGTTCTGCTATTGATGGGAATCACGAACCGGCAAAGCGGCAAAGAAGAAATGTTCGCGATAGCATTAATGGTCGTCGTCAGCCTGCCGCCATTGGTCGCGGTCACGCTCAGGCTGGTCTCTGAACGGCCGCCCGAAAAGCTGGCCGGACAGGTTCTGATAGGCTGGTCCGCGATGCTTTCGCTGTTCAGTAACCGGGCCTTCCTCAGAACCGTGCTCGCCATCATTTTGTTCGGCTCCGGATTGATGATCCAAGCGACCCTGCATAAACTCGTGCTGACGCATGTGATCGGCCGGCCCGAACTGTTCGCTCCGTTGATTCTAGGCGAAACCGTCGCCTCCCTGGCCGCCATGCCGTTATGGATGCGGCTCTCCGATCGTATCGGAAAGCACCGCGCCGTGACATTGGCCGCACTCTGGGTCGGCGTCTGGAGCCTGCCGATGCCTTGGGTCGGCGCCGGTGATATCGTGTCGTACAGCGCCTTGATTGCGCTGCGCGGCGGCAGTTTCGCGGCAATTTTTTTCCTGTCGAATTCGATCGCCGCCGACGTGGTCGATCAGGACACGCTGGACACCGGCAAACAGCGCACAGGCTTGTTTTTCGCGCTATGGGGCATGGCGATCAAACTGGCTGTTGCCCTTGGCGTGATGATGGGTACGGGACTTCCCGCGATGTTCGGATTTGTTCCGACGGCAGCCAGTCATACGCCGTCTTCGATCTCGGCGTTGATGCATATTTACGGCTGGCTGCCCTGTCTAATCATGGTGCTGGCGTTTCCTTTGCTTTGGAACTTCCCTATCGACGAGGCTTGTCACCGAAAACTGCGCGCGCGAATCGACGAACGGAACGCCGGTTAAAACATTAAACCCGCCTCAACCAAAAATAATAATTTAAGGAGCGGCCGATATGAGAATTGCATTGATCAGCGATGCATGGCATCCGCAAATCAACGGGATCGTAACGACACTGACTCGCACAACGGAGGCCCTGTACAGACTTGGGCACACGGTCGAACTGTTCACGCCGGATCGTTATCGTACCTGGCCCTGCCCAGGCTATCCGGCGGTCGGTTTGGCTTTCTTGTGCGGCCCGCGCCTTCGGCCGAATATCAGAGCTTTTAAGCCGGACGCCATCCATCTCGCGACGGAAGGCTCGATCGGCTTCGCCGCTCGGCGCTACTGCCTGGAAAGAGGCTACAACTTCACCACCGCGTTCCATAGCCGGTTTCCGGAATATTTTAAAATGCGCGTCGGTCTGCCCTTGTGGATCAGTTACAGTTACTTGCGCTGGTTCCACAGCGAGAGCACGCGCATCATGGTGTCCACCGAGTCGCTGCGTCGGGAATTGTCCGGCAAAGGCTTCAACAACCGCCTGGTCATTTGGTCGCGCGGCGTCGATACAGAGTTATACCGGCCCAGGGAGAAAGACTTCTTGCGCGCTCCACGTCCTATTTTTATATATCTCGGCCGCGTGGCCATCGAGAAAAACGTGGAGGATTTTCTGAAACTGGACTTGCCGGGCACCAAGTATGTCATCGGCGACGGACCGCAGCGTCCCGAACTGGAGCAAAAATATCCGATGGCGCGGTTTTTGGGCTATCAAACCGGCGAGGCACAGGCACGCTCGATAGCCGCTGCGGACGTCATGGTCTTCCCAAGCCGCACCGATACGTTCGGCCTGGTGATTCTGGAAGCGCTCGCCTCGGGCATCCCGGTCGCCGCCTATCCGGAAACGGGTCCGAAAAATATTATCGGCAACGCACCGGTCGGTGTTCTCGCCGGCGACCTCAAACAAGCGGCGCTGAACGCCCTCAAGCTCAATCCCGCCGACTGCCGCCGCCATGCGCTGAGCTATTCCTGGGAGCAAAGCGCCCGCCAGTTCGTCGGCAATCTGACGCCGATGATCCACACAAGCGGCAATGCAGGATTTTTTCCTGACCGCGAAGTAATCCTCGATGAAGTGCAGCGGAATCGAGGTGATTAGGATTAGCGCCGATTGCACCGTTTCCACAAATCTTCGTCTATGCCATTAAGTTAATTTGTGTAGGGTGGATAAGCGCATAGGAAAAATAAACGCCCTTTTTAGCCAAATCGGAATGTATTGAACGACGTGCGAGTTGTTACTTCCGATTCTGAGTCCGATTGATTTTCGACAAGACCTCGTACAGAACGTTGGGCGCTCTTTCGGAAGCAATCCGAAAAGGGGACACGGATAAGGATCAGATCAACGTGACTCGGATTCTTCAGGGTGGAACCCGATCACGCGGGCTGCTGCCCGTCCCGCCCAGGTTAATCCTGGGAGCATTCCGAAAATGTCTCTTGTGAAACTCAAATTTTTCAATTCAGTCCGTGGTATCGGGTGCAACCCTGGCCTTGAAACGAGTCTAAGGGGAACTTTGCAGTCCGCCACCTCCTAGGGGGAGAACTGCACCCGCTAGGGACGGCTGAAGTGGCTGGGATGCCCCGTGAGGTTACGCAAGAGGAGGTGGGCCATCCCACAGTGACCACAATGAAAGATTTATCGGAAACCGAGCTTCTCCAGAGGCTGGCCGCGTGCCGGGACGGTAGCGATGATCAGCCGTGCCAGAACGAGCTGGCGCGGCTGATCCATGAACTCCAGGCGCATGCGCTGGAATTAGAGTCCCAGAACCGCGAACTTCGGCTGACCCAAGAGGCGCTCAAACAGTCCCGCGACCGCTATGCCGAGCTCTATGAAGCCGCGCCGATCGGCTATCTGAACCTGGACTCCCAAGGGGTAATCCGAGACATCAATCGGGCCGGGGCGACCCTGCTCGGCCGAGAGCGCGTACATCTGGTGGGTTCGCCTTTGCTCCCCTGGGTGGCTCCGGAAGATCAATCCAAATTTCTGGCGCACCTCCAAGACTGCCGACAACAGGGCCAAGCCGTGGCGGAACTGACCCTCCTCACCCCAGCGGGGACCCGCCTGGCTGTCCAACTTGCCAGCCAGGAAACCCGCGGCCACGAAAACGGACGGATTCGGTATTTGACGGCTCTGACCGAGCTCACCGAGCGGAAGCGCGCGGACGCCTTGCGGCGCCAATGGGCGGCCATTGTGGAATCCTCGGACGATGCCATCCTCGGCAAGACCTTGGAGGGGATCATCACCAGCTGGAATGCCGGCGCGGAGCGGCTGTTCGGCTATACCGCCGACGAGGCCATCGGCCGTCCCATGACCTTCATCATCCCCCCCGAGCGGCAGGCGGAGGAGCGGGAGATTCTTCGCCGGATCGGCCAGGGTCAGCGCATCGAGCATTATGAGACGGAGCGCCTCGGGAAAGACGGCCGCCGGATCGCCGTCTCGCTCACCGTCTCCCCCTTTCAAGATGAGCAGGGCCGGGTCATTGGCGCCTCCACGATTGCCCGCGACATCACCGAGCGCAAAGCGGCCGAGCGGCAGCTCAAGGAACGGGAAGCCTTCGCGAACAAGGTCCTGATGTCCTCCCTGAACGGCCTCTACATCTACGACGTGAAGGCCGGGAGCGATGTCTTCATCAATGCCCAGTGCACCCAGCTAACGGGATACACGCTTGAGGACCTCCAGGCCCTGGCTGGATCGGCCTTTTTCGCCCTGTTTCATCCGGACGACCAAGGCCGCATCATCGCCCACTTCAAAGCCCTTCTCGATACCGTCAACGGCGAGACCCTGGAGATCGAGTATCGGTTTAAAACCGCGGACGGTCGCTGGATCTGGTGCGTTTCGCGCGATGCGGTGTTCGCCCGCGAGGCCGACGGGACCGTCCGGCAGATCATCGGTACCTTCCTGGACATCACCGAGCGCAAGCAGGCCGAGCACGCCCTGGCCGCCGAACGCTCCTTGCTCGACACGCTCCACATGGCGGCGCCGGTCGGATTAGCATTCCTCGATCCCCAGCTCCGCTATGTCCGCGTCAATGAAGCCTTGGCCGAGATGCACGGTCTTCCGGTAGCCGACCATTTGGGCCGCTCCCTTCAAGAGATCGTGCCGGAGCTCTGGCCCGCCGTGGAGTCGCTGTACCGAAGCGTGCTGGAACGCGGCGAGCCCGTCACGCAGGTGGACGTGACCGGCGAGACGAAGGCGCAGCCGGGCGTCCGGCGGCACTGGCTGGCCAACTATTATCCGGTGCGGGTGGATCGCGAGATCATCGGCATCGGCGTCATCGTGCAGGACATCACCGAGCGCCAGCAGGCCGAAGAGGCACTGCGCGAAGCCGACCGCCGCAAGGATGAGTTTCTCGCCATGCTGGGCCATGAGCTTCGGAATCCCTTGATGCCGATCCGGAATGCCGTGCAGATCATGCACAAACTAGGCATGGCAGATCCCAAATTGATCTGGGTGCGGGATTTGATTGATCGCCAAGTCACCCATTTGGTCCGGCTGGTGGATGATCTTTTGGATGTCTCCCGAATTAGCCGCGGCAAGATCGAACTCAAGAAGGAGCCGCTCACTCTGGCGGACATCGTGCAGCGGGCCGTGGAGACCAGCCGGCCGCTGATCGAGGCCCGCCGGCATCGATTCTCCGTGCATCTGCCACCGGAGCCGGTGCACGTCGAAGGCGATCTCATCCGGCTGGCGCAGACGGTGTCGAACTTGCTCAACAATGCCGCCAAGTACACGCCGGAAGGCGGCCGGATCTGGCTGAAGGCGACACGTGAGCCTGAGGAAGTGGTCATCTCCGTGCGAGATACGGGGGAAGGCATTCCCAGCACTTTGCTGCCCCATCTTTTTAAGGCCTTCACCCAAGCCGAGCGCACCCTGGACCGGGCCCAAGGCGGCTTGGGGCTGGGCTTGACCATTGTCAAGCGTATCGTGGAACTGCACGGGGGACAGATCGAAGCCAGAAGCGAAGGGATAGGAAAGGGGAGCGAATTCATTGTGCGGCTGCCGGTCTGCGAGCCATAAGCGGTCCTTGGTCCTTTGGACGGAAGTTGCGCTTCCCCGCGCCGTGCCCCCTACGGGCGGGTGACAAGGCGAATTAACAGGCCGGCTGCCCCGATTCTGGCGAGAAAACTTATTCAAGAGGCTCAAGTCATAAGGTATTACTGCTTGTTAAGAAAGCAATATCAGTAATCCCCCCTTTTGATGTTCAGGAACGACGCAGATCTCCGCCTAGGAGAGCCGGCATGGAAGACACCGCTCAGCGGATCGTCGGTACCTGGCGGCTGGTCCATTCCGTCCGCATCAATCCGGTCAGCGCGTTGCTGGTTCTGCTCGTTCCGCTGGATGTGTTTCTAACGGTGCTGTCGGGCGCATCGGCACCGGCGATTGGTGACCGACTCGCGCGCCTGACGTGGCGGCTCTTCCGCTGGATGTTCAGACTCTTCGGCCGCCCGCGGACTGATGGATACGAACGACAGGAGTTACGTCATGGGAAAGCTGCAGGGAAAAATTGCGGTCGTCACCGGTGCATCCAAGGGAATCGGCGCATCCATTGCGCAATACTTGGCTGCTGAAGGTGCAGCGGTTGTCGTCAACTATGCCTCCAGCAAGGAGGGAGCCGATCATGTCGTTGCCGAGATCATCGGCAAAGGCGGAAAGGCGATTGCGGTGCAGGCCGACATCGCGAAGGAGGCGGACATCCGACGCCTTTTCGCCGAGGCCAAGAAAGCCTTCGGCCCGCTCGACATCCTCGTGAACAACGCCGGCATCTACGAGTTTGCACCGCTGGAGAACGTGACGGCCGAGCACTTCCACAAAATGTTTAACCTCAACGTGCTGGGCCTGATTCTCGCGACGCAGGAAGCGGTCAAGCATTTCGGCCCCGCCGGCGGCAACATCGTGAATATCAGTTCGGTGGCCGCTACGTCGGCTCCGCCGAACACGTCGGTGTACAGTGCGAGCAAGGCCGCCGTCGACGCCGTGACCAAGTCGCTAGCCAAGGAGTTGGGGGCGCGGAACATCCGCATCAATTCCATCAATCCGGGCATGGTCGAAACCGAAGGCGTGCATGCCGCCGGAATATCCAGCAGTGATTTCCGCAAGGAGGTCGAATCGCAAACGCCGCTCGGTCGGATCGGTCAGCCAAATGACATCGCGCCCGCCGCCGTGTTTCTGGTGTCGGCCGATTCGGGGTGGATCACCGGCGAAACGCTCTATATCTCGGGCGGATTTCGGTAGTGCCTTCGTTGACAGAACGGGATCCTAAAGATAAGACCGCCGCTTCAATGACGTTTCCACTCGATCAAGCCCGGCGGCAGCTTTCGAGTCAACCTCCATGGCGCGGGCTGGCAGATTCGCGCCTCTAAGGCACCTGACGAACTTTTCTGAAAACTTGTGGGGCGCCACCGGGGCAATACCGATTGCAGTTGCCAGGGTAAGATGGGCACATGGCGCCGCGCCGATCGGGAGAAACCCCCGGGCGGCCGCGCTTACACTCCGATTCGCCACAGGAAGTCACCCCGATGATCTCGCTGGCTCAAA
The DNA here is from genome assembly GCF_035627495.1 of Methylocaldum sp. Taxonomy (GTDB): domain Bacteria; phylum Pseudomonadota; class Gammaproteobacteria; order Methylococcales; family Methylococcaceae; genus Methylocaldum. The sequence goes on from NZ_DASPLO010000197.1 coordinate 26,157, forward strand.
TTGCCCTTTTTCTGTCGGCTGCCGTCGTGGCGGTACCGCTGTTCCGCTGGCTTCGGCTCAGTTCCATCGTGGGCTATCTGGCCGCCGGCCTGGCCATCGGGCCTTGGGGTCTTCGGCTGGTGACGGACGTGGGCCATATCCTCCACGCCGCGGAGTTCGGCATCGTGCTGCTGATGTTCATCATCGGCCTGGAACTTCAGCCGACCCGCCTGTTGGCGCTACGGCGCACGGTGTTCGGGCTCGGCGGCGCGGAGGTAGGGCTCTGCACGCTCCTGCTCGCGGGAGCGGCCTACCTTGGCGGTCTGCCGCCGGTCGCTTCCCTGGTGGTGGGCTTCGGGCTGTCCCTGTCATCGACCCCACTGGTGCTGCAAGTGCTCGCGGAACGCGGCCAGCTCAAGGCATCCCACGGGCGCTCCGCCTTCGGAATCCTCCTGTTTCAGGACCTCGCCGTGCTGCCCGCGCTCGCCGTCTTACCCATTTTGTCGACCGGTTCCGTGGTGCCCGATAATGGCGTCTCGCCCTGGCTGGCATTGGGTAAGCTGGTCGCGGCGTTGGCGGGGGTGGTCATCGGGGGCCGGATCGTCCTCCGGCCGCTGCTCCGGGTGGTGGCCAAGACCGGGGTCACCGAGGCATTTACGGCCGCGGCCCTGCTGACCATCATCGCCACGGCCTTGCTGGTGAACCAAGCCGGGCTGTCCATGGCCTTGGGCGCGTTCCTGGCAGGGGTATTGCTGGCCGATTCGGAGTTCCGCCATGAGCTGGAGGCCGACATCGAGCCTTTCAAGGGATTGCTGCTCGGGCTGTTCTTCATCGCGGTGGGGATGTCGGCCAATCTCGGCCTGGTGACGGGGACGCCCGGCGCACTCCTGGCGGTGACGCTCGGATTCCTGCTCATCAAGATTCTGGCCGTATCGGCTTTGGGCAAGTTGACCCGCCATCCGGGGGATTCGGCGTTTCGGCTGGGTTTCACCTTGCCCGCGGGCGGCGAATTCGCCTTCGTGCTGTTCACGCTGGCCGCCCGTCAGCGGATTCTCGACGAGGCCACGGCCGATCTGCTCATACTCGCCGTGACCCTGTCGATGATTCTGGGGCCGCTGTTGCTCGCCTTCTACGACACCCATCTCCAATCCTGGCTCTCGCCCGCGGCGGAACGGCCCTTCGATCCCATCGAGGAACGGGAAAACCGGATCATCATCGCGGGTTTCGGTCGGTTCGGGCAGATCGTCGCCCGTGTCCTTCGGGCCCGGCGCATCCGCTTCACGGCGCTCGATGCCAACCAGACCCAGGTGGACTTTGTGCGCCGCTACGGCAACAAGGTGTTCTACGGCGATGCCGCTCGCCTGGATCTCTTGCGCGCCGCCGGGGCGGATCGGGCCGAGGTCTTTGTGCTGGCCATCGATGACGTGGAGGCTTCGGTGCGCGTCGCGGAATTGCTGCGCGACCATTTTCCCCACCTGAAGGTCTTCGCCAGGGCTCGCAACCGACAACACGCGTTCCGGTTGATGGATTTCGGCGTCCGCTACCTGATTCGGGAAACCTACGTCTCCAGCCTGGAGCTGACAACGGCGGTTCTGGAAGCCCTCGGAGAAACCCGGACAAACGCCGTCGACGCGGTGCGCCTGTTTCGCCGGCACGACGAGAACACCCTGGCGGCCCAGTACGCGATAAAAGACGATGAAGCCAAGATTATCGCCAGCACACGGGAGTCGGCCCAGCAATTGGAGCATCTGTTCGAGACGGACCGGCAGGAAGAGCCGAGCCCGCGCGAATCGGCCGACCAGGCCCATTTCCCATCCTGAATCCGCCGACCCTTCGGCGGATACGAAATAGGCTTAGCAACGATCCCGCGCAGATGGCAGGTTTTCGGCCGCAAGCGCCCATCGACGAATAGCTGCTTGCTACTCTCCGACCTACTTATGTGTCGAGAGGGCGTAGACGGAGGGATGGAGCGCACAAATGTTCGAGTTTGTGCCGCTGATGGATGGCGCAACTCGCCTCGACGGCCCCGCCACCCGGTGGGGCGGGCGAACGTTGCTGGGTTCCTACGGATCGATCGGCGCCAGCGGGAGGACCGCCGACGGGGCACCCTCGTCCGGGTCCGTGCTGAGCAGGCCGAGCGTCCAGGGAAAGACGTGCACCAACGGTACGACAAGGCCGGGATTGCCTGACGCTGTGTTCAGTCCGAACATCACCACGGCGATCGGCCGCCAGGCATCGTCGCCTTCGATGCTCAGCTCGACGGAGGCATCAGTGAGCTGACTCCTCGTAAATGGCGCCAGCACCGGCAGGAAATAGAGGTTTCCCTGCCCGCTTTCGAAATCGGGCTGGGGAGTATCGGGGATCGTGTGGTCTACGACAAGTTCGTCACCGCGGCGGATGCGGACGTGGACGGGGCTGTCCGTGGCGAAGTCGGAAAAGTGGGTGATAGTGAACAGCAGGACCCGTTGGATCTCAGTCCGTATGACACCAGGGACCACTGGCCGCAGGGGAAGCGAGATGCGCCCTTCGGATGCGTCGGTGCTGAGCGTGATGTCCGATTGCTCCTCGTAGCCGAGAGGTACGATGTTGCCGCTGGTGAAGCGCTCGCACCAGGCGACGATGACCTCGGGGCGCCAGGCGTCGGACCCCCGTATACCGATGCGCAGGTAATAATTTTCCGGGAGGATCTGGGATTCGGCGACGTCCAGGATGGTGAAACTGCCGCCGCCGGTGGCTACGCTTCGGAACAGCTCCATGTCTCGGTGGACAACGTCCAACCCTTCCTGATTCATGATGAAGACAGTTTCGCTCTCGGTACCGGCGTCGGAAGAATTGCTGGTGAGGGTCGCGACCCAAAGATTGCGGATGAACGGCATCGTAGCCTCCTTCCCGGAGTGCGGGGAATAAACCTTTATGCAACGAGTTGATCCAGGCAGCCCATCATTTCCATACCCCATTCAAGGCGCGATGCGAACCTCCACGGAATTGATGAACCATTGAAAGTTGGACCTACTGTGCACTTCTACATCGTCTACACCCGAAATATCGAAAGTTCGGGTTCCAACGGTAATGACAACATGCTCCCCGCCCAGCACAGGCCCGGCACTGAACAACTGGGCAAAGTAATGCTGACCGCGGGTCAGGTTCTCCCTGTGGTGTGTCGAGTCATCACCGTCGAACTCCGCATAAAAATGGGACATCAGCGCTAGCGAGGGTTCCGGAACGTTCGAGTGAAGCACATTCATCATGAGGTAGTTGTCTTGACCGGTCCCTGCGTCCGACCAGTACCACTCATCCACCATGCTGAGATCGTGGGTGCCTATCGTGCTCTGAGCATCGATGAGGACTTCCACACGACCGGTTGTGGGCGCCTCGAATCCAAATGCTATTTGAGCCTCGGCGGTGGCCTCAGCGTAGTCGTGATCATCGGCAGAGCCGCAATCCATGGTGATCTCGTTGCCTACCAGGCCGGAGGACGGGTCTAGAAAGAGCTGTCGGTCGACCCGAAAGTTATCGCTGGCTCGATGATCGAAATCGAAGAGGAACCCGAAAAACGGCGGCCTGAACAAGAACCACCGATGAGGGTCGGACGGATCGTCGGCTGGCGCGAGCGTCCCCCAGGGCAGCGGAAATACGTGCAGTGGAGACAAGCTTGTCCATTTGTCGAGGTTTTTTGGCAGGTTGTAGCCGGGTGCCACCTTGCCGTCGGCAGCGGAGAGTATGCCCCGCAGCTTTTCATTGGACTCGCTGCCGAGCTGTCTCAGCTGCTCGGCGCTTGTTCCGAGCTCTAGAAGAAGCGCATTAAGTCTCTCTTTGCGCGCCCAGTTCTCCTTTCTGTATTCACGATGCAAATCCACCGGAGGCTGCCAGAGGTCACGAAAGGCGATGCGTTCGCGCTTCATAGCCTCCCGCAGTACCGCTAAGTTATTCGCTCCCAATAGATCGTGCAATTGACGGCGGAAATCTTCGACGATTTCATCCGCCTTTTGACCGCGCGATTCATCGGTTTTGCGTCGCCGTTCCTCCTGCTGGCTGAATGCTGTTTCCGCCAACTGACGGTCCTTTGTCGAGAAGTCCGTCAGAAACGGCAAATTGCGAGTTGTTCGGTAACAATATGGCACACGCGTACTCCTTCTGCGTAATGGGGCAGACCACGGTTTCCGGTAGACTGCGACCCGGTTCCTTGCCCAAATCCCTTCGATACTGCGCCCGTCCCGCTCTCCGTCGACGTTCCCCGGTACCAGATCCGGTGAATCGATGGTCCGTTTCCTATTATTCCTTATTCACGATTCAAGCTCAGTGTTAATCCGCAAAGCCAGACTATCGATTGAGTCCTTTCTGCGTAGCTTCCGTAAAGTTTCTACCACTCCGCCTATCGCCTTAACAATACGTCGTTTATCTGAACGGCCGATCTACACGGAATTTCTGACGTTCGTGATGCGTGAGACGACAGGCTGATTTGGGTCGACAGCCGAAGTTCGGCTCAAACGCAGCTCAGGCCATGATGAACTGCTTGGATTTTGTCTGGGCTGGCGTGGGCTTGCCTTCGGTCTGGGGGCGGCTGAAAAATCCAGTATTTTTTGGGTGATGAAAATTTTGTGCGGAAAATGCAGGGTCAAATAGGCTTTGCTAAAGCCCATCGGACGGGGCAGTTGCGGGAATACCGCGACCCACTTAGTGATTTTCATTGATCGTTAATCTCCCTGTCACAGTTTCGTTATCCGTGCTGCGTACTATCGCGACGGCATAACAACCAACCAGGGAGTTTTCAATGAATCAATCACGCATTTTCCGCGTTTTCGCATTGAGTCTTGCCGTACTGATGTCGGCATCGCTGGCCGAGGAGGCCAGCGCACTAGCACTCACGCGAGGCCCTTATTTGCAGACAGGCACATCCAGCGGCCTGATCGTGCGCTGGCGTTCGGACACGGCCTCCGACAGCCGCGTGCGTGTCGGCACCAGCCCGACGAATTTGACGCTCACGTTCGATAACACTGCCTCGACCACGGAGCACGTTGTGCAGGTGAGCGGACTCAATCCGCAGACCAAATACTATTACTCGATCGGCTCCACCACGCAGACCCTTTCAGGCGGCGACAGCAACACCCATTTCATCACCGCGCCTGTTGCAGGCACGCAGCAAGCGACGCGCATCTGGGTGATCGGCGACGCCGGCACCGGCTCGTCCAGCCAGACCGCCGTGTATAACGCCTATCGAAACTTCACCGGCACCAATCCCACCCATCTGTGGCTGCAACTCGGCGACAATGCCTATAGCAGCGGCACCGACGCCGAATATCAGTCCAAGATGTTCAACATCTATCCCGACATGCTCCGCCAGTCCGTGACGTGGCCCACGCTGGGCAACCACGATGCCGGCTCGGCGAGTTCGGCGACACAAACCGGCCCTTACTACAATATTTTTTCGCTACCCAAGAACGGCGAGGCAGGCGGCGTGGCGTCGGGCACGGAAGCGTACTATTCGTTTAACTACGGCAACATCCATTTCATCGTGCTGAACTCGCAGGACGTGAGCCGGGCGGTGGGCAGTCCGATGTTGAACTGGCTGGAAGCCGATTTGCAGGCGACCAACGCCGACTGGAACATCGCCTTCTGGCATCACCCGCCATACTCCAAGGGTTCGCACAATTCCGACACCGAGACCGCGCTGATCGACATGCGCCAGAACGCGTTGCCAATCCTGGAGAGCTACGGCGTCGATCTGGTCTTGACCGGCCACAGCCATTCCTACGAACGCTCGAAGTTCATCGACGGCCATTACGGTTCGTCCACGACCTTCAGCGATGCGAGCCATGTCGTGCAGGCCGGCAGCGGTCGCACCGATGGTACCGGCGCTTACAACAAATCGGCTGTCGGCGTATCGCACGCCGGCGCAGTCTACGCGGTGGCGGGCAGTTCGGGGCAGATCAGCGGCGGTACGCTGAATCATCCGGCCATGTACATTTCGTTGAACGAACTGGGTTCGATGGTGCTGGACGTGAACGGCCTGACGCTCGACGCCAAGTTCCTCAACAACAACGGCACGGTGCGCGATTACTTCACCATGACCAAGGGAGGAACACCACCGCCGCAGCTGGCCAACGTGAGCGGCGTGGTGTGGCAGGACGTCGACGCGGACGGCATCCGTGAAACGGGCGAGAGCTTCCTGCAAGGTATCCAGGTGAAGCTCTACACCGACACCAACACCCTGGTCGCCTCGCAGTCCACCAACGCGAATGGTGCCTACCAATTCTCCAGTGTGGCGGCAGGTAACTACTACGTGCAATTCATTCCGGGTACGCGCACCATCTCGCCGCAGAACCAGGGCGCGAACGACGGCATCGACAGCGACGCGAATCCGGCCGACGGCAAAACGGCTGTGTTCAGCGCAGCCGCGGGCAGCACCATCGCCAACGTGGACGCCGGCATGTACACGCCCGGCGGCGCGCCGCAAACCGTACAGTTGCAGGACGGCCTGAACGCTTACGCCGGCACGCAAGACACCCATGTCGCCAGCGGCAAGGCCACCACCAACTACGGCAATGCCACGACCGTGCTCGCCGATGGCGCCGACGGCACCAACGGCCGTTTGATCGGTTTGATGAAGTGGGCTGTCTCCTCGATTCCGTCGACGGCCACCGTGACCAACGCTACCGTCACGCTGCGGGTCTCCAACCTCAGTAAAGGCACCTACAATCTTTACGCGGTGAACACGGCCTGGACCGAAGGCGGCGCCACCTGGAACAGCGTCAATCCGCTGAATAACCAGGGCGTGCTGATCGGTTCCTTCCTGCCGTCGGGGACCGGCAGCTACACCATCCAGCTCAACAGCGCCGGCCTCTCGCTGGTGCAGGGCTGGGTCAACGGTTCGGCTGCCAACAACGGCTTCATGATCGTGGACGGCGGTACCAGCGACGGTGTCGATCTGCGCTCATCGGAGTACGGCACCCAAGCGCAACGGCCGAAACTCACCGTCACCTATCAATAAACGCCCATACGCCGGGCACCCGTGCTTGACGGCCGGGTGCCCGGCGCTTTTTTGTGTAGAGGAATGTCATGCGCAAGCAAGCACTGCTTTTTACCGTGTTGCTGGGATACGCCAACGTTTCGCTGGCCCACGGCAACGTACACGAACGCATCCACCAGCTGGATCACGAGATTGCCCATCATCCCAAAGACGTTACCCGGCTGATAAAGCGCGGCCAATTATTGCTCGACGAGGGGCACGCCGACGATGCGCTCGACGATTTCGTCAAGGCGCGCAAGCTCGCTCCCAAACGGATCGAAGTGCTCTACCACCTCGCCCGGGCGCAGCTCCTGCTCAATCAACAGAATGCCGCGTTAGAGTCCGCGGGGAAATTTCTCCGGCAGGTGACGAACGATGCCGCCAGGGTGCGCGGCCATGTGCTCACCGGCGATATCTTGTCGGCATCGGGTAAGCCGTTCGACGCGGGCGAGGCTTACCTGAGAGCCATCAGCGTTTCCCAGGAATTAGAACCTGACCATGTGCTTTATGCCGCCAACGCCTTTCACACGGCGGGCAACACGGACAAGGCCATCGCAGTGCTGAACGACGGCATCGCGCGGCTCGGTCCCCTGCACGCCCTGAACGAACGGGCGCTGACGCTGGAGATGGAGCAAAAGCAATACGATTCGGCGTTGCGCCGGGTCGACCAAATGCTCGCGACCCGCCAGCGCGTTCCCTTCCTGCTTTACGAAAAGGGCAAAATCCTCAAGGCGCAGGCCCGCACCGACGAATCCCGGCAGACCTTCACTGCTGCGCTCAAGGAAATCGACGGGCTGCCGGAGTCGCGCAGACATACGCACGTTTTTGAAAATCTCAGGAGCTCGGTACTGGCGGAAATGAACTGAGGGGGCTCTGAACAAGTTGATTCCATCCATGCCCTTCGCCTGCGCTCTGGAGAACGTTCGACAAGCTCATCACGAATGGAATCAATATGGTACCGTTCATCGTTAGCCCGTCGAAGGATCGAATCAGTGATTCCTGAACGCCTAGTTCTGATTTTTCGGCTCGCTTCATAGACGTTAAATGTTTTTAGCCTCGAGGATGCGGATTTATTCCGCTTGCCCCCAATCTAGCCGGCGCGCCATGCGTTCCATCTGGGGATTCATTGTCTTATCGCAAATATGGGCGGGCGCCGTTTGCCCCCATCCGCAACCAACCGGCCAGGAGACGGAGGAAACCACCTCCCTCGATACCTTGGAAGTCGAAGGCCGCGCCACCGATTTGACAGGAATCGCGGGCTCCGCCTCCCAGGGCTTGGTCGGGCAGCCCGAGTTCAAGTACCGCCCCCTGGCGCGCGTCGGCGAGCTGGTCGAGGTCGTGCCGGGCGCCTTGGCGACCCAGCACAGCGGCTCCGGCAAGGCCAATCAGTATTTCCTGCGCGGCTTCAATCTCGATCACGGCACCGATTTTTCCGTGACGGTCGACGGCGTGCCAATGAATATGCCCACGCACGCCCACGGCCAGGGTTATCTGGATTTGAACAGCATCATCCCGGAACTGGTCGACAAGGTGGAATACGGCAAGGGGCCGTACTACGCGGATGCCGGCGACTTCTCCTCGGCGGGCTATGCCCGCATGCACACGATGCACAAGCTGCCCCAGGGACTCCTGAAGTTCACCGGCGGGGAGTTCGGCTATTACCGCACGGTGTTCGCCAATTCGAACCAGGTCGGGCCGGGCGAGCTGCTGTACGCCGGGGAAACCCATTTCTACGACGGCGTCTGGAAGGAGCCGGAGGATCTCCACAAGTACAACGGCATGCTGCGCTACACCCTCGACGAGCACGACTGGGGCATGTCGATCAACGGCAAGGCCTACCATTCCACCTGGACGGCGACGAATCAGATTCCCGACCGCGCCATCCGTGACGGCAGCTTAGGGCTATACGGCACGATGGATCCCACCGACGGCGGCGACTCGAACCGCTACAGCCTGGCGACCAACTTCTGGAACCGGGGGGATTCGTACAAGACCGACGCCAGCGTTTACGCCGTGTATTCGGACCTGGAGCTTTATTCCAACTTCTCCGGTTATATCGACCCGCGCGGCGACCAGATTCTGCAAAAGGAGCGTCGGGTGATCGTCGGCGGCAACGCGGAGTTCACCCACTACGACCGCTGGTTCGGGCTGGATGTCGACAATACCCTGGGCCTGCAGGTGCGCCACGACGAGATCCTGGGGCTGGCGCTGAATCACACGCAGGCGCGGGACACGCTGGACAACATCCGCCGTGACGATGTCGGCGAAACCAGCGTGGGTGTATTCATCAAGCACCAGACGCATTGGCTGGAGAAATTTCGTACCATCGCCGGCCTGCGCGGCGACTTCTTCGACTTCAACGTCGATGCCATCAGCGATGACCGCAACTCGGGGCACGCGGACGCGGCGATGCTAAGCCCCAAGCTCAGCCTGGTGTTCGGTCCCTGGCTGGACACCGAGTACTTCCTCAACCTGGGCTATGGCCACCATTCCAACGACGCCCGCGGCACGGTGCAGCGCATCGATCCCAACTCCGGAGACGCCGTGGCGGCCGTCAACCCGCTGGTGTGGTCGCGCGGCGGGGAAATCGGGCTGCGCAGCCAGTACCTCCGGGGCCTCAACACCACCCTGGCCCTCTGGTGGCTGCAAATGAATTCGGAACTGGTCTTCGTGGGCGACGCGGGCACCACCGAACCGACCGGCCGCAGCGAGCGCTACGGCGTGGAATGGACCAATTACTACCAGCCCACCGACTGGCTGACACTGGACGCCGACCTGGCTTTCACCTCGGCGAGCTATACCCATGTTCCCCGCCGGGCCAACAACATCCCCAACTCGGTGGGACGGGTCATCACCGCCGGCGCCCTCATCAACCTGCCACAAGGCTTCTTCTTCACTGCTCGCCTGCGCCATTTCGGCCAGGTTGCGCTAACCGAGGACAACACCGCCTGGGCCGGCGACACCACGCTGGTGAATTTCGGCGGCGGCTACCAATACCGGGATTACAAGGTCGAGGTCGACCTGTTCAACGCCTTCGACTCCAAGAGCAGCGACATCGCCTACTACTACAACTCCTGCCTGCGGGGCGAGGCCTGTCCCGGCGGGGACGACCCCGGCAATCCCGGCCTCATGCGCCACCCCGTGGAGCCGCGCATGGTGCGCGTCGCGGCCTCGCTTCGGTTTTGAGAGCGGCGCGCAGGGTAAGGATTACGGGATATTCACCCAATGCCGTATCGTTAAGAAACCACACCGTTACCGCGGCATGGATTGCCGGGGTCAGAAAGCCATGGACGTCAAAGTCGGCGTATCACATCAATATGTCCTGGATGCCGGCATGACGGCTTAACTTAACGGAATTGCCCCCAAGACCGTGTGAATCGCAAAAATTAACCCGTTCGGGGTATATCGGCAGGCACAAACCGGCCAAAAGGAGACATGATGCTTCAGGCGTTTCAATTCCTCGCGACCTTCTGCGCCGCGCTCTTTGCTGGAGCGGCGCTCTATATCAATCTCGTCGAGCACCCTGCGCGCCTGGGGCTCGATACGCGCGCCGCCGCAATGCAGTGGGCTCCGAGCTACAAGCGCGCCACCTGGATGCAAGCCCCCTTGGCGCTGCTCAGCTTTCTGTGCGGTACGGGGGTGTGGTTCATGGGGGCAGGCGCTGCGTGGTTTGTTGCCGCCGTGCTCATCGGGGTGGTGGTGCCTTTCACCTTCATCGTCATCATGCCCACGAATCATAAGCTCCTGGCTCCAGGCCGCGATCTCGGTTCCGCCGAGACTCGCACGCTGCTCGAGAACTGGGGGAGGTTCCATGCGGTGCGCACGGTGCTGAGCCTCCTAGCCACGGTGCTCTACATGTGGTTGCTAATGCGGACCTGAAGCGGCTTCAGCTTGTAGAAATTGCTATCGAAGGTCCGGTTAGGGTAGTTTTGAGTCGTTCCCCAATGATAAGAACGCTCGCTTCGGCGCCAAATATGAAAATGACGGCAATCAAGACCGAAACCATCACGGGCGGATCGAACCCGCCGTAAAACAAGGATTGAAGGCGATGGCGGAGCGGGGAACGGCGCAGTCTGGCCAATATGATCGAGGTGATGATCCGGGACTACTGCGGGCGCAACGGCGTCAAGATTCCAGAACAGAGTGAATTATTCCAGGACAGGGATAAGCCAACCTAAAATTGCGCAAACCTATCGGTTATCAATCCGACGGCTGGACCGGCGTGAGCATGTCCGGGGCGCCAATCCATTCAAAGCTAATGCACATGGACAACCTCAGCGAAGACGACATCAGCGTCAAATACATCACCCCCGCCCTGCAAAAGGCGGGGTGGGATGAAGAGAGCCAAATCCGCCGTCAGGTATCGTTTACCAAGGGCCGTATCATCGTACGCGGCAAGCTGGTCAGCCGGGGCAAGCCAAAAAAGGCGGATTTCGTTCTGTACTATCAACATATCCCCATCGCCCTGATAGAAGCCAAGAAGAGTACGTTCAGCGAAGGCCACGGCATGCAGCAGGCGCTGGACTACGCTTCCACGCTGCAAGTGCCTTTCGTGTTTTCCAGCAACGGCAAAGGCTTTGTTTTCCACGACCGAACGGGCCTCTTGGCCAAAGGTGAAGCCAATCTAGGCATGGACGCCTTTCCCGGACCAGACCTCTTGTGGTCGACCTACCGGCAATGGAAGGGCCTGGCTTCCGAGCAAGAAAAGATCGTTCTGCAACCTTTTTACGACGACGGCAGCGGCAAGGAGCCACGCTACTACCAGCGCAACGCCATCAACGCGACGGTGGAAGCCATTGCCAAGGGGCGGAACCGCATTTTGCTGGTCATGGCCACCGGCACCGGCAAAACCTACACCGCCTTCCAGATCATCTGGCGGCTGTGGAAGGCCGGAATAAAAAAACGCATCCTGTTTCTGGCGGACCGCAATGTGCTGATCAACCAGACCATGGTCAACGATTTCCGTCCCTTCGGCTCGGTCATGGCCAAACTCAGCACCAACGCCAGGACCATCGAGCGCGATGACGGCACTGCCACGGTGCTGACCACGGCTCTGAGCCGGCATCGGCGTATCGATACCTCCTATGAAATCTATCTCGGCCTTTATCAGGCCATTACCGGCCCGGAAGAGCGGCAAAAGCTGTTCCGCGAGTTTTCGCCCGGCTTTTTCGATCTCATTGTCATCGACGAATGCCATCGGGGCAGCGCGGCCGAAGATTCTGCGTGGCGCGAAATACTGGAATACTTTTCCGCCGCCACCCAGATCGGCCTCACCGCCACACCGAAAGAAACCGAATACGTGTCCAACATCCACTATTTCGGCGAACCGGTTTACACCTACTCGCTCAAGCAAGGCATCCACGACGGCTTCCTGGCGCCTTACAAAGTCATCAAGGTGCATCTGGACGTGGACGTGGAAGGCTATCGGCCCCGCCGAGGCGAAACCGACCTCATGGGTCACGAAATCGAAGACCGCCACTACAACCAGAAAGACTTCGATCGCGTTCTGGTGATCGACGAGCGCACTCAGCGCGTCGCGCGCTGGGTCTCCGACTATCTGAAGCAAGACGGCGACCGTTTCCAGAAAACCATCGTTTTCTGCGTGGATACCGAACACGCCGCACGCATGCGCCAGGCCTTGATTAACGAAAACAGCGACCTCGTCCAACAGAACAGCCGTTACATCATGCGCATCACCGGCGACGATGCCGAGGGCCAGGCGCAGCTCGACAATTTCATCGACCCCGAAGCGAAATATCCGGTCATCGTCACCACCTCGCGCTTGCTTTCCACTGGGGTGGATGCCCAAACGTGCCGGCTGATTGTGCTGGACCGGGAGGTGGGCTCCATGACGGAGTTCAAGCAGATCGTCGGGCGCGGCACTCGGGTGCATGAAGACACCAAGAAGTACTATTTCACCCTGGTCGACTTCCGCAGAGCGACCAACCACTTCGCCGATCCGGAGTTCGACGGCGAGCCGGTGCAGATTTACCAGCCGACCGAGGATGACCCATTGACGCCGCCCGCCGACGTACCACCCACCGGCGAAGGAGAAGACCCGATCCCGCCGCAACCCGGTGAGGACGAAGTCATCGTCGATGGCAACCCGCCGCCGGATATAGATCTCCCGCCCGGTGTCGTCGAGACACCCGGCAAGTACCGCATCAAAGGCAAACCGGTGATCGTGCTTACCGAGCGCGTGGAATATCTCGACGAAAACGGCAAGCTGGTCACGGAGTCCTTGCGCGACTATTCGCGCCGGACCATCCGCCAGCATTACGCCAGTCTCGACCAATTCCTGCGCCGTTGGAAATCCGCCGAGCGGAAGGACGCCGTTATCGAGGAGTTGGCGGAGGAAGGGCTGTTGCTCGAACCTCTGCTGGAAGAAACCGGCAAAGACCTCGACCCCTTCGACCTGATCTGCCACATCGCCTTCGATCAACCGCCGCTCACCCGCCGCAAACGCGCCAACAACGTCAAGAAACGCGACGTGTTCACCAAGTACGGCCCACAGGTTCGCGCCGTGATGGAAGCGCTGCTCGCCAAGTATCAGGACGATGGACTCATTACCGGCCTGGACAACGTCCGCATGTTGGAAATTCCGCCTTTTAACGAAATGGGTACACCCTGGCAGCTCATCAAAGAATTCGGCGGCAAGGCCGGTTTCGAGAGCGCCGTTCACGAACTGCAAGCCGCGCTTTATCAGGAAGTGGGATGAGCATCGAGCCTCACGCCAAGGCGCCAAGCACACCAAGAAAGACTAGAAATGCAATAATTTCAATTAATTAAAAACTTATATTCGTACCTTTTCTTTTGTTTACCTTGGCGCGCTTGGCGCCTTGGCGTGAGTAACTCTTCTCCATGTCCGCAAGAAACACCGTCAAATCCATTCAAGACATCATGCGCCAGGATGTCGGCGTCGATGGCGACGCTCAGCGCCTTTCCCAGCTTTGCTGGATGTTTTTCCTCAAGATCATCGACGACCAGGATCAGCAACTGGAAGTCATGCAGGACAACTACCGCTCGCCCATCCCGGAGCGCCTGCAATGGCGCACCTGGGCGGCTAATCCGGAAGGCATCACCGGCAATCCGCTGATCGAGTTCATCAACGGCGATCTGTTCCCGTCGCTCAAGGAGCTGCCGGCCATCGGGCGCTCGGCCAACCGTGCCCGCGTGGTGCGCGGCGTGTTCGAGGACGCCTACAACTACATGAAGTCCGGCCAGCTCATGCGGCAGGTCGTCAACAAGATCAACATGGTCGACTTCAACAACCTGGCCGAGCGCAAGCACTTCGGCGACATTTACGAGCAACTGCTCAACGACCTGCAAAGCGCCGGCAACGCGGGCGAGTATTACACCCCGCGCGCCGTGACCGCCTTCATGGTCGACCGCATCGACCCCAAGCCCGGCGAAACCCTGTTCGACCCCTCCTGCGGCACAGGCGGATTTCTCACCTGCGCCATCCGCCACATGCGCGACCGCTACGTGAAAAAGATCGAGGACGAGCAAGCCTTGCAAGGAGCCTTGCAGGCCGTCGAGAAGAAGCCCTTGCCGCACATGCTCTGCGTCACCAACATGCTGCTGCACGGCATCGAAGACCCCAGCTTCGTGCGCCACGACAATACCCTGGCGCGATCCTACGTCAGCTACGCGCAATCCGACCGGGTGGACATCATCCTCACCAATCCGCCTTTCGGCGGGCGCGAGGAAGACGGCATCGAGTCCAACTTTCCCGCCCACTTCCGCACCAAGGAAACCGCCGACCTGTTCCTGGCGCTGTTCATCCGCCTGCTGAAGCCCGGTGGCCGCGCCGCTATCGTCTTGCCAGACGGTTCACTGTTCGGCGAAGGCGTGAAAACCCGGCTCAAGGAACAACTACTGCAAGAGTGCAACCTGCACACCATCGTGCGCCTGCCGAACAGCGTCTTCAAACCCTATGCCTCCATCGGCACCAACCTGCTGTTCTTCGAGAAGGGCGAGCCGACGCGGGAAGTCTGGTTTTACGAGCACCGCGTGCCCGAAGGCCAGAAAGCTTATTCCATGACCAGGCCGATCAGGTTCGAGCACCTGAAGGGCTGCATCGACTGGTGGGGCGGGGCAGGGCGCCAGGACCGGCAGGCCACCGAGCAGGCATGGAAGGTCGGCATAGTCGAGATCAAGGCGCGCAATTACAACCTCGACTTCAAGAACCCGCACACCGTCGCCGACGACCACGGCGACCCGCAGGAACTGCTGGCCCGACTGGAAGCCGCCGAGGCACAAACCGCCGCCCTGCGCGACCAGTTGAAGAACATCCTGGCCGAGGCGCTGCTGCGATGAATGCTGAAATTCTTTTGCGGCATTTCGACCGCATCAGCGAAGCGCCGGATGCCATTCCCCGTCTGCGCCGCTTCATTCTCGATCTGGCGGTGCGGGGGAAGCTGGTGGAGCAAGATCTGAATGACGAGCCGGCGGAGGAGTTGTTGAAGCGGATTCAGGCTGAGAAGGTGCGGTTGGGTCTCACGCCAAGGCGCCAAGACGCCAAGAAAGGAGAAAAAGGTAATTCGGAATTTCGTGACGACTTTACAACTGGGCGTGATATGCCTTTTGTGGTTCCAGGTAATTGGCGGTGGAGCCAATTAGCCGAAATAGGTTTCATTAACCCCCGTAACACGGCTGCCGATGATCTGCTCGCATCATTCGTTCCGATGCCGATGATCTCCGCTGAATATGGTGTTCCTAACCAGCACGAAGTAAGACCTTGGGGCGAAATCAAGAGCGGTTACACCCATTTCGCTGAGGGTGATGTTGGTCTGGCTAAGATCACGCCGTGCTTCGAGAACGGCAAGTCCACAGTATTTCGTCACCTGACCGGCGGCATAGGGGCTGGAACCACGGAGTTGCATATTGTCCGGCCCGTTCTCGTAAATGCCGACTACTTGCTACTTTTCTTGAAATGCCCCCACTTCATCGATTCTGGCATTCCAAAAATGACTGGTACCGCCGGGCAGAAGCGAGTACCAGCCGAGTATTTCTCCAGATCGCCATTCCCCCTCCCACCCCTCGCGGAACAACACCGCATCGTCGCCAAGGTCGATGAACTGATGGCGCTGTGCGACCAGTTGGAAGCGGCGCGGAACGAGCGCGAAGCGCGGCGCGACCGGCTGGTGGTTGCCAGCCTGCACCAGTTGCAAGACCCGGAAGGTCTCACGCCAAGGCACCAAGACGCCAAGAAAGATAAAGAAGCGGATCAGGAAAACCTTGGCGCCTTGGCGCCTTGGCGTGAGTCGGTTTTTCTGCAAAACCTCCCGTGCCTCACCACCCGCCCCGAGCACATCAAACAGCTTCGCCAGACCATACTCAACCTTGCTGTCTGCGGGCGCGTCGTCCCACAAAACCCAAATGACGAATGGGCGGGGGAACTACTGGGCGATCGCCAATTCTGTCCGGATATTGAGCCGTGGGCATTACCATCCGGTTGGGCTTGGTCTTCATTTGGCTTGATCGGTGAAGTGCTAGGAGGCGGAACTCCGAGCAAAGCGGACCCCGAGTTTTGGAATGGGTCGATTCCTTGGGTTAGTCCCAAAGATATGAAAGTCGATGTAATTGAGGATACTCAGGACCATATTTCGGAAACGGCGGTTGAGAATTCTGCCACCCGACTTATTCCGACCGGTTCTCTCTTGATGGTGGTGCGCGGAATGATTCTGGCCCATTCATTTCCGACGGCAATAACCGCTGTTCCGGTAACCATCAACCAGGACATGAAAGCTATCGTACCGTTCCGGCCCGAGCTAATCCGAATGCTCATGTTGCTTACCAAAGGGCTTAAACCGGAGATCCTCCGGCTTGTCCTGCGATCGACGCATGGCACCTGTAAGTTACTGACTGAGGACCTTTTCTCATTGCCCATCCCCATTCCTCCGCTTCCCGAACAACACCGCATCGTCGCCAAGGTCGATGAACTGATGGCCCTGTGCGACCAACTGGAAGCCCAACTCACCGCCACCGAAGCCGACAGCCGCCGCCTGCTCGAAGCCGTGCTGCATGGGGCACTGGCGTAGAGCGGAACCGGTGTTTAGCGGTATGATCCAATCTAATCTTCGTATCGACAGGATCACGCCATGAGCACGCTGACGCTGGAAATTCCCGAGGAACTGGATGCCGCTTTGCGCGCGGCGAGCGCGAGGCGACGCGTGCATCCATCGACCTTGGTGCGGGAGGTATTGGAAAAGGCTCTGGCTTCGGAAGCAGAGCAACCTGCCGCCGCCAGTCAATGGTTGTCGCGCTGGCGCGGAAGCTTGCGGGATATGCCGGAAGCCGACGACGAAGCGCGCTTGGCTCACCTGTTGAAAAAGCACTTGCGCTGAGACCGTCATGCGCCTGCTGCTCGACATCAACATTTTTCTCGACGTGGCGTGCCAGCGCCCCGGCGAACCGGCTTCGTCGGCCTTGATCGCCAGTTGCGGCAAGACCAACGAGGCGTGGTTGGCTTGGCATTCGGCGGCGACCTTGGCTTATTTGATCGAGCGTCAGCAATCGGCAGACCAAGCCCGCGCGTTCATCGCGGATTTGCTGAGTTGGGCGCGGGTTGCAACCACTAGCCACGATGATGCATTGCGTGCCCTGGAGTGGCCCATGTCCGATTTTGAAGACGCCCTGCAAGCCTCCGCAGCGCTGGCGTGCGGTGCGGCTTATATCATTACCCGCAATGGCCGCGATTTTGCGGGCTCGCCTGTTCCGGCCATTACGCCGGAAGATTTCTTGTCCCTATATCCGGCAACCTGATTCTTATGTCCCCCACCCGCAGCCGCCTGCTCGAAGCCGTGCTGCATGAGGAGCTGGCCCCGACGTTGACCTTAGCCACGGAGGAAGCGGCTTGAATGGTAGCGTGGTCCCGGCCTTCGCCCGCTACATCGGCATCGACTATTCCGGCGCGGAGAGCACGGTAGGGCGGGTTAGGCGGTACTCCGCCGTAACCCGCCGCACACCGCGAAAAGGCGGGTTACGCGAGTACGCTAACCCGCCCTACGACGCTACCGTCTTATCCCAGTTTACGAGACAAGTTCACATAGGAGTTGTAGGCTGGAATAAGCGTCAGCGTTTCCGGCATTCCCGCGGTTCGCCGGGAACGGCTGGCGCCTTATCCCGGCCTACAAGCTGCGCGGGGGCGCTACTCCGAACCGGAAAATACTCTAACCGACCGTGCGGTTTCCTGCGTCTTGATGAGGCTCTGCTCGTCCTCATCCTTTCGGCTCGTTTCAGGATTGGAAAGAACTTGGACTGACCGATATAAAAAAGCCCCGAGTCCGGGGCTTGCAAAAGGGATGCGGTACGGCTTGATGGTACGCCGTTAAATCCGCTTCATCTTGATATTGAGGATTCGTACGCGGTAGGCGATTTGGCGTGGCGTCATGTTCAACAACCGGGCGGCCTTGGCTTGCACCCAGCCGGTTTGTTCCAGGGCGGCGATGACCTGCTCTCTTTCGTCCATCCCGTCGAGATTGAATTCCGGCTTTTGTCCGGACGGTCCGGCAACCGAAATTTCGTCTTCCAATCCGGTCATGGCGATGATCTCGCGGTCGATGACCCCGTCGGGACTCATGATGGCCGCACGCTCCAGGGTGTTTTCCAGTTCCCGGACATTGCCCGGCCAATCATGACGCATCAGTAGCCGGATGCCGCTTTCCTTTATTTCCAGCGGCCGGCCGCCCTGCTGTTGGGAGATGCGCGTGAGCAGGAACTGCGCGAGTTCGGGAATGTCTTCGAGCCGCTCCCGCAGCGCCGGCATGAAGATCGGCATCACGTTGAGGCGATAGTAGAGATCTTCCCGGAAACGGCCGGCTTCGACTTCTTCCTCCAGATTGCGATTGGTGGCGGCGATGACGCGGACCTGCACCTTGAGCGTCTGGGAGCCCCCCACCCGGTCGAATTCTCCTTCCTGGATGATGCGCAGCAGTTTGGCCTGGAACGTGGGGGACGTTTCGCCGATTTCGTCCAGGAAGATCGTGCCTTGGTTGGCCAGTTCGAAGCGCCCCTTGCGCTGGCTGATGGCGCCGGAAAATGCGCCTTTTTCATGGCCGAACAGCTCCGATTCCAGCAGATTGTCCGGGAGCGCGGCGCAATTGAGCTTGACGAAGGGACCGCCGGCGCAGGCCGAGTTGTAATGGATGGCGTTGGCGATCGCCTCCTTGCCGGTGCCGGACTCGCCGCGTATCAGCACGGTGGTGTTCCATTTCGCGACCTGCCGGACCAGTTCGAAAACCCGCAGCATGGCGGGAGTGCGGCCGACGATGTTGTCGAAGCCGTAATTCCGGCGGAGGCTTTGTTTCAATTGGTCGCGCTCCGCGGCCAGATCAAGCTGCTTTTGCTCCATGCTGCGCAGAAGACCCACGCTTTGGGCGATCAGGTTGGCGACCATTTCCAGAAAGCGGGCGCGCGTGCCGAGCAATTTCGAATCCACGGGCTGCGCCGCTAATACGCCGACCAATTCGTCTTCACCGACCCGGATGGGCGATCCGATAAACGGCAGTGCCGGATCGTACAGGCCCAGCCTGCCCAGGAAACGGGGCTCGTCGGCAATGCGTTCCACCACAATAGTGCAACCCGCGTCCAGAATGGTGCCCATGAGTCCTTCCCCCGGCTCGTAGCGAACCGGTTTCCGGGTTTCGACGCCGTCGCTGCGCAGCACGCAGCAGACCTCCAGCGCGTCACTCTCCTGTTCCCGCAAAGCCAGCATTCCGGAGCGCATGTCGGCGCGCTCCTGCAATATCTCCAGAATGCCTTCCAGTTTAGCCTTCAGCCCCGAGGGGCGGTTGAGGACCTGGCTGACCTGGTAGAGGGCGTCCAGCTCGCGTTCGATCAGTTGGGTACGTTCATCCATGGTCGGACGGCCTCATCGGTGCGAACGGCGTGTTGTGGATGTTGAACTGGATACGCACTCGGCAGCCGTCACGATAGCTCGGGTCGATCCGGATAAGACCGAGGTGGTGATTGATGACTTCCTGGGCCATGGTCAAGCCTGTGCCGGAATGCCCCGCGTGGCCATCGTTCTTGGTCGAGAAAAACGGCTCGAAGACCTTGATGCGCAGCTCGTCGGGAATGCCGGGACCGGTATCCTCGATAGAGACATGCAGCAAATGATCGTCGGACCAGGTGGAAATGCGCAGTTCACGCGTGACGATGCCGCTTTGGTTCATCGCCTCGATGGCATTTTCAATGATTTGCTTG
This sequence comes from Methylocaldum sp., assembly GCF_035627495.1. Lineage (GTDB taxonomy): Bacteria > Pseudomonadota > Gammaproteobacteria > Methylococcales > Methylococcaceae > Methylocaldum. The sequence goes on from NZ_DASPLO010000197.1 coordinate 46,351, forward strand.
AACATAGTGCGCAGATGGCACTCCTGTCCCATCAAAGCGGGCAGAACCGGGGTCGGTTTCCAGTCGACGACGATGCCGCTGGCCAGGAGGCGTTCGGTTAGCAGCACGATGGTTTCGTGCAGAAGCTGGTTCAGGTTGACCGGCGTCATGGCCGATGTGTTGTTTTCCGGGATGCATTTTTTCATGAGGGCGATGGACTGTTCGCCGGCCCGTCGAATCTGGTCCAGGATGTCGGCGAGAGCGCTGTTTCGCGGATCCGGTCCCCGCCGCGTCAACATGGTCGTGGCCGCGTTGAGCAAATTGATGGGGCCTTGGATGTGATGAATGGCGCCCGAGAGGGTTTCGCGAATGCGCTGAATTTTCTCCTCCTCCGCCATCAGCGCTTTAAGGGCGTTGACGCGGATTTCCTCGCCATGCTTCTTCTGCTGGGTGATGTCCGTCAGGGTCAGCAGCAGATAGGTATGGCGGTTTTCGTGAAAGAACGCTTCGATACGATCGTCTTCCTGGCTGAACCAGGTGCCGGCGCAGGCGTACCAACGGGGCGCGTGATGGCCGCCCCGATCGAATCGGACTTCACGGTTATGGAAGCCGGATTGTTTCTGTTTCATCCGCTCCCAGTCTTCCGCCATGTCTTCCCGCAGGATGTCGATGAATGTCCGGGCCGGATCGTTGAGGCCCAAATCGCTGGACAAGGTCTTGTACATCTGATTGTCGAGTACCACGCGGTCGGTCTCATCCAGGAGCACGGTCGCTACGGGAATCGAATCGACCACGGTTTCGATGAGCACCTTTTGTTGGTTGACCCGTTGCTCCAGCCGGTACGTGTCGGTGATATCGCGGTGCATCCCGATGTAATGGGTGGTCACGTGCCGGGCGTTCAGAATGGGGGCGATGGTCAGATCCGCCAAGTAGCGGCGGCCGTCCTTGTGGCGGTTGAGCAGATAGCCCTGCCAGGTCTGTTGTGCTTTTAAACGGCTCCAAAGCTCCTCATACACCGCTTTCGGCGTTTTCTTGTCGGACAACATGGATTCGTTGTGTCCGATGCTCTCTTCCGGTGCATAGCCGGTGATACGGGAGAATGCCTGGTTCACATACAGAATATTGGCTCTGTCGTCCGTGATGGAGATGGCCACCGGTGCCTGTTCGACGGTTTCCGCGAATAGGGCGAGCATCCGATCCTCGGTGGGTGCGGGTTCGGCGGATGGCTCGGATGACGGGTGGCTGGGAGGATGTTTGGACATGTGCGTCTCTTCGGTGCAATTTTCATTGGCATAGCAAGACATATGCCGCATCCGTGTATTGCCCTGAGAAGCTGTTTTCAAACTACTGCGCGCCGCCATGCCGGCGTTGCTCAAGGGCTCAAAATCCTCATGTACGCCTCTGTACACTCCGGTTTTTCGCCCTTTCGCGCCTTGTCCCGACGTCGCTCGTGACGTTTGAATACAGCTTCTATGAGCCTTGGCATCCTATCCGCCGGCATTCGGCCGAACCGATATCTCCGGGTTTTCGGTACGGCTTTATGGCAAGACCGACAAAGACGGAGACGGGTAGGGCGGATGTGCCACCGCGACACGTCTCCAGCACCTGGTCTTCCGGAGAAAGCCGCGCCGAATAGACGGATGACGGAGTAGGGTGGTACTGGCACGGGGTGTGGCAAACGTCCGGTCAAGCGGCTTGATGAATCCGAGATGAGCGACTACATACCACTAGACCATTTTCGAATCCGATGTATGGGTTTTCTCTTACCCCGTATGGCGCGCCCGAGCATCGCCGCCTGGAGCCGGATCAGCCCAGAGGGGCGCGCGAAGGATCGCGCGCGGCGACAAAGGCACAGGGAGGGTGCCTTTTGTCGCCCCCGGCTCCAGGCGGCGATGCTCGGGCGCGCCATCCGGGTGCCCTTTTCTTTGGTTTCTTTCTTTTGGGCAAGCAAAAGAAAGAAACTCGCCTGCGGGGCGAGACCCGCTCCAAACTAAGTCGCCGCCAATGGCGGCTTCCTTTTCTATACAACGCCTCACGCTGCTCAGACCGTACATCAAAACTGAAAAACGCTATAGCCAGCGGCCCCGCGATCGCTCGGGGCCGGTTGGCAGAGAACATCAGGCGCACAACAACGCCTTTCCGGGTTTCTCGAAAAATTGTTCGGCGGCAAACTGAGTTTCGTTCGGTGGATAGTGCTCCGCGTCGTCGATCTCGAAGCCGAATTCCTATAGGTTCCCCGACTTTCACGCATACCTGCAGTTTGGCTTTGAGATCTCGGTCGGATTCGCGTGTTCGGAAAATGCCTTGATGGTTTGAATGGCCATGGTTAACCCGTTGATACAGAGGACGATGGTCTCAAGCCGCCAGCAATGCGGGTTTGACAATGTTCAGCCAGGTATCCAGCCTTTCGTCGGTCAAGTCGCTTTGATTGTCGTGATCGACGACCAAGCCGACGAATTCCCCATCAACGATGGACTTGGAAGTTTCAAAAGTGTAACTATCGGTCGGCCAGAACCCGACGACCTTCGCACCTCCGTCAGTCACTACCGTGTAAATCTCGATCATCGCGTCGACGAATTCATGGCCGTACGCTTCCTGGTCGCCGAGCCCGAATATCGCGACGACTTTTCCCGACAGGTCCTTGCCTTTCAGTTGCGGGAGAAATTCCTCCCAGCTTTCCGCCTCTGCGCCGGACGAAAGCCCGGGCAGCTCGCCCTCGCCGAGAGTGGGCGTTCCGAGTATCAGTGCGCTGTACCCCAGCAAATCGTCGATGCTGGCCTTGTTGACGTTGACGGGATCGGCCGCGTCGTTCCCAAGTTTCTTGGCAATGGATTTCGCGACGCGACGGGTATTGCCGGTGTCGCTGCCGAAAAAGATGCCTATTTTCCCCATGGTTTTAACCTCGATTAAAGTGGAAGAAATCCTGAATCCGCCTTTCTGATGAAGCGGAGTTGTCGTATTTATCTTGAGACAACCAAAAACCGGGCCAATGTTGTGGGATTTGGCTTTGCCTTTGCTATGTCCTTGTAATCAAGGAAATCGGATGGCAATGCCGTGTTCTATTTAAGCGGTACCGAAGGACGGCCGATGTGCCAATGGCTGCAAGTGTGCGTGCGAATGTCACAAATGCGACAAACGGCCGGGGTGTCCCATATGGCCGTTATGGTGAATCGGTTAGGCGGGTTTTGCGCAAGGCGATCAACTTCGTCTCCCTCCAATCTAGCCGCTGGTAAAAATCCAGCGCCGAGCGGTTTTCGCGGTCGGCCAACAGTTGCAGTCGGCTCAACCCATGCTGTACGGCCCAGATTTCCAGCGCCGCCAGCAGTTGCCGACCGATGCCGAAGCCGCGCCGGTCGGATACCACCACGACGTCTTCGACTAAGCCGACCGGACCGCCTTCCGCGGTAGAAATCAATATTTGCAGGGTACACAAGCCGACGATGTGTCCCCGCTCCTCCGCAACCCAGATCTTGCCGCCGGGACTTTCCAGCAAAAGGCGCAGACCACGTTCCTGTTTGACCGGGTCGCCATTGAAGTCGGCTTCGATCGCGAACAAATCCTGCAGCAATGCGACCAGATCGGGGATGTCCGATTCCGTGGCGATACGGATATGGCATGAGGGCTTGTTCGACATTTTGTGTTCAGCGTTTCCGGTGGGCATATGGCGGCAGAGACTGCGATCGTTCGTCGAGCAGCTTTGGCTTCCAAAATAAAGGGGGTAACCGACTTCCGGGATTTCAACGTCAACGATCGGCATGACCCCACTTTAGATTTGTCGCAAAGCCTACAAAACGCATCGGCGTTGTTAGTATTCCGCCCTGGCCGGAACTGACGCTGCTATGAAACTTTCTTTAGTTGTCAATGGCATGCAATCGTTAATCAAGATGGCACAAGGGTTGCGAAGAGTCATTACAAAGACCATACCACTCAGCCTCAGGAGGTATTTCACCGTTACCCTGACCGATAGCGCCATCAAGACGGTAAACCGATTTACCGGCGTTTCCGATCCGGCGCGTTGGCCAGTTGCATCAAAACCCTTAGCAGAAAGGCCAAGCATTATGAACAGCGAATCGATTGCCAAACCAGAGTCCGATTCATCGGAAATCCCCCAGCCTCCGGCAGCGCGTGTCGAGGAGACGACGAATTCCAACGAACTGCCTTTCTATATCGTTCCCGAACCGCCGATTCCGGGGAAAACCTCTTGGAGCATCGCGCCGTAGTGAACTGAGGTAGGCTCGAAAAAGTGGATGCCATGGATCGGGTGTTGATTCAGGGGAATAGGGATGCCCCAGGCGAGGCAGCATTGTTGCAAGTCTTACAAACAACCGACAATTTGTTACGGTTCGGACATTCTTGGTTTCGTAAAATCTCTTGCTTTTCATGCAGATGGGGTGTGGTCCGAAGCTTGCCTAGATGCTAGGGATTCTTATGGAAGAGGGATCTTGACCTAACACCCCGGATACTTCCATACGGTTTTTAGCCTTATCAAACAAGAGTGTTTCCATGAGACTCAGGATAACCATCCTCGTGTTGGTGGCTTCGCTGACCATTCCTGGTTTAGTAATCGGAGATTCGGGGTCTGTCCAGCAAATCGCCGAGACAGAGATAGCAAAATGGAATGCCGCCATCGCGAGAGGCTCTGTAGAGGAAATTCTTTCTCTATATGCCAAGAACGCAATACTGATCCAGCCGAATGGAGCTTTCTCCAGCAGCAGCGAGGATATTCGTAACTTTTGGCAACCCCTCGTTAAAAGCCAGACAGGGAATTACAGCCTCCGAATCGTTGGAGTCCATTTCGAGAAGGACGATACCGTTCTCGCCAGTACTGTTTTGACGGACACGAAGAGGCTGGGCGAGTTGAACCAGTCGATGAGATTTCACTACAACGGGCTGTTGTACAATGTCTTCAAGCGACAGTCGGACGGTAATTGGAAGATTCAGGTTCAACGCTGGCAGGACAAGAATCAGAATTAAACCGGTCTTCGATATCCCGTACCGACAGCTCGCGGGCATACATCTCGATCGCCCGCCGCTTCAATTCCTCGGTCCCTCCTCTCAGGGCTCGCCTAGGTCAGCTACCTGGAGCACGGCGCATTCGATCACGGAGGGTAGGCCGGGATGAGCCTGTCCTGAGCCCCCGCCGAAGGGGCGCTAGCCGTTCCCGGCGAACAGCAGGAATGGCGTAAACGCGAAGCCTGTCCTGAGCCCAGTCGAAGGGCTTATTCCGGCCTACATTCCTATATTTTGGGTGTACGAGGGGTGTCCCAATCCACGCCGCTAAATCGTGATGAAAACGGCTAGCCACCCTAATGGATTCATCAGTCGAGATTGTAAGGAGTCTCACAAAAAAGTACGGACTTGTCGTGTTTGCCACCAATAATCATGGTTGGCATAGCCACATAACTCGTTGATAAAAAAGAAGTGTTATCGAGTTTGGCTATGGCACGACGCGTGCTTCTCAATAAGCAATAGAAGTGATCGCAAAATAACTGTACTCGAATGCGGAATAATCAATGTGGTGAAGGCCAAGAGCAACATGCCAGTGTTTTTCCAAGCCGTTAAAGACACACGAGCGAGAGAGGGAGCGGGACAATGATTAATCGGGCTAGCCATAACATCCTGGACCGCAAAGTCGAGTATCCCTCAAATTCCGATACTCAGTCCGCATCGGCCCCGTCGCCGCAACCAGCCGCCCATCCTCCAGCGCAGAATCTATTCGCGGAATGGCGGGAGGATGTGGCTTGCGTTTTTGGTCGCGATCCGGCTGCCCGCACTCGCTTCGAAGTATTGACCACTTACCCCGGATTGCATGCCGTTCTCATGCACCGACTGAACCACCGCTTGTGGCTCCGTGGGTTTTATTACGCGGCACGCTTGCTGGCTTTTTTGACACGGCTTTGGAGCAATATCGACATTCATCCCGGGGCAACCATCGGCCGCCGCTTCTTCATCGATCACGGAGCGGGGGTGGTCATCGGCGAGACGGCGGAAATCGGCAACGATGTCACGCTTTACCATGGGGTCACGCTGGGAGGTACGAGCTGGAATAAGGGCAAACGCCACCCCACCTTGGGCGATGGTGTTCTGGTCGGTGCCGGCGCCAAGATTCTCGGCCCCATTGCGCTCGGCGACAACGTGCGCGTAGGCGCCAATTCGGTCGTAGTCAAAAATGTGCCCCCAAACCGGACCGTCGTCGGCATTCCCGGCAGGGTCATACAGCCCAAGGAAGGCGTGACTATGAATCCGCACGGAATCGATCTCGACCATAACCATATCCCGGATGTCGTAAATCAGACTATGGCCGACATGATGGCTCGCATCGAGACTCTCGAAAATCTTGTTGCCGCAACGACACCCCCTGAAAATAACCGTTCTATGTACGCATTACGAAGCATTGGAAATAGTTAAGGCCGACCGTTTTAGCGCCGACTCGACTGACGTCACGAAGAGAGGGGGATGAGGTCGAGACAATGCCTAGGATTTGGCCGCCAATACATCCCGTTCTACTCGAAAACGATTGTAGGATGGGTAGAGCGAAGCGAAACCCATCGATGGTGGGTTAGGCGCGCACTGCCACGAACCATGCCGTGGCCGCAGGACTCTCCGCGCGCCGTAACCCACCGGTTCCGCGGTCTTGCCTGGTGGGTTACGGCGCGCGGAAACACCACAGGAACTTTTTAGATTCGGTGCGATGCGCGCCTAACCCACCCTACACCAGAAACATGAATCGGAACGTTGTTTTCGGCCATATCCCTAGATCCGGATACGGTGACACCTTCGCCGATATACGGAATGCATTTTTTCCCCATAGCTTGATCGAAGAAGCTTTTTTGCAAGTTTCCGGGCCACGACCGATCCGGTCATCGACGGGAATGGATGGTAGGCCGGGATAAGGCGTTAGCCGTTCCCGGCGCTCGATGGACGAAAACTACATTTTGGGTGTGCGAGACGCGTCCCGATCCACGCCGTTAAATCGTGATGAAAAACGCTCTGGTCCTCGTCAACAGTTACAGGTCGGACGCGAGGGCTTGGTTCTTCTTCCCAAAGCCGAAATCGGGCATACATCTTGCAATGGACCTTTGATCAACTTCTTAGTTATTTGCCAGTGGAGGCTCATCAGAGCTGTATCCAAGCCTGTCAGGGAAACGCTAGCAATGGCTCCCACCATATGAGGCCAGCTATGTCAGCAAGAAAGCTAACTCAACCTTTGGAAAAACAAAGGAATTTGGAGCTGATCACGATTTACGAGATCAGCAAGATTCTAAGCTCATCCCTGGATCTTCATAAAACCCTTCGGGAGGCACTCAACGTCCTTTCATCCCACATGCATATGCGTCGCTGCATGATCAGTTTGGTGCAGGACAATACCGACGTGCATGTCATTGGGGCAAGCGGCTTGTCTCGGGATGAAATCTCGCGAGGACATTTCCGAAAGGGTGAAGGAATCATCGGAAAAGTCATAAAAACAGGGGTTCCCATCGTCGTCCAGAATATCGCCGAAGAGTCACAATTCCTGAACAGGACGGGTTCGCGCGATCTTTCGAGCGGGCAAACGATCGCGTTCCTGGGCATTCCGATCAAGGCTATGGGTGAGACTATCGGAGTACTCAGCGCCGATCGCGACATGACCACCTATCATGGTTATCTGGAATACGATGTCCGCCTGCTCAAAATGGTGGCCAATCTGGTCGGCCAGACGGTAAGGCTTCATCAGATCGTTGCCGCGGAGCGCGAACAGCGGATGATCGAGCAGCATCGCTTGCAAAAGGTGGCGAAGCCCAGTCAAGGACTGGTCAACGTCATCGGCCAAAGCCAGCGTATGCAAGAGGTGTTCGCCGAAGTGGAGCGAGCGGCCTCGGTCCATTCCACGGTGCTGCTGCGCGGCGAAACCGGGACGGGCAAGGAAATGATCGCGCACGCGATTCACCACCTGAGTTCACGCAGCGAGGGCCCTTTTGTGCGGGTCAATTGCGCCGCTTTGTCCGAAACGCTGCTCGAATCCGAACTGTTCGGCCATGAGAAGGGCTCCTTCACCGGCGCGACCCAGGAACGTAAGGGTCGTTTCGAGCTGGCGCACGGCGGGACGCTGTTTCTCGATGAAATCGGCGATGTTTCCCCGGCTTTCCAGGTCAAACTGCTGCGCGTGCTGCAGGAACGGGAATTCGAGCGGGTGGGCGGCAATAAGCCGATACAGGTCGATGTACGCTTGATCGTGGCGACCAACCGCAATCTCGAAGACGCGGTGCTTAAGGGCGAATACCGGGCCGATCTCTATTTTCGGATCAATGTGATATCCATCCTTCTGCCGCCGCTTCGCGAACGGCGCGACGACATCTTTCCCTTGGCCAATCATTTTCTGGAACGGTTCAATCGCACCAATCAACGCCAACTCACGCTGTCGCCGGAGGCGATGCATATCCTCGCGGAGTGCTATTGGCCCGGCAACGTCCGGGAGCTGGAAAACTGCGTGGAGCGGACCGCGGCCATGTCCCGCGGCAAGACGATTCGGGACATCAATCTGCCCTGCCAGAAAAACATGTGTTTTTCGCTGGCCCTGAAACCGGTTTCTCAGATTTCGAGTCCGGTTCCCGTAACGGTCGCGCCACCGATACCTTCCGCCGAAGTCGACTTCGGTCACGGTTCGCAAGCTGGAGGCGGGGCGCCGGAATTGAAATCCACGCGTGAACGGCTGATTTCGGCCATGGAGGAGTGCGGTTGGGTACAAGCCAAGGCAGCGCGGCTACTCGGGATGACGACGCGGCAGATGCACTATGCCCTTCAGAAATACAATATCGAGATCAAAAAGCTTTAAACCTCTCCTATCCGTTCTCAAAGTTCACCGGAGCAATAGCGCGCTCCCGAAATTTGTCGGACAGATCCCTGTCCACTGAACGGTCATGGCGGGCTCTCTCGTCGGGGTGCCTCGTCCGCCTGATCGACTCGGTCCGAAACCCTGGCTTTGGATTCAGCGAATCGCCACTCAATCCGTGTGGCACGGCTCCAGACATCGTCCTCGCCGATCGGCACGTACCTACCCGACACAATTCATCGGCTTCAACTCGCCATGCTCCGACTCCACGTAGCTTTTGTCGCAAACCTGACATAGCGAAATACCCAGCCAGCCGTTAACGACATCCAGTTTGTCTTTGTAAAACAAGCTGATGCGTTACCATCAAGGATGGGCATCGTTATTGCTTGGCAAAGCGTATCGATGCTAATTCAGCGTATATGGATACTCAACTCGACTGGTCGGTCTATGACAGCTACGGTGCCGGCGACGCCTACGCGGCTGTGCCCGCCACGGGCGGCGCCTACGGCAAGGCAGCGGCGGTTTGCATCGGCAACCGTCAGTGCCAACGCACCGACAAGGGCGTGATGTGCCCGAGCTTTCGCGCCACAGAGGACGTAGCCCACTCGACGCAACACCGCGCCGCCACTCTCAAGGCCGCCCTTAACGGCGATTTTGGTTCAAAACCCTTTGTCGGCCCCGAACTGGAAGCGGCGATGGATTTGTGCGTGGGCTGCAAGGGCTGTAAGCGCGAATGCCCCAACGGCGTGGACATGGCGCTCCTGCGCATCGAAGCGCTCGCTCAACGCTGGGCCGCGCTGGGCGGAGCGCCCTTGCGTGAGCGTCTCTTGGCCCATCTGCCACGCTTCGCGCACCGGCTCGCGGGCCTGAACGGGGTGTTGCGTCTCCGGGAACGCGTGCCGCTTTTGGCCCGGCTGACCGAGCGTTGGCTGGGCATTTCGGCCAAGCGCTCGTTGCCGCGGAGCGCCACCCGCAGTTTTCTTTCTTCCGCGCCGGGGGAAGTCGTCGGCGCTGCGGAGGGACGCGAGATCGTCCTGCTGGTGGATACCTTCTCCAACCATTTCGATACGGAAACCGCAGAGGCAGCGCTGGAAATACTGCTGGCGGGAGGCTACCGGATACACATCGCCCGCCCCGCGGCGGGTGAACGTCCGTTGTGCTGCGGGCGGACTTTCCTTTCCCACGGATTGATTCCGGAGGCGCGGGCCGAAGGTCGGCGCATGGTCGATACGCTGTGGCCCTACGTGGAACGCGGTGTGCCCGTGGTGGGGCTGGAACCCTCGTGTCTCCTCATGCTGCGCGACGAGTATTACGCCCTCGGGCTGGGCGAGAAAGTCGATAAGATCGCCAAGGCGGCGGTCCTGCTGGAAGAGTTTCTGGCCCGCGAGCATGACGCCGAGCGCCTGGACCTCGCTTTTAAATCCATGCCCGGCGCCCAGGCGATGGTGCATGGGCATTGCCACCAAAAAGCCTTCGGCGCCTTGAAAGCGATGCGGAAGGTGCTGGGCCTGGTGCCGGAACTCCGGGTCGAGTTCATCGAATCGAGCTGCTGCGGCATGGCCGGCGCCTTCGGTCTGGAGGCCGAGCACTACGACATATCCATGCGAATGGCCGAGCTCGCGCTGTTGCCGAAGGTGCGGGAGGCCGATCCGGAAACACTGCTGATCGCCAATGGGACCAGTTGCCGCCATCAGATCCGCGACGGCGCGCAGCGCGAAAGCGCGCACTTCGCGCGGGTGTTGCGGGCGGCTTTGGCAATTTAACTCTGGGAGAACAAGAGCATGACGGTTGCGACGGGTTTTTTTGTGGATTGGGCCGGCAATGCCCGCCGGACCGAGGAGCCGGGCGGCGGCTACCGCTGCGAGGTCGACACCGTGGCCCGCTACGTGGCGGTGCTTTCCAAACAGGGCGCGCTCATCCATGAGGGGACTTATTACAAAACCCTGGCGGACATCGAAGCGGCCGGGATCAAGGCCAATCTGGTGGATGCCTCGGTACCCTGGTAGGTAGCGGTGATGAATTACACCTCCGTATGCAAATACAAAAACCTCGGGGAAGGCGAAATGGTGCCTTTTACCGTGGAGGGCCACGAGATATTGCTGGTCTGGGCGGATGGCGGGGAACTCAAGGCTTTTCAAGGCGCCTGCCCGCATCAGAACGGCCATTTGAAATATGGCGGGTTCAACGGCCGGATTCTCACTTGCGTCCTTCACAACTGGGTGTTCGATGCACGTACCGGCCAAGGCTTGAGCCCACCGGGCTGTGCGCTGGAAGAGTATCCGCTGCGGATCGAAGACGGGATGGTCCAGGTGGATCTCTCGGGATTTTTGTCTTCCGGCTCCCCGACCTGAAGCGGAGAGCGGCCGCGCGAGTTTTTGGTCTTTTTATTCGTCTTGGGAGAACTGTTATGGCGAGTTATGAAAAATTAAAAAACGATATGTCGATCTGCGATGGTGCGCGAGTCGGCGGGTATGCCAATGCCTGTCGAGGACAGTTGTACCGCTGCACGGGCTGCGGCGCCGTGGGCTGCCGGCAAGCCAAGGATCATGCCTGCACCAAACAGGGATTCAGCGTTGCATTCAAGTGTTATGCCTGCGGCGCGATCGGACAACAGGAAGCGGTTGTCTCCGGTCACGCAGGCAGCAAGAGTGCCGCGAGTACTCCGGAGCGGCTGGCGAACACCGATTGAAAGCCTGTGAAAAATCTACTGCGCGACCCGAGTCCGTTCCTGCGATGCTCAACGTACTCCCTTGTACGCCTGCGCTTCTCGAAACGGACTCGGGTCGCTCGCGACGGTTTTTTACAAGCTTTAACAGACCCGGAAAACGAGGTTAGGCGATGATGCGCGAATACCTGATGCTTTTGCTGGGTACCGCTTTGGTCAACAACGTGGTGCTGGTCAAGTTTTTGGGGCTGTGTCCCTTCATGGGGGTGTCGAAGAAGCTGGATTCGGCGCTCGGCATGGGTTTGGCCACAACCTTCGTGCTGACGCTGACCGCCGTGGCCAGCTGGGGCATCGAGCGTTACCTGCTGGACCCGCTCGACATCGGGTTCCTCAGGATTCTTGCGTTCATTCTGGTCATCGCCGCCGTGGTCCAGTTCACCGAGATGGTGGTGCGCAAGACCAGCCCGCTGCTCTACCAGGTGCTCGGCATTTTCCTGCCGCTCATCACCACCAACTGCGCCGTGCTGGGGGTGGCGCTCCTGAATATCCAGCAGGACTACGATTTTCTGCACAGCGCCCTGTTCGGATTCGGGTCCGCCCTGGGGTTCACCCTGGTCATGGTGATTTTCGCCGGTATCCGGGAGCGCCTGACCCTCATGAATGTTCCGGAAGCTTTCGCCGGAACGCCGATCGCCTTTGTCACCGCCGGGATTCTGTCCCTGGCCTTCATGGGATTCGCCGGACTCAACGCACATTAGGGGTCGACCATGTACATCCTGTTTGCCGTCATCAGCCTTACCGCTTTAGGACTCGCCCTGGGCTTCATGCTCGGAGCCGCCGCGCGTTACTTCAAGGTCGAGGACAATCCTCTGGTCGACGAGATCGAACGGATGATGCCCGGCTCGCAATGCGGCCAATGCGGCTATCCCGGCTGCCGGCCGGCGGCGGAAGCTTTGGTCGCGGGCAACGCCTCGGCCACGCTGTGCCCGCCCGGCGGCAAGGCCCTGGCCGAACAGTTGGCGAACAAGCTCGCCCTGGAGATCGATCTGGCCGGCCTGAAGGACCAGGTTCCCATGGTGGCGAAAGTCAGTGAGGCAACGTGCATCGGCTGTGCCCGCTGCTTCAAGGTCTGTCCCACGGACGCCATCGTCGGCGCACCCAAGCAAATCCACGCCGTGGTGTCCGAGGCCTGCATTGCCTGCGGAAAATGCGTGGACGTCTGCCCGACGGAATGCCTGGGGATGCACCCCGTCAAAACCACCTTGCGCAATTGGCGTTGGGCTAAACCCGAGCCGGTGGCGGTGGGAGCCTAGCCGTGTTGCCGCTGGACATCCATTCGCTGTGGCGCGGACGGGGCAAAATTCGGGGTGGCGTCCATCCGGAATCCCATAAGGAAGCGACCGCCGACCAACCCATCGTCACCGCTTTTCCACTGCCGAATCGGCTCTACCTGCCGCTGCAGCAACACTTGGGACAACCGGCGGAGCCCGTGGTCCGGGTCGGCGACAAGGTGCTGAAGGGACAGTTGCTGGCGGCGAGCCAGGGTCCGATCTCGGCGCCGGTGCATGCCTCGACTTCCGGCACGATTGCGGAAATCACCGAATACCCGGCGCCGCATCCTTCCGGGTTGCCCACCCCGACCCTCGTGCTCGAGCCGGATGGGGAGGATCGCTGGATGGAGTCCGCCGGCATCGACGATCCGTTCAGTTTGACTCCCGAGGACATCTGCGCGCGGGTCGATAAGGCGGGCATCGTCGGCATGGGCGGAGCCGCTTTCCCGTCGGCGATGAAACTGAACCTGGGCTGGAAGACCCGCATTCGGATGCTCATCATCAACGGCGGCGAATGCGAACCTTATCTGACCTGCGATGACCGGCTGATGCGGGAGCGCGCCTTGGAGATCATCGAAGGCGTCCGGATCATGCTGCACGGGCTGCAATGCCCCACCGCCCTGATCGCCATCGAAGACAACAAGCCGGAGGCCTATGCGGCCATGGCCGAGGCGGCGAGAAAGCACGGCCGCATCGAGGTGGTGCTGGTCCCCTCCCTGTATCCCATGGGGTGGGAAAAAAACCTTGTCACCCATCTGACCGGCCGGGAGATACCCGCCGGCGGCCGCCCTACCGATGTGGGGGTGCTGTTGCACAACGTGGCGACCGCCTATGCCGTGCAGCAGGCTATCCGTTATGGACGGCCCTTGATCAGCCGCGTGGTCACGGTAAGCGGCGAAGCGGTGGAACGCCCACGCAATGTCGAAGCCCCGCTCGGTACTCTGCTGTCCGAGCTTCTGGCCTTTTGCGGGCACCGGTCCGAACGGACCGCCCGGTACGTGATGGGCGGCCCCATGATGGGCGACCAACTGCCGCATGTCCTTGTTCCCGTGGTCAAGCGGACCAGCGGCATCCTGGCGCTGACGCCGGAAGAACTCCACGCCGCGGATACCCGTCCCTGCATCCGCTGCGGGCGCTGCGTCTCGGCCTGCCCGGTCGGGCTGTTGCCGCTTGAGATGATGACCCGTATCCGCGCCGGTCAGTTCGACGCCGCCGTGGGTTTCGGTCTCAGGGACTGCATTAACTGCAGTTCCTGTTCCTACGTCTGTCCCTCCCGGATTCCCTTAGTGCAATACTTCAAGTATGCCAGCGGTGAACTGGCGGCGCGCCGGGAGGCTCAACAGAAAACCGAACAGACCAATCGCCTGGCCGAGGAGAAGCAGCGGCGGCTGGAACGAGTCAAGCAGGAAGCCGCCCAGCGCAGAGCGCAAGCCCAGTCCTCCGCCCAAGGCACCACCCCATGAGCGCAGTTCGTCTAGCCCGCTCGCTCCTCACCCGCGCCAACAGCCCGGTGCAGGCCATCATGGCCCGGGTCATGATGGCCCTGGTGCCGGCCACCTGCTTCGGATTGTTTCTGTTCGGCTGGCCGGCGCTCTATCTGTTTTCAACCACCGTCTTGTCAGCCGTGCTGTTCGAAGCCGTTTGCCTGAAATTGGCAGGCAAATCGGCTTCGCTTTTTTTGTGGGATGGCTCGGCACTATTGACCGGTTGGCTGCTGGCGCTGAGTTTGCCACCGTGGGCCCCGTGGTGGATCGGCGTCTCCGGGGCGGCACTCGCCATCATCGTCGGCAAACAGGTTTATGGCGGGATTGGCCAGAACCTCTTCAATCCGGCGATGGTCGCTCGGGTCGCCCTGCTGGTTTCGTTTCCCCTGGAGATGACCACCTGGGTCAAACCGACACCGATGTTCTCCGAACACGCCCCCGGTTTGCTCGAAGCATTCGGAATTACCTTCGTTGGGGCCGGCGCCATTGATGGCGTGGCCAGCGCGACCCTCATTGGATTTGCCAAGACCGAATTGTCCCAAGGCAAAACCCTCGGCGAAGCCTTGGTCTCCGGCCAGTTCGGCTCCTTAAGCGCCTGGCTCGGCTGGACGTCCGGCAGCCTCGGCGAGACCTCGGCCTTGCTCGTGGCGGGCGGAGGAATATGGCTGATCCGGCAACGGGTGATCACTTGGCACATTCCGGTTTCCCTGCTGGGCACCGTCGCTTTTCTGGCCACCGTCTTCCACCTTTTCGACAGCGAGCACTATCTCAGCCCGCTGTGGCACCTGGCTTCCGGAGGCGTGATGCTGGCCGCCTTTTTCATCGCGACCGATTACGTCACCTCGCCCAGCAGCACTCAGGGACAACTCATCTTCGGCGCCGGATGCGGGCTCATCATCTTCGCCATCCGCACCTGGGGCGGTTTTCCCGAGGGCGTGGGTTTCGCCGTGCTGCTGATGAACGCCCTGACCCCGGTGATCGATTATTACGTCCGGCCCCGCATCTATGGGCGCGATTACAAAGGCAGACCTCTGAAATTGCCGGACGGTAAACAATGATCACCCTGAACCGTGAAACACTGCTGGAATTTGCCGATGGCCAATGGAAAAAACTGCGTCGGCAGTTCGACGATCTGGATGCGCTTCGAAAGCGCCTGGATTATCAAACGTATTTGCTGGCCGCGTGCGCCTTGGCCGCCAGCCTGCTGTTAGGGATCGGCGATCTGATCACCAAGGGCGCCATCGAGCGGCGCCAGGCCGAAGACCTACAGGCGACCCTGGGGCAAGTGCTGCCGGAAGGGCTTTACGATAACGACGTCCTGGCAAACCCCAGGCTGGTTCCTTCTGGGGGGGAGGAGACCGGTTTCGAGCGAACCGAGGTTTATGTCGCCAGAAAGAACGGCGAAGTCACCGCCGTCGCCTTCAAAATGCTGGCCCTGGGCGGCTACTCTGGCCCCCTTTCCCTCATCCTGGGCTTGGACCGGGACGGCAAAATTCTCGGCGTCCGGGTAATCGCGCATACCGAAACGCCGGGTTTGGGAGACAAAGTCGAAACCTCCAAGTCCGACTGGATCCTGAAGTTCACCGGCCGCTCCTTGAGCAATACGTCCCCGCAAGGTTGGCGGGTCAAAAAAGACGGCGGCGAGTTCGACCAATTCGCCGGTGCCACCATCACGCCGCGGGCGGTGGTCAAGGGTATCGCCGGGGGGCTCAAGTTCTTCGAGCGCCACCGTCAAGAACTTCTTGCGGCAACCGATTAGAGCATTTTCCTTTCCGTACAGTGAGTTAAATGTCCGAAAACTCTACCAACGTGCCGCTAATCGCGGCGATTGTTTTAGAGTGGGGAGCCGCCCCGCACGCGGGTTCCTTTCTTTTGTGTGGCCAAAAGAAAGGAACCAAAGAAAAGGCCACCCGGCGAGTGCCCCAGTCCTGCGCGTTTCGCCCGGCACCGGGGGCGACCGAAGGCACGTCCCTATGCCTCGGTCGCCGCACGCTTCTTGGCGATGCCGTCCTGCATCGCGGCGAAGGCCGGGGTTCGCCTTCCTTGGCGAACCCGCTCGGCGGGACGCGTGTTCACTGGAGACGCGTCTTGTCCGCCTCGCCCTTCGCGTGCTCCTGCGGACAATTCCGGTGCCGGGCTCCAATGCCCGGGGGCACTCGAACGGGACTGAGAAGACGTGTAACACCCGCTATCGCGGGCGCTACACCACAAACCAGAAACCCGCATAGCGGAGGAAAGCTGTCATGTCCGAATCCTTGAGCAGAATCGCCAAAGAAGGCTTGTGGAGCAACAACATCGTTTTCAGCCAAAGCATCGCCCTGTGTCCCTTGTTGGCGGTCACCGGCACGACCACCAACGGGCTCGGCATGGGGCTTGCCACCACCGCCGTGTTGATGGCCTGCAACTTGTTGATTTCTTATGCACGGTTACTCATACCGCCGGAAATCCGGATTCCCGTCTTCGTCGCGCTGATCGCCATGATCGTCACTTTGGTGGACATGGTAATGAACGCCTGGCTACACGAGTTGCACAAGGTGCTGGGCCTGTTTATTCCGCTAATCGTCACCAATTGCGCCATCCTGGGCCGTGCGGAAGCGTATGCGTCGCGGAAGCCGCCCCTTTACGCTCTGTTCGACGGGCTTGTGATGGGCCTGGGGTTTACCCTGGCTCTGGTGGTCCTTGGCGCGGCCCGAGAGATTACCGGTTCCGGAACCTTATTCGCCAACGCTTCCCTGCTGTTGGGACAAGGTTTCACCTGGCTCGAAACCACGGTCATTCCGGAATACCACGGCTTTTTGCTGATGGCGCTGCCGCCGGGCGGCTTCCTGATGCTGGGTTTTATTCTGGCCGGAAAGAGAATACTGGATAAACGCCTGGATCAAAGGGCGGCGCAAGCGTCGGCCATTGAGCACCCGTTGGCCGAAAGTACCTAAGGTGAATAGATATGCACATCGGCGTCTGTTACGCGGAAGCGGATCGACAGGTGTGGATGCGGCTGGAAGTGCCGGAAAACAGCTTGGTGGAAGAAGCGATCCGCCAGTCCGGCATCTTGAAGCGCTTCCCGGAAATCGATCTCGCCAAACACAAGGTCGGTATCTTCGGCAAACTCGTGAAATTGGACAGCCCCGTCAAGGACGGCGACCGTATCGAAATCTACCGTCCCATCACGGCCGATCCGAAAACCGTCAAGCGCCGCCGCACCGGGAGCGATGACGATGACGATTAAGAGAAGAGGGACGCATCGTGCTGTAGAGCGGGTTTTTGTCGCCCCTGGTTCAAGGCGGCGACGCGCAGGATCAGCGTGCCATTCGGGCGGCCTTTCTTTTGGATACTTTTCTTTGGCCGCGCAAAGTATCTCGCCCGCGGGGCGAGACCCGCTCTAAAACAAGACGCCGCCAACGGCGGCTTCCCTTTCCACGCGGCTCAGCCCATACATCAGAGCTGAAATCGCTAGTATCTCGTTTCTTATAACAACATTCAGACGGAGAACGTCCCCTGTGAAAGGCGATAGCAAAGTCATCGAATATCTCAACAAAGTCCTGACCAACGAACTCACCGCGATCAACCAGTATTTTCTGCACGCGCGGATGTTCAAGAACTGGGGCCTGCACAAACTCAACGAAAAGGAGTACCACGAATCCATCGACGAGATGCAGCATGCCGACAAAGTGATCGAACGCATCCTGTTCCTCGAAGGCCTGCCGAACCTGCAAGACCTGGGCAAGCTCAAGATCGGCGAGCATACCCAGGAAATGCTGGAATGCGATCTGGCCTTGGAAATGGAAGCCATACCCCTGTTACGCGAAGCCATCGTCTATTGCGAGCAGGTCAATGACTACGTGACCCGGGAACTCTTCGAAGACATCCTCGAAAGCGAGGAAGGACACGTCGACTGGCTGGAAACCCAACTGGACCTGATCGGCAAGATCGGGCTCCAGAACTACCAGCAGTCCATGATGTAAACGTTGTCGTAAGGGAACGGCGCGATTCGGGCGGTTTTATACCGCCCTTTTTTTTTGTCCGCTTTTAAACAAATTTCCATGGATATTGGCTTCTTTGTATTCCTCCGGACACTTTTGTTAATGCTTGGTTGTTCATATCGCCATGATTATTAAGCAGGTTTTGCATGGTATGCGGATTGCAAGGTGAAAATCGGTGTTGGGTTCTACGAATGTTTCGTTTCCGACGAGTAAGCCGCGAAGTGATGAAGGCCACTATGCGCGTAATGGAACGAAACGGCGACGAATAGACAGATCAGGAGCAAACCATGCATACAGTGCAGAATCAATCAGGTGCAGAGGGCGTTAACGCACACGCCGCGGAGAACGTGGACGAAATCATGCAAAAGGTCGCCGAGCATAAAGGCTGTGGGACCTCCGGAGGATCCGGGAAAGCCAGTTGCGGTTCCGGTGCGGGCGAAAACGACCTGCCCCCCGAGATTTGGGAAAAGGTCAAGAATCATCCCTGTTACAGCGAGGAAGCGCACCATCATTACGCGCGCATGCACGTGGCGGTAGCTCCGGCCTGCAACATTCAGTGCAATTATTGCAACCGCAAATACGATTGCGCCAACGAGAGCCGTCCCGGCGTCGTGAGCGAAAAGCTCACCCCCGAAATGGCGGCGAAAAAAGTGCTGGCGGTGGCCTCCACCATCCCGCAAATGACCGTGCTCGGCATTGCAGGTCCCGGCGATCCCCTGGCCAATCCGGAAAAGACTTTCAAGACTTTCGAGCTGATCGCCAAAACGGCGCCGGATATCAAGTTGTGCGTGTCGACCAACGGTCTCACGCTGCCCGATCACGTGGAGCGTCTCTCGCAGTACAACATCGACCATGTGACGATCACCATCAACATGATCGACCCGGAAGTGGGCGCCAAGATTTATCCTTGGGTCTACTACAACAAAAAGCGCTACACCGGCGTCGAGGCCGCGAAGATCCTCACCGATCGGCAGCTGCAGGGCCTGGAAATGCTGACCGAACGCGGCATCCTGTCCAAGATCAATTCGGTCATGATTCCCGGAATCAACGACCAGCATCTGATTGAGGTCAACAAAGCCGTCAAGTCCCGCGGCGCCTTCCTGCACAACATCATGCCGCTAATTTCGGCACCGGAGCACGGCACCGTATTTGGCCTGACCGGCCAGCGCGGCCCCACCGCCCAGGAGCTCAAGGCGTTGCAGGACAACTGCGAGGGCGAGATGAACATGATGCGCCACTGCCGCCAGTGCCGGGCCGACGCCGTGGGGCTCCTGGGCGAGGACCGCAGCGCCGAGTTCACCACCGACAAGATCATGGAAATGGAGGTCAACTATGACCTCGAATCCCGCAAGGCCTATCAGGCAGCGGTGGAGAAGGAGCGCGATGCGGTCGTCGCCGCCAAGAAAGCCGAGATGGAATCCCTGGCGGGCGAGCATTCCGATATCAAGATGCTCATCGCCGTGGCCACCAAGGGCGGCGGCAAGGTCAACGAGCATTTCGGGCATGCCAAGGAGTTCCAGGTCTACGAGCTCTCGACCGCGGGCGCCAAATTCGTCGGCCACCGCCGCGTGGACCTCTACTGCCAGGGCGGCTATGGCGAGGAAGACTCTCTCGCGACCATCATCCGCGCCATCAACGACTGCCATGCGGTATTCGTGGCCAAGATCGGCGGCTGTCCCAAAAACGACCTGAAAGCGGCCGGTATCGATCCCGTGGACCAATTCGCCGGCGAATTCATCGAGCAGTCCGCGATCGCCTACTTCAAAGACTATTTGGACAAGGTGAATAGCGGCGAAATCGAGCACGTGGAGCGTGGCGATGCGCATATCCGCCAGGGTGCCTTGATGTCGGCGGAAGCGGCTTAAAGACCCATCGTTTAGGGTATCCATCCGCCTCCCGGAACGGCGCATCCCGGGAGGCGGCCCAACCTCTGAGGAGTAAAAAACATGGCCTACAAGATCGTGAAAGACAACTGCACCGGTTGTTCCGCGTGCGAACCCGAGTGCCCGAACAAGGCGATTTCCGAGACGAAGGACGGTCTGTTCATCATCGACCCCGCCAAGTGCACCGAGTGCATCGGACATCACGACGAAGCGCAGTGCGTGGCCGTCTGTCCCATCGACCATACCTGCGTCATCGACGACAGCTATCCCCGTTACCAAGCAGCCTAGGTGGAATCCATGGATCTGACTATTACCCCGAGTGCGGAAAAATTCATCCGGCGCATGGTGCGTTTCGGTGGCGCCGGCGAAGACGCCGGTTTCCGCCTGTCCGTGAGCCCTGGCGGCTGCTCCGGCCTGGCTTCGGAATTCAGCGTGGAAGCCGAGCCCAAGCCCGGCGACGCCGTGGTCGTACATAACGGCCTCAAGCTGTTCCTGCCGGTGGAGAGCCGTTTGCTTCTGCAAGGCGTCACCATCGATTTTTCCGAGACGCCAATGTCCAGCGGCTTTGTGTTCCACAATCCGAATTCGGCGGGTTGCGGCACCTGCAGCAGCAGCGCGCCGGCTGGACCGGGCACGGCCACGGTGTCCGTGGCCGCGATTCAGGTCAAGAACAGCCATTGACCCGCGGTCGCGCCAACATGCACAACAGTCTTGCGCAAGGACAGTCTGCCGAGGAACCGCCGTTCATGCCGGACGCCTCGGATCTCGGGGTTGACGGAGACGCCGCCGCGGCCGCCTGTTTGGGCTTGGGGCTGCCCGAAGAGGCCGAGCGGCATCTACAACTCGCCGGGCTCAGCTACCATCGAGACGAAGAGGCCCTTGCGCATCTGCAAGCCGCCTGGCAGGCGGCGCCCGGTCATGCCGCGGTCTATATCGGCTTGTACCGGTTCTATTTCTACAAGAACCGGCTGCAGGAAGCCTTGGACGTCGCCCGCGACTGCCTGAGGAAAGCCGCTCTCGACAACGGCTTGCCGGAGGACTGGCGTGCAGCGAAAGCAACCGACGCGAATTTCGGCAGTTTCGACGCGATATTGCCCCGGTTTTTTTTGTTCACCCTTAAAGGTTACGGTTATTTGCATCTGCGATTGGGGCAGCTCGACGAAGGGCGTGCCGCCATCGAGAAGCTGTTGGAACTCGACCCCGGCGACAAACTCGGGGGCAAGGTGCTGCTGAACGTCCTGGAGAGGCAGATCCATGGAGACGAAGACTGACATCGAGGAAGCTCGCGACTGGGAGGGCAGGCTGTTGGACTGCGCCGGGTGCGAGCGCCTTGCGGAACGGGATCATGGCCGCTGCCGCTTGGGCCATGCCTGCGCGCACGACCGTTACGCCCGTCGCATCGACCGGTTTTTCCGCTGGAATCCGCAGCTTGCGAAGGAATATCTCGGCCATGCCTATTTCGAGACCCGGGCCGCGGCGGCGAAATACGTCGAGGTGTTTCAGTTGCCGCGCCTGATCGCGGACTCGGACGAAACCGTAAGGCAAAGCGTCGCCCAGCGTCTGCCCGTACGTTCCAGGCATTTGAAGGCGCTGAGCCGTGACCCCCATCGCGAGGTGCGTATCCGGGTTGCCGAGCGTCTGGAACTCGGGGACCTCGTCGCGATGATCGGCGATTCCGATTACTACGTCAGGCAAATCGTGGCGCGTCGTCTCTCGCCCGGCCTGCTCGTCCGGATGCTGCACGACGCCGATCCGGAAGTTCGCAAGGTGGTGGCACGGCGGGTGGGCAGCGAATGGCTGCACACGATGGCAAGAGATCAGGACCTGGGCGTGCGGCTGGAAGCGGTACGGCGCATGGATGAGGGCCAACTGGAGCGTTATAGGGAGGACCCTGACTGGCGGGTGCGTTATGAGGTTGCCAGTCGGCTGGACCCCGCCGAACTCGATCCGATGCGCGACGACCCCGATGCCGCGGTGCGGGAGCTGGTCGGGCAACGCCTCGATGGACGGCACAATGTCGGCGTATTACCGGAAGCCTGTTAACAACCGATTGAGGAGCTTGAAATGGGTGACATCAGTCGCGACAGCGATACCAATGAACTGACCGATCCGCCGCGCTTCAATTTCGGCGAAAAGGTGAAGTCGAAAAAGGTGGTCCGCAACGACGGCACCTTCAACGGTAGGGACATCGGCGAGGTCCTGGTCAAGAAAGGCGAGGTGGGTTACATCAAGAGCATCAACACCTTTCTTCAGCAGTTTTACATTTACGCCGTGGATTTTCCGGAACGTGGTTACGCGGTGGGCATGAAGGGCCGGGAAATCGAGTCCCTGGATAATCCCCCGCCGCCCAAATCGGCCATAGCGCCGGAGGGAGAACAACTCGCATGATCGAACCACGCACCCCGATTTATCAATGGGGACAAAAAGTCTGCACCGAGACGGATCTGTATAACGACGGCACCTACCCGGACCGCGAACCGGAGGCTTTGCTGGTCGCTGCGGGCAGCGAGGGCGAGATCGTGCAGGTCGGCTTCCACGAGGAAGCCAATATTCCCGTGTACCTGGTCGAATTTGCGAATGGCTGCGTGGTGGGCTGCTTCGAAGAGGAACTCCGCTCCGAGCAGGGTTCGGCCCCGGTCGCCGGCGTTCTGTAAACGGCAGCAGGTAGGCCGAAAGCCTGTCCTGAGCCCGGTCGAAAGGCGAAGTGTTTCCGGCGCGACCAGGCTGAACGGAAGACCTTGGGCTGGTTCCCGACCTCCAGGCTGGGAACCGAATTTCTCGGAAGCTCCGGCTTCCCGCGTCTCGCGAAGCGGGAGCTTCTGAAGCCCGCATTCCCAAGCCGGAGCTTGGGAACGAGCGGACAGTGGTGGCAAGAATTCTTGTGCGGAGGCTTTGACGCTATGAACGGCAATCTTGCGCAATCCGATCCGGCGGCCGTGTGTCCACATCCCAACGAAGTGGATCGCAAGCGCATCGCGCGCGGGCTCAATAACCGCAAGCGCTATCGCTATGTCACCCCGGAAGTGCATCCCACCGCGAACGGCTATGAGGTCGTGAGTCCTTGTTGCTCGCGGAATATCGATCCCGGTGGCGGGATGATCGATATCGCCCGTCTGGAATTCCAGAATCACTTGCGCTGCTGGAGCCTGTACCGCAAGGATCACGGCGCAGGCCAGTGGATCAAGCATGGGGAATATCACGCCTTGCCTCAAATTCTCGAACTCTTGAACGAAGACCCGGATAGGCTGTTCTGGCAATGAGCAACGCTTCGATTTATTTGGACAACAATGCCACCACGGCGGTGGCGCCGGAGTGCGTGGATGCCATGGCGCGCTGTCTGCGAGAGCATTACGGCAATCCGTCGAGCAAGCATCACGTGGGCGAATCGGCCAAGATGCAGACCCTCGACGGCCGCGCTAAAGTGGCGGCGCTGCTCGGCGCCACGCCTCCCGAGATCGTATTCACCAGCGGCGGCACCGAGGCCAACCATCAGGCCATCCTGGGAGGACTCGCCCTCTCGCCGGAGCGGCGGCACATCGTCACCAGCCAGGTGGAGCATCCTTCCACCCTGGCCTTGCTGGGCCATCTTGAAACCCAGGGCGTGCGTGTGACCTACCTGCCGGTGGACGGCCAGGGGCGGCTCGATCTCGGAGCGCTGGAGCAAGCCGTCACGCCGGACACGGCCCTGATCTCCCTGATGTGGGTCAATAACGAAACCGGCGTCCTGTTCCCCATCGCGGAAGCCGCCAAAATCGCCGCGGCCAAGGGCGTTCTGTTCCATACCGACGCGGTTCAGGCGGTAGGCAAAACGCCCATCGACCTCCGCAAGATTCCGGTGGATTTCCTCTCCTTTTCGGGCCACAAGCTCCATGCGCCCAAGGGCGTGGGCACACTGTTCGTGCGCAAGGGGCGGAAACCGCCGCCGCTCTTGTTCGGGCACCAGGAAAGAGGCCGCCGCGGCAGCACCGAGAACGTGCCGGGGATCGCCGCCCTCGGGGTGGCGGCCGAGCTGGCCGGGCAAGCTTTGGAAAGCATGGAACTTCGGATTTCGGGCCTGCGCGACCGCCTGGAAAACGAACTTCTCGCGCGGATTCCCGGGGCCGTCGTCAACGGCGCCGGCACCGAACGGGTCGGAAACACCACCAGCCTGTGCCTCGGGAAGCTCGATGCCGAACCGATTCTCAACAAGCTCGACCGGGCCGGAATCTGCGCCTCGGCGGGCGCGGCCTGCACCTCTGCGGGGACCGAACCTTCGCACGTGCTGACCGCCATGGGGCTGACTCCCGAAGCGGCGCTCGGAACGATCCGTTTCTCCTTGAGCCGCTACACCACGGCGGCCGAGATCGATCGAGTCATGGCGGTTCTGCCGGGAATCGTGCAAACACTGGTAGCCGAGGTCGCATGAATCGGGGGAGTGCTATCTCTTGCCACGTGAGAGACTTCCCGGCAAACCACTGGCCGCTAATTGTGTCCAGGGACCTGACAACTAACAGGGTGGGTTAGACGCGCATGACTCTCGTGACAACCGTCTGCTCCGGGCTTGATGCGCGTCGTAACCCACCGATCGGCGTCGAAGATTCCGACCGCCGCTGCTCGGTGGGTTTGCTCACCCCTTCCGTGGGGCGAGCGCTTCGCGCCGGGCTTCGCCCGTCCAAATCCGCTCCATGCGGATTTGTCGGTGCGCGGAAAGGTTCATCTCTAACGGCCAGACCATCGAACGGGCACCTAACCCACCCTACGAAACTTTAAATTCATAGTTTTTAAACCCAGCTGGAGTACCGCATGAAGGTCATGATCCGAAGAAATTCCACCGGCGAACTGTCCGTCTACGTTCCGAAAAAAGACCTGGAGGAGCCCATCGTCTCCCAGGAAAAACCGGAACTGTGG
This sequence comes from Methylocaldum sp., assembly GCF_035627495.1. Lineage (GTDB taxonomy): Bacteria > Pseudomonadota > Gammaproteobacteria > Methylococcales > Methylococcaceae > Methylocaldum. Next base: position 71,369 of record NZ_DASPLO010000197.1, read on the forward strand.
GGCGGACTGGTCACGCTGGCGAATGGCTGGGAATTGTCGCTGCCGTCCATGGCCGCCGATACCTCGCTGCCGATCACGGTCGATGCCCGCCGGGTGAGCGGGGACTGACCGTGGCGCTCACCACTGAAGCGCTCGAGGAAATCCGGACGCTGCTGGAAAGCGATGCACCCGCCACCGATCGCTGCGCGGGCGTCCGCAAGAGCTTTCCGGGGCTATCGCTGACCCGGTGCGATGCCAGCGATATGGGCCCCGAGGTTCCGGCTTTCGAAACCGCCGAGTTTTGCGTCTACCTGATAGACACCTCGGAACACTGCGTACGCCTTACCGGCGATCCGGCCGGAGCAACCGGCCTGATCGTCGCTCAAAAAAGGTAGCTGCCGATCATGAGTACCCTGCCTACTATCCTGCTCTCGGACCCCGATATCAGCCTGGCTGAACTCGAGGCTGTGGAAAACGTCCTGAAGTCGCCACGCTTGAGTGCGGGCCCCATGGTCGAAGCCTTCGAAGCGGCGTTTGCCGAATACATCGGGCGCAAGCACGCCGTGGCGGTGAGCAGTGCCACCATGGGCCTGATGCTGGCGCTCAAGTCCTATGGCATAGGTCCCGGAGACGAGGTCATCGCCTCGGCGTTCGGCTTCCGCGAAACCGTTCATGGCATCGCCCTGGCCGGGGCGACGCCGATCTTCGCGGACATCGAGTACTGGTCGGGAACCCTGGTCCCCGAGAAGGCCGCGGCGGGAATCACGCCGAAAACCCGTGCCATCGTGGCCGGCAACACCAACGGCCATCCGGCAATGTGGCCGGCCTTTCGCGAGTTGGCCGAGAAGCACTCCCTGCTGCTTATCGAAGATTCCAGCGAAGCCATCGGCTCCCGTTATCAAGGCCGTTTGGTGGGCAGCTTCGGGGATTGCGCGGTGTTCGACCTCTCTCAGCCGTCGCCCCTCACCTGCGGCGAGGGAGGCATCGTGGTGACCGACGACGGCGACTTGGCCGGGCGGCTGCGTAGCTTTCGTGCGCGCCGGCTCGAAGAGCGGCATTCGGTGGTATTGGGCGATGTGCCGCCCTACCGGGCGGAACTCAGCGAACTCAGCGCCGCTCTGGGACTGGTGCAGTTGCAGCGGCTGGAGGGAATCCTGGAACGCCGCAAACTGATCGAAGCCTATTACGACGCCCACATGCAATCCTTCGAAGGCATCAAGCCCCCGTATCTGGCTCCGGATGTGGATGAGGCCCATTGGTTCCTCTACCTGGTCCATCTCGGTACCCGCTTTTCCCGTTCGAGCCGCGACGCCATCATCCAGGATTTGGCCACCGAGCAGATCGAGACCGTGCCCTATTGCCGTCCGCTGCACCTGCAGCGTTTTTATGGGAATCTGGGCTATCGCAAGGGCGATTTCTTCGTCACCGAGAAGCTGGCGGACCGTGCCGTCGCGCTGCCTTTCCACAACCATATCACGGAGGACCAGGTGGGCTTCATCGTCAAGACCGCCAAGGATGCCTCGATCAATATCGGGGCCGGCTCGGCGATTTACTTGTGAACGGCTATGAAAAAACCTGCTGCGCGCCCCGAGTCCATTCCTGCGATGCTCAACGTACCCCCTTGTACGCCTGCGCTTCTCGAAACGGACTCGGGTCGCTCGCGACGATCTTTTAATAACCTCTGAGCCGATGTCGGGCTTTTTGCGCGCCGGGAAGAGACGGAATGCGAAAGCCTCGGTGACCGTTCTGCCCTCGGGCAAAACGGTGCAGGTGGCGAGCGGCGTCAATCTGCTCGAAGTCGTGCTCGCGGCAGGCGAGGGAATCGTGCACCAATGCGGGGGCCGCGCGCGCTGCGGCTCCTGTCATGTGCTGGTGCGGGAGGGCTGCCGGAGCCTATCCAAAATCCGGCGGGAAGAGCTCGAACGGCTCGCTCGACTAGACGGCGCGAACGTGTCCTCACGGCTGGCCTGCCAGGCGGTATTGGGCACGCATAACGTCACGGTGGAATTAATCAGTCATTGATCGGAGGAAATATTATGGCGACCACAGAAGTTAACGCCGATTCGTCGGCACCTGCGGCGGATGCCAATGCCGCGCAACGAACCGAATGCATGATCCATCTCCGCTTCAACCCGGACGGGACGGTGTCGGAAATCGGCGAACGCCCGCAAGGGGTAAAGGCGCATGACTGGTTCAAATATCTGAGCCAGCATACCCAAAACAGCTATCAGGCCTTGTCCGGCGGACGCGGGCTGTTTCGCCTTCCTCGTACCGAAGTGGATGCCTTGAAGGCCGCGTGCGCCGCGGAGAGCACGTCATGAGCGCGGTGTTTCCGGGCCATTTGGCGGAGGATTTTGCGGCGGGACGGATCATTCCCTATCTCGGCCCCGGGGTTCTGGATTTGGCACCGGATGCAACGGTGCCGAGTTCGCCGGAGACCTTGGTGGAGCTGATTACGGCCAAGGTCACCGTGCCTCACAAGATCCGCAAGAATCTCACCGCGGCCAGCCAGTACATCGAAAACTTCAAGCATCGGAAGACCCTGGTGGGACTTCTGCAGGAAGCTTTCCAGGGCCAGCCGCAACCCACCATCCTCCATAATTTCCTGGCCAATGTCCCGAATCCCCTGCCGCTGATCGTCGATGCCTGGTACGACGCCACCATGGCGGCCGCCCTGGCTGCGCGCAGTGATTTCGGGCAAGTGCAAGGCGTGAGCCGGGCGGAGCATTTCACTGATTGGGTTCACTATTTCCGCGCCGACGGCACCAAGGCGGAGGCGGAGGAAGCGGCAGGATGGACAACCTTGTTGTACAAGCCCTTGGGTTCGATCGCGCCCGCGTCCAACTTCATCATTTCGGATTCCGACTACGTGGAAGTGCTCACGGAAATCGATATCCAGACCCCCATTCCGGAGCGGGTGAAGGAAATCCGAACTGGCCGCCATTTCCTGTTCCTGGGCTGCCGCTTCCGCAACCAGTTGGAGCGCAGCTATGCGCGGCAGATCATGAAGCGTTCCACCGAGCGGCATTTTGCGGTACTGGAAGGCGAACTCACCCGCAACGAAACACGGTTCTTCAGGGAGCAGGGCATCGAGCGGATCGACATGCCCTTGGCCGAGTTCGTCGCCGGGCTCACCGGAACTCCGGTGGAGTCCCGCCGCGCGGCGGTAGCCTGATGATGAAGGGCTCGGAGTCGTAGATACTGTTATCCGGGTCAAGCGCCATGCAGGGCTGGATCGAAGGGTTTTTCGGATTTGAGGACGCCGAAGGCGACCTGCAAAAGCTTGCGCATCATGGCGCCGATGATGAGCTTGGCGGGTTTACCCGAAAGCGCG
>NZ_DASPLO010000198.1:0-24915 GCF_035627495.1 Methylocaldum sp.
TCTTGGCTTCATGCAACCCACCCGAATTTGCAAGAAATCGAAATCAAATGACTGGTTTTCTTGCAAATTGTACCAGCCAATATGCAACGAATCCGTATATGTGTCAGTGTGTTAGAAATACTTCAGGGCTGACTAATTAGAGGGATGGAGGCGAGGGGATTAAGTCAGCGAAAGATGGTCACCGAACTTAATCAATTAGGAATCAAAACTTCAAGGGGAGGAGAATGGTCGCTGATGCAGTTACAAAGAGTATTTAAGCGCCTTGCTAATGTCACAATTTGCTAATCATATTACTATCGACTGATGCCGTTGAACTCAAAATAGACTTAAGCTCGCTCAACTTATCAAATATTTTCTCTGCTGTGCTGATTTGCCCTTCTGCCTCACTGCTACCGATCTCAGCTCTTAAGTCATAGTCCGCTTTATGCCTAGCTGTCTTACATTGTTGCAAGACATAACCGAGAGATTTAATTTTCATCCCGGCATTTCTTGCTAATTCGTCGCAACTAGTAGGGAATTTTGTAAGCTTACTTATGAACCGCTCATGCACTCCGACATTTGTCCTTGCTTCACCATGATCAGGCAAGATGTCATCAAGAGGAAGGCAACTATGATAGGCAGCATAATAGGCCCGGCTAATTGCATTTCTAAAATGAATCTCCTTTTCACTTTTTAATTCAAGCTTGGCACTCTCCAAAAAATCGGCAGGCTGAACTGGCATATTTTTATTATTCCACTTAATGCGCTTTTGAAATGAAGCGATAAGATATTAAATCTAGAACAGACGAATCAACGCCAGAATTTACCAGCTGATCCGCTAATTCAAAATTAAGCTCAGCGGCAACATTAGGCGAGCACGCTACCGAATGTTCTACTGCGACCCATTCAGCCCCTCCTTCGCTATATAAGGAAGCCTCAATCACCAAAGATCTAATCTTTTTCTTGCAAATTAGTTCTTGCGCGAGCTTGGCGACCTTCGCTAAATCGTCGTCACGAAGTGCATTCTTGCTTAAGAGAGACGAGATTCTATTTAGCAGAGGTAATAATTCATGATCTTCCATATCTTTATTCAGCTTTCCTAGCTGCTCCGCATATTTAATTGCCTCTTCAAAGCGAAGGCAACTAGCGTTCAATTCAATTAACTTTTCAATAACTATTGCGTCTGCTTCAGCACGAAATGCTCTTCGAGCATACTCAAGTGCATCACAATGATAACCAGCATTCTTCAATGAGGCCATGAAGTTTAAATTACCAATATATGGAGATATACCAAGCCTCAAAGATATATCGTGGTGCTTTTCTAATTCATCCCTATTCCCTTCTGCAGCGGCAATCATTCCTAAAATCATATGGCCGTTTGCTGCATCGCAATTTAATAAAGCTTTTGCCTCACGTTTTAACACGCGCAAAGTAAATTCGTCCGGAATTTTACCGTCAGAAATAAAGGCATTTAGTCTATTAACCAGCTCGCCAGATTTAGACTTTTTTGCAAGCGTCACTTCCCCACTCCGGCATGATCAATAGATTTAAGGATACAGAGAATCCGATGATCAGATGAATTTTTATGCTTAAGACAGGAACTGCTGTTAGAGAAGACTCTAACCACAGAGCGTGTATAAAATTAGACTTTCAAAGCCATCGAGTCAATCTAGTTTGACAAAAAATTTTCTACTCGATGACATTGTGATCCAGATGTGATCCAATAAAAAAGGCTTACGGGATTTCTCTCGTAAGCCTTTCATTTTATTGGCTGGGGGACTAGGATTCGAACCTAGGTTGACGGAGTCAGAGTCCGTAGTCCTGCCGCTAGACGATCCCCCAGTAGAGCACGTCGGCGGGGCCGACGTGCCTAACATTAACGCTTGGAGTACTGCGGACGGCGTCTTGCTTTATGCAGGCCGACTTTCTTACGTTCGACCTCGCGTGCGTCGCGGGTTACGTAACCGGCTCTGCGCAACGGCTGGCGCAAGGTTTCGTCGAACTCCATGAGCGCACGGGTCAAACCATGGCGGATAGCTCCTGCCTGACCGGTCGGACCGCCGCCTGCGACCTTGACGAATATGTCCAGCTTTTCCAGTAGAGCGACGAGTTCGAGCGGTTGACGTACGACCATTTGGTCGGTTTTTCTGCCGAAGTAGTCTTCCAGTTGTTTGTCGTTAACAACAATACGACCGGTTCCGGATTTTGCGTAAACGCGTGCGACCGCGCTTTTGCGGCGACCTGTTCCGTAATACTGCGCTTGTGCCATGGTTGATTCAGCTTCTTAAATTAGATTTCCAACAATTTGGGTTGTTGCGCCTGGTGATTGTGCGTGGGCCCGGCATAGACTTTCAGCTTGCTGAACATGGCGCGACCCAAGGGATTCCGCGGCAACATGCCTTTTACGGCAGTCTGGATGATGCGCTCCGGATAAGTTCCGCGCAGTTTGCCCAAGGCCACGGACTTCATGTTGCCGATGTAGCCGGTGTGCTTGTAATAAATCTTGTCCTGTTCTTTATTGCCGGTAACACGCACTTTTTCCGCGTTAACCACGATGATGTAGTCGCCGGTATCGACATGAGGCGTGTATTCCGCTTTATGTTTGCCGCGCAGACGACGCGCGATCTCCGTCGAAAGGCGCCCCAGCGTCTTTCCTTCCGCGTCGATGACGTACCAGTCGCGTTTTACTTCGGCCGGCTTTGCGCTAAAGGTCTTCATTACTGCACGCTCCAAACTCTGGCGTTATTCGAAAAAGCGGGCATGATACCCGACAACACATTATAAGACAAGCGATCGCTGAGTGGCGGACTGATCGTTTTCCCCAAATTCATCACCGACGGGGCTCTGCGCATATTCGGGAACCAATACCTTGAGTTTATGCAGGATCGCGGCCTCATCGAAAGACCGGCAAGCCTCGGCCAATTCACTCACGGCCTTCTTGGCTACCCGATGATCGACGGTAATGGGATGCGCCAACAACAGCTTACTGTGCGCGGTGGGCGTGGGCCTCTCGTGCTCGTTGAACAACTCTTCGCTCACTTTTTCGCCGGGCCGGAGTCCGATATATTCGATCCGGATATCCTGGTCGGGGCGTTTGCCGCTCAAGCGGATCATCTGTTCGGCCAAATAGCTGATTTTAACCGGATCGCCCATGTCCAGCACGAAGACCTCTCCACCCTTGCCGATGGTCGCCGCTTGCATGATCAATTGGCAGGCTTCCGGAATCGTCATGAAATAGCGGGTAACATCGGGGTGAGTCACGGTGACCGGCCCGCCGGTCCTGATTTGCTCGCGAAACAAAGGCACCACGCTGCCCGCCGAATCCAGCACGTTTCCGAAACGCACATTGATGAGACGAGTACCGGCGGCGCCGTTCAGGCTCTGCACCAAAACTTCCGCCGCCCGTTTGGTCGCTCCCATGACGTTCTCCGGGCTTACGGCTTTGTCGGTGGAGATAAGCACGAATTCCTCAACATCCGCCGCAATGGCCGCCTCCGCCACGGTGTATGTACCCAGAACGTTATTCTGAACCGCCTGGCGGACCTGATATTCCAGCAACGGGACGTGCTTGTACGCCGCCGCATGGAAAATGACTTCCGGCCGATGCTCCGAGATCACGCGTTCGACGGCCAGCTTATCGGTGACATCGCCGAGTATTGCGGAAAGGCGCAATCCCGGAAAGCCGCGCCTTAGTTCTCGCTCAATCTTGTACAGATTGAATTCGCAGCGTTCGAAGACAATCAACTCGGCGACGGAAAATTGTGCGATTTGTTTACAGAGTTCCGAGCCGATGGAACCACCGCCGCCCGTGACCAGGATCCGCTTTCCGCCAAGATGGGCTTGGATGCCCTTGCGGTCGAGCTTGATCGGCGCACGTCCGAGCAAATCCTTGATGGAAACTTCACGCAAATGCCCGGACATCTGGCCGGACAACATTTCCTGCATGGAGGGCAACGTCAGGAATGGAATGCCAACCCCTTCGCAAATTTCGACGATGCGCCGCATCTCCTTGTCCGTGGCCGACGGCACCGCAATCAGGATCGCCTCGACATCCAATTTATTGATGAGCCGCGGAATCTGTTCGCAGCGCCCTCTCACCCTCACGCCGTGGATTTCGCTTCCTTTTTTCTGCGGATCGTCATCCACGAACGCAATCGGCGCGAACTGCGTACCGGAGGCACGAAGCAGATCCCTCACCAACATTTCACCGGCCTTGCCCGCACCCACGATCAGCGCTCGCCTTCCCGTCGAGAGCGCTGCACCGCGATCTTTCCAGACACGATAGAACAGCCGGGGCGTGGACAACAGCAACAACAGCAGGACGGCGTAAAGCGGAATTACGGAACGGGGTACGCCTTCCAGTCGATTGACGGAAAATATGATGACGGCGATCGTCGCAATGCCGAGGCACGATGCCTTGGCAATACGAACTAGATCGGGAATGGACGCGAATCGCCAGATGCCTCGATACAGCCCTAAGCGGCGGAAAATCACGGCTTGGGTCACGACGACGAGGGGCAACCACTGAAGCGAAGCTCTCATTTCCAGCTCGGGCGGCAGAGACAAATTGAACCGCAGCCAGTAAGCCCCGATCCAGGCGAGTGCCACCATGATCAAGTCATGGATGAAAATGATCGTGCGCGAGCGAATTTTCCAAAGCATATCCCGCATTGCTTACCCCCCTTGTTTTCCCGCCTCCAGCCACAGCGCCAACGCTATCAAAGGAGTGTAGGCGCACACCAGAAAGACCGGCTCCAGCTGTGGCCAGCGTACCGCAGCAAAGGCCAAAGGCAATAACCAGCACAGATTGATGGCTAAAACCGAAAGACTGACCCGCTTGTGACTCGACCATCGGCGTGCCGCATGCTGGTATGCATGGCTGCGGTGCGCCTCATACCATCGCTGTCCACTGAGCATCCGCCTCAGCAAGGTCACTGTCGCATCCACGAAAAACACACCGACCAAGATCAGCCAGACGGCTAAGGATAGCGTACCCTCGGAGGACGTCTGCAGCGCCAGTACGGCCAAAACGAATCCTACGAATGCACTCCCCACATCCCCCATAAAGATTTTGGCGGGAGGCCAATTCCAGCACAAAAATCCTCCCACGGCTGCCGCCAAGGTCAACAATATAGCACTTGCGCCACCCAACAACGGCGGCGACTGATAGACCAGGAGCCAATGTGAAGACATCGCGACCGAGACGACCTCGATCCCCGCAATCCCATCAATGCCGTCCATGAAATTGAACAGGTTCAACAGCCAGACGGCCAAAAAAATGGCGAAAACGGGACCTAGCCAACCCACCTCATAAGGTTCGCTCGCGAACCTGATCGATTCGAGGCCGTCCAGCCAATAAAGCGACCAAGCGGCCGAAGCAATCTGCACGATCAGACGCCATCTTGCGGATACGTGTCCGTGATCGTCCCAGAAGCCGATAGCGGCTATCGGCAACGCCCCGAGCACGAGCATGAAAAGCTCGAAAGCGATCTGACCCAGCCAGTAGAGACCAGCCGAAGCAAGCGTGAATGACAGCACAACAGCCAAACCGCCACCGCGGGGAGTAGGAATTTGGTGAGAACTACGGGCATTGGGCAAATCCAACAGCCGCTTCATCGCGTAGCCGCGCATAGCCCCGGTCAGCGTGCCCGAAATGAGCAGCACGGAAATAATCAAAAACCCTAGCGAAAAAAAACTCATCGGTTAACTTGCTGCGCCACTCGGCAGCCAAAAGTAGGCGGGATGATACCGGCAAAACCAAGAAGCGGTAAGATTACACGGGCCACTGATCGTAAATGCTAGGCGGGGCTGAGCTCCTTGGAACTATTTCTTGATTTCTTCGCCACCGTAATAGGCTAAACGGTAAAAAGCGGCGGCATCCGGCAAACGGAAAGCCACTTCATTATATCCGGGCTTGAGCGGATAGGTTTTGACCGATGAACGGTAAGGGCCGATAGCGCTCGCTGAGGCTTGCAGCACCAGCATGTGCGGCCTCGGGGAAAACAGCCTGACCGTGACCTGACCTTCATGCTCGATCATTTGAGGCGCGAAGGGCGCCGCCAGAGGCTCTCCAATGAAAACGCCCTCCCCCGGCCGCGCGACGCTTTTCCAATAAGCCTCGAGAACCGTATCCCCTTCCAAATAATGCCAGATCGCCACCGCCGGATACGGAAACTTGCTCAAGAGATTGCAGGGCTCGGTCACCGTACCGTAGCTCGCCGTAGCGCCCGCCTCCAGCCAGCGCACGCTGCTCATCTGGGCACTCTCGGTCAATCGCCCCCCGAGGGAAGTCAAATGATCGGCCATCGCCCCGGGCACGAAGCCCAAGGTGTCCAAATCCGGCACTTTCGCGAGTCCGGTAAAGTAGAACAGGACATCCTGCTTATCGCTGATGGAGTCGGCCTCAACGCGACGCAGCCGGATCGCCGCGCCGAGCTTATCGACAGTCTCGTCGAAAGCGATGGCCCGAACCGTTCGGTGCTTATCGGAGGTGTTGAGCAAATAACCCGTACCGGCCGGATAGGTATGGTCGGAGGCCATGCCGCGGTCGATCAGTTTTCTGACGTCTTGGACGGTGCGGCCGGCCAGCATCATCGTGGGCCGGATTCCGTGATCCGTATAAGGTGCGCGGCTTGCAGAATGGAAATAGCCGCTGAGCTTGGTTTCACCGCACTTGGTTGAGCAATAGGCTTCGTCGAAGCCGAAGGCGAAGGCGGAGGTGATCGACATACAATCGACCCTGAACGGCGCCATCCACGCAAGCGCGTAGGCTTGGGCCCGAGGCGGCGTCCGATCGTCCACCGTTCGCTTGACGGATTCGAACAGAGCGCGCGGCAGGTTGTCGGACCCCGGCGGGAAGCTCACCCGGATCATGTTCTCGTCGGGTATGCCCCGCCGTTTTTGGTAATAGCCGCCGATGGCGACACTCGAGGGGTCCGCCTCGTTCACGATTACCGCCAATTCCCGAGAACCCAGCGCTCCCCGCGAGAATAGCAGCCGGTCGACCGTCTCTTCGGCCCCCACGCCCCGGCATACTGCGGTGACGAGCAGCAAAACAAACCACCATAAGCGCTCAGTCACTTTTGGCACCCGGGTCCTGAATTTTGTCGGAAGATAACGGGCGACAACCGGCACAAATAGACTCCATCAGACTCAATGTGCCGGGAATCGCATCGATGTAATTGCGCTTGACCTGCTCGTCCAGGGTTCTGACCTGACTGTGCAGCCTATCGGGCAAGGTAAAAAAAGTCGTTTGCTCATTTGGACTGAACGCCAGTCCGGGCGCCGGATCGATGATATAACTCGCGTTGCGCGACATTGCCTTGACCAACCCGGCAGTTCTTTCCGCCTTTCTGCACCGCTCCCGGTCGAGTCGGCATAACACCGTGCTCCACGGATCAACCTCATTCCAGAACTTCCCGCAAATACCGAAACAATAATCGGGCAGATCGGGGAGCGGCGGCAGCATCGCGCTCCCGGCGCGCATCTCGGGTCAACTGCCGCAACTTCTGCCGATCCGCACCCGGATTGGCCTCCAGAAACTCATTAACCGCGGCATCGCCTTCCGCAAGCATTCGATCGCGCCAACGTTCGACGACATGCTGCCGATGCACCGCTTCCGCGCTTTCGTTCTTAAGTGCCGCAAGCCCCGCCTGAATGAACTCCGCGTCGATATTCCGCAGCACCTTGCCGATGTACTTGCGCTGCCGCTTGAGCGCGCCGCGTTCGGTGATGGACTGTCCGAGCCGCACCGCCTCCATGAGTTCCGCCGGCAAATCCAGCCGCTCTAGCTGCTCGCGGGATAGCCCGATCAGCTCTTGACCGAGATCCTGCAAGGCCGCACTTTCGCGCTTCAGCTGCGACTTGCTGACTCGCTCCGGATACTCTTCCGGCGAAATTTCGGGATCGTCCGTCCACATCATGGGAATTAACTGCAAAGGCTGGATAATTGCATTGGATTTTCGGCCTACTATACCATTCGCACCGCCAAAACAGTGACCGGGGGATGAGCCATCAGCCATTCCGGATGGATCTAATCCGGAAGAGAGAGTACGCTACCGAATAGAAAAAGACCGTTTCTTGAACAGGGCTGCATGGAAGGCCATCCGATTGCAAATCCGGAATACGACGTCAACACCTCGACCTACGACTGGTCAGTGCGCGTTTTCCGGCAGATCAAGAAGCTGCTCAAGGTTCACATCACGCTGCACGGCAGCTTGGAGACCCTCGACCGCGGCCATATCTTTCTTTTCAACCATTTTGCCCGCTTCGAAACCTTCATACCCCAGTACTTGATGTACGAAGCCAGAAGGGTCTACTGCTGCTCGGTGGCATCGGCGGAATTCTTCGAGGAAGAAGACAGCGTCTTGGCGGGATTCCTGCGCGACGTCGGGGTAATCCCGAACAATTACCCCAGGCTCTTGCCCTGGCTCGCCGAACAAATCCTGCTTGGCCGCAAAATCGTCATCTTCCCGGAAGGGGGCATGGTGAAGGATCGCCGGGTTCTCGATAAAAGGGGACGCTACAGCATTTACTCGCGCGCCAGCATGGATCGGCGCAAACATCACACCGGAGCCGCCGTACTGGCGATGGGCCTGGAGATCTTCAAAATGGCCGTACGGCGCGCCGAGCACCAAGGACACCGGCAACGCCTGTCGGCCTGGGCCGAGGCGCTCCGGCTGGAGAGCCGCGAAGCCCTGCTGGTTGCTGCCCACCAGCCCACCGTCGTGGTGCCGGCGAACATCACGTTTTATCCCATTCGCGTCAACGAACACATTTTAAGCAACACCGCCGAACTGCTAAGCCGCGGATTGAGCCGCCGGCATGCGGAAGAGATCCTGATCGAGGGCAATATCCTGCTGCGCAACACCGATATGGACATCCAGTTCGGACATCCGATTATTGCAGCGGAGTCCTGGCACCCGTGGGAAAGGTGGCTGGCGAAACGGCTGGCGCCTCGCATCGGGAGCATCGACGACGTCTTCGCCATCACCCGCAGGCCCGTCGGCGTGGACGAACGGCTCCTAGCCGGCCGACTGCGCCAGCGCGCCAACGTCGTGCGCAATAGATATATGCGCGAGATGTATCAAGCGGTGACGGTGAATCTCAGTCACCTCGCTTCGACCCTGATGATGTATTGCGCAAAACGTAATCGGATGGAAATCGACCGGGTGAAATTCTTCCGTACATTGTATTTGGCCATCAAATACACCCAGCTATTGCCCCACGTTCACCTTCACCGCAGCGTACAAGACCCTGACAAGTATCGAAACCTGTTGGAAGGCAAGCATTCCGATCTGCAAGAGTTGATCGATACGGCAAAGGCCAGCGGACTGATCGAGGTTCATCCGGAGCGCTATCGGCTTCTATCCAAGCTGCTTCGGGAACATGAGTTCGACAAAATTCGCATCGAAAACGTGATCGCCGTCTATGCCAACGAGGTCGAGCCCATCTCCGGAATCACGGAGGCGGTCAAACGCGCGATGTCGGCGGAGAAAGGACTGAGCCCCGTCGAGTTGGCGAATCTTCGGTTCGACGACGAGGTCAGATCGTGGCGATGGGATTCGAAGCACTATGTCAAACACGTCCCCAGTGTGGCGAGCCCCCCGGTGACAGCAACCGTTACGACTCGCCCGTTCTTCCTGAAGGCGCGATCGAGCAACGGCGCCGGCGTGATCCTGGTCCACGAACTCCTGGCCTCCCCCGCCGAGATCCGCGGCTTCGGCGAACGATTGGCCGATCTCGGTTTTCACGCCCTCGGCGTCCGGCTGAAAGGCCACGGGACTTCGCCCCAGGACCTCAAAGACCGACGGTGGGAAGATTGGCTAGATGCGCTGCGGCGCGGCTACGATATCCTGAAAACCTATGTGTCAAGGATATACATCGTGGGTGCCGGAACGGGCGGCTTGTTGGCGCTGTATCTGGCGAGCGAGAAACCCGAGCGATTGGCGGGAATCGCCGCCATCTCGCCGCCCTTCAAGTTCAGCGCTTCCGGGCCGATGGCTCCGCTGCTCCGCAACTCGAACATCCTGGGCCGTTGGATGTCTCGGCGAACCAGCCAACCCTTTGTTGAACGAACGCCCGAATATCCGCAGTATGCCTACCGAGAGATCCCCTTGCGCACCCTCTACGAACTGCGCCGCCTCACCCAGGAACTGGAGGAACGTCTACCGGACGTGCAATGTCCGGTATTATTGGCACAGGCCGACGGCGACCCGATTCTCGATCCCGAAAGCGCGCGGATGATCTATGATGCCCTGCGTTCCAAAAACAAGATGCTCCGTTTCGTCCATGCCGACCATCACAATATTCTGGTGGAAGATATCGGCGGCATAAGGGAAATCGTGATTCACTTTTTGACTAGGGATGCTCTGGCGCGTTGACGAGCTTATTCCAATAGTGTGTAAGTCGGAATAAGCCCTTCGACTTCGCTCAGGACAGGCTGATCCCGGCCTACAAGGTTAGAGGGGCCAATGCCCGCGGACGTCGCTCCTCACGTGATCTATCGTGCGGTGGAGAGTGCAATGCAAAACCTTCAAAGCATCGGATCGCAACGTGCCATGGAAAAGCTCTGGTTGAGAAGCTACCCGCCGGGCGTGCCGGAAACGATCGGCGAACTGGAATACCTTTCGCTGACGGATTTTTTCGAAGACATAGCTGCGCGCTATCGGGAGCGGCCGGCTCTTTCTAACCTGGGGCGGACACTCACCTATGCCGAACTCGAAGAATTGAGCCGGCATTTCGCTAGTTTCTTGAACCGGCATCTCGGCTTGGAACGAGGCGAACGAATCGGCATCATGCTGCCGAATATTTCGCAGCAGCCCGTTGCCGTATGGGGCGCGTTGCGCGCCGGGCTCATCGTGGTCAACATGAATCCCCTCTACACCACTCGAGAACTTGAACATCAGCTGGAAGACTCGGGCGCAACAGCCTTAGTGGTGCTTGAGAATTTCGTGCCGGTGCTGGCCGATGCGCTCCCTAGACTAAAGCTCAAGGCGATCATTATTTCCGGTCTTGGCGATCTCCTGCGCTTTCCCCGTTCGTACCTGATCAACTGGTATGCACGCTTGTTCAAAAGGGGAAGCGCGGGCGCTCACATCAGCGAAGCCATTTCGTTCAACACGGCCTTGCACGAAGGCAGTCGGCTTCCCTTCAAAAGGTCTGATTTAAAGCCGGAGGATATTGCCTTTCTCCAATACACCGGAGGCACCACGGGCATCGCCAAAGGCGCCATGCTGACGCATCGCAATCTGCTGGCGAATGTCGAGCAATCGACCCGATGGATTCTGGGTGGCCTGCCCCCTGAAAGAGCCTTGATCGACGGCGAGGAAGTCGTGATAACGGCGCTGCCGCTCTACCACATCTTTGCGCTGACCGTGGATTTGCTTTGTTTCACCCGGCTCGGCGGCCTGAACCACCTTATTACCAATCCGCGGGACCTTCTCGGCCTCGTCAAGACTCTCGGCAAAGTACGTTTCACCGTCATAACCGGCGTCAACACGCTCTTCAAAGGGCTGCTCAACACGCCGGGCTTCGACGAGCTGAATTTCGGTTCGCTCAAATTCGTCATCAGCGGCGGCATGCCGACCGAGGAAACCGTGGCCCATCGCTGGCAACAAGTGACCGGTTGTCCGATCATCGAGGGTTATGGCCTGACCGAAACATCACCCGTAGTTGCCATCAATCCGGCCGGCTTGACGGAGTTCAACGGCAGTATCGGACTTCCCGTACCGTCCACCGAATGCAGCATTCGGGACGAAGAGGGCCATACGCTGCCGCCCGGAGCGGCGGGCGAACTTTATGTACGCGGGCCGCAGGTCATGAAGGGTTATTGGAACCGGCCGGACGAAACCGCCATGGTCATGACGCCGGACGGCTGGCTACGTACCGGCGATATCGCCCGGATGGACGAAAAAGGATTCTTGTACATCGTCGATCGCAAGAAAGACATGATTCTTGTCTCGGGCTTCAACGTCTATCCCAATGAAATCGAAGCCGTTCTGGATACCCACCCATCGGTTCGGGAGTGTGCCGCGGTGGGGGTGCCGGATGACAAAACCGGCGAAACGGTCAAGGTTTTCATCGTACGCAAGGACGAGAGCTTGGATGCGGACGCAGTCCGCCGTTATTGCCGTTTGAACTTGGCGGCCTATAAAGTGCCTAAATACATAGAATTTCGCGATGAACTCCCGAAAAGCGCCGTGGGCAAGATTCTTCGCCGGGAGCTGCGGAAAACGATCTAATAATAGGACACGCAGCACATTCCTTAATTCCTGCTGCGTTACAGAGCTTCGGATAGGACAGCCGTTTTAGGTTGTCGAGCGGCAATACGCCGCTGCTGTTTCTGTGTTTACTTACTAATTATTTTCGCTTCAGAGATTAAGCGATCTCCCGTCCTTTGTGGCGTTTTCCGTCAGGAGGCAGACCATGAAAAACGTTGTCATCGCCGGCTACTGCCGCTCGCCGTTTACACCAGCCAAGAAGGGCCAGCTTAGCGGCGTCCGCCCCGATGAACTGGCCGCGCAGGTGGTTAAAGGCTTGCTGCGCAAAACAGGCGCCAAGCCCGAAGACATCGAGGATTTGATACTGGGCTGTGCCTTTCCCGAGGCCGAGCAGGGCCTAAACATGGGCCGTCTCGTCGTATTCCTGGCGGGCCTTCCGCCGTCCGTCGCGGGCACCACCATCAACCGGTTTTGCGGCTCGTCCATGCAGGCGATACATCAGGCGGCGGGCGCAATTCAGCTCGATGCCGGCGAAGCGTTCGTTTGCGCCGGCGTCGAATCCATGAGTCGGGTGCCGATGACGGGCTTCAACCCGATGCCGCATCCGCGGCTTTATCAGGAGTATCCTCAAGCCTATATGAGCATGGGCGAAACGGCGGAAAACCTGGTCGAGCGTTATGGCATTAGCCGCGCCGACCAGGAGCGCTTCGCCGTCGACAGCCAGCGCAAAGTGCAGGAGGCAAGAACATCGGGCCAATTCGACGACGAGCTGGTTCCCATCGAAACGCCCGACGGCGTGGTGACCCAGGATGGCTGCCCGCGTCCCGACACCTACCCGGAAGCCTTGGCCGGCCTGAAGCCCGCCTTCAGAGAAAACGGCGTCGTCACGGCCGGAACCTCGTCGCCGCTCACCGATGGCGCCGCCGCGGTCCTGGTGTGCACCGAAGACTACGCGCAACGCAATGGCCTCGAACCCCTGGCACGCATCAAGAGCATTGCGGTTTCCGGCTGCGCCCCCGAGATCATGGGCATAGGCCCGGCGGAAGCAAGCCGTAAGGCACTAAAGCGCGCCGGGCTGGCGGTCGAGGACATCGATCTCTTCGAATTGAACGAAGCCTTCGCGGTCCAGGCGCTGGCGTGCATCCACGAAATCGGCATCGACGAAGGCAAGCTCAACCTCCATGGCGGCGCCATCGCTTTGGGCCATCCGCTGGGGGCCAGCGGCGCCCGCATCACCGGCAAGGCGGCATCGTTGCTCAAGCGGGAAAAGAAACGTTACGCCCTAGCGACGCAGTGCATCGGCGGAGGACAAGGAATCGCGACCATTCTGGAAGCAGTTTGAGCTTGCTTGTGCTGTAGGAGTGGGCTTCAGCCCGCTCCTACATGTCAAACCTTTGCCCTACATTTGGAGGTGAGGCCAACATGAAGATCGAAAAAATGGCCGTCATCGGCGCGGGAGTCATGGGAGCGGCTATCGCGGCCCAGGCCGCCAACGCCGGCGTTCCGGTTTTGCTGCTGGACATCGTGCCCGAAGGTGCGGCGGACCGAAACATTATCGCCAAAAACGCCTTGAAGAAACTTCAGGAAACCGATCCGCCTCCGTTGATGCATCGCAGAAACCTCGCGCTGATCACGCCCGGCAACATCGAGGACGATCTCGGCCGGCTTGCCGAGACGGATTGGATCATCGAGGCGGTGGTCGAGAAACGGGACATCAAGCAGAAGATCTACCGCAGCCTGGATGTCACTCGCAAACCCGGCTCCATCGTTTCGTCCAATACCTCCACCCTGCCCCTCGCCGAGCTGACGCGGGACATGCCGGAGAACTTCCGCCGCGACTTCCTGATCACCCATTTCTTCAACCCGCCACGCTACATGCGGCTCTTGGAGATCGTTTACGGCCCCGAAACGCGGTCCGATGCGCTCGAAGCGCTAACCGATTTCGGCGATCGCCGGCTCGGCAAGAGCATCGTTCACTGCAAGGATACTCCCGGCTTCATTGCCAACCGCATCGGCATCTTTTGGCTGCAACTCGGGCTTTTGGAAGCGATGCGCCTCGGACTTACGGTGGAAGAAGCCGATGCCGTCATCAGCCGTCCGTTCGGCATCCCCAAGACCGGTGTTTTCGGGTTGCTCGATCTCGTGGGTCTCGACCTCGTTCCCCATATCATCCCCAGCATGGATCGGGCGCTTCCGCCGACCGATCCGTTCCACGCCATCAGTCGCGTGCCGGAGCTGGTGACGCGGATGATCGCGGAGGGGTATACCGGACGCAAAGGCAAGGGCGGCTTTTATCGCTTGACCAAAGCCGGGGGCGGCAAAATCAAGGAGGCCATCGATCTCGAAACCGGCGCGTACCGGGTCAGCACCAAACCGGAACTCGCCAGCATCGCGGCCATGAAGACAACGGGTTTGGCAGGCTTGCTGCAATCCGCCGATAAAACCGCCGAATACGCCCGCAGCGTCATGGCCCAGACGCTGGCTTACGCCGCAGCGGTGGCCCCGGACATCGCCGATGATCTGGAATCCGTCGACCGCGCCATACGGTTCGGCTACAACTGGCAATACGGCCCCTTCGAAATGATCGATCGGATCGGCGGCGACAATCTGGCCAGAATGCTTGAAGCGATGGGCAAGCCCGTCCCCGAGCTGCTCCGACACGACGGACCGCTTTACCAAGTCATCGACGGCCAGCTGCACGGTCTCGCCTTCACGGGGACGGGCGAAGGCAAGATTGGTGGACTGAAGCCCACCCTACGAACGGTCGAGCGCCCGCCCGGCGTCTTGCTCCTGGCGGACATCAAGCGGCGCAGCAAGCCTCTGGCGCGGAACCCTTCGGCGAGCCTTTGGGACGTGGGCGATGGCGTGGCCTGCCTCGAGTTCCAGAGCAAGATGAACACCTTCGATCCCTTGGTGCTCAAGCTGATCCATAAGGCCATCGATATCGTGCGGAGCGATTACCGCGCGTTGGTGATTTACAACGAAGCCGACAATTTTTCCGCCGGGGCCAATCTCGGCGTGCTGCTCTTCGGCATCAACATCGCCTTGTGGTCGGAAGTGGAAAACTTGATCAAGCAGGGCCAGGACGCCTTTAAAGCACTCAAATACGCGCCCTTCCCCGTGGTCGGCGCGCCATCGGGACTGGCTCTCGGCGGCGGATGCGAGATCATGCTCCATTGCGATGTCGTGCAGGCCCATGCCGAACTGTACATAGGGCTGGTGGAAGCCGGCATCGGCGTGATTCCCGGCTGGGGCGGCTGCAAGGAGATGCTGCTGCGCGCTTTCGCCGATAAGAAGTCTCCTCAAGGTCCGGTGGCGCCGATCGCCCGGATCTTCGAAACCATCAGCGTCGCCACCGTATCGAAATCGGCCCAGGAGGCGAAAAGCCTGCTGTTCCTGCGCCCCGGTGACGGCATCACCATGAACCGGGACCGGCTGCTATTCGAGGCCAAAGAGAAAGCGCTGGTCCTAAGCGAAAACTATACACCGCCCGAGCCGCCGGTCTTTTATCTCCCCGGCACCTCGGGTAAAGCCGCGCTGGATATGGCCATCGGCCAGTACCGGCGGCTCGGCAAGGCCACGGCCCATGACGCCGTGGTGGCCGGAGCCTTGGCCGAAGTGCTCACGGGAGGCGATTCCGACATCAGCAAGCCCTTATCCGAGGACGATCTCTTGACGTTGGAACGGCGTGCCTTCATGGATCTGGTTAGACGAAAAGAAACGATCGCCCGCATGGAACACACGCTGGAAACCGGCAAGCCTTTGAGGAATTAGCCATGGCCATCTACAAAGCGCCCTTGCGCGACATGCGCTTCATCTATCACGAGTTCCTGGCCGACGAGCACCTTCAGGACATGCCCGGCATGGAGGATATATCGCCCGATCTGGTGGATGCCGTCCTGGAGGAAATGGCCAAGGTGGCCGAAAACATTCTGTTTCCCCTCAACCGGAGCGGCGACGAGGAAGGCTGCCGGTTCGAGAACGGCGAGGTGTACACCCCGCGGGGTTTTAGAGACGCTTATCAGCGCTACAGGGAAGGCGGCTGGCCGGGACTGACCAGCCGTCCCGAATACGGTGGGCAAGGCCTGCCGGAAACCGTCTACGTGCTGACGTCGGAAATGCTTTCGGCGAGCAACCTTTCTTTCGCCATCTACACCAAGCTGACCCACGGGGCCTACCAACTGCTGCTCAAGATGGCCTCCGAGGCCATAAAGAACCTCTATCTCCCGCACATGGTGGAGGGACGCTGGACCGGCACCATGTGCCTGACCGAGTCTCAATGCGGCACCGATCTCGGATTAATCCGCACCAAAGCTATCCCACGGGCTGACGGCACGTATCGGCTCAGCGGCAACAAGATTTTCATTTCGGGCGGGGAGCAGGATCTCAGCGAAAACATCATCCAGATGGTTCTGGCGCGCACTCCGGATGCCCCACCCGGGGTCAAAGGCATCAGCCTTTTTCTCGTGCCGAAGTTCTTGGTCAATCCGGACGGCAGCTTAGGGCCGCGCAACCGCCTCTTCTGCACGTCCATCGAGCACAAGATGGGCATCAAGGCTTCGAGCACGTGCAGCCTCAGCCTTGAGGACGCCACCGGCTATTTGATAGGAGACGTCAATAAAGGACTCCGCGCCATGTTCGTGATGATGAACAGCGCCCGTCTCGAAGTCGGGCTGCAGGGGCTGGGCCTCGGCGAAGTGGCGTATCAAAATGCCGCGGCCTATGCGAAGGAGCGCTTGCAAGGCCGCGCTTTGACCGGCCCGAAAAATCCTGGCAAGCCGGCTGATCCCCTCATCGTCCATCCGGACGTGCGGCGTATGCTTTTGACCATGCGCGCCTATATCGAGGGCATGCGGGCCATGTCGGCCTGGGTGGGCGCTCAGTTGGACAAGGAAAACCGCCATCCGGACCCCGGCATCCGCCAGCAGGCGGAGGATTTCGTGGCCCTGCTGACGCCCGTGGTGAAGGCTTTCTTCACCGATCTCGGGTTCGAGGCCGCCAATTTGGCCGTTCAGGTGTACGGCGGACACGGCTACATCCGCGAACACGGCATCGAGCAATTCGTGCGCGATGCGCGGATCGCCCAGATCTACGAGGGCGCCAACGGCATCCAAGCCCTGGATCTGGTTGGACGCAAGCTGCCCGCACACGCCGGACGGTATTTGCGCAGCTTCTTCCATCCGGTCCAGCGTTATCTCGACGAACGCACCGGCAACGCTCAGCTAGCCTTCGTGACCGAACCGCTGGCCAAAGCGTTCAGCCGCCTCCAGCGCGCCACCGCCTTCCTCGCCGAACGCAGTCTCGCCGATCCCAACGAAGCCGGCGCCGCAGCCTACGATTACCTTCATCTGTTCGGCCTCACCACGATGGCCTATTGCTGGGCACGCATGGCGGAAATCGCCCAAACGAAACTCAAGGACGATACAACGGGCTTTTATCAAGCCAAGCTCGATACCGCTCGCTTTTACATGGAGCGCATCTTGCCCAGAACCTCGGGGCTCTTTTCCGCCATCCTTTCCGGCAGCGGGAGCATCATGGATTTCAAAAACGAGGCGTTTTAAGCCAAACACCGGCATTGCTTAAATCAGACACGGGGAATCACCTCTTTCAGCGTAACTTTGACGATACAAGTGCCGTAGAACTGTCTAAGAAACGTTACCCTTTAGACAGTTCTTATGCGCATGAAACGGGAAACTTTTACCGAAATCCGGGTGTTCTGCTACGCCGGATATCGGGGCGACGAAGAACCGCGGCGAGTTTTGATCGATGATCGCAAAGTCAAGGTGGAAATACTCAACCGCTGGACAACTCCGGAGTACCGCTATTTCAAGGTCCTCGGCGACGACTGCCACATCTACACCATCCGTCAAAACGATCGCGACAGCCGGTGGGAACTGACTTTGCTTCATTGAGACCAGAGAAACATTCAACGCGATTGTCGTTCGTCACGAATGCTCAAACTCACTGAACGGACTCACAGATGAAAGTTGATGCTTGAAGTCCCCCGCCTACTCCGCCTACACTCGGCTTCAGCCCTCAAATCGTGAGAGTAAGGACGGATATGAACACATACTCTACCGAAGACATCAGGACTATCGCTCTGGTCGGACACGCGGGCGCGGGCAAGACGACATTGGCCGAAGCGCTCCTTTATAAGGCAGGGATGATCACCACGCCGGGCAACATCGAGAAAGGGACTACCGTTTGCGACTACGATCCGCTCGAGAAAACCCATCAGCACTCCCTGAAGCTCGCCGTTACCCACCTCAATCACAACAATACCCGCATCCACCTTCTGGATACCCCGGGATATCCCGACTTTATGGGTCAGGCGTTGTGCGCCTTGGATGCGGTCGAAACGGTGGCCGTGGTCATCAACGCCAGCAACGGCATCGAATTCACCGCCGGCCGCATGATGCAATGGGCTCAAGCGCGGGGTTCGTGCCGCATGATCGTCGTGAATAAGATCGACGGCGATAATTTGAACCTGCCGGAACTGATGAGCGAGATTCGCGAGACGTTCGGCAAGGAGTGCCTGCCGATCAACCTACCCGCCGACAAGGGCGCACGGGTCATCGATTGCTTCTTCAACCCGGATGGCGAGACCGATTTTTCCTCACCGGCCGAAGCCCATCGTGCGCTGATCGATCAGGTGGTGGAAGTCGATGAAGCGCTTATGACGCAATACCTCGAACAGGGGGAGATTGCTCCCGAAGCGTTGCACGCCCCTTTCGAAGAGGCGCTGCGCAACGGCCATTTGGTTCCGGTTTGCTTTGTTTCCGCCCGCACCGGCGCAGGTCTGCAAGAGTTGGCGAACGCCTTCGTCGCATTGCTGCCGAACCCTAAAGAAGGCAATCCGCCCTTGTTCGAGCGCTGGCCGTCCAATACCGAGCGCAAGAACGCCGTGCCGTTCCGTTCGAAGCCCGATTCGTCGAAACACGTGCTGGCTCATGTGTTCAAGGTGGAAATAGACCCGTACGTCGGCAAGATCTCGGTGTTCCGCGTCCATCAGGGCACGATTACTCCCGATACTCAACTCTTTATCGGCGAGTCCCGCAAGCCGTTCAAGGCGGGGCATCTGTTCATGCTCCAAGGAAAGCAGCACGTCCCCGTGATGCGCTGCATACCGGGCGACATTTGCGCCGTGGCTAAAGTGGACGAAATCGACTTCGATGCGGTACTGCACGATGCGCCGGAGGACGACCATATTCACCTGAAGCCGCTCGATTTTCCCCATGCCGTGTTCGGTCTGGCGATCACGCCGAGGCGCCGAGGCGACGAACACAAGCTTTCCGAAGTTCTGCACAAGCTGGAAGCGGAAGACCCCGTCCTGGACGTGGAGTACGACGCTTCGACCCATGAGGAAGTGATACACGGCTTGGGCGAACTCCACTTGCAGAGGGTACTGGAAAAGATGCACGACCAGTACAAGCTGGAGGTGGACATTCATCCGCCCAAAATTCCTTATCGCGAGACGATTACTTCGCCGGCCGAGGGACATCACCGCCACAAGAAGCAAACCGGCGGTGCCGGCCAGTTCGGCGAAGTCTTCCTGCGCATCGAACCGCTGCCCCGGGGAGCGGGCTTCGAGTTCGTGGATGAGGTAAAAGGCGGCACAATTCCCGGGCAATTCATCCCGGCGGTCGAGAAAGGCGTGCGCCAAGCGCTGGAGATCGGAGCTGTGGCGGGCTACCCGATACAGGACGTCCGTGTTGTCGTTTACGACGGCAAGACGCACCCGGTCGACAGCAAGGAGGTCGCGTTCGTCGCCGCCGGCAAAAAGGCGTTTCAGGATGCCGTGGCGAAAGCGCGCCCCATCGTGCTGGAGCCGGTCGTCAACGTTGAGATCAGTATTCCGGAATCGACGATCGGCGATGTCAGCGGCGATCTCTCGTCCCGACGCGGCCAGGTTACCGGCACTGCGCCATCGCGGAGCGGGATGACCACGGTTAGCGCTCGAGCCCCGCTCGCCGAGCTGAGCAGTTATCATTCGCGGCTCAAATCGCTTACGGCCGGCCGGGGCTCATACACCCTGGAATTCAGCCACTACGAGGCGGTATCTCCTAACATTCAGC
Organism: Methylocaldum sp.; assembly: GCF_035627495.1. Taxonomy (GTDB): domain Bacteria; phylum Pseudomonadota; class Gammaproteobacteria; order Methylococcales; family Methylococcaceae; genus Methylocaldum. The sequence continues at coordinate 20,276 of NZ_DASPLO010000198.1, forward strand.
AGCAACTCATGGCGCAGTATAAGCCCGGTCCGGAAGAGTGAGAGTAGAAAGATTCCTGACCGCCGAAGGAATGCCCCATCACCGCCAGCCGGAATAAGACAGCAGGCGCAAAAAACGCGGAAACTCGATATCAAGACGCAGTTCTAAAGCCTTCGCCTGCTGCTTCAGCTCCCCCATCTCGGTGCGTTGCGCGCGCTGCCCGAACCCAAAACCGATCACATTGCCCCGACCGGGAACCTGCAAGCGCATCGTGCGTCTGTCGAAATACAGGTTGAGCAGACTCATGGATTGCCTCAGCGATTGGGTCTGCGTTCCCCATAGGTTTATAGCGAGAATGCCCTCGGAATGTAAAAGCCTGCGGGTTGCCGAAAAGAAATCCTGTTGATTCACTGTCTCCGCCAGACCTTGATGATCAAAGACATCCACGAAAATGTGGTCGTACTCCGCTTCCCGCCGTTCGGCTTCGGCACAGACAAAATCGTTTCCTTCGGAAACATGAACGGCAAGCCGCGCGTCCTCCGGAAGTCCGAAGTACTCGTAAGCAACGGTTGCGACAGCCGAGCGGCACTCGACCGCATCAATCCGGCATTCAGGGAAGTGATTAAGCAGGAATTTCGCGAGCGAACCGCCCCCCAAACCCAACAAAAGAATGTTGCGCGGCTCGGGTTTAAATAGAAGCCCCGCGAGCATCGCGCGCACATAAGAGAGCTCCAACCTATCGGGCTCGGCGAGCGACATGGCGCTTTGTTTAGGATAGGTGCCGAAATGAAGAGAACGCACGCCATAAGTATCAACGACTTCGATCATTCCAACCTCGTCTCTGCTGCAATGAACGAGGACACCGCCATACTTCCGCATCGCAATTACCTTAGAGCGACCTGCGTTCCAGTTGGGCCTTGAGGAATGACCGAGTGGGCGAGTTGCGTGCGGTGCGCGTTTTCCCGCACCAGATTGAGGCAATTGCCCCGATTCTCATTGTCATCCTGTCCACAAGACAAGCATGTCGTTGTTTTAACATTACTTTATAGATCGGCATGCCCATTGCGTAAATATCGTTGCATAACCTCTTCGTCTCGGACACCAGGGGACAGCAGATATTTTCTCCATCACCGCCAAATCCGTCCCTCCGTTAATCGCAAAAACCACATCTTCTCCTCTGTCGCCCCGGTGTCCTTCTTTTTCCGCGAAAGAGCGAGTTAGACCGATGCCTGTGAAAAAGGTTATCGTCGCCTAGCGACATCTCCGTCTGTTCGGGAACGTCATCTGATGGGGCTATAATCTGGTCGCGCCTACAAGATTAATTTACGTCCCGAAAGCCATACATGTCCATGACCGCTTTCCCTAAACCCAGCGAAGAGAATAGTTTCTTGGCCGATCACGTGGCCATTTTGCGCAATAGCTACAGGCATTGGACAAAGCGCGAACTGGTCGATCCACGGATGAATGATTGCGAAGCGGCACGGTATCTGTTTTCCGCTCCCTTCGTAGTCCTTTCCCACGATACGGCCAAAGATCCGGTCTTCAACTATGCCAATCAGACCGCGATGACCCTATTCGGCATGAACTGGGAGGAGCTTACGGCTTTTCCTTCGCGTCTCTCCTCCGAACGAGAAGATCGGGAGGAACGGCGGCGCCTTCTGGCTGAGGTCACGGCCAGGGGCTATATCGACGATTATCGGGGAATTCGCATTGCGAGACACGGACGGCGGTTCCTGATCGAACATACGACCATCTGGAATCTACTCGACACCAGAGGCGTCTATTGCGGTCAGGCGGCGAGCTTTGCCGAGTGGAAGTTTCTCTGACTGTGAAAGAATCGGCGAGCGGTCAGACGGAAGGCTCAGCGGCAAGAGCAATGTGACAGAACGTCGAGTTGGCCTCCAAGAGCTTGGCTATTCGAAAAATCCTCTTTCCTCCGCCCCACTCCACGATAATGGCGTCGCCGCCGCGGAGCTTTACGGGCGGCGTAATCAAAGTATTCGGCGCATCCGACGCCGTTTTGAACAGCAACGCTTTCTGCATGTCGCTGCCGGGGCGTTCGCCACGGAACCGGACAGAACGCGGGTTATTTCCAAGTAATTCAAAGTTGTAACAGAATTGGCCGTCGTGTATTTGTCCACACCGCACGGCACCCACTTGAATGATTTCGTCGTCGGTATTCAGCGCAAGCAGGTCGCCTATGCGAAAGGTCTGCCCACCCGAGTCGACCATATAAAAACCCGGAAGCTCGCTGCGGTAAACCTTGGCGGAACGCATGTCCCCGAAACCTCCTCCGAGTCTCTCGCCCTTGGAGCCCGGCCGTGAAACCAATGCGGCGGCAAACGTGCCCGTGGATTTGGAGCCGAGAGCCTCCGATCGCAGGTCCGAACTCAGCGGTGCCAATTCCAGCTGGTCGAGATTCGACCAGGGTGTGGATGAAGCGCCGCTGGTACGGTGCGCCTCGACGCGCCTTACCGTCGCGGCGATGGTCTCGATCCCCAAGCTGGGAACAGCACGTCGCGCGGTCAGCTCCGACTGGCACGGCAGACGGTCGCCGAGCCTAGGAAAAGCAAATGTTAGCGGATTTTCCTCCGGCTTGCCGCCCGCCCGAATTTCGCTGCGGAATTCGCTCAACAAACGTTCCACGAACAAAAAGCGCAGACCGGGCTTGTTGACTGGCGCGGGCGCCGGCACAGGCATGAGGGATCCCGCGCCCGAACAATCGAAACACAGAACCGCACGCGCCCCACTGTCGACGGGAGTGGATTCGATTCTCACGAGCTCCGCGTGAGTCGCCAACACATCGAACAGCCGCTGTATGTCTCGCTGGCCGAGCCTGTTCGGAGCGGCTAACCCGAATAACAGTACGACTTTGAAAAACCGGGTGACCGAAACTGTCCCCAAGGCATTGTCGTCCAGCGTCGAATGGCAAAGACCCCGCTCCTCGGTCAGCCGGAAAAGCCCAAAGATGGACGGCCAAAAGGCCGAGGGCGGCGCCTCGTAAATCTGAGCGGCTCGTAGAAGGCTGTTGGCGTAGTATTCGAACACACGCCCGACAATCACCGCTTGCTCCGGTGATTTAAAAGCTTCGGCGAACGCCCCCGCTTCTACGGTTTGCCGATACCCCAGCGCCAACTCGCTGTGGAATCTGGAGCACAGACTGGCGATTTTCCGCGTTTTTCCATCCAGGGGAAAAGACCTGTCCAGGAAATACGGCAAGAGCCCCTTATCGAGCCCCGACACCGTCGCTCGGCATTTTTCAAGGATTGCGAAGCGTAGACGAGGCTCGATAGAAGCGGCATTCAAGGCCTGCAATACCGGATAGAGTACGCGACAGCATTCACGGGTATTAGCCACGGGCAACCCATCCAGCCAAGCCGCGACCGACTCGATATCAAGCGTGAAAGGTATTACCGGATGTTCCTTGTGATGCATGGCCGGGAGAAATGTAGAGCTTACGAAACTAGCTTTGAGTTTAGTCCGCCGCCGGCTTCTTACAATTCGGTCGGAGCGAAGATATCCCCCTTTGTGACATTCTTGCGAGCTGGATCGCAAAATTGAAAACTCTAAAGGGCGCCGCACTCGTTCCCTCGACAACAGAAACTTGGGTTGAACAATCTTTTCGGGTTTCACCCAAGAAGGTGCCGTTACTCCCGGCGAATCGGCCCGGATTGGCTAGACTTATTCAAAAACGTGTTTTCGTCGCGGGGCGCGATCGGCTTCCGAATGGTTCAAGAAGCGAATCCTGCCTTCATTTGGCAAAATGAATCATCGGCACAAGCAATCGCTGAAGATTCTCATACGGTTTGGAGTTAAATTGGACTTTGACCGATCGATAAACGTGATTGATGATAAAAACCCGCTCACAGCCGTAGCCGAAGCCGCAAACGACTATTGCCGCTTGATCGAGCAAGTCAAAGGCAACCATCCGGCGGAATGGCTGAAGCGCGTGGAAAGCGCTTTGCTGAAACTGGATGCCGCCGTCAGACGACTCGCTTATCAAGAACCGTACCGCGCGTACAAACTAGCCTCCGATTTGGATGCGCGCTTCGAGTCTTATCTCCGCCTCAAGCGTTATCTGGACCACTACGACGAACGTTCGCCGGAGCCGGACTTTAGAGAGAACGTTGACTTAACCTACGGAAACCTTTCGGAAAACCTGACGGATATCTATTTCGAAGTGAGACGGGGACTGGCTTCTTATGAGGCCGGAACAACGGGTGAAAAATCGGCGCAGCGGCTATGGTCCAACGGCTATCGCAACTATTGGCAGCAGCATCTGCAAGAGGCGTGCAAGCGTCTGAACCTCATCCATTCGGCAGGATGAGAGGCCGAAAGCATCACTATCGCGAATCCCGCAAGCCATTCGACATCAAACGACTGAATTTAAAGCGCAAGCCTCAGACGGCTCGCAAAGCCTCGATAAGATCCATCCGGGCGGCTTTAACCGCCGGAAGCAGACCACCCACCAGCCCCATGATCAGTGAAAACGCGAGAGACTGAAACGCAATCGCCGGCGTTAGAGCATTTTCATATCTAGTGAAAGGAAACCAAGGGATCGGGAAGCGGTCTGATGAGTATTTGCGAAATGAGGAGCGGTGATGGCGAAAGCCTATTCGATCGATCTCCGGGAGCGCGTGATCGGCGCCTGTGATGAGGGA
>NZ_DASPLO010000199.1:0-6421 GCF_035627495.1 Methylocaldum sp.
TCCCTCATCACAGGCGCCGATCACGCGCTCCCGGAGATCGATCGAATAGGCTTTCGCCATCACCGCTCCTCATTTCGCAAATACTCATCAGACCGCTTCCCGATCCCTTGGTTTCCTTTCACTAGATATGAAAATGCTCTAGGGGGGACGGATCGACGGATTCGAAAACATCCTCCCAAGGCACACCCAGTTCATGCTCCGAGACCCGAACGACGTCGCGCTCGGGCATCGGCGGCACATTGTCCTGCAGCATCGCGAGTTCCTCGATGTACTCGGCCGGCAGGAGGTCCGGGCGCGTCGACAAGATTTGCCCGAGTTTCGAGAAGGTGGGGCCTAGCTCCTCAAGGGCGGCGCGCAAACGCTTGGCCTGCCGGCGCTCGATGGGCGGGAGCTCGGCATTAGCGACGGCGGTCCGCGTCGGGCCGGGTGTGTGATCGCCAGACGGTAACGTGTTCACAATAATCACGGTGCAGCGCGCATTGTGACTGATCCGGTTGGGTACGTTGCCCAGCAGGAACTCCTTCCGTCCCGCCATGCCCGAGTTGCCGACCACGAGGACGTCGATCGCCTCTTGCTCGGCGGCCCGAACCATCGCCATCGCCGGATCGGCATCGAGGACGACGGAGGCACGACCGCGCTCCCCGGCGAGTTGCCGCGCATGGCTCGTGAGTTCATCGTTCGCCGCAGCGGCTCGGGTTCTTTCGGCCGCTCCGAACTCGGTGGACGCGGGGTTTTGTGGTTGAATTACCTGAACGACGAAGAGCTCCGCCCCATACCGTTCGGCAAACGCGGCGGCCCAACGAACGGCCTGCTCGGCCGTTTCGGATCGGTCAGTCCCAACCATGACACGCTTTACGGCAACATTCTCCAGGTGGTTCTGCATCCGCTTATCCTAACTGATGGGAAGAGAAGGAATCCCGCGCCTTGCCCGGAATAGCTGTTACTCGGGCGGGGGCATAGTCTTCGCGTATGGCCCGCGCCATTTACAGTGCCTTATAAAGCCGCAGCGATGTCATTCACCGGGCACGCCCTTTAAACGTGTCCTTATTTTTAACAAAGACTCGTAGAGTGTGCTTAATGGCGAGTCGTACCGACTACGCTTACTTCGGTCTCTTCGAGGGCACGGTTAGATTAAGAGGACATCATTTACTTTACGCGTGTCAACAAATCTCCCGGAGACGACGTCAACCCCGCCGCATGCCATGTGGGCGTTTTCGAAGAAAGCCGATGATCAATGAGTTGACATGTTCGGGCGCATCCGCCTGAACCCAGTGACTTGCCTCGGGAATGCGTTCGATCTGGATATCCGGGACCCATCGCTCCAAACCTTGGGTCAGGCCGACACCGAGATAGCGGTCTTGCTCACCCCAGATCAACAGCGTCGGTGCGTGAATCGGGCGAATCTGCCGCCGGAGTTGGAGAAGGTTGCGGGTAAACAGCGCACGATAGTAGTTGAGGGCGGCGGTCAGCGCACCCGGTTGCGCCAGGGCCTCTTGGTAGCACCGAATATCGGCCTCGGTGAATGCATCGCGCCGGACCGGCTCGGTCCGCAATAGATGGCCTAACCGGGCATAGTCGCCCGCTCGAAAGAGCCTTTCGGGTAGCCACGGGAACTGGAAGAAGAACACGTACCAGGACTTCCGCAACTGCGCCAGTGTTCGTAATTCCTGGAAAAAACGTTCCGGATGCGGGGCATTCAAGACGATCAAATTCTCTACGGCCTCCGGATGGCGCATGGCCAGATACCAGGCGATGGCGCCGCCCCAATCATGGCCGACCACCGCGCACCGCTCTTGGCCCAGCGCGTGAATGATGGCGAGCACGTCGTCCGCCAGGGTTTCTACGCGATAACGCCTGATTCCAACGGGTTTCTCAGACTCGTTGTAGCCGCGAAGATCCAGGGCGATCACACGAAAACCCGCCTTCGCCAGTGCCGGGATTTGGTGACGCCATGCATACCAGAATTCCGGGAATCCATGCAGCAACACGACGAGCGGCCCGGTTCCGGCTTCGACCCAGTGCAGCCGCATTCCGTTGACCACCGCATAGCGGTGATGCCAGTGGGGGGATGACGCTTCCCACATACCCTCTAAACGATCGCCGGCCGGCGATCAGCCATCGGGATGCTCCCGCATGTGGACGGCGACCTTGGAGCAGATCGGCTCCTCGCGCAAGGTCTTGGGATGGTTCAGGAGATGCAGCACGCGATGAAACTGTCTCTGTACCTCGATATCCTCGTGTATCACCCCGGCAAGGTGCCGCATGTAACGGCTTGCCGTCTCATCCGGGGGCGGTCGTTCGCCCCGTGTCTCCCGGTACTGAAAATCTTGCTCGGCGGCCTGCATCCAGGGGTTGGCTACAATGGCCGCGGCTCTTCGAAGAACGTCACGACTGAGGCCGTTCAGAGGATCGCTCTGATCGATTCGACCGAGGAGCGCAGCGCGGAGGCTTTCTACCTGCAAGGCGGCTGACGTCATGCCTTGCCCAAACAAGGGGTTGAAGCTGCACAAAGTATCGCCCAGCGGAATCAGCCTTTCGGGAAACGCCTCCATAGCCTCGTAACGTCGCCACACACTGGTTGGAAATCGATACTGGTGGATATCGGAGACCAACTTGGCGTCTTTGATGGCAGTATAGATGGCGGTGTCGGGCAGGGATTGGGTGAAAGCGATGAAGCCTTCGTACTCCTTCGGTGGGTAGTGGCCAAACCGCGCCCCCAAGGTGACGATCCAGCGGTCGCCCTCGATAGGCAGAACCAGTGCCCCCCGGCCGTCTTCCGGCGGCTTACCCGCGACCACAAGACCTTTCCAGTCGCGCGCGGGATCCTCGGGTATCTCGAAAATGCCGGTGGTGTAACCCAGATCAACGCCGATTTCCACCGTGGGCGGCGAACCCAGACCGAGGTCTTCCAGCCAGCGTCGCGTGAGGGCGCCGCGACCGCCCGCCTCGATGATCAAGTCTGCACTTAGCGAATTCTCCGTGCCCACCTGATGATCTCGATACGTCACGCCCAAGACGTGACGCTTAGGCGTGTCGGTCGACAGGGCCGTCGCTGAACAACCCCAGCGTGTCTCGACATTGCGCTGCTCGTCCAATCGTCGGCGCAAGGCATGTTCCAGAAGACCGCGCGTCTGACAGTGGCAGGTGATCCCGAGGTCTCTTCGGGGCTGGTCGAACAAGCCGGAGACGATGATATCCAGTCCGGCGCGGACCGGCACGGAACCGAGGTCGACCAGGTCTTGCACGAGCCCTGGAAACAGCTTTTCCATGATCTGCTCGCCGCCTTTGAGCAGAAAGTGAGCGTGATGGCCCTGGGGCACGGATCGTCTCGTCGCCAGCGGTTCATGGAGTTCGTCCCTCTCCAGCAAGGTGACCCGTTCGAAAAATTCCGCCAAGATCCGTGCACTCAGCAGGCCGGCAATGCTGCCGCCAATGACAATGGCGTGCTGTCCAAGATGACGTGAGGCTGTTTCCATTCTTCCCAATCCGGGAGTCATACAAGAAGAGGTCTCAAGGTGATTCAGAACGGCGCGGCTGACCCTGGCGTTCCTGTTTATCGGCCAGACGACCTTAATTGATCTTATCCAAATGCTCAAGCCACCCTGGCTGAGCATCTGTCGAGGCTAATCCGGAATTAAGGCGTCGGAGAAGGGCGGTCAGCGGTTGGCGGCCCCGGCGTCCTGGGCGAGCAACGCCCGCAATGCCGCCTTGGGCTCGTCGAGCAGCGGCACGCCGTGGTCGAAGCAGAGCACCGCGAACTCCAGGTCCAGCAAAGCCCGTACACTCTGCCGGGTCAGCGCCGGGTCCTCGTGATACTCGGCCGGCATGAAGGCCAACGCCTCGCCCGCCCCATGCGACAGAAGATCCGGGCAAAACAAGACGCCGGGCGGCTGGGGTAACCAGAAAGCGTAATGCGCGGCTTCGGGTCCCGGTGTGTGGATCGGCCGAAGGCCACCCGGCAGCACATCGCCCGCCCGGTAGCGCACATCCGGTTCCTCGTCCATCGCCCGCGTGTCGGCCGGCGCGTAGACCTTCGCCCCCAAATGACGGCGATAATGCCAGGCGGCCCTTTGGTGACAGGCGGCGGTGAGGCAGATCGCCTCCACCGGTCCCAAGCGCTCGAGGACGGTTGTCTCGAGGCGTAACGGATCGATGAGGACGATGCGATCGCCGGACGCGATGGCATGCGCGTCGCTCTCGTAACCGATGCGATCATCCTGCACCGACCAGCGCCATACTCCGGGCACGACGGTTTCGATCGTGGCGGCAATGGATTTCGGTTCGGACATAACTCCTCCTTTAGCGGTCAACTCGGGCAGCTCGTGAATAGAGGACGGCATCAAGTTTTGATAATGAATTAGTGCCTTAGATAATGTGGGCGGCTGAAATCTTCCTTGTCTTGTATCAAAGACATGTCGGATTGATCCTGCCTCCGGGATCGCGGAAGAATGCTCGGAGCTATGCTTCTCCGAGGATCACCTCGCAACGCACCGTACCGGCGCGTTCCTGGCGCGCCAATAAGTGCACGGCGGTTCCGGGCGGCGCCCGTAACACCCACTCCACTTTGACCCGCTGGTCGGTCGCATCCCCGCCCCATCCCCAAACCACCGGGGTGATGGGCGTATAAGCGCGGCCTTCGAGGTGCCCCAGGGTTTCGCGGGCTTTCCCGATCAGAAGCGTCGCTTGTTCCGGGAACTGGATGTCGCAGACCACCCCAGGCGTCAGCTGGTGGGTCAAGGCCCGCTTGGTGATATAGGTCGGCAACCAGCCGGTGTTTTGGACCACGAGCGTGATGCGCCAGGTGTCCTCGCCCAACGGCGTGGCCAGAGCATCGAGCAACTCGAGCTTCGGCGAAATCAGCAGATGCCAGACCAGCCAGCGTGGGAACTTGGCGATCTCCCGCTCCAGCACCGCATGGGGCGGGTTGGTCCAAGAGTACAGGGTGTCCCAGCCGCCGAGCTCGACCCGGCCGAGTTGGGGATGGTCGTAAGGATACCAGTCGACGAAAGCCTGACCGCCGAGGACGTCATCGTTCCATTGCAAGAGCTTGAGATCGTCCTCGATCGGGTGTTCGCGGTACCACTCGATGAACTTGGCGTCGGCGATCCCCGCCTCCCGCTGCGGGCTCCACAGCTCGACGGTCCAGGCAAAACAGCCGAGGTGGTCGAACACCCAATCGTCGAAGGTCCCGGTGATCACTGCCTTGGGGTGGTAGCGAAAGTCGTGAAACACCGAAAGGTTCGGGTAACCGGTCAGTGCGGTGCCCTGCTCGCCGATCTTGCGGTAGGTCCACAAATCCTCCGCCGACAAGGTATCGTCCGCCCGGTGCGAATAGGGCCGGAGCAGGACGCCGCTCCAGGTATGGAAGGTGATGGCCCCGGTAATGTTGCGATGGTCGCTGACGAAGCGGACGGCGGCCCGGACTTCCGGCTCGGAGGTGGGGAAGGGGCCGGCGCCGGGCTGTTCATGCTCCTGCCGCCAGTTCGCGGGGTAGTTCCGGTTCAGATCCAACCGTTCCCGCGGCGGCTGAAGGCTCAGGGTGAAACCGTCGTAATCGTCGATGACCCCTTCCGGCAACAGGCGAAAATACGCGCCGCCGGTCTCGCTAGGGTCGCGCCTTACCAGTAAGCGCGGGTCCTGTGCGCTGAGCTTCCAGGGACCGGTCGGATCGGCGATCCGCATGCTCAGCACGCGTCCGTCGCCGTCGATATCTTCGCGTCGCAAGCCGCCGATCGGCCGCTCCTCATCCGGGTAAGGGCGCGTGCTCGAGCGAATGAAGCGGGGCGTGTCCGCCAAGGCCCATTCGGCACCATCCGGATTGAGGCGGGGGCAAATGTAGAAGACGCGCGTGTCGAGGCACCGCGTGATTTCGGCATCCGTGCCGTAGTCGTGGACCAATCGGTGCAGCAGGTAAAGGCAGGCCATGGAACCGGCCACTTCGGTCGCATGGAGATTGCCATCGAGGTAGAGGGCGGGCTTGTCCGTGTCCTCGCCGGTGGCAAAGTTCGTCACCGTCACCAACCAGAGCTCGCGCCCCTCATGGCTCTGGCCCATGCTGTTAAGGCGCACGAGATGGGGATACTGCGTTGCGAAATCCTGAAGCAGACGGCTCAGTTCAGGATAACGGTAATACATGTCGAACCGTGGCGAGGTCATGATCGGGGCATCCGCTGTACCGCCAATAGCGCAGAGGTTATCACGACATCGTTCTCGGCCCTAAGGCTCGGGTCATGTGTCCTGCGTAGGTGGATCTTCGGCCGAACGCGTTGGTTCTGTTGACATTTCAACGCAACCAGATGAGTGCTGAGACGAAGCGAAGAAAGCCCATGAAGTTACGCTGCAATTTTTCGAAGCGGGCAAAGATTCTTCGGAAGTGTTTGATTTTGCCAAAGAAGCATTCGATCAAATGGCGCTCCTTATA
>NZ_DASPLO010000200.1:0-6095 GCF_035627495.1 Methylocaldum sp.
GGGTGGTGCGGGCGTTCTTGTGAAGTTGAATCTGCATCGTGATGAGTCTCAACCGGATGAACCAAAAACTTCACGGAGGACACTCCGTGCCTCGAAGAGAGCATAGCTCCTTCTTGGTAAAGAATCACACGGGACCTGACAACTAGCCAATGTTAAGCCTGAACATACTCGAAATCGTGATGATGACCGGTTTTTTCGCCGCCCTCGGCGGTTCCGTGGGCTTCTGCATCGGCAACTATAGCCGTCGAATCCAACTGGATACTTGCCCGGACGGAAAGCAGTCCTAACATCCCGCCCCGGTTCCGAAACGCATTCTTATGTGGAATTGATATTACCGTATTCAGGCGCTAATGATTCCCGCGTTTTCTCTTCATCTTCTTCTGCTGTCGCCTCGTTCTTCCAACACTCTGTCGAGGATGGGCGAGGACAGAAGCAGCCAGTCGTAAAATACACGTGAACGACTGATTCATCTGACAAAGCGGCCACTCATTCCCTCGTTATTTTGGCTCGCTGCCAACTCCGAGTTCAGTTGCTGTTTTGCAGGTGCCTCGCCAAATCCGACGGTTTCAGTTTTCGCATCTCAATCGGCGAAACCCTGCCCCGCGACGATACTTTTTCGTAGATTTCCCCAAAAGCTTGGGTGCAATAGGGTAACCGCTCCCGCAGCCGGTCATAATCGGTATGATCGAACATGGTTCGGAAATCCTCCCGGCTCAGGGTGGTTTTCGCATAGAGGGCCTGATAACCCTGATTCTCGATCACGAACTTTTCTAGGAGAGGCAGGGCGATGCGGCCATCGAAATCCTTTTTGCGCGGGGTTCCGTAGGCACCGATATCCACGTACATTTCGTCCACGTTGCCGTCCTTGTCCGTGAAGGGATGAAGAAACCCCAGATCCCGCGCATTGCCATAAACCGCCATCGGCGAAAGCCATAAGGGATAAAGGTCGAAATGATCGTCGAAGTATTCGATGGATTCCTTCAGGCGCTGCATAGGCATGAGCATATCCTGGACGACATGATGTTTTTCCCTGAGCCGCCGGGTGGTTTCGGTTTCCGTGTATTTCAGGAGTTCGATGCGCGGGGGCAACGCCCAGCCCAGCAGCCACCGAAAGGCCGGATGGTTGCCGAAAGGAATGATTTCTTCCATGGTCCAGAAATAACTGCGGGTGTGCCGGTGGAGATAATCCCGGAGTGGCACGTATTCGACGCCTTCCTTTCCGGATTCGAGCCAGGTTTGTACATGCTTGTAAAACCAGGGCTGATACCAGCGCCCGATGGCATTCACCTGCCCGTCGGATCTAACGTCATCGGTAAGCACGCCGCGCATGATGACTGCTGTTTCGCGGCTGTAAACCAAGCCCTCGACGAAATCGTTGTTTTCCGTATCCCGGCATTCCCGCTCGAACACATCAATCATCTCGGCCTGGGTATATACCGGCTGATAGTGGAGCCGGACGTATTTACGGGCCGGGATGATCTTCAGTTCGGCGGCGACCAGAAAACCCAGGGTCCCATGGCTCCAGGGTATCAGATGAAAAAGTTCGGAGTTTTCGGACGGGCTGCATCGGAGCAGTTCCCCTTCAGCCGTGACGATATCGAAGGACTCGCATATATATTGGAACAACCCGTATTTGTGGCTGCTGGTCTCCACCCCGAATCCCATGATCAACCCGCCCACCGTTAGATCGTCCAGTTCCGGTACCACGGGCAGAATCCAACCTTTGGAGATCAGGCTGCGGGAAATCTGTCCCATGCTGGCCAGAGGCTCCACGCGGACGGTGCGGCGGATTTGGTCGATTTCCAGGATGTCGTACATGCCAATATGGATATTGCGATGGGTGAGCTTGTATTTCGGCACCATTTCGCTCATGGCCTGCCAGCCCGAGCGGGCCGTACACAGCTTTTCCCGCGCCCCGGATTTCTTCCAGTCCTCGATTTGCCGAATCACGTCCCAGACCCTTCGCTCATGCCGGGCGGGCGCGCTATGGAAGCGAAACATGATCCTGTTGCGGATCGTGACGTAGGCGCCATAGATGCAGGAAATGGGTAGCAATACGATAACCGCGAATAAGCCACGGTAATGGGTGAGCAAATATTCGAAAAATTGGCCAGATCTGCAATCGGCTTTGTTCATGTATTTTGTTATTGCTTGGATTTCTCGGTTAACCGCGCACTGGCTGATATCTACCGGAAAAACATTATGGCGGTGTTATCGACAGGCGGCAGGCGGAGGAAGATCGCGATTCCATATCCCCGTACATGGGTAAGGAGTTTTTTGTCTCTTCCCGCGAAAGAAGCATGTTACCATCCGGCCTCGACGCCACGAAAAACGACCCCAACATGAACTCGGGAAAAGTGCTAGTCACCGGAGCGACCGGCCATCTCGGTGCCAATCTCGTACGCCGCCTGCTGGCCGACGGCGAGGAAATCCGCGTGCTGATGCGGCAAGGACGCGACAACGGAGCGTTGGCGGGACTCGACGTGGAGCGGACCTACGGCGATTTGCGGGATTGCGAGGCGGTTGATGCGGCCGTGCGCGGCTGTTTCCGCGTCTATCATTGCGCGGCGCTGGTCTCGACCATAGACGGGAACGCGGCCCATAAGCGGGAAGTCTTCGATACGAACGTCCTCGGCACGCGGTACATTCTGCAAGCAGCCGCGCGCCACGCGGTCGACAAGGTAGTGGTTTCCGGGTCGCTCAGCGCCACCGGCTACGAGCCCGACCTCCCCAGCCACGAGGGCATGCCGTTCTATCCTTTCGATCGCCATCTGCCCTATGGCTTTACCAAGCATCTGGTGGAACACGAAGCCTTACGCGCCCATGCGGACGGCCTCAACGTGGTCGTCGCCACGTCCTGCGCCATCGTCGGTCCCCATGACTATGCGCCATCGCGCATGGGACGGGTGCTCATCGACTACGCCCATGGCCGGCTCAAGGCCTATATTCCCGGCGGCTTCGAATTCGTCTCTGCCCGCGATATCGCCGAGGGCCATGTGCTCGCCATGCGGAAAGGCCGTTCCGGGCAGAAATACATCATTAGTACCGTCTACTCCAGCGTGGACGACCTGATGTCGCTCTACGGGCAGGTGACCGGCCGACCGCCGCCCCGGCTGCGCTTGCCGGCACCCGTCATGGCCGCGCTGGCGGAAGTGACCGACAAGACCTGGTTCCGGATATTTCCCAACTCGCCCCGGCGGTTCACGCCAGCCGCGGTACGCCTGCTCTCGATGCGGCGTCGGGCGGATCACGAGAAGGCAAAACAGGAGTTGGGCTATCGGCCCACCAGCCTGGCCGACGCGATTCAGGAAGCCTATGAGGATTTTGTACGCCGCGGTGTCATCACCCCGGCGAAGTGAAACGGGCTTTGGCCGCCATCATCCATTCTTAACCACACAGAGAGCCTGACGATGAGGAATGCGCAAGCGACATCCCCGCAATCGCCGCCTAGTTTCGCGGAAGCGAAAAACTCTCGGCAAAAGGCCCGTGCCGCCGGCCTGGATCCGGACCGCTGGTACGCGGTGGAATACGACAGCGCCGTCAAGAAAGGCCAGGTGAAGGAAGTGGTCTTCTGGAAGAGTTCCGTTGCCCTGTTCCGCGGCGAGGATGGCGGGCTCGCCGCCGTGCAGAACCACTGTCCGCACCGCCAGCTCAAGCTCACCCATGGCGTTGTCGATCAATGCCATCTGCGCTGCGTCTATCACGGCTGGACTTTCGACCGGGATGGGCGGCTGGTCGATTATTCCCACGACAGCTTCGGCAAGCCGCTCATCAAGAACCAGTTGCGCACTTACCCGGTACAAGTCCGCTACGGCCTGATCTGGCTGTTCCCCGGCGATCCCGCGCTAGCCAGCGAGCGGAAGATTCCCGAAATTCCCGAACTCACTGGAGACAACCCCTGGGCCAACTTTGCCGCGGATTTCACCTGGCGCACCCACCACTCCATGGTGATCGACAATATCTGCGATTTCGCCCATGCCTTCCTGCATCGGAAATACCGCCCCTTCGTCGACGCCAAGCTGACCCATCACGAAGCCGACGAGGACCGGGTTTACCTGACCTACGACGCCTACATGGCCGCCGGACGGATTTCGGGGATTTTTGTCGACCGGAAGCGAGTCAACACCCGCTCCATCGAATTGTGTTACGAGTATCCCTATCAGTGGACCAACACCGGCGACAGCATCAAGAACTGGTCGTTCCTGCTGCCCATTGACGAACGGACCACCCGGGTGTTTTTCCTGTTCTATTTCGACAGCATCAAGATTCCGCTGATTTCCATTAAAACGCCGAAATGGTTGACCCAAATCGTGCTGAACATCGCCAAGCCCCTGGTGTTCAATCCCATCCTCCTGGAGGACGGGATTGCCCTGGAGGCGGAGCAGTTGGGCTACGAACAGCATTGGGATGCGCCGCCCATCGAGCTCAACCCCGTCGTGCCGCTGTTTCAGCAGCTGACGGCGCGGAAATGGGAGGATTATCTCGCCCGAACGACGGCAGCACCGATTAGAGGCGCGAGGCCACACGCCGGGTGATCGGGAGCTTACGATATCCCGCGATGGACGGAGAAACCGCGTTCAGGCGGCATGGTTAACAAAACTCTCGAATATCGGATCGAATCATTCATGATTACCGGTGCCTCCGGCAGGCTGGTCGCGGAGCAGCCACTCGCCGCCGGCACGGCAGGGTGCCGGTGACTTGGTCATTACCCCATCCTCCTTTCTGAGGAGCTATTCAGTTCAAGCGGGGAGAATTCTGCCATTCGGCCCACGGCGCAAAAGGGGCGCAGGCTGGAACAGCCGACCATAGCGGAGGATGTGCTGCCACGGATGCCTATGTACGGCGGCAATGACAGCTTTCGTGGCCAGAAGCGGAAGCTCAGGGTTCGCGTCACGACAGTCTCAAGATCGGCCAAAGCTGCCGTCAGGTGTTGGTAGTTAGATGCACCCAATGACTGCTTTCTGGATCTGCTCGGTGATGCGTACTCCTGACCAAAGATTGCATTCGAGCTGAGACAAAAGGGTTTGCCCACGTGGAGGCGACGAGATAGCGAGCGCCGCCAGCAGTGAATGACAATGTGTGCCCTTTGCCCTAAGTGTTGCAGATAGAAGGTAACTAGCCGAACGGGCAGATCCCCTCGTTATTCTCTAAGATAAATCGGCATACTCGTGTCGATACCTGCTTCGCACGTGGAGATAACCAAGGCGTTCCTAATCTCGTAAACCTGACCAACCCTCACGCCGATTGAATGGGGGCGTTCAGTGGCGCTCGACCACGTAGCTGCTCGCTGCAGTGCTTAACGCAGCCTCCTCCTGATCCCAGCCTCCATATCTTCGTGGTCCGCTTCGTTTTCGTATGTCTTTACCATTTCCATCAACAGTTCAGATGCCACAAAAGGATGCGAATATCGAAGCTCATTCGCCCAAGCACGGTATTTTTCTGCCAGTTCACGTTCCTGAGCACCGCCTTCTCCGCGCCAAATCGAGCCACGCGAATTGTAGAGCCCAGTGTACGCACCCCTCATCATTTTTTTAGAGTGCACGTCCTCCATGACCTGCCGCACAGGCTCGCAAGGCCATACACCGTCATTTCCTACCGGGGCGCCTGACAGAAGATTGCCAAGGCAGAAATCGGCAATGTCCAGCCGGCCGAGTTCCGCACAGGCGTCCCGCACTGTCTTGATCCACGCTGCGAGCTTGTCTGCTTTGAGTTCCCCCAGATCGTCGTGGCCGGGTATTCTGTTAAGTCCTTCGAGTAGCTTGTACCCGCGTTCGGTGAAATGTTGAACTTGTTCGGGAGCGACTTTCCATTCCGGCGGGTCTTCGCCTTCGCCTCTGCGCATGTACGTCCAGACAACGGCTTGCACGAACAGCTCGGGATGGATTTCCACGTACTTCTCGAGGTTCGGAATCCCATAACCTTCGCGTCTGCTCCAAGGTTTTGACAGGGCATCAATATAGGTGAACTCAAGGCTCGCCTTCTGCTCAAGCGTCAGCACCGGGCTCTTGTCCATCAGCGCGAATGCCTCCTCAATGTAGTACCGGTTCAGCTGGTAATGGCCGGGCTGGTCCTTTCCTTCCTTCACCATCTCAGAC
>NZ_DASPLO010000201.1:0-73816 GCF_035627495.1 Methylocaldum sp.
AGTGATTGGGATTCCGGCGGCTGGGCCTTGATCTCGACGTGATTCTTCAACAAGTCGTCAACCAGGTGGTCGTCGCCAGGACTGTAAGTGGTGAATTTCTCGCCGGTTCCGAGCATGCCTCGGATCATCTGACCATCGATAGTCACGTATTTTACCTGCCCTTCCTGTACGTCCGAGATAAACCGAGAGTAAGGTACTCCCGGATCTACCGGCATACGGGGACCAAAATGGAGGAAAAGCAGTGCCAGTGCAATGGCACTGATTATCCACGTAATCGCATTTTTCATTAATTCGTCCACTCATGGGTTTGTTATGGTGTTTACTTGTCAAATCCCGCCTGCTTATTGCTTATAAACCTTTTTATGGAAGAGGCGGAAATGATGCGGTTTGCCAGTGTTTGAGAGCCTGAATCGGGATGAGGTATCCCAAGGTTCGCTGGAGAATGTGATGGTTGTAAAGCGTGATAAAGCGGCGCGGGGCGGCTTCCAAGCCCTAGGTGGAAATCGAAGCAATGGCTTTGCAGGACCTCCGTTGAAGCGCTCAACCATGCCATTAGTTTGCGGACGACGCGGCGGGATGAGGCGGTGTTCGATCTCTTGCAGGGCACAGGTACGGTCGGACGATGGTCGCTGGACGACTGCTGGCTGCAATTCATGAAATGATCGACGAACGCCGAGCCGTTGTCGGCCAGGTACGTTTGAATGCGGAAGGGAGCGGCCTGGCCGACAGATTTCAAAAACACCTTGGGACTCCGGGCGGTACGGTTCGATGGCAACGAACAGGTAACGTCGCGGCTCGCCTTCGATGGTTAGAAACCTCAATTGGATTGACCCAAAACCTCACGGAGCACGCCCCGAACTTCGAAGAGGGCATGGTTTCTTCCATGGGAGCTGACATTTTATTAAGGCTTCAAAGCCGATGTGCCACTTCTCGCCGGCTTTCGGCACAGGCGATCAACGGTTCCTTTGAAAGAAACATTGGTGAGATAAAGGATATAGATCACGGCCAGTACCAGCATAGTGATGGCCAGAGTTGCCAGAAGAGAAGGACCTGCTTGCGCCGTACCCACCGAAAATGGCACATGCGCATCCACTTCCTCACCCTCATTTATCAGGGTAACGTGCGCGAGATAATTTCCCGGCTTCGTAAAATTGATCGTCGCGTTGGTCGACCCAGACGGATGGATCGCCGGCGGTTGGTAATACATCCTTGTCCCGTCAGGTTCTCGTGTGATTTCAAACTCGACCGTCATCCGACGTAGTGCTTTACCTTCGTAGTCGAACACCAGGGTCGACTGTCCAACGTCCGGAATGGCCTTGCAGTACTCCGTCGTTCCGGTGAGTTGCGGCTGATAAGCCGTGAAATGCACCCAGTGAGACCCGACGGCAATCCGGCAGGAATCAGCGTCGATTCCAGAATCGCCGCCATGTGCGCGGATCACCCCGGAAAATGAAGCAAGAATTAAAACGGCCAAGGCCGAGACTATTTTGTTGAGATATCTGTTTCCGCACATACCTTTTGCCCTCGTTAACCTGGTATTTGCCGATTATAGTCTGTGCATCGCGGGTTACTCTGGAGCAGATTCGTTCGTATAGCCAAATAATTATTGCAAAAGTGCCCAACCAAGATAAATAAAAATATATCGATATAAGCTGAGAGTTGCTCTCAAAATATACGGTTCATTTCTTCCCGCGATGCTGCATTAAAGACTAACCTTGGGCAGTTTTGAAATTAGATTTTTTGATATCGTCATTAAATTCTTTAATACCCTAATGTTGCATTTTTAATTCGATTTTATGTCAGACTTTATGCCGGGTGATTCTTGGGGTATCTCAAGTTCATCCGGCACTCATTGTTTAATTTCATCAGCAAGAGGAAATATATGGCTACTATAAGTCAAAAAGCGGGTGGGATCGCCGCCCAAGAGAAACCACTGCTGGATAAGCGTTGGCTCGTTTTTGGTCTTGGACTCTACCTCGTGTTTTACATGTGGGTTCGCTGGTACGAAGGGGTCTACGGCTGGTCCGCCGGTCTCGACTCGTTCGCACCGGAATTCGAGACGTACTGGATGAACTTCCTGTACACCGAAATCGTACTGGAAGTGACCACCGCCTCGATTCTGTGGGGCTATCTGTGGAAGACCCGGACTCGAGACATGGATGCCGTAACGCCGCGGGAGCAGTTATACCGCCACATGACGCATGGAATCTGGATGTGCTGCTATGCGTGGGCACTGTACTGGGGCGGCAGCTACTTCACCGAACAGGACGGCACCTGGCACCAGACGATCGTGCGCGACACCGACTTCACGCCGTCGCACATCATCGAGTTCTATCTGAGCTATCCGATCTACATCATCAGCGGGGGTGCCGCGTTCCTGTATGCGCATACCCGCCTGCCGGCATTTGCGAAGAACGGGTTTTCCCTGGCCTATTTGGTCGTCGTTGTCGGTCCGTTCATGATTCTGCCGAACGTGGGACTGAACGAATGGGGCCACACCTTCTGGTTCATGGAAGAGCTATTTGTAGCGCCCTTGCACTACGGCTTTGTGGTATTTGGCTGGACCGGGCTTGCGATCATGGGGGTCATCTCGCTGGTTGTTATGGATATCGCCCAATTGATCAAGAAAGAACTATGTCCGGAATTGGCGTGATCGGAGGCCGACTGGCCTTCTTCGGGTAAATGTTGAGCAGCCATAAACCCTGAAGTTAGAGGCCACTGTCCGAAACGGAAATCACTGGGCAGCGGCCTTTTTTTACCCTCCGGCAGAGGGCGGAGTGAAACACGATACTGCATATAAGACGCCCATTATCATGAGAATTCTTGATCACAGAAACCCTTATTAAAGTCTCGGAGAAACCCACCATGACGAATCCCAGTTTGTTATCCAAGCTTTTGGAAAGCCGATATTCGGGCCTTCTACTCGTAGCCTTTGTCATCGGACTATACATCTTGCAGACGAAGGTCATTTCACCGTTCGTCGAGACTGTCGCGAGTTCGGATGTATTCCAGGAAGAATCAACGTTCGACGGCAAAGACCTAAGCCAAATGGCGGCCTTGCACTGCAATCATTTCGTCCAGGATCGGTTAGGCGCTTCCGACACGATTGAATTTACGGATAGCGGCCACAGAGTATGGCAACTGTCCAATGGACGCTACCTTGTTAGCTCGCACGTTGTGGAGCGTGACGCTTCGGGACAGCGGAAAAACATCGCCTTTGCGTGCAATATCCATTACACCGGCGGATCTCAGGGTGACGATCCGCTTCGGATTAACTGGACTCTTGAAGGCTTGGAGCTTAATCGAACCTGATTTCCATTATTTAATATATCCAAAAACACGGAGAAAACTCATGCCAATTTATGCCGTACAGCGCCAATTGTCTGGCATTACCCCTGAACAATTGTCTGAAGCCCAAAAGGCTGCTATCACAGCGAGCGATAAACTTTCCCGAGAAGGCGTACGGGTAAGATACATACGGACTAACTTTTACCCGGCTGATTCTCGCTGCACCTGTTTATTCGAAGCCCAGGATGCGGAGTCGGTGAGGTGTGCTAATGAAGCGGCATCGCTTCCATTCAATAAGATAGAAGAAGTGCTTGACCTTAATCCTTGACTCGCGGATGGTCGAGGCGAGCGAAAGAGGCAGCCTATCGCAGCACTATCCGGTGTCCACACATCCCTATTCAGAAATCGAGGACATATCCATGAAAGACGCGATTCACTTCTCCCGTGAAGACCGGTTACTGTGGTTGGGCATCTTCGGGTTTAGCGGGATCTTTATATTGATCATGTCAGTATTTACTATAGTCCCGATAACCCATTATATGGTACGCATAATTATTACCATAATGATGATGTTTATTCCGGGGTATGTCACCATGAAGCTATTCTTCGATCATATGGAGCTTACCGAATACAAGGTACTCGACCGGTTTATCGTTCCGGTGATCATCTCGGCAATGACGGTGCAGCCCTCGTATTTCTTGGTTACTTATCTAAGAACCTATGGACTTAAAATCGATGAGGACGTGATCAACAGCGACTTCCTCGCCGCCCTCATCGCCATTCTGGTCACGGCCATCGCCTTCGGAATCAAGTTCCTTCAGGCCAGAATGGCCGGCTTACGGGAGCAGGCCGGTGTCTGAAATGCCACTCGCCGTTCTTGATTCGGCCCAGCCGGTGCGACAATATTCTGTACCGTTTGGAACAGAATCAGGTTTTTCTTCGGCGGACCGGTATGAGACAACGAGAGTTCGACACCCAGAGAGCCATCGCCGGCGCGATGGACGTGTTCTGGCGCAAAGGGTACAAAGGCGCCTCAATGAGCGAACTGCTGCGCGCCATGGGCATCGGCAAGGGGAGCTTCTATGCGGCATTCGGCAGCAAGCGGAAATTGTTTCTGCTGGCGCTCAAGCATTTCCGGGACACCACGATGCTGGTGCGTCAGTCCGGCGAGCTTCTGAACCGAGCCTCGGCAGTCGAGAGTCTGCGGAGGCTGTTCGAGCGGCTGATCGAGCGGACCCTGAACCATCGCCGCACTTGCCTGTTCGGCAAGACCGCGCTGGAATTCCGCGGCAGCGATCCGGACGTAGCAGAGGTGGTGCAAGCCGGCGTGGCTCAATTGGAAGACGCCCTGTTCGACATGGTGGTGCGCGCCCAAGCCGCCGGGGAGATTACGCCGAACCGGGATCCGCGGGTTTTGGCCAAGTTCCTCGTAGCAACCTATTACGGTGTTCAGGTCCTGGGCAGCGTCGCGCCATGCCGGCAGAATTTGAAAGATGTGGTGGTCACGGCGCTAGCGATGCTCGATACGAAAACCGCCTGATAGAGGTATGGGGCGTCCCTGCTGCGGTGGCGCCGTTTTTCGGCGGATTCTGTACCGTTCGGTACAGAGCAGTGCCAAGAATCTGATGGAGTCCACGTTTCGCCCGCCCCCATTACCACTCATAAAACACCGTGGAGAAGGAGGCTGCGCAAAACCTGAATGCGAGACAGAAGCCCCTTTTTTGTACTGATGACTACAGAAAAACCTCGCCATAGGAGACTTGCTATGTCCTTCTTACCGTCCAGCCCCGGCGTAACCAACCTGCCGGATGTTTTCGCCAAATATCCGAAGCGCGGCAGCCTGATCCTGCGCCTTATCCACGAGATCATGCGGGAAGAATCCCCCCTGACCAATGGTGACCGGGAACTGCTCTTCACCTATATCTCAGGACTGAATTCCTGCGATTTCTGCTACAGCTCCCATATCCCCGCCGCGGTGGCCTTTGGGGTCAACGAATCGGTGTTCGATCAGCTTCACGCCGACATCGAGACCGCCGCGGTCGATGAGAAGCTGAAACCCATCCTCCGCTATGTAAAAAAGCTGACCCTTACCCCAACCCGGATCACCAAGACAGACGCCGACGCCATCTTCGCCGCCGGCTGGGACGAAAAGGCCTTCGTCGATGC
Source organism: Methylocaldum sp. (assembly GCF_035627495.1). GTDB lineage: Bacteria > Pseudomonadota > Gammaproteobacteria > Methylococcales > Methylococcaceae > Methylocaldum. Next base: position 5,455 of record NZ_DASPLO010000201.1, read on the forward strand.
GATCAGCGTGTGCTGTGTCGTCAACTACATGAACCGTTTCGTGAACGGTGTCGGGGTGAATGTCGATTCCGACACCGCTCGGTGTACCGGTGCCGAGGTATTGCCCACCATCGGCTATTCGGGATGGGCGGAAAGCCTGGAAGTGGCCCTCGCTGATGAGAGTCGGTCAGCCACGTAAGACGTTTTCCTTTTGTAATGACCGGCGGCGGAACCGGATGCCCCGACCGGCCTCACCCTCACTAAAGGTCTAAGATTATGAATTTAGGGTTGGCGATAATTTTTCGACTATTGGTGTTGCTGTCCATCGCACTGCTGGTTGTAGGATTGGTCAAGCCTCGGTGGGTCTGGCCGTGGAAGAACAAGGAGCCCGATCGACCGGCCATCATGATGGTCGCGGCACTCTTGTTCATGGGGGCATTCACCGGATTGGGTGAAACCGCCCAGGACGCGGTAGGCGATGATCTGGAACATCAATTGGGCGCGCAGATTTTGAGCAAAGCTGAATACCGGATAGGACCGGATACCCGACGTTGCGCAGCCGGTGCCCGTCCGGGCCAAGCGGGAGCCACGGACGACGAGGAGACCCCCGACGGGATCCGTTATAACGTGCGCACTCCGGTGAATTACGACGCTACGGTTGCCCATCCCCTGCTGATGGTTTATGCACCCCACGGCAAGAATCGCAATCGCAACGAGCAATTTACCTATCTGACGCGGGACGCCACGGCGGCCGGATTCATCATCGCCTACGTGGACCATCGGCGCATGGCCCCGGAAGCCCTCATCGAGCTCGCCGGAATTCCGAGGCATATCCAGGAAAAATGGTGTGTGGACGAGAACCGGATTCTCCTGACTGGCCATTCCGATGGCGGGACTATTTCGATGGGGATCGCCTTCGTCAATGGCACCCGCGACATTCCGGCGGCTATTGTGTCGAGTGCGGTCGGAATCCGCGCGGATGATCTGGCGGATCGCTCCTGTCCCAAACCGCTGTCGGTCCTGGTCATGCACAGCTCCAAAGACACGGTTTTTCCCGGTTATGGGAAAGGTACCGTGGAATGGTGGGCAAAGTGTAACGAGTGCGACGGGCGCGCCGTAGAAGCCTTGCCGAACGGATGTGTCGCCTACTCTGGCTGTGCCAATGGGGTAAAGACCTGGTATTGCGAGAACTCCAACCCGCACTCCGTATGGCCAAGCTTAAACCGCACAGTTATCGGTTTTCTGTCGACAGCAGTCCGCTCTCAGGAATGATTCATTGGATGGAACGGGAAGATATGATCATGCCGAGCTGCAGCGGAAACTGCGCACGATCTCGATGCCTTTTCCGGTCCTTGGGAGACTAGACAGCTAGGTATTTCGAAGATGGGGAGGAGTCGGCCGATAAGCCGGGTTCTGTCGTGGACAGCCATTCATCTAGGGCGCGCGTCACCGCGCGCCTCAAGCGACCTACCCGGGAGCCGTGCGGGCCGCACGTTAGGGGTTGCCCCCAATGCCCCCCTATTTGGTCTTGCTCCAGGCGGGGTTTGCCCTGCCACTCCCGTTACCGGAAGCGCGGTGCGCTCTTACCGCACCATTTCACCCTTACCGCGTTCCCGAAGGAGGCGCGGCGGTATATTTTCTGTGGCACTTTCCGTAGGCTTGCGCCTCCCAGGCGTTACCTGGCGCCTTGCCCTGCGGAGCCCGGACTTTCCTCTCCCCGAGTCGATGACACGGACAGCGACTGCCTGGCCGACTCCCAAGGCTATTGTATTAAGAGATCAGTCGAGTGGCTAGTAACATGGCTGTTACGTCATTGTTTTGAAATCGTAGCCGAAAGGGTGGAGAACGCGTATTTATTGATCCAGATCAAAATCGTAAGGTCCGGTTCAAGCTAGTATTTTCCGCACGTGAGAACGCATTGAGTTGATTTACCTCCATCTCCTCTTTGGTCGACCAACTAGTCATAGCATTCTCCGGGTTAGCGACATTGCGTTAAAGACCTCTTAATCCTCTGGGATGTTGTTACGGGCCGAGGCTTTGCTGAGGCCCGTTTTTTTGTGCCAATTCTTGAAACAGTCCTGTAACCAAAATTAGAGTCTCGGCTCCTGTTTTTCCTTCTGGTTCAAGAACTCCGCGCGTTGAGCCACTCAGGTATTTGTGTTTAAATACCTGACTGGTTACCTAAGTCTTAGGGAAACGCCGAGCATACCTCTCGCTGCGCGCGGCTTCGATTCGGAGCGCGACGTTTTGATAAAAACCGTGGCACTCTCTCGGTGCGCCTTAAGCCGAAAACATCTTAGCACTCCCTCTGCCGTCTTCTTTGAACCTATTGCAGGAATGCGAGAGGGGTGGTTTGGCCGTTAATTTGTGCGATCCACAGGCTTACATATGCTAATCAAAACAAAGAAAGGCTTGAATCTGCCGATCACCGGGGAGCCCGAGCAAACGATACACGACGACGGCAACGTTGTTAAATCCGTAGCGTTACTGGGTTTGGATTACGTCGGGTTGAAACCCTCCATGAACGTTTCGGAGGGGGACCGGGTCAGGCTCGGTGACGTGCTGTTTTCGGACAAACAGTATCCTAGGGTGTTGTTCACTGCACCCGGATGTGGCGTGGTCAAGGCGATCAACCGCGGCGCCAAGCGCGTGCTTCAATCCGTAGTCATCGAGCTGGACGGTAATGACAGCGTCCAGTTTCAATCGTATGGCCAATCGGATCTCGCCGGTCTGAGTGTCGAGCAGGTAAAAGAGAACTTGCTGGCTTCCGGCTTGTGGACCTCCATCCGAACTCGTCCCTACAGCAGGGTTCCCGATCCCGATACGGCGCCCCATTCGATTTTCGTTACGGCAATCGATACCAATCCGCTGGCTGCGCAGCCCGATGTCATCATCCAGGAGCGGGCCCAGGATTTTAAGAACGGATTGACTGTCATTTCCAAACTGACCGAAGGAAAGGTTTATCTTTGCACGGCTCCGAATCATTCGTTGCCTTCCAGCGACACGAACAACATTGAAACGGCTGAGTTCGAGGGGCCACATCCTGCCGGTCTCGTGGGTACCCACATTCATCACCTTGATCCCGTCAGTGCTACGAAGACAGTCTGGCACCTCGATTATCAGACCGTAATGGCGATCGGCAGCTTGTTTACCACCGGCCGGCTGAACGTAGAGCGTGTCGTCTCTCTTGCAGGGCCGATGGTCAAACGCCCTCGTCTGATTCGCACCCGATTGGGCGCCAATCTGAGCGATCTGGTGCAGGGGGAGGTTGTGGCGGATAAAGAAACGCGGGTGATTTCGGGCTCCGTGCTAAACGGCCAAAAGGCCGAAGATTGGTCGGCCTATCTCGGGCGTTATCACAATCAGGTAAGCGTAATCGAGGAAGGGCGGCAAAGAGAGTTCATGGGATGGGTGGTGCCGGATCGCGCCAAGTACTCCTTCCTGAACGTACTTTTATCCAGTCTGCCCGAGGAGCGGGGGCGAAAGTTCGCCTTGACCAGCGCCAAGTACGGCAGCGCGAGAGCCATCGTGCCGGTCGGCGTTTATGAAGACGTGGTGCCCATGGATATTCTACCAACACAGTTGCTGCGTTCGCTTGTCGTGGGCGACACCGACACGGCGCAGGCCCTGGGGTGTCTGGAACTGGACGAAGAAGACCTGGCGCTTTGCACCTTCGTCGATCCGGGCAAGCACGACTTCGGCCCGGTACTTCGAAAGAATCTTACCCAAATTGAGAAGGAAGGCTAATGTCTCGTACTAGGCAATTCTTAGACAAGATACATCCGTACTTCGCGCATGGCGGTCGGCTAGAGAAGCTTTATCCGATCTATGAGATGGTCGATACCTTTCTCTATAGCCCGGCCGATGTGACGAGCGGTTCGACTCATGTCCGCGATGCGGTTGATTTGAAACGGGTCATGACCTATGTCTGGATCGCGGCCCTGCCGTGTCTGCTGATGGCCCTGTTTAACACCGGTTATCAGGCCAATTCGGCGATGCAGAGTTTGGGCATCGCGTCGGCACCCGGATGGCGCGGAGCGATCCTCGACGTTTTCGGTTACAGTCCGAACAACCCGATTTCCGTTGTGCTCCACGGAGCGTTGTATTTCTTCCCGATCTATATCGTCACGCTTGTGGCGGGGGGTATATGGGAGGTTTTGTTTTCCGTCGTTCGCAAACACGATGTCAACGAGGGATTCTTCGTATCTTCCATCCTGTTTGCGTTGACCTTGCCGCCGAATACGCCTTTGTGGCAGGTGGCGATCGGCATTTCGTTCGGCGTTGTGATCGGTAAGGAAATTTTCGGCGGCACCGGAAAGAACTTCCTGAACCCGGCGCTCACCGGGCGCGCCTTCCTGTACTTTGCCTACCCGGCTGCCATGTCGGGTGACGCGGTTTGGACCGCCGTGGACGGGTTCAGCGGCGCTACTGCTCTGGGCTTGGGAGCCTTGGGAGGTGTCGATGCGATCAAGGCGGGCGGTATCTCCTGGTGGCAAACCTTTTTCGGTTTCGAGCAAGGATCCTTGGGCGAAACCTCGACCTTGGCCTGCATGCTGGGCGCCGCATTCCTGATTTATACGCGGATCGCCTCGTGGCGGATCATGGCCGGGGTCCTGATCGGCATGATCGCAACCTCCACCTTGTTCAACATCGTCGGCAGCGATTCCAATTCTATGTTCGCGATGCCTTGGTACTGGCACTTGACCTTGGGTGGCTTCGCCTTCGGTACGGTGTATATGGCCACCGATCCTGTCAGCGCGGCTCATACCAATGCCGGTCGATGGGTGTTCGGCGCTCTGATCGGTTTTATGACCGTATTAATCCGGGTCGTGAACCCGGCTTTTCCGGAAGGCATCATGTTGGCCATCCTGTTCGCCAACATCTTCTCGCCGCTGATCGACTACGCCGTAATCAAAGCGAACATCACCAGAAGGGTCAGACGTCATGCCTAATTCAGCAAATCCCAATGCAGCGGGGACGCAGCTGTCCGACAAGATCGCCGGTTTTCTAGAAAAGGCGAACCACTACGCGCAAAAAATTCTGGTATTGCCCAACGACAGTTTCCAAAAAACCCTTGCCGTCGCTTTCGCTTTATGTCTGGTCGGCGCGGTTCTGGTATCCGGTTCGGCCGTTGCGCTCAAGCCCTTGCAGGAATCCAATAAGTCCAAGGACGAGAAGGTCAACATCCTGGATGTGGCGGGCCTGTTGGAGGAAGGGACCAATGTAGACGAGGCTTTCAAGAATATTGAGCCGAAGGTCGTCGATCTGGCAACCGGCGATTATGTCGATTCGATCGATCCGAAAACCTTCGACCAGCGCAAGGCAGCCAAGGATCCGGCCATGAGCGATGCCATCCCGCCGGAGAAGGACACTGCCAATATCAAACGGAAGGCGAAGTACGCCAAGGTTTACCTAGTCAAAGAGGGTGGTCAATTAAAGTCGGTTATCTTGCCGGTCAACGGTTACGGGCTCTGGTCGACCATGTACGGTTTTATGGCCTTGGAAGCTGACGCTCAAACGGTCATTGGCCTGAACCTTTACGATCAAGCCGAAACTCCCGGTCTGGGCGGCGAAGTGGTGAATCCGAAATGGAAAGCGCTTTGGAAGGGCAAGAAAGTCTATAACTTCACCGGTAAAGAGCTGCACGAGAGCACTTTGACCGAGAAAGGACAGCAGATCGAGATCGGCGAGGTCGCGCTGGGTCTCGTAAAAGGCGCTGTCGACCCGTCCAAACCGGGTTCGGAATACCAAGTGGATGCTCTAGCGGGCGCTACGCTCACCAGCCGCGGTGTAAGCAATCTGGTGAGCTATTGGATGAGCAAGGAAGGCTTCGGGCTTTATCTGGCAAAGGTTAGATCTCAGAGGGGCTAAACCTATGAACCTGAATGCAGAACATAAGAAGGTTCTTGTTGAACCATTGGTCGATAATAACCCGATCACCTTGCAGGTATTGGGTATTTGTTCGGCGCTGGCCGTGACTTCACAGCTGTCGACGGCGCTGATCATGAGCTTGGCATTGACCTCGGTCACCGCCTGCTCGAGCGCCGGTATCGCGTTCATCCGCAATCACGTTCCGAGCAGCATTCGTATCATCGCCCAAATGGTGATCATCGCCTCGCTGGTCATCGTGGTGGATCAAATTCTCAAGGCGTTCGCCTACGAGATCAGCAAACAGCTGTCGGTATTCGTGGGTTTGATCATCACCAACTGCATCGTCATGGGACGCGCGGAAGCCTACGCGATGAAGAACCCGCCCTGGGAAAGCTTCCTGGACGGCATAGGCAACGGTCTGGGCTACAGCTTGATTTTGGTTTCCGTCGCCATCGTCCGCGAGTTGTTCGGGTCCGGTAAATTGCTCGGTATCGACGTGTTGCCGCTTCTAAAGGACGGCGGCTGGTACGTGCCGAACGGCTTGCTGCTGCTGCCGCCGAGCGCCTTCTTCCTCATCGGGTTACTGATCTGGGCGGTGCGCACCTGGAAGCCGCAACAGGTTGAAAAGGCCGATTTCGCGATCATGCCGGCTCATGGGGAGGCACACTAATGGAAGCCTACATCAACCTGTTCATCAAGTCGGTTTTCATCGAGAACATGGCGCTGTCCTTCTTCTTGGGGATGTGCACGTTCATCGCCGTGTCGAAGAAGATCGAAACCGCCGTGGGCCTCGGCATTGCCGTTGTGATCGTGCAGACCCTGACGGTCCCGGCAAACAATCTCATCTATTCCTATCTGTTGAAGGAAGGGGCGCTTTCGTGGGCCGGGTTGGAGAATGTCGATCTGAGCTTCATCGCGCTGATGGCTTGCATCGGCGTTATCGCGGCGATCGTGCAGATTCTCGAAATGGTGCTGGACCGGTTCTTTCCGGCCCTGTACAACGCGCTGGGCATCTTTCTGCCGCTCATCACCGTAAACTGCGCCATCCTGGCCGGAAGCCTGTTCATGATCGAGCGTGATTACAACTTCAACGAGAGCGTGGTCTATGGCGTCGGCAGCGGCTTCGGCTGGGCTCTCGCGATTACCGCCATGGCCGGTGTCCGCGAAAAGCTGAAGTACAGCGACGTGCCTCCCGGACTGCGCGGTTTGGGCATCACGTTCATCACGGCGGGCCTGATGGCGCTCGGCTTCATGGCGTTTTCAGGCATTCAACTGTAAGGGGCAGGGTACAAGGCAATGTTGGAAATCATCCTAGGTGTATTGTTTTTCACCCTGATCGTAATTGCCCTGGTCTTCGTGATCCTCGGCGCCAAGTCGAAGCTTGTCGCATCCGGTAACGTTGGGATTCTGATCAACGACGAGAAAGAAATTCACGTCCCGATCGGCTCGAAACTGCTGACCGCGCTCGCGGACAACAACCTGTTCGTGTCGTCGGCCTGCGGCGGCGGCGGAACCTGCGCCCAGTGCCGGGTAAAAGTGCATGAAGGCGGCGGCGACATTCTGCCGACCGAGCTTTCTCACATTACTAAGCGCGAAGCGGCGGACGGCGACCGTCTGGCCTGCCAGGTCACCGTCAAGCAGGACATGAAAATTCATGTGCATGACGAAGTCTTCGGCGTAAAGAAGTGGGAGACAACGGTTCGTTCGAACCACAATGTCGCTACCTTCATCAAGGAACTGGTTCTGGAGCTCCCGAAAGGCGAGCATGTGAATTTCCGCGCTGGCGGTTATATCCAGATCGAGTGTCCGGCCTATCATGCGAAGTTCGCGGAGTTCGACGTCGAAGAACGGTTCCGCGACGATTGGGACAAGTACAACATCTGGCAGTACGAATCGGTGGTCAAAGAGCCGGCCATCCGTGCCTACTCCATGGCGAACTATCCGGAAGAGAGCGATATCATCATGCTCAACGTCCGTATCGCTACGCCGCCGCCCGGAGCCAAGGATATTCCGCCGGGCGTCATGTCGTCCTATATCTTCAACTTGAAGCCCGGCGATAAGGTGACGATTTCCGGACCGTTCGGGGAGTTCTTCGCCCGCGAAACCGACAACGAGATGGTCTTCATCGGCGGTGGCGCCGGCATGGCACCCATGCGCTCGCACATCTTCGATCAGCTTCGCCGGTTGAAGAGCAAGCGCAAGATGACCTTCTGGTATGGCGCCCGCAGCCTTCGGGAAATGTTCTACGTGGACGATTTCAACAAGCTGCAGGAGGAAAATCCGAACTTCAAGTGGTTCATCGGTCTTTCCGAGCCGAAACCGGAGGACAATTGGTCCGGCTACGTCGGATTCATCCACAATGTGTTGTATGAGAACTATCTGAAGAATCATCCGGCGCCGGAGGATTGCGAGTACTACCTCTGCGGTCCGCCCATGATGAACACTGCCGTTATCAAAATGCTGGAAGATATCGGTGTGGAAAGGGAGAACATCATGCTGGACGATTTCGGCGGCTAATTAGCCCAATTCGTTCGGTCAAGAAAGCGGGAGGGGTCTATGCGCCTCCCGCTTTTCTTTTTTCGAAAACGTAGTAGAGTCGGCAGCAATTTGTGGGGCACATTCTTTTCGGACGCCACGTAGCCGGTGATCGGAGTGGCTTACCTTAAAGTCGTCAATGTCGAGTTAGTCGAGGCGAATCATGACACTGTTTCTGATTACTTTTGCGGTGATAGCGGCCGTCATTTTTTTCATGGCGATAGGCGTCATGTTCGGGCGAGGGGCCATTAAGGGCACCTGCGGCGGCGTGAACAACGGCGAATGCGTTTGCGTGCAAAAATGCGAGAAAAGGCGAAAGCAGGAAGCTATGGCCGAAAACCATTAAGGGAGCGGCGATTCGAAAAAGAATTCGGCTTTATTCCTCAATTCGCGGCCAATTGGCGATAACTCATTGATCTAAGCTCTTTCCGCAATTAGCCATGCACCGGATGATGACCAGTACTTTAGAGATTTACGTTCCTCCGATTAATACGTAAACCTCTGGTACCCCCGGTACATGTCCTCCTGTTCGTCCTTATATTGGTACGATTACGAAACCTTCGGGACCGATCCCAAGCGCGATCGCCCCGCTCAATTCGGCGGAATTCGAACCGATTTGGAACTTAATCCGATCGGCGAACCCGTTACGCTGTTCTGCAAGCCCGCGCGCGATGTTTTGCCGGTACCCGAAGCATGCCTGATTACGGGCATAACGCCACAAATGGCCGCGGAGCGGGGTGTCATGGAAGCGGATTTCATACGTACGATTCACGATGAGTTCTCGGTGCCGGGGACATGCGTAGCCGGCTATAACAATATTCGATTCGACGACGAAGTCACCAGAAACTGTCTTTACCGCAACTTGTTCGATCCGTACGAACGGGAATGGCGCAACGGCAATTCCCGATGGGACATCATCGACATGTTGCGACTGACTCGGGCGCTCCGGCCCGAGGGAATCGAATGGCCCACCGATGATTCCGGCAGGCCGAGTCTGCGATTGGACGCGCTGACCGTCGCCAACGGAATACAGCACCAGAATGCCCACGACGCTTTGGCCGATGTCCGGGCGACCATTGCCGTAGCGAGTTTGGTCCGAGAGCGGCAGCCCAAACTCTTTAACTTCGTCTTTAATAATCGCGGTAAGAAAGAGGCTGCCGAGTTGCTGCGGTTCGGCGCGATGCAACCGGTTCTGCACGTTTCTGAAAAATACGCCTCAGAGCGGCACTGCATCGCCGTTGTGGTCGCGCTTGCCAAGCATCCGCGAAATCCGAACGGGATCGTCGTTTATGACCTTTCAGTCGATCCTACGCCTCTCATCACCTTGAGTGCGGAAGAACTTCAAGAACGCCTTTTCACCCCGGTTTCCAAACTTCCGCCCGGAGTCGAGCGCGTTCCGTTGAAAACGGTTCATTTAAATAAATGCCCTGTCATTGCTCCATTATCGGCCTTGCGTCCGGAGGATGCCGAACGGTTGCACATCGACCTTTCCCGCTGTAATCGAAACCTTGATTTACTCAAGCGGGAATGGACGTTGGCGAAGAAGACTCAGGAGGTTATGGAATTCAATGGAATGGAGACGGGCACGAATGATCCCGATCTTATGCTTTATGACGGCGGATTCATCGGAGATGCCGATCGCGCGATCCTGAAATGGATCCGCGGTATGAATCCCGATGAATTAAGTCGCGCGCGGCCGGCATTCGAGGATGCGCGCCTGCCGGAACTGGTTTTCCGCTACCGCGCTCGAAACTTTCCCGAGACTTTGACGGCGGAAGAAGCAGCCCGCTGGGAAGCCTATCGCATTCGACGGCTGACGGTTCCGGGGTGTGGCGGAAGCGTCGTTCTGAGCGAATATCAATCGAAAATCGATGCACTGGAAGCGTCTCCAGAACTGTCTGCCCGGCACCGGGAAATCCTCGCGAGCTTGCGAAGTTACGCTCGGGAAATTATCTCCTAACCCATAAGCAATTTGCCTTATACTTTTTGCCTTGTATTCGTTTGTTTCCGGAGAAAATAATGAAAAAACTCTTGTCATTTGTTGCCGTCCTGTCGTTGCTTTGGGCAGGGTTTGCGAATGCCCACGGTCCAAGCCGCCAGAAGGTTACCGAAACCGTCGAAATCAACGCCGCACCCGACGCGGTTTGGGCGTTTGTCGGTGACTGGGCGAACCCACAAAAATGGCTGCCGATGGTGGAAAGCACCACGGCTCAAGGCGGCAATGAGAAAGGCGCGACGCGGGAACTCAAGCTGAAAAGCGGCGGCGTGATCAAGGAAGAACTCAAGAACTATGATGCCGCCAAGATGAACGTCCAATACAAGATTACCGAAGTCGATCCCAAAGATCTGCCGGTAGCCAATTATTCGTCCACGATCAAAGTTGAACCGAATCCCGCCGGCGGCTCCAAGGTGGAGTGGAACGGCGCCTTTTATCGCAGCTTCATGAACAATAATCCCCCGCCCGAGGAGAGTGATGAGGCTGCCGTCAATGCGGTGACGACCCTTTACAAGGAAGGGTTGGCGAACCTAAAAGCCATGGCTGAGAAAAAATAAGTAACATGCTTGGCTTTTACGATTCGGTAAACCGGGCAAAAGCGATGGCGTGTGCCATCGCTTTCCTGTTTCCCATGGTCGGTGATGTCTTTGCCGAGCCCTATGCTTATGTCACTAATCAGAAAGACGATAGCGTGTCGGTGATCGACACCGCCAACGGGTCTGTTGTCAAAGCCCTGAAAGTTGGATCGCAGCCGGCGGGTGTAGCCGTCAGCCGGAACGGTGCCAAGATTTGCGTGACCAATCCCGGCAGCAAAGACGTCACGGTCCTGGACGGCCGTACTCAAAGCGTAATCGTCACCTTGCCCATGGGCGAGGGACCTTTGGGTATCGCGGTTGACCCTGCCGGAAAACGCGCTTATGTGGCCGACTGGTATGGCCACTACCTTTCCGTACTTGATCTCGATAGCTTAAAGGTGCTGAAGCGCATTCCGGTGGGGCATTCTCCCTCCGGCGTAGCCGTCAGCCCGGACGGGGCGAGGATTTACGTCTCGAACCGAGACGACGATTCGATTTCACTGATCGATGCCGCCGACCTGGAGGTCAAGAAATCGATCACGGTCGGCAAGCATCCTTTCGGTGTCACCCTGGACTCGAAAGCCAACCGCCTGTATGTCGCCAACGTGGAAAGCAACGACGTCTCCGTGGTCGACACCGGGACCATGGCGCTGCTGAAGACCATTCCGGTTGGCGACAGGCCTTATGCGGTGGCTTTGGGCGCCGGCGGCGCCCGTCTGTTCGTGACGAACCAATACGACAACACGGTATCGGTCATCGCGGCCGACCGGGGCGAAGTTACCGCCACCATTCCGGTGGGCGAATACCCCGAAGGCATAGCCGCCCACCCCGACGGCAAGCACATTTATGTCGCCAATTGGTTCAGCAACTCCGTTTCCGTCATCAATGCGGAAACCCTGCAACTGGAAAAGACCATTCCCACCGGCGACGGCAGCCGGGCATTCGGCGAGTTCGTGGCGCAGGCCGTAGGGGCGAATCCGCAGTAGGTGTTTGCAGCGACTGAGGTAAAGCTAATCTAAGCGGAGCAACGTCTTTGCGGCGCTCCTTTTTCACTTGCCCGTTAAACAGCGCGGCTCTAAGATGTGTAAAGTAATGCTATTTAATACACATGGGAGCCCGACTGTGCGAACCAACATCATCATCGACGATGAGCTAATGAACGAGGCTTTAAGATCCACTGGCCTAAAAACCAAGCGCGAGGTGGTGGAGCTTGGCCTCAAGACACTCATCCGCTTGAAAAACCAGGAGCAGATCAAAGCTTTCAAAGGAAAGCTCAAATGGGAAGGCGATCTTGACGCCATGAGAACCGATGGATGATCGTGGTCGATTCCAGCGTATGGATCGATTACTTCAACGGCATCGACACGCCCCAAACCGCCACGCTTGACGAACTGCTCGGGGTGGAACCGCTGGCGATCGGCGACTTGATTTTAACCGAGGTCTTGCAGGGATTTCGTCAGGATGCCGATTTCCGAACGGCCAAACGGCTGCTGATGTCTCTAACCGTTTACGACTTGCTCGGCACCGAACAGGCCCTCAAAAGCGCGGAGAATTTTCGGGCACTCAGAAAACGGGGCATCACCATCCACAAAACCGCCGATGTCATCATCGCTACATTTTGCATCGAAAGGGGATACGCCCTGCTGTTTTCCGATCGAGACTTCATTCCGTTTGTCGAGCATTTGGGATTGCGAAACGTCGGAGGACACGGGGTGGAATAGCTGTGGCGTATTGAAATCAAAAGCAAATAACGAAAGCCTGACCCTTATTCTAAAGCCTGACCCCTATTCTGGAGTTTGCTGTACTCTCACCAAGCACTTTTCGAGTTTTCATCACACTGCTGGAGATAGTTTCCGAGCTCCTCAAAGCTGAGGATGTCTGAAGCCGGGATTGGAAGTCCTTGAAGGTACTTAAAAGGGACTGGTCTGCTTACCACCATTGGATGCCGTATGCGAATGGCCGTTTCCGGAAGCTTAATGAACTTGGCAACCTGCCCAATATGCGTTTGAAGCCAATGAGCCCGGCGAAGATGCTTGTAGAGATGGTCGTCCACATTGCCCTTAAATCTTGCACAAGCCAAGGCGATCTCAGCGATGGTTTTCGACTGCTTTAAACGCTTGCATTCAATGGCAAGTACTTGTCCATTTGTGTGCCAAGCCAAAACATCAATGTCCCCTAAGTTCGGTGACTTCGATGCGCCGAGCTGAGTCAACTTTAACTCAGTCGCCGTCATCCAGCCTTCGTCGTGCAACTTAGACGCAACACGTTCAGTAAACTGCCGTCCAAGTGCATCGACCCGAGCCCCGAGAAACGATCGCATCTCTGTTGACTTGAAGACGTCCTTATCAAACGTTCCACCTCGAATGCAGTCCAGCAAATACCCAAATGACTGACGCAACGTTCCCAGGCCGTAAACAAGTCGCTGCTCTGTCCCTTGCGGGCAGACGACAATTGGTCGAAGACTCAAAGACAAGCGACGCTGAAAACGCCAAGGATTGACATCCTTGGGCAAATACGGTGGCTGCGCCACCCATGTGGCTCTGTTAAACAGACCAAATGCAGCAACGAAGGCTTGAACGTCTTCCTTGGTCACGCCCGCATCGGCTCGACCGGCGGTCACTTCCTCAACGGTTGTCTCAATCACCACATTGCCTCGCTTGACGCCGAGGTCTTGCAGTTCGCCTGCGATTTCTTGAAATACCTCGAACGAGTGGCCGTACTCCTTCTGCCATGCTGTGAGAAAGCTCGACGAAGCAAACACGGACTCTGTCTTACTTTCCTTTTCCGCTTCCTCTTGTTGGATTCCAACCCAGCTCTCATAGTTTGTGGCAGCGGCTGTATAAGCCACACCAAATGACTCCTCAAGATATGGGCCTGCAAGCTGTCCAAGCACATCGGCATCAAGAGAGTGGCTGCCATTAGGAAAGAGAGTGATTCCTTTGCTGGCGAGACTATAGTAAACAACGTCGGAATCGCGCCCGAGGTTGTTCAGCGTCGCCATCCCGCCTACCAGCTCATCCAAGGAGTACTCATCAGGCGCGATCCCGCCAGTCATCGGGCACTCGCAGACAGCTGCTTCGATAAGTGCGCGGATTGCGATCTGTAATTGAGCGCGCTCTCGCTCAACTTCGGCTGCGGCGCGGGTTCCATCGTCTACGCCGTAGAGAGCTCGGACGGCTCTCGCGGTGTACCTCCAACGGGCTCTCTCTCGCAATAGGGTCTCGTGAAGGTGAAACAACTCCGAAATGAGTTGAGTGCGGTCAAAGCGTCTCAGAAGCTCGGTTAGTCGCTCTGCTTGGCGCGATACGGTTGAATTAAGTGCGCTGACGCTCGCTGTCTGGTCAAGCAGAATGGGGGTTGAGTACGATGGCATCCAGATGAAAGCAGAGCATATGGCGGAATTTATGTGCTCGGTCGGCGCCCGATAGACTCGCCTCGAATTTGCCGCTAGAAGATAGTCTACATGGTTCTCCATCCGGAACATGTGGAGCACCCGAGCATCTGTCCCTCCGAGGATGTTTATGGCTTCCGCCGCAGGGTCGAGCATCCTCGCTTCTGCTGTGTCAGCCAACATTACAAGCGCTTGAATCAGTTGTCTCAGTAGAAGCTGCTCGCCTCGGTTCTCAACCTCGTGGAAATTACGTAAGAAACCAGGCGCCGCTAGGAGCCTTACGGCGGGCACGTTCTTAACTGGCAGGACACTAAGTCCCGACTCGATCATCGGCTCGTCGGCTTCTGCAGTTCGCTCGATTACTTGTTGAAGGTCAATTGTTACTTCAATAACAGGAAACTTGAAGCACAGAGCCACAAAGTGCTTCGTCAACACTTTATGAAGCAGAAGCTGAAGCGCCTCCCACAGCTTAAAAGCTGAGTCGCGAACTTCTCCGTTAGATGGAGCGACGACCGTCAGCCAGACCGTCGTGTCCTGCTGTTTTAGACAAAAGCTCAGTATACCCCGTGCCAAGTAGTCAAGGCTCACATATGCCGGGACGGCGCGTAAGGATTCGTATATTGCCTCCGCGTTATTACGTTCGACGACTACATGCCTATTTGTCAGTGTTATCTCACAGTGCTCATCGACTGCAGCGCGGCGGTTGCTGCGGTATTCAGCGACGAAGTCCGTTGCAATTTGGAGGCAAGCGCCTTGGTCGTGAGGCACATCGGAGATACGAAGGCAGAAATTCTGCTTTGTCCAGAATGCATAGAGATTGAGAAGCCCGTTCTGAAACGGGAGCTCAAGTCCTTCGCGTTCGAGCTGCTTCTCCTGGTTCAGCAGCAGTATGAGCCGATCTACAGGGCCATCGGAATCGCTGAAGAGCATCTCCAATTCATTCAGACGGGCTGTTCCAAATGTCCAGACGGGACGTTCCGATGGTAGGTTGCCGATAAATCCTTGTCCAAGATAACCCATGAGCCAAAGCGTGTGCGCTGAATCCACTTCATATTGTGATTCAATATAATTCCGCAACGCCTCTACATGAGCATTAACCTGTTGTGCAGCCGACGGCGATAGCTTGCTCGGATGCAGAAGTCCAGACAAAGCTATTTGTCTAAGATCATCGGATACGACAAGGAAGTGCAAAAAGCGCCGACTACCCACTTGGACAACGACACTGCGACAAATACCCCGTACGCCGCCAACCTCCATCGGTAACTCGACGACATTCATCCGATGGCGACTACCAAATCGAGCCATCTCGAAAAGTCGCCGCTGGACGCAAATCATCAATGCGGACTGCAAAGCCTGGAGTTGCCCAGCCGCGACAGCGCAGTCCAGCAGATATCTGCGTATGGCGTATGTAAGTGCGTTTGGTAGCGCAACTACGTATTCGTCGCCAAATTGAAGCAATGGCCTCCGATGTAGACCGGACTCCTGATTGCTTTGTTTAAGTAGTGTCTTCCGCTCCGCCAGGTTGAAAACGAAAGGTGCTAATTGTTCCGGCGCAATGTTAAGAGCGATCAGCTCATTCCTGTGGAATGTTACGCGATGCGCCCAGCGCTGGAGCGGCGTGGCAGGCACGATAGTCATGACACCTTTCGGTCGTGACGGTTCAGTGTGCCATCGAGTGAGCTCAGCTCGTTTGAGCATCGCGTCGGAAAGACGCAGTAACGCAAGGCTCGGGTGCAGCCAAGCCTTTTGAGTTGGCCCACCCAGCGTAGTGAGCGTTTCCACGATCAGCGTCGTAGCGCTGTCGGCTGCCTCCCAAAGGCCTGTGAGTACGCGGAAGTCGCCATCCTTTGTCAGCACGTTCACTACGAACATGTCCTCTGCCGGATCCTCCATGTTAGCAATGTCAGACACCCCAAGGTGACGGTTTAGCCAATGATTCAGGTGTTGCCAAGTCGGACGTTTCTTGCCTTCGCAACAAGCTACAACGAGTTGAGAGAGAAACTCGACTCGGTAG
The DNA here is from genome assembly GCF_035627495.1 of Methylocaldum sp. GTDB lineage: Bacteria > Pseudomonadota > Gammaproteobacteria > Methylococcales > Methylococcaceae > Methylocaldum. Next base: position 21,816 of record NZ_DASPLO010000201.1, read on the forward strand.
CTGTTTGCCTGAAAACTTGGAACTGTCGCAATTCCTGCCATCCAGCTCAATGCAGTACGCAAATCGTATTTTGCAAGAATCTGAGTGAGCAGCTTCGCCTTGGGATGGTCCATTTGGCCGTGCGCGTGGACCCAAAATGGTAGAAAAAGGGAGTCGGTCATCGTTGTTCAGGACGAAAAAAACGGATACCTATATTTAGAGCGTGTTATGAACTTTTAAGTATTGGCCTTTAAATCAAGCAGTTGGCCCAAGCTTTGGAAGATGTGACATTGCTCCTATAGCTTTATTAATCAATAAGTTAGAGCGAGTTCATAACACGCTCTAGTAAGGTTGATTGCACAATGCGAATTGCCGGTGAAAAGGTCACGATGTCAGCGGTAGACGCCGCTGCCGATATTAGCCGGAAACACCTTCATTATGACAGGGTCAGGCTTTTGTCTTTTTCTTCCGATGTTTCGTCAAGAAGACCTTAGCCGGGCGACTTGCCCGTACTCAGGTAGATCTTCTTAAGAAGTTCGTCAAAAGAGACAGGTCCGCTGGTGTCAATCGTCAAGGTGTCACGCCGTTCTTCTTCGGTTAAGGCGTCATGCGCCGCAATCTGATTTTCGAGCACCTTCAGATTTGCTTCGGACGGATCCTTACCAAGCTGCGCGCGGGCTTCGATACGGCTTTTCAACGTGGCGATCGGCGCTTGGCAATCGAGAATCAGAAATGCCGCGCCGATCCGTTCGGCCAACGTCCTGTGAGTCGCCCGTTGGTCCAGTTTTAGAAATGCGGCATCGACGATGACGGACAGTCCGGATTTCAAAATGTCTTCAGCCGTATCCAGCAAATAGCGATACGTTCTGCGTGTCATGTCGGCGGTGTAGATGCCGGCGTCGAGCGTCGATCCGGTGTTTGCGTGTTCGTCGAACCCGGCCAGGCGTTTTCTTTCCAGATCGGAGCGCAGACGAATGGCCGGGAGCCGTTCGGCGATTTGGCCCGCGATATAGGATTTGCCGCTGCCTGAGAAACCATGGGTGATAAGCAATGCCGGTTTTTGAGGCTGGATGAGGCTGGATGCGTAATCGATGTATCGCCGATACAGAGCTAATAATTCCCGCTGCTTCGCGGTATCACCGGTAGATGCGCGGGTCAGTTGGGCGATTTTGGCCCTTACCATGGCCCGGTAGACCCGGTAGTAATCCAGCAAGCCGAGCCCTCCATAGTCGCCGGTGAGTTCCAGGTACCGATTCAGAAACCGGAACGCCAAGTCCCGCTTGCCCTTGACTTCCAGATCCATGACCAAAAAGGCCAGCTCGCTCATCACATCGATCCAGCGCAAATCCTCGTTGAATTCGATGCAGTCGAATGGCGTGGGCCGGTCGTCGATGAGTACGATGTTTCCGAGGTGGAGATCGCCGTGGCATTCGCGAACGAAATCGGCGGTTTTCCGGGCAAGCATGGTCTCCCGGCAGCGCGAATACGACTCGGAAGTCCAGGCGCGCACGGCCTCCAGCTTGGCGGCGTCTACGGGATCGTCGCGCAAAGGTCCGATGTGGATGAAATTTTGTTCGGCGGCGCCGTAGATGTTTTCGGGGAGTCCGTGAGCATCTTCGGCGGTACTGCGGTCTATGCTCGCATGGAATTGGGCCAGTAACTCCGCCAGCTTATCCACATGCTCGGGCGATAAGCGATCGTCCTGGCACAAACGATCGAACAGCGCCGCTTCGTCGAAGCGCCGCATCTTAATGGCGAATTCGATTGAGGTGCCCGTGCCGTTGATACGCGGATTTTGGGGATCTCCGGCGATAGGCACTACGGCCAAATACAAGTCCGCGGCAAACCGGCGGTTGAGGCGGAGTTCCGCTTCGCAAAACAATCGGCGCTTGTCTAGGGTGGAAAAGTCGAGGAAGCCGAAATCCACCGGTTTCTTGATCTTGTAAGCGAATGGATCAGTCAGCAAAACCCAGGAGATATGGGTTTCCCGGATTTCTATGGGTCCTGCGGGATGATCGTAAGCGGCGGGATTCCGTAGCGCCGAGATTAGCTCGGGATAGTGAGCGTCATCCATGCGGTTCCATCTGTAAACGGCCGTTCATCACTCTGAGTTGTCGTTCGCCCCGGAGGAGCGCCTCTAGTTCCTCTCCGGCCATCGCTTTGCGCCAGCCGTGAAGCAGCTTCGATTGCTCGGGTTCCTCCATCAGTTGCTCCAGGTCTTTGCGTCCGGCGAGCACTGCCGGATTCAGGGTGTGCTGAGCGGCGCGCAAACGCACTACCGCGGTGAGCACGTCGAGTAGCGCCTCCTGTTCGGGCGTCTTTTTAGCTTGGCGTGATTTGAGGGAGATGGCTGGAGGCGGGCGATTCTTCGACTCCTGAATAATCTGGCACAGCTGATTGCCGTAACGCTTAATCGTTCGTTCCTCCAATCCGCGGATCAGCTTGAGATTATCGGGAGCTGCCGGCATAAGGCGTGCGAGGTCGAACAAAACTTCGTCCTTGACGAACCAGTTGCGCGGGATGTCCTGTTGGCGCGCGGCGTCCTCGCGCCAAGCCGCCAGTGCCTGCAGAACAGCGAGCTGAGACGCGTTCAGCTGATAATATCCGCCTATACGTTGCCAGGCTAGCTCGGGAGCGTTCTCGTAAAGCTGTGGATTCAGCAGGGCGGCAAACTCGTTTTCGGGCCAGCTTAGGCGGCTCAATGCTTCCAGTTCCCGGCGTAGCTCCAGGTAGGCGGTTCCGAGATGGATGACATCGTCGGCCGCGTAGCGCAGCTGCGCCTCGGTCAGGGGTCTGAGAGACCAATCGGTGCGCGCATGCCCTTTGCTCAAGTTCAGTCCGAGCAGCTCGGAAATGAGTCCGGCATAGCTGATTTGTTCAGGCAAGCCGATCAACGGTGCGGCGATCTGGGTGTCGAAGATTGGTGCCGGCAAGCGTCCCCACAGATGAAAAAAGATTTCCAGGTCCTGTCGTCCGGCATGAAAAACCTTGGTGATGGCCGGATCGAACAGCAAATCCGCTATGGGCTCCAATGATTCAAAGGCGAGCGGATCGATACAGGCGACCTTGTCCGCCGATGCGATTTGGAGCAGGCAGAATTTAGGAAAGTAAGTTTTTTCGCGTAAGAACTCGGTGTCTACGGCGAGCCATGAGGCATTTTTAACGGTTCCGCAGAAGTCTTGGAGTTCATTGAGCGAGTCGATATAGCTGATTTGGGAAAGGGGTGTCATCGTAAAGAGGGTGCTTTTTCAAGTCGTGAAGTTATTATATGGCTTAGGGACGAAGAATACGCTCCCGCCGATGATCTTCTAATGAGGTGGACGTATGAAGGTATTGGTGAGTGTAAAGCGCGTGGTGGATTACAACGTGCGGATCCAAGTGAAGCCGGACGGCTCGGGTGTGATGTTGGAAGGGGTGAAGATGAGCATAAACCCCTTTGACGAAATCGCCCTGGAAGAGGCAATCCGCTTTAAGGAGGCCGGCAAGGCGACACAGATCGTGGCCGTTTCGCTCGGGCCGCAAGCGGTGCAGGAGCAGCTCCGAAGCGCCTTGGCGCTCGGCGCGGATCGGGCGATCCACATACCGCTGGATACGGCTCCTCAACCCATCAATGCTGCGCGCATTCTGGCCCAGCTTGCTCGGCGCGAAAATCCTGATTTGATCCTCATGGGCAAGCAGTCCATCGACGACGACTGCAACCAAACCCCGCAAATGCTGGCGGCTCTGCTCGGCTGGCCCCAAGCCACCTTTGCGTCCAGGATCGAATTGGCCGATAAAGCCGCCACTGTTGCCCGCGAGGTGGATGCCGGGCTCGAATTTCTGTCCGTCGATCTGCCGGCGGTGATTTCCGCCGATCTTCGCCTCAATATTCCCCGTTATCCCAAGTTGCCGGACATCATGAAGGCGCGCCGCTTGCCGATCGAAACCGTCACGCCGGAAGACCTGGGCGTGGAGTTCGTCCCGGAAGCCAAGCTGCTTAAAGTCGCGCCTCCGCCGAAACGTCAGGCCGGCCGGAAAGTGTCTTCGGTTGCCGAGTTGGTGGCGGCGCTCCGCGAGCGAGGGCTGTTGTCATGAGCAAGGTATTGGTTGTCGCCGAGCATGACGGCGAAGCGCTGAATCCTTCGACCGCGAGAGCGGTCGCTTGCGCGCTCGATCTCGGTCCGGAAGCTGTCGATGTGGCCGTATTCGCCGAGGCAGAGAATAAACCCGCGCAGGCCGCGGCTCGCTTGAGCGGCGTGACGCGGGTATTGCTGGTCGAGCATCCTGCCAACCGGAATCCTGTGGCTGCGATTCTGGCGCCGCAAATTTCCGCTCTGGCCAAGGATTACACTCATCTGCTGGCGCCCGCGACCACGTTTGGCAAGGATCTTTTGCCGCGCGTGGCGGCGCTGCTCGGCGTCCCTCAAGTCAGCGATGTTATGCGGGTGGTCGACCGGAACGTATTCGAGCGGCCCATCTATGCCGGCAATGCACTGGAAACGATCGAAACGCCGCCAGGTATCGTCGTCGCGACCGTCCGTACGGCTTCGTTCAAGCCGGTTCCGGAGACGGGTTCGGCACCTATCGAGAAAATTAGCATCGACTTTGACTGCCCGAGTCATACGCGCTTTCTCAGGCTTGAACGCTCATCCGGCGGCGAGCGGCCGGATCTTCAATCGGCCCGCGTGGTGGTGTCCGGCGGCCGGGGCTTGGGAAGCAAAGAGCATTTCGGCTCGATCTATGCCCTGGCGGATCGATTGGGAGCGGCGGTCGGCGCTTCGCGAGCGGCGGTGGATGCCGGTTTTGTTCCCAATGACTTGCAGGTGGGGCAGACCGGCAAAATTATCGCCCCCGAGCTTTATCTAGCCTTCGGCATCGCCGGAGCGATACAGCACTTGGCGGGGATCAAGGACGCGGGGACCATAGTGGCCGTGAATAAAGATCCCGATGCGCCCGTTTTCGAGGTTGCGGATATCGGTTTGGTCGGCGACTTGTTCGAGGTGATACCGGAATTGCTCGATGCTCTGCCCAAGAGGACATCGTGAATCGGGAAAGTTTGGAGTTTGACGTTGTCGTCGTCGGCGCCGGGCCGGCCGGGCTTTCCGCCGCCTGCCGAGTAATGCAGCTCGCGGGCGAAACCGGGAAGGCGCTTAGGGTTTGCATCGTCGAGAAAGGTGCGGAGGTCGGAGCCCATATCATTTCCGGCGCCGTATTCGAGCCGACCGCCCTGAACGAGCTGTTTCCTGACTGGCGGGAGAGGGGAGCGCCCGTCACAGTAGCCGTCGAGCACGATGAATTACATTACCTTATCGGCGAACGGCGCTCGTTTAAAGTTCCGGATTTCCTGATTCCAAAGCCGATGCGCAACGAAGGCAACTACGTGATCAGCCTGGGCCGTTTGTGCCGATGGCTGGCGCAGCAGGCCGAAGCCCTCGGAGCAGAGATATTCACGGGATTTGCCGCTGCCGATGTGCTTTATGACGATGCAGGAGCGGTAGCCGGTGTGGTTACGGGCGACATGGGCGTCGCCAAGGACGGTTCGAAGAAGTCCAACTACCAGCCCGGCGTGGAATTGCGTGCCCCTTACACGATTTTCGCCGAAGGCTGCCGCGGACATTTGGGCAGGCGGCTGATGGATCGGTTCGAATTACGGCGGGAAGCCGATCCGCAGCACTACGGCATCGGCATCAAAGAAATCTGGCGCATCGATCCGTCCCGGCACTGGCCCGGACGAGTGGTTCATACCCTCGGTTGGCCTTTGGACAATCAAACGGAAGGTGGCGGGTTCGTTTACCATGACGAAGATGGATTGGTTTCACTCGGCTTGATCGTGGCATTGAACTACCGGAATCCCTTCTTAAATCCTTTCGACGAAATGCAGCGTTGGAAACAGCATCCGGTCGTACGGCAGTTTCTGGAAGGCGCGACCCGAATCGGTTACGGCGCTCGCGCAGTGAACAAAGGCGGATGGCAGTCGGTGCCCAAGCTGTCTTTTCCCGGCGGCGTGATGGCGGGTTGCGAGGCCGGTTTTCTTAATCCGGTAAAGATTAAAGGCAATCATACCGCCATGAAAACGGGTATGCTGGCCGCGGAAGCGGTATTCGAGGCGCTCGCAGCAGGCGGAATACCGGGTTTGGATGAAAGTTATCGCAAATCATGGGTTAGCAAGGAATTGTTCCATGGCCGAAACTTCGGTCCCGCGCTGGCGAAATTCGGGACGTTTGTGGGAAGTGCGTTCATTTGGATGGATCAGAATATCTTCGGCGGAAGGCTTCCCCTTACGCTGCACAATCGTGTTCCGGATGACGCCTCATTGGATCGGGCTTCGGATAGCCATTCGATCGATTATCCGAAGCCCGACGGAGTGCTGAGCTTCGACAAACTGTCCTCGGTTTATCTCTCCAATACCAATCATGAGGAAGACCAGCCGTGCCATCTGGTTCTGACCGATCCGGCCGTTCCGATTTCACGGAATTGGCCGCTGTACGACGAGCCGGCGCAACGTTACTGCCCGGCGGCGGTTTACGAAATAGTGGAAGCCCCAGGGCAGCAAGCCAGATTTCAGATCAACGCGCAAAATTGCGTTCACTGCAAAGTGTGCGACATCAAAGATCCCGCTCGGAATATTACTTGGGTACCGCCCGAGGGCGGGGGCGGGCCCAATTATGTGAATATGTGAGGCGTTCTCGCATTTTGCAAGAAGTTAATAAAGTTCCGCTACTGTGGCTTGCCTGTCTGCCTGCCTGCCGCCAATAAGAGGTCTGGTCATTACAATGGATTGCTTTCGCAGTAGGCTAAGAAGTTATTTCTGCTCTCACAACTCTCACCAAATTCGCGCACTGATATGGGCTAGAATTAAGCATTGAGTAGCTTTGATAACAGTTTCGCGAAGTGTCGACTGCCGGGAGACTAAAAAATCAGTTAACACAATTTATTAGGAATGTTGGCGGATACGGAGCGTTGGAATGGTAAACAATTACTTAGGGGCCGACTATGAGTAACGACAAGCTTGAAAATGACCAAGTGGATTCCGAATCTTCGGATCAGGAGCATAACGTCGATCAGGCGCGGCGTAACTTGACGAGAGCCGGATTTGCGGTGCCGGTACTGATGAGCTTTTCGGGCTATTCACCATTGGCCAATGCGTGCATGTCGCCATCCAGAATATTCTCGGGGAATGCCAGTCCGCAGGCCGGGGATACTGCTCCCTGCGCGGGCCGTTCGCCCGGTTACTGGAAAGTTTGTCAGTGGTTCAAGGAATGGAACAGTCCTTACGGCACGGAAAATCCAGCCGTGTACTCTGCAACTACCCAGACCACGGAGCAAAAGAAAGGAACGGGGACATCAACTACAACAACCACTACCACAACTTGGGCAGAGCAGACTACGGGTGGGCCGGCTAACTATAGCGAGTTTGAAGCTGAAAAAAGGGCAATGCTGCATTACGGTCCTGAGTTTAGCTATTTGTGTTCCGGAGGGGCTCAAATTCCTCCTCTTTCCAAGCTATACCAGTTGCCGGCAACGTTAAACCTGACCAATGCTCAGCTCATAAAGCCGCGTACTTACGGGCTCTCAATGTGGGAGCTTCTTGCTTTCCCGGCCGATATTGTAGCCAACAACACCGGAATGAGCATGGAGACCGTCCAGCTTGCGCGGCATCTTGTTGCGGCCCATCTCAACATACATCATCCCACTTACGGACTTGGTTATCCTCTAACGGATGCGATCTTGTCTGACATGTGGCAGGCCGCGTCAAATGGCGGAGAATATTTTCCCAACGGGAGTAATGGGACCCCCGGTAACGGATGGGCCGCCAGAGATATTGTCTGCTACATTCGGAGTACGTTCGATCCTGGTGCTCCAGGTTTTAACGAGAATATCGGCTTCAGCTGTACATGAAGCGCGTCTGAATTGATTGCTCGTTTTTTGCCGTGCGGTTTGTTCAAGTCTGTAAGCAGGATCTGCACTTTTCGCCTGCATGGAACGGGGGATCGGCCGTGTTCGATGCCGCCACCGGCGCTACCCATGTGCTCTCCGACTTTGGCCGTGCAATTCTCGAGGCTCTGGCTGAATTTCCGACGGGGACACTTCTCACGGACTTTGTGCAGCGATTCGCCGAAGGAGAGGCCCATTCGGCGGATGACCTGCTCATAGAGACAGTCGAACAGGCAGTGCTAGAATTTCAGCGTCTCGGTCTCATAAAAATTCATGTCGTTTGATCGCTTCCGACCTTCCAGAAACATCGTTTGCCACGTCCCTCGCTAACGGCGAACTGACATTCACTGTTGCTCCCGTGGTTGTTCGGGTAACGTGTTCGATTCCGTCCGTTGCAGCTGGTTTACGGCTTTTCTACGGAGATTACCCTGTTTCTCGTCACGGTGAGTTTGCGGATTTCCACGTCTCGATCACACGTCCCCGATCCGCGCGCCGTTGGGTTCGGCCGCAGGTCAACTTCGAGTTCGACGGTACATGTCCATTCAAGCCGCTGCCTTATCAGCAGGCCTATCCGATGTTCGAGTGGGGCCTCAATTGGTGTATCGCGAATCATTGTCATCAGTTTCTAATGATTCATGCCGCGGTTGTGGAGAGGGATGGGTGCACGGCTATTCTCGCCGCTCCACCGGGCTCCGGAAAAAGCACCTTATGTGCAGCTTTGGTTAGTAGGGGTTGGAGGCTGCTGTCCGACGAATTGGCGCTGATTGATCCCCTTGATCGTTTATTGACGCCGGTACCGCGACCGATCAGTCTGAAAAATGAATCGATCGACATCATTCGCCGTTACGATCCCTCGGCGGTGATCGGACCGGTAGTTCGGGACACGCACAAGGGTACGGTTTCGCACATGAAAGCACCTGCCGATAGCGTGCGGCGGTCTCAAGAAACAGCACGTCCTGCTTGGATTGTTTTTCCGCGCTTCCAGCCTGGCGCGAAGGTTGAGTTGAGCCCCTACTCGAAAGCCAGAACTTTAGTACGCCTTGCCGAAAATGCGTTCAATTACACCTTGTTGGGAGAGCGCGGGTTCGAGGCTTTGGTCGGCATCGTAGACAAAGCGGAATGCTATGAATTTACTTACAGCAAGCTGGATGACGCGATCTCGGTGTTCGCCGATCTGAAGGCCCTTCCGGCATGTTAGTCGACGTAAAAAAATCCGCCGTCGATGCGCTGACGCATAGGGAAGCTTTGACGGCCTGTTCCCTCGCCGAATGGGATGTCATTATCCGGCAGTGCAGAGCGGCCAAGGTGCTTGCCAAGCTTGCCGTTCAGCTTGAAGACTGTGGCTTGCTCGACTGTATCCCGGAAGCTCCACGCAGACATTTGACGGCAGCGCGACTAGTTGCCAACCGGCAAGACCAAGCCGTGGGTGCCGAAGTCGAGCAAATCCGCAAGGCTTTACTGAAAACTCGAGTTCCAATCGTCCTGCTCAAGGGGGCGGCCTACGCGATGGCCGATCTACCGGCGGCACGGGGTCGTGTGTTCGGCGACATCGACATTCTGGTGCCGAAAGAGAGACTGCCCGATGTCGAGGCGGCACTCATGCTCCACGGATGGGTGACCACGCATCATAATGCTTACGATCAGCGCTACTATCGCCAGTGGATGCACGAAATCCCTCCGATGCGGCATATGCGGCGCGGCACCGTTATTGATGTGCATCATGCCATCACGCCCGCCACTTCCCGGATTCGGGCCGATTCGGAAAAAATGCTGGCGACGGCGGTGCCATTGCCGGGATACGACAACCTCTTGGTTCTCGCTCCTGAAGATATGGTGCTGCACAGCGCTACGCACCTTTTTTTGGAGGGCGAATTGGACTCGGGATTAAGGGATCTCGCGGATATCGACAGCTTGCTCATCCACTTTTCGGCAGCCGACGACGACTTTTGGAATCGGCTGGTGCGGCGAGCCACAGAGGTCGGTCTTGCCAGGCCTTTGTTTTACGCGCTTCGCTATGCGGAGAAGATACTGGGTACGCGAATTCCGCCATGGGTCCAAGACAAGGTTGTCATGGAATCACCGTCGCGGCCGCTGCTTGGCCTGACGGATGCTTTGTTTTTACGGGCGCTTCAGCCGAAACATGCTACGGCTGCCGACCATTTTACCGGCCTCGCCCGATGGATGCTCTATGTGCGAGGCCACTGGCTACGCATGCCTTTGCCTCTGCTCATTTATCATCTTGCTCGTAAAGCATTTGCGGTCGAACAGTCCGAACAAAATCAGAACTCGAAGCGAGCCCATTAGCCTTATGTAGGACGATCTCGGGGGCAGGATATTCTAAAGGCGCGAGACGTAATCCACGGCCAATCCGGCAAATACCTCCGCGCCGAACCAGTGATTGTTCAAAAATGCTTTAAAGCAATTGACGGGATTACGTTCCCGGATCAGAAACTGCTGATAAGCGGCCAGCCCCACGGCGATCAGCAGTCCCAGAAAATAGGGCATCCCCAGTCCGGCTTGTCTTCCCACTGAGTAAAGAATCAACAGCACGAAGACCTGAAGCATCGCAATCAGCACCCGATCCATATCGCCGAACAGAATGGCAGTGGATTTGACGCCGATTTTAAGATCGTCCTCGCGATCCACAATGGCGTACATCGTGTCGTAAACCAGCGCCCACAGAATGGTAGCGAAATAAAGCTCCCAGGCCACCCAAGGAACGCCGCCTGTTTGGGCCGCGAAGGTCATCGGTATCGCCCAGCCGAAGGCGAGTCCCAAATAGGCTTGCGGCAGATAGGTGTAGCGTTTCATGAACGGGTAGGACGCTGCGAGAAACGCGCCGGGAACCGATAGTGCAATCGTGAGCGGATTGGTGAGGAGCACCAGGGCGAATCCGATAAGGCATAGCGTGACGAACAACCACAACGCTTCCCTCGGCGTAACCAGTCCGGCGGCGATAGGACGCAATTTGGTGCGCTCCACATGGGGATCGAAGTCACGATCGGCGTAATCATTGATCACGCAGCCCGCCGCCCGCATCAGCACGACGCCTGTTACGATGACGAAGCTCACCAAGACATCGGGCTTGCCATTTCCGGCGATCAATAGCGCCCATAGCGCCGGCCAGAGGAGTAGGAGAATGCCGATGGGCTTGTCGAAGCGCATCAGCCGCCAGTAAAGCTCGAGGCGTTTGCTAGAAATCCGGAAAGTCGCTTGGTTGATCATAGATTTGCTTTTTGCTTCAGCACGGTAGGCAGAAAGAACTCGGCTACCAACAAGTTTCCGTGAGCGATGGCATACAGGGAACGCCGGCCCCAGATTCGGTTGGATGATTGGGCGATGTCAACGGCATTAGAAAGGTCCAGCCGCCATTTTTCGTTTTCGATGGTAGCCAGTTGCAGCCTCAATCGCTTTAGCTTGGGGTCGGAGAAAAGAATTTCTCCCAGCGGACGGTTGCCTAAATAGGCCAAGTGGCGCTGAGTGCCACGCAAAACGTCTGCAGGTATGATGCTGCGCGCCAGAACCAATGGCTGGTCGTCGCATTGGAGCAGCACCTCGCGTACCAATGCGAGCCGTGAGGGTGGCAATCTCAGTGCCCGCGATTCTTCGGCAAATGGCCGCAGCCAGCGTTGCCGCAATAACCGTACTCGAAAACCGGCGCCGCAAAGCGCGCGAAGACGGCTGGTCAGCGAGCCGGTCTCGAAAAGCCATGAATGAAGACCCTCGGGAATGTGGCTCCGTTGACTGCTTCCGAGTTGGAACCATGCCGGCGCTCGGCTGAAAAGTTGACTGCGTGTCGTCAAGTTGTTGGTCTCGAGAAAAACCGGGAATTTTAACAGAGGGCATGCGTTTTCCTGATCGGTAGCCAAAACGCCGGACAAATCGGCCGGGAGCCGATTTGTACGCGCAAGCGCCCGAAGGGTGCGGCACACGGGTGTGCCGCATGAATCGCTGACACTCTTCGACCGGGCTCAGGACAGGCTTATTCAGGCCTACAGAGTGCATCCATAATGGTAGGCCGGGATAAGGCGCCAGCCGTTCCCGGCGGACAGCGGGAATGCCACATTTCGAGGGGCAGGGCGGCTTCCCGATCCACACCGCTTTACCGAGCTCAAAAACGCTCTAGGCTCCAGCGTATTGCACCGAATGGCCCACCCAGCGCCGTATGAGACGCTCGGCATGACCGGGGTAGTCCCGCAACAGAATGGCGGCCGTTTGAGCCACGGTGTCCAAGAGGTGTCCGTCGCGCGACAGATCGGCGATGCGGAACTGGATTTGGCCGGTTTGCCGGGTCCCCAAGAGTTCTCCCGGTCCTCGCAACTCCAGGTCTTTCTCGGCGATGACGAACCCGTCGTCGGAGTCCCTCAGGATGCCCAGGCGCTGCTTGGCCGTCTCCGACAAGGGTGGCTGGTACAGCAATACGCAATGGGCTTCGCCGGGGCCGCGTCCGACCCGTCCCCGCAATTGGTGCAATTGGGCCAGTCCCAAGCGCTCGGCGTTCTCGATGATCATCAGGCTGGCGTTGGGGACGTCCACGCCGACTTCTATTACGGTGGTGGCTACCAACAAGTCGAAACTCCCTTCTTTGAAAGCCAGCATGACGGCTTCCTTTTCGGCGGGCTTCAAACGTCCGTGAATCAACGCGACGCGCACATCCGGAAGGGCTTCCGCCAAAACGACGGCGGTTTTTTCTGCCGCTTCGCATTGCAGGACCTCGGATTCCTCGATCAGCGTGCAAACCCAGTACACCTGTCTGCCCTTCGAAACCCAATCGGTGATGCGGGCGATGATTTCCGCCCGGCGGCCGGTCGGGACTACTACGGTCTTGACGGGAGTCCGTCCGGGTGGCCGCTCGTCGATAACTGAAAGATCAAGATCGGCATAACCGAGCATCGCCAAAGTCCTGGGAATAGGCGTGGCGGTCATGATGAGTTGGTGCGGGTACAGGCCATCCTGCAGACCTTTCTCGCGGAGCGCCAGTCGCTGATGAACGCCGAATCGGTGCTGTTCGTCGATGATGACGAGCCCGAGACGACTAAACACCACCTGTTCCTGAAACAAGGCATGAGTACCGATGACGACGCCGGCTGCGCCGCGACTTATTGCATCCAGTTCGGCTTTTCGAGCTTCGCCCTTGAGACGTCCGGACAAAAAGGCGATCTGCACCCCCAAGGGTTCGAGCCACTGCCGGAAGCTGCGGAAATGCTGCTCGGCCAAGAGTTCGGTGGGCGCCATGATTCCGACCTGGTAGTTGGACGACAGCGCCGTTAGCGCGGCATGGGCCGCCACGACGGTTTTGCCCGAACCTACATCGCCCTGGACCAGTCGCATCATGGGGCGGTTTGAGGCTAAATCGGCCTCGATTTCGGCAATCACGCGTCGTTGGGCGGAAGTCAGCGAAAACGGCAGGCTGTTCAGAAATCGGTCGACTGCATTCTGATCGGTCGTCATCATCGGGGCTTGATGAGCCTGCATCCGGGCCCGGAAGCGGCCGAGGCTCAGATGGTGGCTTAGAAGTTCTTCGAACGCGAGACGTGAGCGCGCGGCGCCAAGTTTCGGTGACGCTTCGCCGCAGCCGGCAGGCGGTCGATGCAGAAGTCGAAGAGCATCCTGAAGCCGTAATCGGCTTGTTGAATGCGTCAACGATTCGGGCAGTAAGTCCGGAAGCCGGGTTTCGTCGGCCAGTAACAATGCTTGTGCGGCCAGCCGGCGGATGGCTTTTTGATGGATGCCTTCGGTCAGTGGATAAACCGGCGTCAACGCTTGTTCCGAAACATCGATTTCGGTGTCGTCGATCAGCTTGCAATCCGGATGGGTCATTTCCAAACCCGAATAACCCGCTCGCACTTCGCCGTAGCAGCTGAGCCGCTTGCCGCGGATCAATTGTTCACGCTGTTTGGCCGTGTAATGAAAGAAACGCAGATTGAGAAAGCCGGTGCCGTCGGCGATCCGAAGAATCAGCGAGCGGCGGCCTTTGGGGAGTATTTCCGCGAGCTCGATCCGGCCTTCCACCAGCGCATGATCGCCGGGTTTCAAATGTCCGATCGGAGTGACGTGTGTCCGGTCCTCGTAACGTAGGGGCAGGTGGAAAAGCAGGTCGCTGACGGTCGAAATGCCTAGCTTTTCCAGCCGCTTGAGAGTTTGTGCACCCGCCCCTTTAAGGGTGGATACCGGAAGCTCGTCGAGAGAGCGATTTTGCGAAGCCAAATAATCGCGGGGCGCCTACTTCGCCAAAACCATGATTGCATCCATTTCGACTCCGGCACCCCGCGGCAAGGAGGCCACGCCTATAGCGGCGCGGGCAGGGTAGGGCTCGGTGAAATATTCCGCCATGATTTCATTCACCAGCGGAAAATGGGCCAGATCGGTTAGGAATACATTGAGTTTGACAACATCCTGGAGGCTGCCTCCGGCGGCTTCGGCCACGGCTTTAAGGTTATCGAATACGCGGCGGATCTGCAGATCCATGCCGCCCTCGACCAAGGTCATGGTGGCAGGGTCCAGCGGAATCTGGCCGGAGAGATAAACCGTGTCGCCGACTTTTACGGCTTGGGAGTAGGTGCCGATCGCTTTGGGAGCCTGGTTAGTCTGGATAATTTGTTTTGCCATGGTTCTGTTTTTTTCTAAGTTCGGATTTCACGCGGGAGATTTTCAGTACGACCGATAATCTTCGCAGTTCTCGCATGACAGTGGCGAGATGCACGCGGTCCTTGACCATCAGGGTAATGATATCGGTGGAGATTTGGCTGTCCTGATTGGTGATCTGGACGTTTTCGATGTTGGCTCGCATGCGGGAGATGGTGGAAGCCACTTTCGCCAGAGTACCCACCTGGTTCATCAATTCCAGGCGGATGACTGCCGGGAAATCGCCGCTGGCTTCTTTGTCCCAGTCCACGTCCAGCCAATTCATGTGTTTTTTTCTAAGTTCAGAGACGTTTTTGCACTCGGTGAGGTGAACGACAATGCCTTTGCCTGGATTGAAAAAACCGACAATGGGATCGCCTGGTATCGGGCGGCAGCATTTGGCCAGATTCACCACCATGCCTTCCGTGCCTTTGATGATAAGAGGCGATAACGCGGGCTGTCCTTCCTCTGCAGTTGCAGCGTCTGACCTGGCGTCACCCTGAACCATCTGGCGGACTACCAGGAAAGGCAGGCGATTGCCGAGACCGATATCTTCCAGCAATGCCTCCTGAGAGGACAGGTCGAGCGCCTTCAGCAGCTCGTCGATCCGCTCCCGGGGAATGTCCTCGAAGCGCATGTTCTGGGCATCCAATTCCTTTTCCAGCAGGCGCTTGCCCAAGGCGACAGCTTCCTGTTTCTTGAAATTTCTGAGATAGCTCCGAATGGCCGCCCGTGCTTTGGCCGTGACGACGAAATTGAGCCATAGCGGATTGGGTCGAGCCCAGGGCGCCGTGATGATCTCGACGGTCTGGCCGTTCTCGAGAACGGTTTGCAGCGGCGCGAGTACTCGATCGATTCGGGCGGACACGCACGTATTGCCGATGTCGGTGTGGACGGCGTAAGCAAAGTCGACGATGGTGGCACCGCGTGGAAGCTTGGTAATTTTGCCCTTCGGGGTGAAAACGTAAACTTCCTGCTGGAACAGGTCGACTTTTAGATTGTCCAGGAATTCCATCGAGTCGCCGGCGCTCTTCTGGATTTCAAGTAAATCTCTCAGCCATTCGTGAGCGCGGGTTTGGGTGGTCGAGGTCTGTTCGTGCTCGCTCTTGTACAGCCAATGTGCGGCGATGCCGGATTCGGCCAGATGGTGCATGGCGCGGGTGCGGATTTGAATTTCCAGGGGTTGGCCGTAAGGCCCGATCAGTACGGTGTGCAGCGACTGATACCCGTTGGCCTTGGGCACCGCGATGTAATCCTTGAATCGGCCCGGCACCGGCTTATAGAGATTGTGGGCTATGCCCAGGGCACGGTAACAGTCATCCACCTGATCCGCGATGATGCGGAAGGCATAAACGTCGTAGACTCCGGAAAAGGACAAGTGCTTGTTTCGCATCTTCTGATAGACGCTGTACAGATGCTTCTCTCGTCCGATCACTTCGCAGTGGGTCAGCCCGCCGTCCTGCAATCGTTTGGTGATGGTCGACTCGATGATCGCGACCACCTCCTTGCGGTTGCCGCGCGCCTTCTTCACCGACTGCTCCAGCACGCGGTAGCGCACGGGATACATGGCGGCGAACCCCAACTCTTCCAATTCCAGCCGCATCTCGTTCATGCCCAGGCGGTTGGCTATAGGCGCGTAGATATCCAAGGTCTCGCGGGCGATGCGCCGCCGCCGCGTCGGCGACATGATTCCCAACGTGCGCATGTTGTGAAGCCGGTCCGCCAGTTTGACCATGATGACGCGGAGATCTCTGACCATCGCGAGCACCATCTTTCGGACGTTCTGGGCCTGCGCTTCGGCTCTCGACTTGCAATCGAGCTGGGTCAGCTTGCTGACGCCGTCGACCAGCTCGGCGACTTCATCTCCAAATTGCTCGCGCAGTTGCTCTTTCGTAACGACGGTATCTTCGATGACGTCGTGCAGAATGGCCGCCATGATGCCCTTTGCGTCCATGCGCATCTCGCCGAGGATCATCGCGACGGACAGCGGGTGGCAAACGTACGGTTCGCCGGTCAGCCGAAATTGGCCTTCGTGTGCGGAAAGGGCAAGCTCATAGGCGCGGTAAATTTCCTCGGCCTGAGCTTCGTCGAGATAGGTCGAGACCATGCTGCAAAGCCGCCGAATGAGCTTTTCATTCGGCAGTTCGGTGACTTCCTTCGGAAGAAGTTGGTTCATGGCAGCCCGCGCCCGTGTATCAGCCCCGATTCGGATTATTCGAAATCATCGTCTTCGAGGTTGCTCATGCCCGCGCCATGCGGGTTGGGCAGAGGAGGACGCTCGATGGTGAACCGCTCATGCTTGGGGGCCATGGTGAGATATTCCCTGGTAATTAGACCGCCGGCGATTTCCCGAAGCGCTACCACGGTCGATTTATCGTTTTCCCAGGACAGCTTGGCGTCTTCCGGGTGCCGAGACAATTGGCGAGCTCGCTTGGTCGCCAACAAAACGAGCTGAAAGCGGTTGTCGACGTGTTCCAGACAGTCTTCGACGGTTACTCTTGCCATGCTTGTTAAATCCTCGCTTTAAGAGTTGATTGAGTAGAAAAATACCAATTAAAACAAATGGTTTATCGGCCATTGTTACCCAAAAGGCCGGGTCTTGTACAGAAAGTCCGCTTTAGATAAGGTGCAATCCCTTTCGAGTGGATCTCGAATCGAGGCGCTCCATAATCCAGACCGCAAATGCGGTTAGAAGGTTCAGAGCGTCCAGAAAAGCAAGGCACGAAGGAAAGCGCCAGAGGGCTTCCTTCGTGCCGCAGAACCGAATAGCTATTTGGCCCGTTTTTCCAGCATAGCGACGGCCGGAAGCGTTTTGCCTTCCAAGAACTCCAGAAAAGCGCCGCCGCCGGTGGACGTATACGATACCCGATCGCCAATCCCGTACTTTTCGATGGCCGCAAGCGTATCGCCGCCCCCGGCAATGGAGAAGCCGCTGGCTTCCGCGATGGCCATCGATACGATGCGGGTGCCTTCACCGAACTGGTCGATCTCGAATACGCCGACCGGTCCGTTCCAAACGATTGTCCCGGCCGCCTTGATCATGTCCGCATAACGGGCTGCGGTTTCCGGCCCGATATCGAGGATCATGTCGTCGTCGGCCACTTCGCTGACCTTTTTGATCGTGGCCGCCGCTGATTCGGAGAATTCCTTGGCACAGACCACGTCGGTGGGCATCGGAATCTCCGCGCCTTCAGTTTTTGCTTGCTTCATCAAGCGTTTGGCTTCGGGAATCAAGTCGGCCTCATATAAAGATTTGCCCACCGGATAGCCTGCTGCGGCGATAAACGTGTTGGCGATGCCGCCGCCGAGAATGAGTTGGTCTACTTTGGCAGCCAAAGAGTCGAGCACCGTTAGCTTGGTGGAAACCTTGGAGCCGCCGACAATGGCCAAAAGCGGGCGCTCCGGGTTTTCCAGAGCCTTGCCCAGAGCGTCAAGCTCTGCGGCCAGCAGGATGCCGGCACAGGTTTCAGGCGCGAAACGGCCTACGCCGTGGGTGGAGGCTTCGGCGCGGTGCGCGGTCCCGAAGGCATCCATCACATAGACGTCGCAGAGAGCGGCCATTTTCTTAGCCAACTCTTCGTCGTCCTTTTTTTCGCCCTTGTTGAAGCGAACGTTTTCGCACAAAACAACCTCGCCCGGATACATGTCGATGCCATTCAACCAGTCTTTCGCCAAAGGCACTTTGCGGCCGAGCAGCCAGGTCAAGCGGTCTGCCACGGGTTTCAGGGAGAATTCATCGGCATATACGCCTTCGGTCGGCCGCCCCAAATGGGACATGACCATGACTTTGGCGCCGGCTCTCAAGCAATGCTCAATCGTGGGCAAACTGGCGCGGATGCGGGTGTCGCTGGTGACTCTGCCGTTCTTGACGGGAACGTTCAGGTCCTCGCGGATCAAAACGCGCTTACCGGCGAGATCGAGATCGGTGATTCTCTTGAAAGATATGGCTTTCTTTTTATCAATCTTTTTATTGGTTTTTTTCGGAACCGATTCCTTCTCCCGCCATTTGATCGAGCAGCCCATGCTCGGGATTTGTTTCTCCGGACCCTTGCCTGTCAGAGCGACTTGTTTCATGGCTTTGAACAGCTCACGCCGGACGTCCGGCGGGGCGGTTTCCTTGCGGCTGGCGTCCAAGCGTCCGCGGTACTGCAATTCCAGATCCTTGTTATAGCCGAAGAAATCCGGGGTGCAGACCGCCCCGTAGGCTTTGGCCACCTCCTGAGTCTCATCGTACAGGTAGGGGAAGGGATAGCCGAATTGCTCCGCAACGATTTTCATGTTCTCGAAGGAGTCTTCGGGATAATCGGCCGGGTCGTTGGACATGATGGCCACGGCGTTGATGCCGTGTTCCTGGAGTTCTCTAACGTCCCGTACGATGCGCTCCTGCACGGCCTTCACATAGGGGCAGTGATTGCAGATGAACATCACCAAAAGGCCGTTGGGCCCCTTGCACTTTTCCAGTGTCCAAATCTGCCCGTCGACACCGGGCAGAGCGAAATCAACCGCCTTTTTACCGAATTCACAGACCGGGGTTTCTGTGCGAGCCATGGAGATCTTCCTTCTTATAAGTGAAAATCGATGAAAATAGCGGAAATCATAACAATCGAATCGAGTCCTCGGGAAGCCATATGACCCCTTTTTGAGATTTCGAGCTGTTTTACCGTGTTTTTTAAAGCCAGGCGCCGATGAGCAGCAGAGCGCCTAAAGCACCGGTTATCCCGGCGATCGGCATCGAGACGGCGGAGCCGGCCAAGACCGCCGCACTGACCAGCAGGGCTCCGCCGGTGATCCCGGTCAACGTGCGTCGCTGGTTGTGTTTTATTTCCCGATGGATTTGTTCCAGTTCCCGCGATTGGAAGGTCACCGTCAGTCTTCCGTTTGCCGCATTTTCCAGTGTCCGGTGGATCAGCATCGGCATTTCGGGCCAGTTTTCCGCCCATCCGGGAAGTTGCGACTGTATTTTTCTGAGGCCCGCTTTGGGCCCCATTTCTTCTTTAAACCAGCGTTCCAGAAACGGTTTGGCGGTCTGCCAAAGATCAAGGTCCGGATAGAGGTCGCGGCCGAGTCCTTCGATGTTCAGCAGGGTTTTCTGGAGCAGCACCAGTTGCGGTTGAACTTCCATGTCGAAGCGGCGGGCAACCTGGAACAGCCGCAATAGCAAATGGCCGTAGGAGATGTCCTTCAAAGGCTTTTCGAAGATCGGTTCGCACACGGCGCGTATGGCGGATTCGAACTCCTCGACGCGGGTATTTTTGGGAATCCATCCCGATTCGATGTGCATTTCCGCGACCCGCCGGTAATCGCGGTTGAAGAAAGCCAGGAAATTCTCGGCGACGTAGCGCTTGTCTTCACGGGAGATGCTGCCGACGATGCCGAAATCAACGGCGATGTATTTTGAAGCCGGCGTCACGAAGATATTGCCGGGATGCATGTCGGCATGGAAGAAGCTGTCCCGCAGCACCTGCGTAAAGAAGATTTCTACCCCGCGTTCCGCCAGAAGCTTCAAATCGACGCCTTCCCGTTTCAGGGTTTCTACGTCGCCGACCGGAATGCCGGAGATGCGTTCCATGACCAGGATCTGCCGCCGCGTGTACGGCCAATAGATCTTGGGAATGTAAAGCACCTCGGAATCTTCGAAACGCCGCCGCATTTCCGCGGCATTGGCCGCTTCTCGGACCAGATCGAGTTCGTCCAGAATGGTCTTTTCGAATTCGGCGACGACCTCGATCGGCCGCAGACGCCGGGCGTCGCTCCAGAAGCGTTGAGCGAGCCGGGTCAGTTCGTACAGCAGCGCGATGTCCGAGCGGATTTGCTTGTCGATGCCGGGACGCAGCACCTTGACCACCACCTCCTGGCCATCGAAGAGACGGGCGGCGTGCACCTGGGCGACCGAGGCCGAGGCGAGCGGCGTTTCGTCGAATTCGGCGAAAACCTGCGTTACCGGTTGTTCCAGCGTCTTTTCGATGATGATTTTGGCTTCGCTGCCGGGGAAAGCCGGCACGCGATCTTGGAGCTTGACCAATTCTTCGGCGATATCGTCCGGTAGCAGATCCCTGCGGGTGGACAGCGTCTGACCGAATTTGACGAAGATGGGACCTAAGTCTTCCAATGTTCGGCGGATGCGCACACCGCGCGGTTCTTGCTTGGAACCCAGCCAATAGTTCGGGGAGAGGGCGCCGACGAAGCGGATCGGCCGGAAGAGGTGAGTGGCCAGGACCAATTCGTCCAAGCCGTGGCGTACCAGCACCCGTTGAATGTGCAGCAAGCGCCGGATCAGTTTCGGTTGGATCACGGGGCGGATTGTTCCTAGGCGTCGGACTTGGGGGGCGAGGAATCGGGCTGCAACGAGCGCTGAAGCCGCTCTACCCGGGCTTCGAGACGGTCGAAATCGGCGCGCAACCGGTCGACGTCGGCGTAAAAGGCATCGGCCTCCGAGTGCGTCGGCAGCTCCCGGCTTTCTTCCTGCCAATATTCCGCGAGATCGAGTCTTAAGGTTTTTAGGGAATCTTTGGTCCAGCCGAATCCCGAACGAACGAGGTCGAAGCAGGCCGAGGCGAAGGCTTTGCCGGTATATTGGGCGAGCTGGACTTCCCAATCGACCTCCAGCTTTTCGAACAAAGCCTGAAAACGGCGTGCCGTATCCGTGTCGCCTTCGATCTCGATATCGCCCGAATACAGGCTCTGCGTAGCCGATTCACCGAGTCCCAGCTTGGCAAAGGCCGCAATCGAGCCGGCCAGGGTGACGTCTGCGTGTCCGCCGAAGTCGCTGAGAATCTGGATATTCGAATCGGTCGGACACAGATAGATCGACACGTCGAACGGGCGGAGCCGAAGCGCGATGACTTTGCCCGCAATCGGCCCCAGCAGTTCTCCGCTGTTAGGATTCAAGCTCAAATAATGCGTGACCGCCCGCTCCAGCGTCTCGGCGAAAACACCGGTCAACACCGGATAACGAGCCGCCACGATTAGACCTTATAGCCTCGATGAACGGCGACGACGCCGTGGGTCAGGTTGAAGTACTCGCAGCGTTCGAAGCCCGCGCCGAGCATCATTTGCTTGAGCTTTTCCTGATTGGGATGCATTCGGATGGATTCGGCCAAATACTTGTAGCTTTCGGCGTCATTGGCGATGAACTTGCCGAGCAAGGGCAGGATTCTGAACGAATAAAGATCGTAGGCCTTTTTGAATAGCTCGCCCTGCGCCTCGGAGAATTCCAGGATTATCGCGCGTCCGCCCGGCTTCAAGACGCGGTGAATCGACTGAAGTGCGGCTTCCTTGTGGGTCACGTTCCGGAGACCGAAAGCGATACAGACGCAATCGAAGTGATTATCCGGGAACGGTAGCTTTTCGGCGTCGATCTGCGCATAGCCGACGTTGTCGACCACGCCGTCGTCGATGAGCCGATCGCGGCCCCGCTTCAACATCTCGGCATTGATGTCGGAGAGGATTACACGACCGTTAGGGCCGACCCGCTTCTGGAAAAGAAACGTCATGTCTCCGGTGCCGCCCGCAAGATCCAGCACCTTCTCGCCGTATCGCACGTGACTCAGCTGTATGGCGATCCGCTTCCAAATCCGATGGATGCCCAGCGACATGAGGTCGTTCATGACATCGTATTTGCCCGCCACGGAGTCGAATACGGCCTTGACCATTTTGGCCTTTTCGCCCGCGGGCACCTCACGGAAGCCGAAGTGGGTGGTCTTTTCGTCTTGCATCTTGGAACTGAAATAAAGTTAAGGGCTATAGGCCCGGATTTGCGTAGGCCTTACTGCGATGCCCCGGTAGCTGTAGCTTTTCGTTGACAGCCGGCCTGTTCAAGTCTGCTTAGGTATTCGGCCCAAAGCTGCTGGTAATGCACGCCCAGATTGTACAGCATCTCCCAGGTGTAGATCCCGGTGTCGTGGCCGTCGCTGAAACTGGGGGCGATGGCATAATTGCCCACCGGCCGAATCGCCGCAATGGTAACGTCTTCTTTCCCGAGCTGGAGAACCTCCTGACCCGGCCCGTGACCGCGAACCTCGGCGGACGGCGAGTAAACGCGCAAATACTCGCAAGGCAGCTCGAAGCGGGAACCGTCTTCGAACGCGATCTCGAGAACCCGCGACTTTTGATGAAGCTTGATGTCGATGGGATTCGGAGTGTTCATTGGGGTTTTCGCTCGGTGCGCACAACTTCGCTTGTTGGGTTACGGCCTAACCGCTTGACTCAACTTAAAGGATATAGCGGCTCAAGTCTTCGTCTTTCGCCAGCTCGGCTAAATGCCGGTCCACGTACTGGGCATCGATGACTACGGATTTTCCGGCATGATCCGGCGCTTCGTAGGAGACCGTTTCCAGAAGCCGTTCCAGCACGGTGTGCAGCCGTCGAGCGCCGATATTCTCGGTGCGCTCGTTCACCTCCCAGCTAATCTCGGCGATGCGGGCAATACCGTCCTGAGTGAACTCCAGTTCGACTCCCTCGGTGGTGAGCAACGCGGCGTACTGCTCGGTCAAGGAACTGGCCGGTTCGGTCAGAATGCGGATGAAGTCCTCCACCGTTAGGGCATTCAATTCCACGCGAATGGGCAATCGGCCCTGAAGCTCCGGAATGAGATCCGAGGGTTTCGAAAGATGAAATGCGCCGGAGGCGATGAATAGGATGTGATCGGTTCGGACCATGCCGTATTTCGTACTCACGGTTGAACCTTCCACCAAAGGCAGCAGGTCGCGCTGCACGCCCTCGCGGGAAACGTCCGGGCCGCCGCCGTACTCGCCACGTTTGCAGATCTTGTCGATCTCGTCGAGAAATACGATGCCGTTTTGTTCCACCGATTCTACCGCGCGCAGCTTGATGTCCTCCTCGTTGATCATCTTGGCCGATTCTTCCTCGCGAAGAATTTTGAGGGCGTCTTTGACCCGCAGTTTTCGGGTGCGCGTCCGTCCGGTGTGCAGGTTCTGGAACATGCTTTGGAGCTGACTGCTCATTTCCTCCATGCCGGGCGGCGCCATGATTTCCACGCCGATCGGCGAGGCGCTGACTTCGATTTCGATTTCCTTCTCGTCCAACTCGCCGTTACGGAGTTTTTGCCGGAACTTCTGCCGCGTCGCCGATTCCGGAGCGTGCTCTTCGCCGCTCCAGCCGGAGGCGCCCGGTAACAGGGCGTTTAAAACCCGCTCTTCGGCGGATTCTTCGGCGCCGGTTCGTACCTTCGTCATCTCGGTTTGGCGCGTCATCTTTACCGCGGCATCGACTAGATCGCGAACGATGGATTCCACATCGCGCCCCACGTAGCCGACTTCGGTGAACTTGGTCGCCTCCACCTTGATGAACGGCGCATTGGCGAGTCGCGCGAGACGACGGGCGATTTCGGTCTTGCCGACGCCCGTCGGTCCGATCATGAGAATATTCTTGGGCGTGATTTCCTCACGCAGGGCGGGTTCGATCTGCATGCGCCGCCAGCGGTTGCGCAGGGCTATGGCGACGGCGCGCTTGGCGGCGGCTTGGCCGACGATGTGTTTGTCCAATTCGTGGACGATTTCTCGAGGAGTCATGTGCGTCATGAGTGTTCGTGCAGTTCCCGTTGCATATCCAGTTCTTCGATGACCAGATTGCGGTTGGTGTAAATGCAGATGTCGGCGGCGATTTGCAGCGACTTTTCAACGATGTCGAGAGCCCCTAATTCGGTGTTCTCCAGAAGTGCGCGGGCGGCTGCCTGTGCGAAAGGCCCTCCGGAACCGATGGCGATGAGGCCGTTTTCGGGCTCGATGACGTCGCCGTTGCCGGAAATAATCAGCGAAGCTTTCGAATCGGCAATGGCGAGTAAGGCCTCAAGCCGCCGCAGCATCCGGTCGGTGCGCCAGTCTTTTACCAACTCGACCGCGGCCTTGGTCAGGTTGCCGCGCTGTTTTTCCAATTGACCTTCGAAGCGCTCGAATAGGGTGAACGCATCGGCCGTCGCGCCGGCGAATCCCGCGATCACGCGGCCATGATAAAGCCGGCGGACCTTGCGGGCGTTGCCTTTCATGACGGTGTTGCCCAAAGTCACTTGCCCGTCTCCACCGATGACCACTTTGTCGCCGCGGCGGACGGAAACGATAGTTGTGCCGTGAAACTGTTCCACAAGCTTGCCTGTCTAGCCAAAACGTCGATTGTACACCATCAGGGCGGCGCGGACTGCTGACCGGAATGGTCCGTCGGTTTTTAGATCCTGCAAAGGATGGAATCGTGCGAGATAATGACCAACTATTTTCATTTTCCGCGACAGTTATGAGCCAGCTACCTTCAATACGCCTCAAGAAGAACGAAGAACGACGATTGCGCGGAGGCCATTTATGGATTTTCAGCAACGAGGTGGATATTGCGGCGACCCCGCTCAAGGCTTTCGGGGCGGGTGATTTGGCAGTCGTGGAGAGCTTCCGCGGGCAAGTCCTGGGTATCGCCTACGTTAACCCGGCGTCGCTGATTTGTGCCCGTCTTTTTACTCGGGATTTGCACGCCGAAATCGACCGGGCCTTCTTTGAGCAACGTCTCAAGCGCGCGCTGCGATTGCGGGAGCGCGTGTTCGATAAACCCTTTTATCGGCTGGTCTATGGCGAAAGCGACGGCATGCCGGGAGCGGTGGTGGATCGCTTCGGCGATGTGTTTGTCGTGCAGGCGAATACGGCCGGCATGGAGAAGCTTCAGGAACCTCTGGTGGCTGCGATCGAGGCTCTATTCAGCCCCAGCGCCGTCGTTTTGAAAAACACGTCGAGCCTCAGGGCTTTGGAAGGACTCGAGACTTACACGAGGACCGCCAAAGGTGCTTTGGAGAAACCGGTCGAAATCGAAGAGAACGGCGCCCGGTTTCTGGTGGATCCGGTCGGCGGCCAAAAGACCGGTTGGTTTTTCGATCATCGCGAGAGCCGAGCCATGCTGGCGAAGCTCTCACGCGGTCGGCGCGTGCTCGACCTTTTCTCTTACACCGCGGCATGGGGCGTACAAGCTGCGCTGGCCGGAGCGGAAACGGTCGACTGCGTGGATGGTTCCGAGACGGCTTTGGCCTTGGCGGCGGAGAATGGCCGGCTCAATGGTGTTGCGGAGAAGATGCGGTTCGTCAAGGACGACGTATTCGAGTTCTTGAAGCGAGCGAGGGAGGAGCGGCAACGCTATGACGTGATCGTGCTCGACCCTCCGGCCCTGATCAAGCGTAAGAAAGACGTCGGCCAAGGCGTCGAAGCCTATCGGCGGCTGAATCAAGGCGCGATACAGGTATTGGCCCCGGGAGGTATTTTGGTATCGGCTTCATGCTCGTTTCATTTGCAGCGAGACGTTTTGCACGATCTTTTGCGGACCACGGCGAGGAGTTTGGATCGCCATTTGGTGTTTTTCGGACGTGAAGGGCAAGCGCCCGATCATCCCGTACATCCCGCGATTCCCGAAACCGATTATTTGAAAACCTTTTTTTGTTATATCACCGAAGGCCTATGAGCGGCGAACCGGTTTCCAGCCAGGCGTTTTAGGGGTTGCTCGCCTGAGGAGATAACTGACTGGTTTGCTCCAGCCAATGACTGAGGAAATTCCGGCCGAACCCGGTGCCGAACAGTCCCCCCAAGACAAGCGCCGTCAGAAACAGCGCTATCGCGACGGTAACCGGAAGTGCGGCGGCGAACTCGGAGCGCAGTCTTTTCCGCTGGTCCGCATCCGCGGCGCGCGCCGCGGATGCGGCGGCTTCCAGAACGGTTAGCCGTTGCCGGGTGGTTTGAAGTTCTTTTCCGAGCTTGCTTCTTTCCTCCTCCACGTCGCGGAGCCTGGTTTGCATCGCCGTCAGGTCGTCCGCGGCCTGGCGGCGCACCATGTCCAACTCGCTACGCAGAGTTAGCATGTCCTCATCGGCGGTATTCGCGCCATGCTCGATGAATTCGTCCGTCACCGTCTGCAGTTCCGTCACCTGTCGTGCTAAATCCTCCGCCTGCCGCTCGGCGGCTTCTTTATCGCTGATCGCCTGCAGATTAAGGGCTTTCAGCTGTTCAATTTCCTGTTGCAAGGCGGATAGGGCATTATCGCCCGGACCTTTTTCAACTCCGGTGTTCTTGTGCTTCTCCGCCAATAGGCGCTCATGATTCTCTCGCAAGGATCTCAGCGCTGTTTCTCTATCGTTCGCTGCTTCGCGAACTCGTTCCAGCTCCGTTTTCAGCGCGTCGATTTCCTCCTGTGCTTTTTGCAATCGTTCTTCGGCCTGCTGGCGCTTTTCCGAGATGGACGCCACGGATGCAATGATGTCACCGGCCTTGGTCAATTGTTCTTTCAGCGCACGCGCTTGAGAAATTGCTTCTGCCGCCGTGTTTTCGGATGCCGTCAAACGTTGAGCGAGATTTCTTTCCCGCAAAACGCCTTCTTGCACTGTCGCTTCGAGTTCCTGTAATCGGCTCGGCAATGCCGCTGTGTGATCCTCTAAATCCTGGCTCTCCCGCACAGCCGGTTGCATTGATTCCGTCGTGCCTTGATTTTCCTTCCGCTCAGCGGCGAGCAGAGCGTCCAATGTTGGTGTCTGATCCCTTGGATAAAGTAGACCAAGCGGTTCGCTCTCTTGGTCCTCCGGCATCTCTATGGCGAGGGTGCCGAAAGAGTTTTGGGTCTCTTCCGGCTCTTCAATCTGACTGGCTTCAACGCCCGTCTCTTCTTCGAGTATTTGCAGCGTGAGATCGGGTTGCCCCGTCTCCGAATTCGAGTAAGCCGCGGCGACCAATGCGCTGGAGGGCACGGATTTTGGCGCTTCGATGACCAAGTGATCCCGGGGCACGCCACCGATGCCGCCGGCCAGGACATGAGCCTCAAAGCTGTAGCGCATCAGCAGGAAGGCGGCAGTCTCGCTGAGCAGGCCGTTTTCGCAAACCAGAAGGTACTTGCTTTGCCGGTTCAGGGTCGGAAGCATCATCCGCAAGGAGAAAAACGGAATATTGAGGCTTCCCGGCAAGTGACCATGCTCGTAAATATCCGGTGATCGGACATCCAGCCACACCGCATCCTGACTCGCCATCCTTTGGGCGGTCTCCATATCGACATGGGAAATGACAGGATCCTTGAGCTGTTTGAGAAAACTGGCTTTGTCCAGCCTTAGCAACAAACCGTCGGTCAACATGGTGACCGTCACGTTGCGCGGGTCCCCGGAAATCA
The DNA here is from genome assembly GCF_035627495.1 of Methylocaldum sp. GTDB lineage: Bacteria > Pseudomonadota > Gammaproteobacteria > Methylococcales > Methylococcaceae > Methylocaldum. The sequence goes on from NZ_DASPLO010000201.1 coordinate 49,464, forward strand.
AGGAATCCTCGCCAAAGGTGTCACTGGTTTTCAGCGTGGCGAGCTTGATCTCTTTGCCGAGTCGGGATGGCTTGCGCGTCAGAACGCAGCGTCCTTTTTTGATGATGTAGTAAAAGTCGCCGGGATCACCCTGGTGGCAGATCACATCGCCCGCTTTGACCTCTATTTCCTCGAGAGTGCGAAGGACTGCCTGCATGTTGGCCGGAGACAGGCGTTGGAAAATCGGCGATTTGAGAAGCGCCGTCATCCAGTCGCGCGTGGGTTCCTCCGGAATGTCGCTGACTTTATACGCGGCTGTTCCTTGGCGGAGTTCCTCCTGCTGGTTCACGACCTCCGGTTTGATTCGGACGTACCTGACTGTGTCCTTCGCGACGGCGGAAACTTTGCGTGGAATCTGATGGGCCAGGGCAAATCGGGCGGTATCCGTTCCACCGCTGATCGAATCCATTTCGACGCCCCCCGCCTGTAGCGATATCGTACCGCTTAACAGGTACACGAATTCGGTCCTCGTTTCTCCTTGTTGAAAGAGGACCGAATCTCTCGGCGCCTGTTCGATTTGGATTTGCGAGCAGAGCTGCTCGAATCGGCTAGTCGAAAGCGTATTGAGCGGAATCAGCCGGCGCAATTCCAGCACATCAAGGGCACTCAAGGCGGGAGGCATGTTTTTGTTGCTAGAGTATTCCAATTTATGGTTGGTAGGCAGTGATCGTTTCCGGTGCTCGTGCCGGTGGCGTTGTCCGGTTTTCCTGCGCTTTCATATAATAGACCATCCCTCCGCAAGCGCTTTGTGATGTCTATCAATTATTAATGGCCCAGGATTAAGGCCATTCCAACCCTCTTGAAACGACTGAGGTACAACAATGAGCAATAATCGTCGATTGCTTCCGCTTTTTCTGGGCGGTTTGCTGTTTTTCTCGAATGCGGCGTACGCGGCCTGGCCGACCAGCGTAGACGGTCAGTCTTTGCCGAGCCTCGCGCCCATGCTGAAAAAGACAACGCCGGCTGTGGTGAATATTTCGACGCGGACGCAAATTCAGGAAGCCGAGCATCCTTTGCTGCGCGACCCATTCTTTCGCTATTTTTTCGACATCCCGAATCAACCCCGTCGCCGCGAAACCTCCAGCTTGGGTTCGGGAGTAATCGTAGACGCGAAACGCGGATATATCCTCACCAACAATCACGTCATCGACAAAGCCGATGAGATTACCGTGACTCTGAACGACGGCCGTCATCTCAATGCGAAATTGATTGGAGCCGATCCGGAATCGGATATCGCCGTCGTCAAGGTGGAGCCGCAGAATTTGAGCGAGCTGCCGATCGCCGATTCCGGGCAATTGCAAGTGGGCGATTTTGTCGTGGCGATCGGTAATCCGTTTGGACTGGGGCAAACCGTCACTTCCGGCATTATCAGCGCACTCGGCCGTTCCGGGCTCGGCATCGAAGGCTACGAGGATTTCATCCAGACCGATGCCTCGATCAACCCCGGCAATTCGGGCGGCGCACTGGTCAATCTGCGTGGCGAGCTGATCGGCATCAACACCGCCATCCTGGCGCCGAGCGGCGGCAATGTGGGCATCGGCTTTGCCATTCCGGCCAATATGGCGACCAGTATCATGAACACCTTGGTCGAGCATGGCGAAATTCGCCGCGGTTTGCTCGGCGTGGCGGTTCAGGATTTGACCCCGGAATTAGCCCAAGCCTTCGGCCTCACCCAAACTCAAGGCGCCGTCATTACCGGCGTGCAGCCCGATTCTCCGGCCGCCAAGGCCAAACTGGAGCCCGGCGACATCGTGCTGGCGATTAACGACCGTCGCGTGAAGAACAGCATGGACGTCCGCAATGCCGTCGGTCTGCAGCAGATCGGTGACGAGGTGACGATCGAGGTTCTGCACAAGGGTGAAAACGTAGTCCGCGAAGCGAAGATCGCGGCGCCCAAGATTAGTCGGGAGGAAGGCAAAAAGATCCATCCAAAGCTTTCCGGTACTTTGCTTAGCAACACCGAGCCGAACGAGCCGGCGCAAGGCGTGCGCGTGGAAAAGATCCATACTGCATCCTATGCTTTCCAAGCCGGTCTGCGGCCGGGCGATATTATCGTCATGGCCAATCGCCAGCCGGTGAGCAATCTGAAGGACCTCAAGGCCGCAGCCGGCGGCAGCGGCGAACTGCTGCTCAATCTGCAGCGGGGGAACGGCTCGTTCTTCTTGTTACTGCGCTGATAAAGAGCGTCAATCGGCTAAGGGGCTGCATAACAGCCCCTTTTTGTTGCGAGAGAAATCTATGGGTTTTTGGTGGACCATTTCCCAGCCGAATTACTGGGTGCCCTTGATGATCGTAGCTCTGCTGCACATGCCGCTTTTCATTCTGCTGGACAGGTTGCAACAGGGTTTGGAGGGGGTGCCGGTGAGCCGCGAAATTGCGGTCCGGATCGGGCCGCCCTTTATCCATGCATTGCTGGCCCTCGGCTTTATCGCTTTGGTGCATCCTTATCAGTTCGGGCGGGCCGGGGAGGCGGGTTTCGTGCAAAGCCTGCATGCCGGCGCCAGGCCGGTGTCGGATCTGTTCAACCTGGCTTTCGTGCTGTCGGTCTCTCTGCCCTGGCTGCCCGTGCTCGGCAATTACCGGGGCATAGTGACATCCCTTCAAATCGCCGTTCTCGGAGCCGTGCTGTTGCACTGGTGGCATCCGGAGTTGTCGATAGATTTTTTTCCGCCTGCTTCAACGCTAGTCGGACTGATCGCCTTGTCCATCGGGCTGCATCTTTTGGGGCGGGAGCTCGGCGAACGGCTCGGGCGCCGACTGGACGGGGTGTTTGAAACGGAAGGGTGGGCGAATCTCATCGAGGCGTCACTCGATTTCCTGCTGCAAGGCGCGGTGCTGCTGCGCTATGGGCTTTATTTGGGCGAGCAGTTGCCGAGTTAGCAAAAACGAGGCAGGGCGGGATTTCCCCGCCCTGAAATGCGACTGAGGTCCAATCAGCCTACATGGCTGAGCCACTCGGCGTGGTCGTCGCGCCGGCCGTGCACGTAATCGAAATAGAGCGCTTGCAGTTTTTCCGTGATCGGCCCGCGCGCGCCGTCGCCGATGGTCCGCCCGTCCACTTCCCGGATAGGGGTCACTTCGGCGGCGGTGCCGGTGAAGAAAGCCTCATCCGCGACATAGACTTCGTCGCGGGTAATCCGTTTTTCGACGACTTCAAGCCCGCTTTCCCGCGCGATGGTGAAGACGGTTTCGCGGGTGATGCCTTCCAGCGCCGAGGTCAGATCCGGCGTGTAGAGCTTGCCGCGGCGCACGATGAAGATGTTCTCGCCGCTGCCTTCGGCTACGTAACCCTCGTGATCGAGCAGCAAGGCTTCGTCGCAGCCGGCTTCCACAGCTTCCTGAACGGCCAGAATCGAGTTCAGGTAATTGCCGTTCGCCTTGGCCTTGCACATTACGCTGTTGACGTAATTGCGGGTGTAAGAAGATGTGCGGACCTTGATGCCGCGCGCCATGTTTTCGGCGCCGAGATAGCTGCCCCATTCCCAGGCGGCGATCATGACGTGAACCTTGAGATTCTTGGCGTGCAAGCCCATGCCCTCGGAACCGTAGAAGCACATCGGCCGGATATAAGCGCTAGATAGGCTGTTCCGGCTTACGGATTCGCGTTGCGCCCGGTCGAGGATGTCCTTGTCGAAAGGAATCTTCATGCTCATGATGTGGGCGGAGCGGAACAGCCGGTCGGTGTGGTCGCGCAGGCGGAAGATCGCCGCGCCCCGGTCGGTCTTGTAAGCCCGCAGCCCCTCGAACACGCCGCAGCCGTAATGCAGGGTATGGGTCAGCACGTGAACCTTTGCGTCTCGCCAGGGCAGCCATTCGCCGTCGAGCCAGATGACGCCGTCTCTGTCATCCATCGCCATCAGTCGTTCTCCGAAGTTACCAGTGAAAGTGAAAAGCTTAGCGTTCCATCACATCCCGCCAAATCTGCTGTACGCGGGAACGCAGTTCGAAATGTTCATCGGCCGGAACGAGCGCGGGCACTTCCAGCAGCGCGGACCGATGGGTGTGCTCACGGAAAAGGCAATAGGCCTGCCTCAATAATCCGGCGTCGTCCGCGCCTAAAAAACCGGCTTTGGTGAGGGAGTCCAACAGGCGCACCACGTCGGTCCACTCGGTCAGTTGTTCGCAGTCGTGAGCACCCGAAAGGACCCCGAATTGTACTATAAACTCGATATCGACGATACCGCCGAAGCCTTGCTTCAAGTCGAATATCTCCGGGTCCTTTGCCGCCAGATTGGCGCGCATTTTTTCGCGCATCTCGCGGATTTCGGTCCGCAGGGTTTCGGTGTCCCGTGTGCGGCACAGAGACTTCTCGCGGATCACGCCGAATCGCTCGGCGATCTTGGGATCTCCGGCGACAAACCGGGCCTTGACCAGCGCCTGTTGCTCCCAAGTCCAGGCGTTATCCATCTGATAGGTGTCGTAAGCATCGGCACTGCTGACCAGGAGTCCGGAGCTTCCGGAGGGCCGAAGCCGCAAATCCACCTCGTAAAGAATTCCCGCGGGGGTGTTTGCCGTCAAAAGATGGATGATGCGCTTGCCCATCCGAGCGAAAAACTCGGCGGTGCTGACCGGCCGCTCGCCATTTGTGAGCGTGCTGTCGACTCCGTCGTAGAGAAATACCAGATCCAGGTCCGATCCGTAGCCGAGTTCCAGTCCGCCCATCTTGCCGTAGGCGATCACGCCGAAACCGCTGACTTGGTCGACGGCCGCGCCGGGCGGAACGCCGTGCCGCGACGCCGTCAATCGCCAGGCATGCCGCATGACCTCGTTTACCAGGACTTCGGCGATGTAGGTGAGATAGTCGCTGACCACCATGATCGGAATGGCGCCCATGAAATCGGCCGCCGCGACTCTCAAAATGTTGCTTTGCTTGAACTGACGCAGACCGATCAAGATTTGCTCGAGATCCTCGGGATCAATCGAGCCGAGCTTCCGTTTCAGTTCCCGCTCCAGTTCCGTCTTCGAAAGAGGCGTGTAAAGCGTCCGCGGGTCCAGCAGTTCGTCCAGGAGCAGAGGATGTCGGGCGATATAGTTGGTGATCCACGGACTTCCCGCCGCCAGCTTGACGAGTTGCGACAAGGCCTGTGGATTTTCCGTCAAGAGGGTCAGATAGACGTTGCGACTGGCGATGGCCTCCAGCAGGGCAAAAATCCGCTCCAAGGTGTTCTCGGGCTGCTCGGTCGAGGCGGTGGCGCGCAACAGCATCGGCATGAGGCGGGTGAGTTCCGAAGCGCCTCTCGGGGTGAGATTCTTGATCGCATGCGATGCCTGGAAAGTCTCGATGAGTTTTGCGCCGGATTCGGGGTTCGGCCACCCCAAGGTCTGTAATGCCATGTAAATTTGTTCGCGATCGCCGCTCAGTGCAAAAGCGGCCCGCGTTTCGGCTTGAGCCGGCGCGACGACCTGCTCGAAAACCTCGTGCACCTCGTGGCGCACCGCATCGATTCGCGCTTTGAACGTTTCCCAGTCGGAAAAGCCCATCGCAAAAGCCAGGCTGAGCCGCTGTAGCGGATCGGCGGGGAGATCATGGGTTTGCTTGTCGGCGTACTGTTGCAGCCGGTTTTCCACGGTGCGGAGAAAGCGATAAGCGTCGCGCAGTTTCTCGACGGTTGGGGCGGGCAGCAGGCCGAGGTCGGCAAGGGTCTCCAGCACGACCAGGATGCGGCGTTCCTGCAAGCGCTTTTCGCGTCCGCCGCGGATGAGCTGAAATGCCTGGCCGATGAATTCGATTTCCCGGATGCCGCCCGGACCGAGCTTGACGTTTTCCTGACGGTCCTTGCGTTGCAGCTCCAGCGATATCTTCTGCTTCAGCTCGCGCAACTCGCCGAGGGTTCGATAATCCAGATAGCGCCGGTACACGAACGGACGGAGAAATTCCTGCAGCTCGCGACCGGCTTCGAAATCGCCGGCCATGGGGCGCACCTTGACCATGGCATAGCGCTCCCACTCGCGCGCCTGGCTTTGATAGTAGGCTTCCAAGGCGTAGAAGTTCTGCACCAGGGGACCGCTGTCGCCGAACGGGCGTAAACGAATATCGACGCGGAAGACGAAGCCGTCTTCGGTCACGGCGTCCAACACTTTGATCAGGTTGCGCGCCAGCTTGGTGTAAAACTCGGCGTAGCTGGTTTCACGCTTGTCCGGAAGCACGCCGTCGTCCCGATAGGCAAAAATCAAATCAATGTCGGACGAGAAATTCAGCTCCCAAGCGCCGAGCTTGCCCATGCCCAGTACGACCAGCGATTGCGGCTGGCCTTGCTTGTTGACCGGCGTTCCCCGGCTGGAGCAGGCTTGGCGAAACAGAATGTCCAGGCTTTCCTGTACGCACACGTCGGCCAGCATGGACAAATCCCGCAGGGTTTCATCCAGGTTCGCCCAGCCGGCGATGTCGCGCCAGGCGATACGCACCATTTCCCGGTTGCGGAAGCGGCGGAGGACGGCCATTAAATCCGCCTCGGTATCAACGCCTTCCAGGAGCCGGCGCAAGTTGCCGCGACAGGTTTCCTCGTCGGTCGAGTTCAACAACCGTCCCGATTCCAATAGTTCCTTCAAGAGTTCCGGCCGGCGGGCGCATTGTTCGGCGATGAAGGGGCTAGCGGCCCAAACCGGGCCCAGAGAGTCTCTGACCTTGTCCGGAAATTCGCCGATCCCGATTCCTAGGCGCGCCGAGTTTGCGGAAAACGTGGACCAGGCTACGTCTACCGGCTGTCCGAGCGGTTCGGGCAATCGGTGCGGAAAAGCGGGGTTGTCGGACATAAGACAGTCTTAACGGTGATGGTGTCGAAAGCTTGGGCTCAGGGTTTTCCGCCGTCGTCGCCGAAAAACGGCTGCAGAAAGCTCGAGAAGAAATCCCCGTGGTCGTTCCGTTTCTCGCGCGCGGCTGTCAGCGCCTGACGGACTTCTTCCTTCAATTTGGTGTCGGAAAGCACCATGTAAGGCCGGATCGGCGCTTTTTCGGCTTTTTCCAGATAGCCCAGGGCTTTCTCGTGCTCGCCCTGCTGCAACAAGAAATCGCCATAAAAATAATTCGAGTCCAACGCATTCGGATAAAGCTTCAAAGCCGCTTCCAAATATTGGCGGGCCGAATCGTCGTCTCCGAAGGAAATCGGCCAGCCGGGAAGCCGATAATAAAGATTGCCGAGAGTGACATAAGCCGATCCTTCCATGGCGCGGGGATCGATGTCGATTGCTTTGATGAGCAGTTCCCGAGCCTTGCCGACCTTGCTCAGCGAGCTCAAACCGATGTCCGCAGCAGCGTAGGTACAGAGGACGATGGCCTCCAGAACCAGCGGATCGGCTTCTTTTGGGTACCGCTCGGAAACGGAATGAACCCTAGCCAGAAGGCCTTTGAACTTCTCGGCATGCTGGTTCGGCGGGAGACGATAGAAAATCTCCGCCCATTCGTCTTCCAAACGGCGAACGGTTTCATGAACGGTCGATTCGGCTTGCGATTTGCCCGGATCGGAAACGAGGAGGACCAATAGGCCAAGTACGAGGTGAAAGGGCTTCAAAGTGCTGATTGTCGGAAGTGAATGACAAAAACGGCATTTTAACAATTGGCGCGTTGAGACGTTAATGAGGAGTTTCCCTAAGTTCGCGGATCGGTGTGCGGCCTTTCCGTTGAGTTGTCAGTCCGATTGACTTGCTACGGCTGCTCGGATTTCTCTTTTCCGAAATTCCTTCTCGTCTTTTCTATATCTCGCCGATAACTCTCGGCATCGCCGAAGTCGATGAACCGGCCGTACCAGGAATGGGGCGACTTGACGCGGCGGGCGTGTTTGATGGGGCACCAGTGCTGTTCGGTGCGGGCGGCGATTTCCCGGATGTACGCGAGAAGGCCATTGCCGTAGGAACAGTACGTGCAGTTGAGCTTCTCGATCAGATTCAGATAAGCCAAGCGCCCTCGATCGAAGGTCATGTAATCCCGGCGCTTCACCTTCGGTATTCCGTAAACGGGGAAGCAAACGGCCTGGTACAGCGTGACGGCCAAATCCAAGAGGGCGAAAGGGACGATCAGGGAGTAAATAAGCGGTGCGGTGAGCAGATTGAGCCGGTTGGCTTTGGTGATGTACCTCGTCAGGCCCGCCTTGAGTTTGCGGTGCTCCCGCAACAGTTCGCGGGCATAAACGATTTTGCCGTTCTGGAGCTTGATCCGGAATTCTTCTCTATGTTTGGCCAATTCGGTTTCGAGTTCCTCTTCGAGAGCCTGAATGTTTTCGATCAGGGCACTGATTCGTGGATTCATTAAGATGCTCGAAGGGACTGGAGGATGGGGCGCCTACGATAACACGAAAGCCCTTGGAGAATCGTAGGCTTAAGCGGCTAATGAAAATCCCGGCAGGGCACGCTTAACCGACCCAGCCAATGACTCAGGTCCTCCAGCCGGCCGGCGACGAGGTGCAATACGCCGTCTTCTTCCTGCACCGTGCCGTGCACGGCGAGGAGTCCGGCCTGAAGCAGCGGACGGCGTTGTTTTTGAACCAGGCTGGGCCAGACGATAACATTGGTCTGGCCGGTTTCGTCTTCGAGAGTGAGGAAGACTACGCCGGAGGCGGTGAGCGGGCGTTGTCGGCAGATGACGAGGCCGGCGGTGCGCGCGAAGCGTCCGTGGCCCAGCGTGCGGAGTTGTTCGGCGCTAAGCAGATGCCGCGCGATTAGCCGAGGGCGCAGCAGGGTCAAGGGATGGCGGCGTAGCGTGAGTCCGGTTGAAGCATAGTCGGCGACGATGTTTTCACCTTCGCGAGGCGGGCGCAGCAAGGGTTCGCCTTCGTCGAATATCGGCTGTCCGAACAGCGGTGTGGGCTTATCGTGGGCGCTCATATCCCAGAACGCGCGATGCCGATGGCCGACGAGTCCATGCAAGGCATCGGCCGCAGCCAGCGCTTCGGCATCGCGGCGGTCGAGTTTTGCGCGGGCGATCAGGTCGGCGGCATCGGCAAAGGGGCTCTCCCGGCGGGCGGCGACGACGGCTTCGGCGCCTTGCCGCGATAGGCCTTTCACCAGGCGCAGGCCGAGGCGTAGGGCTGGCGGTTCGGGGGGCGATCCTTCAATCGCAAACGGTTGCTTTAGTCGCGACCCTCCTAATGCGCAATCGTAATCGCTGTGCTGCACGTCGATAGCCCGGACGTCCACACCGTGGCTGCGGGCGTCCTGGATCAATTGGGCGGGAGCGTAAAAGCCCATGGGCTGACTGTTGAGAAGCGCGCAAGTGAAGGCGGCGGGATGATGGCATTTTAGCCAGGCGGAAACATACACCAGCAAAGCGAAACTGGCGGAATGGGATTCCGGAAAGCCGTATTCGCCGAAGCCCTTGATCTGCCGGTAAATCTGTTCCGCGAATTCGCTGCTGTAGCCGCGTTCGCGCATGCCTTCGACCAGACGGCTTTCGAATTTCTCCAAACCGCCGCGCCGGTGCCAGGCCGCCATGGCGCGGCGGAGCTGATCCGCCTCGCCGGCGCTGAAACCGGCCGCCACCATGGCGATCTGCATTACCTGTTCCTGAAAAATGGGGACGCCCAAGGTGCGCTTGAGCACGCTTTCCACGTCGGGACCGGGATAGGTGACCGATTCCCGGCCGCTGCGGCGCGCGAGATACGGATGAACCATGTCGCCCTGAATGGGGCCGGGGCGCACGATCGCCACCTGGATGACCAGATCGTAGTAGTTCCGCGGTTTCAAGCGGGGCAGCATGGCCATTTGCGCACGGGATTCCACCTGAAACACACCCAGGCTGTCAGCCTGTTGCAGCATGGCGTACACCGCCGGGTCTTCCGCCGGGATGCGGTCCAGAGTCAGCGGTTCGCCGTGCCAGTTGCTCACATAGGTGAGCGCCTTGCGGATGGCGCTCAGCATGCCCAGGGCGAGGACGTCCACCTTAAGCAGGCCGAGCGCTTCCAGGTCGTCCTTGTCCCATTGAATGATGGTGCGCTCCGGCATGGCCGCGTTTTCCACCGGCACCAGGCGCGACAAGGAATCCGCCGCTATGACGAAGCCGCCGGTGTGTTGCGACAGATGGCGCGGAAAGCCGCGCAATCGATCGACCAGTCCGTTAAGCAGGCGGAGTTTCGGATTCGCAGGGTCGAAACCGGCGGCTTTAAGACGCTCTGCGTCCAAACCGTCGTCGCTGAGAGAATGGGCGGCTCCGACAAGGAGATCGACTTGTTCGCGGCTGAAGCCGAGCGCCTTGGCCACGTCGCGCACCGCATTGCGGCCCCGGTAGGTGATGACGCTGGCGGCTAGGGCGGCGCGCTGCCGGCCGTATTTGCGGTAGATGTATTGGATGACTTCCTCGCGCCGCTCGTGCTCGAAATCCACGTCGATGTCGGGCGGCTCGTTCCGCTCGCGGGAGATGAAACGCTCGAACAAGAGATCGAGACGCCCCGGATCGACTTCGGTGATGCCGAGGCAATAGCACACCGACGAGTTGGCGGCCGAGCCGCGGCCCTGGCACAGAATGCCCCGCTCACGGGCGAAGCGGACGATGTCCTGGATGGTGAGGAAATAGGGCTCATAGGCGAGTTCGGCGATCAAAGCCAGTTCGTGCTCGATTTGCCGCCGCACCTTGTCCGGGACGCCGTTTGGCCCGCGGCGCTTTGCGCCTTCTTCGGTCAAATGGCGCAACCAACTCTTTGGCGTATGGCCTTCCGGCACCAGTTCGGCTGGATATTCGTAGCGGAGTTCATCGAGCGAGAACCGGCAGCGTTCGGCGATGCGCATGGTTTCCGCCAGCAGTTCCGGGGGATAGAGCCGGGCCAGGCGGGACAGCGGGCGGAGATGACGCTCGCCGTTCGGGAACAGCGCATAGCCGAGTTCGGAAAGCGGCCGACCCAGGCGAATGGCGGTGAGCGTATCTTGCAAGGGCCGCCGTTCCGGGCTGTGCATGTGCACATCGTTGCAGGCCGCCAAAGGCAGCCCCAGATCGCTGCCGAGCCGGCCAAGACGATTCAGCCGTTCCCGGTCTGTTCCGCTCAAGAACAGTTCCACGCCGATCCAGAGCCGGCCGGAAAAATGTTCCTTAAGCCAAATGCCTTGTTCCGATTGCGGTGTTTCGTCCGGCAGCCACAACGCCAGGCAGTTGTCCAAAGGGTGTCGTTCCAGTTTGCAGCGATCCAGCCGGTAATGACCTTTGGGCGCATCCATCCGGGCTGAGGTAATAAGGCCGGAAAGTTGTGCGTAACCTTCCCGGTCAGTGGCCAGCAGCACCAACTTGAGCCCGTCTTCCAATCGCAAACGGTCGTCCTGGGAGCGCCAGGGCGACCCTTCCAATCGCAAACGGTCATCCCGGGAGCACCGGGATGACCCTTCCAGCCGGAATTCGCTGCCGATGATCAGCTTCAAGCCGTGGCGGCGCGCCTCCAGATGGGCTTTCACCACGCCGGCCAGGGAGCATTCGTCGGTCAGTGCCAGGGCGGCATAGCCGAGGCGGGCCGCTATCTCGACCAGCTCTTCCGGATGCGAGGCGCCGCGCAAAAAGCTGTAATTGCTGAGGCAATGGAGTTCGGCAAATCTAGGGATATGGCTGAAAACAACGTTCCGATTCATGTGTCTGGCGTAGGGTGGGTTAGGCGCGCATCGCACGGACCCTGCAACGTTCCTTGGGGGTTCCGCGCGCCGTAACCCACCAGGCAAAGCCGCGGAACCGGTGGGTTACGGCGCGCAGCGAGTCCCGCGGACACGGCATGGTTCGTGGCGGCGCTCGCCTAACCCACCATCGATGGGTTTCGCTTCGCTCTACCCATCCTACAATCGTTTTCAAGTAGATCGGGATGTTATTGGTTGGCGGCCAAGTCCTAAGCGAATAAACCATGGAGATACCATCCGCCGTTTCCATCGAGCTCTCGGTACACCCAGGCGCGGACGCCCTCCGGGCTCACTGCCACGCGATAATCCCGCCGAATCGAAGCGCCGTCCCACCAGCCGCTCTCGATGCGTTCCCGTTCGGGCAGCAAGCGGGAACCGGTCGGATCGTACGGTTGGGGCTTGGGCAGCAGCCACAACGGCCGGCGTTCTTTGCCCATGGCGATGCCGATGGGCGATTCGTCCCGAGTCCAATCGCAAACGGCGTCTCCGGGAGCACCAGAGACCCCCTTCCAGGCGCGTTCGGGGCGGTGATCGGCCGGAGTGCCCAGAAAGCGTAAGGCATCGCGTCCCAGGCGCTGCTGCAATTGTTCCAGCAAAGCCTCCCAATCCAGAGCGCCCGGCGTTTCGGCGGCGAACAAATCCGCTACCCGCGCCCGATAGGGTTGCAGTGCGCTGCAACGGAGGCGGAGGGCGGTGACGGCGGCGGGCAAGGACATTCGCTCCAGGCGCTCGTTCAGCAATATCGAAAGCTGCGCCGGATCGCGGCTGGCATAGCGGAGCTTCAGTTCCAGGCGTGTGGCCGATCGGCGGAAGTGGAACAGCTTCAGCTCCAAACGATCCGTGGCGGCGTCGTGCTGACGTAAAAAGGCAGCCAGATCTTCCAGCAGGGTCGCGCAGATGGGCAGCAGGTAAGCCAGGTTCTCGGTTTCCGCCGTGAGTTCCCGATAGATTTGGAAAGCGGGCGGCGTTCGGAAGAGCTTGGGCAGCTCTTTTTCCCGCCCCGCGGCCCGGTCCAGTTGGCGCAGCAGGGTAAGGCCGTAACGCCGGGCCAGACCGTCCCGCGGCAATCGCCAGAGATCGCGCAGGGTATGGAGACCGGCCTTGGCGAGCCGGTTCGCCGTATCCCGTTCCAAGGGCAAATGGGCGATGGCCAGATCGCCGAGCCGGGAGCGCGATGCCGCTGGGTTTTCCACCGTCCGCTCCAATCCGGAGGAGGCCATGAGCCAGGCAGGAAAAGGCGTCGGCGCCGCCGCGAGGATGGAGCGATGGCCCAAGCTTTGGAGTTCGGTACGAAGTCGCTGCACCAAGGCATCCAGGCCGCCGAATAGAGACAGGCTGGCGCGGATTTCCAGGAGCAGGGCGGCCGGATAATTGAGGCTTACCCAGGGCGTGAAGCCGAGTCCAGTTTCTGCCAGCTTTTCTAGCGCTTCGTACTCCATCTGTTCGTCGCGGCGATGCAGTTGCAGATCGGCGCACAAGGCCAAAGCTGCGTTCATGGGCGAGCCGGAATGGATGCCGAAAACTCTGGCGGCGGACGTGACGGCATGAACGAAGGAACGTCCGCCGCTGTCCTCCCATATGGCGGCAGGATGATCCTCTTCGAGTTTGAAGACCTCCAGCGGCAAATGCGGCAGATAACAGCACAGCCAAAGTGCTGTCGGCGCCGAATGCGGAGCACTGGAGACTTGGGTAGTCGGTGATGCGAACGGGATTTCTGAAAGAGCGTGCAAAGCCATGGGGTGTTCCAGTGTTTAGCCTAATTTGCTCCTTCTCCTTCTGGGCAGAGGTATCTATATAAGCCGATCAAAGAAGGAATCGCTGAGCGATAGCTTTATTTGAGTGTGGGTTCTCGCACCCACGGGCGAGCTACTTTCTTTTGCGCCGCCAAAAGAAAGTAGCCAAAGAAAAGGCGGCCCGGTTGCCGCTTGATCCTTGCGCTCCTCGCTTTCGGCCGGGGTCGCCAGAAGGGGCATCCTCGCCCCTCTGTCGACGCGCGGAATCCCTTCCGCGCCCCTAAAGGACCATTCCGGCCGAAAGCTGCGGTGCTCGGCGCGGCAAACGGGATTTAATACAACCCCGGAAACGGTGTTTCCGGGGTTAAGAATTTGTGTAGACACCTCTGCCCAGAGGAAGGGAACTAAAGGACGTCGTGGAAGCGGCGTTTAGCTCTCCAATCGGCCAAAAACCGCCTCTGCATGCCGTTAGTTGGGAGGCATGTCGTCCGACCCACCGAGTAGCACGGCATTTACGATTGGCGTGCCGCGTGTCTTGAGAATATGGACCCAAAGCCCTTGCTCCCCAGCTTCGAGACGGAGGCGCAAAGCGGCCGGAGTTCCGGCGGGCAGTTCGGACAGCAGCAACACGCCGAGGCAACGGCCTTCCGTTGCCGCCAATTGCAAACGGCGCAATACCGGAACGGGAGACAATTTGCGGGGCCAGGCCAAGACCATGCCGCAGGCGGTGCTGCGCAATAGTTTTTCCGCGCTCCACCAGATGTCTTTGTCGTCCGAGAGCTTGTCCAGCAGGAGCAGGCGGTCCAAATCGATGCCGGCATCCGCCAGGGCCGGTGCATAGGGCAGATAAGGCGGCGCGATCCAAGCTAGGCGTTTTCCCGATTGTTGTACGTGCCGCATGGCGGGAAGCAAGAGATGCAGTTCGCCGATACCCCAGGCGGGAACGGCGATTTCCATTAATGCGGCAAAAGGCCAGCCGCTTCCCGGCAAAGCCTTGTCCAGTTCCGTGAAGCCGGTGGGAATTGCGGCACTGTCGGCCGCTTGGGGGCGGCGACCGCGCCACAGGAGCGGCGTAGCGCGGAGCAATTCATCGAGTCCATTCCGTTTATCCATTACACCCACTCGCTGCGGATCACGCCGATCACCACGCCTTCGATGCAGAGCTCCTGGCGCTCGGGATCGACCGCCAGGGTTTCGAAGTCGGGATTGGCCGGTTCCAGATAGGCCATAGAGCCTTCAAGCCGCAGCCGTTTTACCGTGACTTCATCGCCGAGGCGGGCGATCACGATTTGGCCGCTACGGGCCTGGTCGGTGCGCTGCACCGCCAGAAGGTCGCCTTCCAGAATGCCCGCATCGCGCATGCTGAGGCCGCGCACGCGGAGCAGGTAATCCGCTTTGCCCTGAAATAATTCCGGGCCGAGGCGGCAATATTTCTCGATATGGGTTTCCGCCAGCACCGGCCGGCCGGCGGCGACTCTGCCGATGACGGGCAGGGCGTCGGCCGGAGCCTGGTGTTCCATCAGACGGATGCCCCGAGCCAGAGAGGGCATTAGCTCGATAAGGCCCTTCCGAGCCAAAGCCTGAAGATGGCCGCGTACGGCATTCGTGGATTTAAGGCCGAGAGCGTTGGCGATCTCCGCGATGGTCGGTGGCACTCCGTCCTGACGGAGCGTCCGGCGGATATGGTCGAGTATTTCCTGCTGGCGTAGGGTTGTGTTTTTCATGGCTTATAAAAGCAGTGCTTTTATAAGCAGTATAGTTAGGCTTTTGAGAAGCGCGCAAGCCTTAAAATGAGGGTGGTTATACGAAAGGGAGTTGTAATAATGCGTTAACCGATTGAGTTTTCAGATCGTTACAGCGTTACCAGAAATGCGAGCAGATCCTGTTTCTCGGATTTGGTGAGTTTCAGTCCGAGCACCAGATTGAAGAATTCCACCGTGTCTTCCAATGTCAGCAAGCGTCCGTCGTGCAGATAGGGCGGCGAGTCCTTGATGCCGCGCAGAGGGAAAGTCTTGATGGGGCCGTCCGGTGCGGTCGTTTGGCTAGTGCTCGTTCCGGATCTGTAAAACCGTTCCACCTGCAGGTCGTGCGCGCGGTTATCGGTATAGTAGGGTGGCGTATGGCAAGTCGCGCATTGGGCTTTGCCGAAAAAAAGGTCCTGGCCGCGGAGTGCGGCCTCATCATTCTTTTGCGGGTCCAGCTTGCCCGACGTATCGAGCTTGGGTGCCGGCGGGAAGTCTATGAGTTTCTGAAACCCGGCCATGAGAGATATGTCATTGCGATCCGGGATATGGCCTTCTTTTTCCTGGGTTGCGGCCGGATTTTCGTCTAAATAAGCCGTCCGCAATTTGAATTCCGAGTAGTCCTCAATGCTTTTCGGCATGCCTTGAGAGCCGAACAACTGCTGAACCTCGACGCCCCGAAGGCTCGGCGTATCGATGCGAAGATTGGGTTCCCGCGGACGGGGGCTCGGAACCGTCTGGATGGCAGCGCCGGTATGGCCGTTGACATGGCAGTCGAAACAGGCGATGCCGGGAGAAGGATTTTCCGAGCGGCGGTCATCGGTGGCGTTGAACTGCTGCTGCGGGAAAGGCGTGAGCAACAGCCGCAGTCCCTCCAACTGTTCCGGGTTGATGACGCCATCGAAAAGTTCACGGTAATTGGAGAGCGTTATCAATTGACCTCGGGAAACATCACCCCGGTCCGTCTGCGTCTTGAGAAAGACGGGGGGCGGGAGTTCCGGCTGGAACCGCTCCGGAATATCGAAACCCACGTCGAAGCGGGCGAGATCCCGTCCCTCCTGCTGCTCGATAGCCTCTACGAAGTTTTTGCTAAATACAATGCCGCCCTCGGCGGGATTGGGATGGGGTAGCGGCATGAATCCCTTCGGAAACAAGTCTTGCTTCCGAATCTCCTCGGGTGTCATTTCCGCCAGTTTGTCCCAGGTTACGACCTCCCGTATTTTGACCCGCACCCCTTCCTGAACAGGTTTGCCCCGGGTCATCGTGACCGTTTTGGACGGGTTATCGCTGAGATCGTAACGCTCGTCGAGAACTTTTAGATGGCGCTCCATGGCATCCAGCTTCGCGGTCTTCATGTCCGCCATAAACTGCTGAAACTCCTCGGCGCTTCTGGCCGGAGCATCGGAGCACATCGTGAGACCGGTGAAGGCCAAGCTCAGGAATACGAATCCGCGCAGAACCGCTTCGAGCGCTTTTTCTTGCATCGTCCGTTCCTCCTTGTCGGCACTTTGCTAAAGGCAGCCTCGAAAGCCGCGATGTTTGAAGTCCTTGTGCTCGAAAACGGGATTGTGGCTTACGCCGAGAAATCCCTTCCAGTTCACCTGCATCTGCCGGATCTATCCTGAATTTTTAGAGCGGTTTCGGCGACGGTGTATGGATGGGATGCGCACAGTACACCCTACAGCCGAAAGTGCTCTAGGCTTCAAACATTGAGAAAGTATTTGATTAAATTGCAGACTTCCCGATAGCGATAGCCGTACGAATACGGACTTAGGTCCGATTTCAAGACGCCGAGATGGGAGACTGGCGTGAAGCTAAGGTGAACGGGGCAGGGCAAGCCGGGACAATCGTTCGGGTCCCGGCTTGCTAGTGATGGAAATCAGATGCCGGCTAGGCCGACGATGTTGTAGCCGGCGTCGACGTAAAGGATTTCCCCGGTGATGCCGGACGCGAGATCGGAGCAGAGGAATGCGGCGGCGTTGCCCACTTCCTCAGTGGTGACGTTCTTGCGCAAGGGAGCCGCTTGTTCGCCCTTGGCCAGCATCTCGCGGAAATTGGCGATGCCGGAGGCGGCGAGGGTGCGGATGGCCCCGGCGGAGACGGCGTTCACGCGAATGCCTTCGGGGCCGAGGGAAGCTGCCAGGTAGCGGACGTTGGCTTCGAGGCTGGCTTTGGCGACGCCCATCACGTTGTAATTCGGCATGGCCCGTTCGGCGCCGAGATAGCTCAGCGTCAACAACGAACCCTTGCGGCCCGCCATCAGCTTGCGTCCACCCTTCGCGAGCGCGGCAAAGCTGTAGGAGCTGATGTCGTGGGCGATGCGGAAATTCTCGCGAGTTACCGCGTCGAGATAAGAGCCTTCCAGAGCTTCGCGCGGGGCGAAGGCGACGGAATGGACGATACAGTCGAGCCCGTCCCAGCATTTGCCCAGCTCGGCGAAAAGTGTGTCGATCTGCTCATCGCTCGCCACGTCGCAGGGCAGGACGATTTTCGCGCCCAGTTCCTCCGCCAGTTTTTCAACGCGCTCCTTGAGTTTGTCGTTCTGATAGGTCAGGGCGATTTCCGCTCCCTCCCGTCGCATCGCCTCCGCGATACCGTAGGCGATGGACCGATTGCTGGCGACGCCAACGATCAACGCCAGTTTGTCTTGCATGAAACCCATGATGAATCTCCGATTTCGTCTGGAAATGGCGCGAAAGTATCCGCTAGAGGTCGGGTGCTGTCCAGTCGTAGTCGCAGGATGGACAGAGGCCCGATAAGCCCGGCTTACCGATGGGACTATCGCCCCGCTCGCGTATAATGGCCGCCTATGGCGACTAGGCAAAAATCGGTACATCGTTTTTTCGGTCCGGCGAGTTCCATAAGCGAACTTTTTCGTGCGCGCCGAGGCTTCGCGCGTTTGTTTCGGCCGGCCTGGCTTTCTCTTCTGGCTTTCGTGCTCGTTGCCTGCGGCAGTCCTCTGAACAATCCCTATCCGGCCGAGGACAAGGGCAGGAACATTCTTTACACCTCCTTCAACGAGCGGCCGAGGCACCTGGACCCGGCGCGGGCCTATAGTTCCAACGAGTACGAGATCATCGCCCAGGTGTACGAGCCGCTGCTGCAGTACGCCTATCTGAAACGGCCCTATCAGCTCGAACCGTTGACGGCGGAAGCCCTGCCGATCGTGACTTACCTTGACAAGGATCTACATCCGCTGCCGGAAAAAACGCCGGAGGCGCAGATCGCGTACAGCGAATACGAGATCCGCATCCGCCCGGACATCTTATTCCAACCCCATCCGGCATTCGTCAAGACCCGGGATGGGCGCTATCGCTATCATGCGCTGACCGGAGACGAACTGGCGGAGATCAAGAGCATCGCCGATTTTGCCGAAACCGGCACCCGTACGCTGACGGCCGAGGATTACGTTTACCAGATCAAGCGCCTGGTGCATCCGCAGCTTCATTCGCCCATAGCCGAGATGATGAAGGGTTATATCGTCGGTCTTAAGGAGCTGAGCGAGCGGATGGCGAAGGATTTCGAGGCGCGGCCGGATAAGTCGGGGTTCTTCGATATCCGCGGTTATACGGTGGATGGAATCGAGATTGCCGATGCGCACCGGTTGAAGATCCGCTTGCACGGCAAGTACCCCCAGTTTCGCTTCTGGCTGGCCATGCCGTTTTTCGCCCCGATGCCCTGGGAGGCGGATGCGTTCTACGCTCAGCCGGGCCTGGTCGAAAAAAACATCACCCTCGACTGGTATCCGGTTGGCACCGGCGCCTTTATGCTGGCGGAGAACAATCCGAACCGGCGCATGGTGCTGCTGAAAAACCCGAATTACCACGATGCCTTCTACCCGGCCGAGGGCGAGCCGGAGGATGCCGCTCAAGGCTATCTCACGGATGCCGGACAAAAGCTGCCGTTCATCGAGAAGGTGGTGTTCACTCTAGAGAAGGAAACGATTCCCTACTGGAATAAATTCCTGCAGGGTTATTACGATGCTTCGGGCTTGGCTTCGGACAATTTCGATCAGGCTGTTCAGTTCAGCGGGCAGGGCGACGCCGAGCTGACGCCGGAAATGAAAGCCAAGGAGATCCGCTTGAAGACCTCCATAACGACCTCGACGTTCTACATGGGGTTCAACATGCTCGATGCCACGGTGGGCGGGTTGGACGAGGCCAAAGCGAAACTCCGCAGAGCCATCAACATCGCGATCGATTACGAGGAGTTCATCGCCATATTCATTAACGGCCGCGGTGTTCCGGCTCAGGGGCTGTTGCCTCCAGGCATTTTCGGCAACGTCGAGGGCAATGAGGGGATCAACCCTTACGTGTACGAGTGGGTCGACGGCGCGCCGCGCCGGAAGGCCATCGATGCGGCAAAAAAACTGCTGGCCGAGGCCGGGTATCCCAATGGAGTCGACGCCAAGACCGGCAAGCCCTTAGTGCTTTATCTCGATACGGTGGCGCGGGGCCCCGACGACAAATCGATTCTGAATTGGTACCGGAAGCAGTTCGCGAAGCTCGGTATCCAGTTGGTGCTGCGCACCACGGATTACAACCAGTTTCAGCAGAAGATGATGAACGGCAATGCCCAAATCTTTATGTGGGGCTGGAATGCGGATTATCCCGATTCGGAGAATTTCTTCTTCTTGCTTTACGGCGAGAACGCCAAGGTGGGCAAGGGCGGCGAGAACGCGGCCAATTATAAAAATCCCGAATTCGACCGGTTGTTCGAGCGCATGCGCAATATGGATGACGGCGAGGAGCGTTTCCGTATCATCCAGGAGATGCAAGAAATCCTGAGGCATGACTCGCCCTGGATATTCGGTTACCATCCCAAGGCCTTTTCGCTGCACCATGACTGGTACCGCAATCTCAAACCCAATCTGATGGCCAACAACGAGCTCAAATATCAGCGCATCGATGCCGAACAGCGGGGGGACAAGCGGGCGGAGTGGAACCGGCCGACCTACTGGCCGCTGGCCGCGGGTTCGGGGCTGCTGGCCGTGGCGATCGTCCCGGCGTATTCGACCTACCGCCGCCGCATGAGGTCCACCGCGCTATGATCCGCTACATCATCCGTCGCGTGCTCTACGCCGTTCCGCTGCTTTTGGGGGTGAACATCCTCACCTTTCTGTTGTTCTTCGTGGTGAATACGCCGGACGACATGGCGCGGATGCATCTCGGGCAGAAGCATGTCACCCAGGAAGCGGTCGAAGGCTGGAAACACGAGCGCGGCTACGATTTGCCGTTGTTCTGGAACGAAAAGGCGGAGGGAGCCGACAAAGCGACGCGAACGATCTTTTATCAGAAGTCGGTGGGCTTGTTCCTGTTCCGTTTCGGGCGTTCCGACAGCGGGCGCGAAATCGGCGCCGATATCCAGCAGCGCATGTGGCCCTCCCTCGCCATCGCGGTGCCTTCTCTCTTGATGGGGCTCCTGGTGCACATCAGCCTGGCCCTGTTATTGGTGTTTTTTCGGCTGACTTATCTGGAATTATGGGGCATCGCCCTATGTGTCGTTCTCATGTCCGTCTCGTTCCTGTTTTACATTATCGGCGGGCAATACCTGATTGGAAAACTGCTGCAGCTCACGCCGATTTCCGGTTACGACGGCGGAATTAACGCCGCCCGATTCTTGATCCTGCCGTTGATTATCAGCGTGATCGCCGGCGTAGGTTCCGGCGTGCGCTGGTATAGGACCTTGTTTCTGGAAGAAGTGGAGAAGGATTACGTGCGCACCGCGCGGGCCAAGGGACTGTCCGAGCCGCGGGTGCTGTTCGGGCATGTGCTCAAGAACGCCATGATTCCCATCCTGACCGGGGTGGTCGTGGTGTTGCCCTTGCTGTTCACCGGCAGCCTGATCACCGAGTCGTTCTTTGCCATTCCGGGTTTGGGCAGCTATACCATCGACGCCATCAGCCAACAGGACTTCGCCATCGTGCGCGCCATGGTGTTTCTCGGTTCCGCGCTGTACATCCTCGGTTTGCTGCTGACCGATCTTTCCTACACCCTGGTCGATCCTCGCGTGCGGCTCGGTTAAACCATGTTGAAGCTACTGTGGACCGACATTCTGTTCTTCATCTTGCTGGCGGGCTTTGTCGTGCTCATCGTCCGGGCCAGGGGCCGCGAGCACCTGCGCCGCCCCTGGCGCAAGGTGGCGCGCAGTCGAAGTGCCGTGGTGTCGCTGGTGATTCTGCTGGCTTATCTTTTCATAGCCGTGCTGGATTCGATCCATTTTCATCCCCGGAACCAAGGGGAAAACGGTAAATCTCAATATCAGGCCGAAGTGATCAGCGTATTGGATAGCTGGATGACGCCCATCCGAACGCGCGTGGAGAAAACCTATTCGGCGCCTTTTTCGTCCTACGCCTACGCCAAGGAAATGATTCGCCAGCCGGACGGCTCCCAGCTCTGGGATTATCCCCGTTTGCAATACGGTAGTGCGCATCTGGCCGACCCGGAACATGAGAAAACGGCCGATATCCTGGCGACCGGCATGAAAGGGCTGGGAGAGGGCGGGTTGATCTGGCTATTGTCGGCTTCCTTGGTGATCGTCTGGCGCAGCCGTCATGATCGTATCGGTCTGGCCGAAAGCTTGAAGCGCATCGCTCTGGGCCGAACGGAAATTCCGTGGCGAGCCGTATTGCTGACGCTGTTCCTCATCTTGGGATGCAGTGGCATGCTGGGGGAACTCGGCCTGCGCTATCACGTTCTGGGTACCGACAAGGTCGGCGAGGACGTGTTCTATCAGAGCCTCAAGAGCGTCCGGACCGGCCTTCTGATCGGCACCCTGACCACTTTCGCGACGCTGCCTTTGGCTTTAGGTCTCGGCATTCTGGCGGGCTACTTCCGCGGCTGGGTCGACGATGTGATCCAATATCTCTATACCACCCTCAATTCCATACCCGGCGTGCTGCTCATCGCCGCGGCCATGCTCATCATGCAGGTGTACATGGCCCGGCACGAGGACGAATTCGCGAGTCTGGCGCTGCGGGCCGATTTCAGGCTCTTGTTTCTTTGCCTGATCCTCGGCATGACCAGTTGGACCGGCCTGTGCCGCCTGCTCCGCGCGGAAACCCTGAAGCTGCGCGAGATGGAGTACGTTCAGGCGGCTCGGGCGCTGGGCGTACGGCAAGGCGTGATTCTGATGCGGCATATCTTGCCCAACGTATTCCATCTGGTGCTGATTTCGGTGGCCTTGGATTTCAGCTCGCTGGTGTTGGCCGAGGCCGTACTGTCATACGTGAATATCGGCGTCGATCCCACCATGGAGAGCTGGGGCAACATGATCAACGGCGCCCGGCTCGAAATGGCGCGTGATCCGGTGGTGTGGTGGTCCTTGGCGGCCGCGTTTCTGTTCATGTTCAACCTGGTGCTGGCCGCCAACCTCTTCGCGGATGCCGTGCGAGATGCTTTCGATCCGAGGCGAGCGGAGTGATAAACTCATCAGCGGCCCTGGTTGGGGGAGGAAAAGTTTGAACGCGGCCTCTGACGCATTACACGCGAAAGCTCAACCGGAAACGGCTACCGCGCTTTTATCGGTGTCCGATCTGCACGTAAGTTTCCGCCAGAGTGCGGAGCTGATCCCCGCCGTCAGCGGCGTGTCGTTTCATATCGATAAAGGAGAGACTTTCGCGCTCGTGGGCGAATCGGGTTCGGGAAAATCGGTCACGGCGCTGTCTGTGTTGAGGCTTTTGCCCCACAACGGGCGAATCACGGGGGGGCGGGTCAATCTCGGAAGCACCGACTTGTTCGGGTTGCCGGAATATGCCATGAGTGCCATCCGCGGACTGCGCATCGGCATCATCTTTCAGGACCCCATGAGTTCGCTGAATCCGGTCATGACCGTGGGTCGGCAGATCGGCGAGGCGCTGCGCTTGCAGCGGGGTTTGCAGGGCAAGGCGTCAAGGACCCGCGCATTGGAGCTTTTGGATCATGTGGGATTGCCGAACCCGCAGCGGCATCTGGACGAGTACCCCCATCAGCTCTCCGGCGGCATGCGGCAGCGGGTCATGATCGCCATCGCTTTGGCCGGCGAGCCGGATCTCCTGATCGCGGATGAGCCGACTACGGCTTTGGACGTGACGATTCAGGCGCAAATCCTGGAGCTCCTCGAGCGTTTGAAGCGCGAAAGCGGAATGGCGCTATGGCTGATCACCCATGATCTCGGCATAGTCGCGGAACTGGCCGACCGTGTCGCCGTCATGCGTGCGGGAAAGATCGTGGAACAGAGCGGGAGCGAGCGATTCTTCGAAAAGCCGGAGCATCCCTACAGCCGCGAGTTGTTCACGGCTATGCCCCGATTGGACGCCTGTCTCAACCGGCCCGAAACACAGGGTTCGGAACCACTGCTAGTTGTGGAAGACTTCAAGATCCATTATCCGATCAAGCAAGGCATCTTTCAGCGGACCGTGGATTACGTGCGGGCGGTGGACGGGGTTTCGTTTTCGGTGGCGCAGGGCGAGACCCTGGCCTTGGTGGGCGAGTCGGGATGCGGCAAGACGACCTTGGGCAAAGGGATTCTCAACCTCATCGAGAATTCCGGCGGGCGGGTCCGCTTCGACGGTTCCGATATTACCGAGCTTGATGGCGAGGAGCGCCGCAAGCGTTACGCCGAAATGCAGATTGTGTTTCAGGACCCGTACTCGTCGATGAATCCGCGCATGGTGGTGGGCGACATCATCGAAGAAGGGCTGCGCGCTTTGCATCCCGCCATGACCGAGACGGAGCGGCGCGAGCGGGTGGAGGATTTGTTGCAGGGCGTCGGGTTGCCGAAGGAGGCGCGGTTACGCTACCCGCACGAGTTTTCCGGCGGACAGAGGCAGCGCATCTGCATCGCGCGGGCTTTGGCCGTCGATCCCAAGCTGATCGTGTGCGACGAGCCGACCAGCGCTCTGGACGTTTCGGTTCAAGCCCAAATCCTGAGACTGTTGAGGGATCTGCGCGACCGGCGGCACTTGAGTTATCTGTTCATCACCCACGATCTGGCCGTGGTGGCCGAACTGGCCGACCGGGTGGCGGTCATGCATCGGGGTAAGATTGTCGAAATGGGCGTCACACGGCAGGTGCTGTTCGAGCCGGCGCATCCATATACCCGCCGGTTGCTGCAAGCTGTGCCGAAATTGAGGCTTTCGAAAGCTAGTGCTTCGCCACGGTAGCAGTGCAATGTTTGGTCATGTCTTGGGTCTGATGATTGTCTGGAAGCCAGGAGACGATCATGCGAACCCAGAAATACGCAGTGAAACTGACGGCCGAGGCGCGCTCGGCCGTGGAACGCT